>NZ_JBIIOT010000090.1:0-20894 GCF_044336785.1 Tardiphaga sp. | reverse complement strand
AAGATGCCGTCCCGTATAGTACCCGTTCGATTTACGAGAGTGCCCGGGACGTGGCGCGCCGCATCGCCAGGACGGAGCCCTATGTAACCTCGCGCCGTGAACGCAAGACAATCAAGATGTTATCGCCCATGTGAAGCGTATCCTGCGCCTTGATCGGCTCAGGCTGAGAGGCCCTTGCGTTGCGCGAGACGAGGTCCTGCTCGCCGCCACAGCCCAGAATCTTCGGAAGCTGGCCAAGCTGATCCCGGTGCCCGCTCCAATGCCTGCTTGAGCAGGGCACACTCATGCGCAAGATCGCGGTGCCATGCCAGCGATCAGTTTGCTGACTTATTCAACACAATCCGCCAGAAGCGAACATTCCTCCTCAAGCCGCTATTGCCCAGCTTGCTGCATCAGCGCTCGCTTTTCCGCTTCGGTCAGCAGCGTCTCGCCGATGGCGTTCAGTTTGCCGGCGCCAACGATCTGAAATCTGCTGTCCACATCATAAGCGCGTCGTTCGCGCCGGCGCGGCTCGGTCTCACTGGGCATTGCATCCTCGCCGCCATAGCCCAGCACTTCGACGATAATCACGGACGGGCCCTGGTTCGGCGCGGACGCCTGCATGGCATCCTTGGCCGAACTTGCTGCCTGAGCCGCGGTGGTGTCAGCAGTGAGAGGGACCACCGTCAGCGTTGTCGCCTGTGGAATGCCCGTCGCCGTGCCGCCAATTACCTGGATGTTGTTGAGCCCGACCACGCGCAATGCGCCGATGTTGATATCACCGAGCACACGGATGCCCGCGTCGCCGGCATTGACCTCACCGCGGAAGGCGAGCAGATCGATCCGGCTCTTTCGGCGCGTCGGGGTGACGCCCATGCTTCCCTTGGCGGCCCCGACGGAGTCCAGCACGCCGATGCCGGCGCCGGTCTGCAGGCCGAACACATTGAGATCGATGACACCGTCATTGCTCATCGTATAGCTCAGCGGCACCTGGAACACCGACGTCTTGGCGCCCGAGCCCGCGGTGATGTCGCCATTCGACGTCCACATGGTGATATCGCCGCCCTGCAAGGTGAAGACGCGTGACGTGAACAGGTCGATGTTCTGATCGGCCATGATGCGGACGTCCCCCCCGCGCCGGGTCACTGCGCCGCCCGAATTGGGTGAATAGTTCTCCGGTGGAAACGCCGTGCCGATCTCGACTCGCCCGTAAGGCGCCACAATGGTGATGTCAGCCTGCACCATTGTTTCCACTGGCTTCGAATTGAGCAGGATGTTGCCCACAGCAGCCTTATTGCTACTCACCGGAAAGAGTGTGGCCACCGCTTGATAGCCGCGGTCATAGTTTTGATAGCGGGCGCCTGCGCTGTTATTGTAGTCAATCCCTGTCTCTTTCAGTTCGGTGAAATAGACTTTTAGCAGGAACGCTTCGCGATGCGCGCTGGGCAGCGCCTTGAAGGCGACGACCAGATCGGCGCCGGACAGGCCTGTGACGCCCATGCCGCGCATGTAATCCGCAAGCTCGGCAAGATACGTGCGCACCACACCCCGACTGTTGGCGGGATCGAGATAGGTATCGGCAAAGCGGTCATAATCGGTGGCATTGGCCGCCCCGGCCCTCATCATGATATTGGCGGCGACATCCCGCGGCAGAGCCAGATTGCCGGTCCCGCCACCACCGGCGCTGGTGACGGCCGCGCCGTTATTGCCGGAGCCGAAATCGATGCTTTGCCCCGCCTCGATCAGCAGCGTGCCCGGTCCGGCCGCTGCAATTGCCGGGTTGCGGACATCGCGGCCGGCAATAACGCTCGACCAGGCATCCGCCTGATTATGCTGCAGGCTGAGCTTCGGCGAGAGGATGTCGCGGCCGGCATAGAATGCAGCGGCCTTCGGCAGCGTCAGATAGAATTGCGCAAGGCCGGTTGCGGTGGCGCTGCAGGCAATGCTGATGGCCACATTGCAGACCGAACCGTCAAGCGCATAGATCCGCGCATTGTCGCGGTCGCCAGCGTGAAGCAGCGTGAAGCCGCGCAGCATGTTATTCGCGGCGGACGGGCCGAATATCGGACGCGTATTGGCATATTCGGTCCGGTCAGTGCCGGCTGCACCGCGCGTGGTGGAAAACGCCACCAGCGGGCCGCGGTCGTAAGCAGCCGCGACATCTTCCATCACGATCGCGGTCGATGGCGCCGTATAGCCGATCCGAACATCCTGCTGCGCCAGCAATTCCAGTGTGCCGCGCGGGGCCGAGGCTATTTTCAGCGCGCTTGAAAATCGTGGTGTCATCAGCACGCTGGATTCGAGCGAGGCGAATTTCAGCGTGTCGGGCGCACGGCCGAGCAGTTCAAGCAGCACCGGCCGCGGAGCGGTTCCACCTTCGATCGCTGCACTTGCATTGACCGCATAGGCGTAGCCACGGCTCATATCGACCGAGGCCCACGGATCGTTGCGATAACTCACCGCGCCGCCGACGGCGGTGACATCGAGCGCTGTGCGCGCGGAATATCCGTAGAAGCCCGAACCGGTCAGAGCCGGCGTGCCCGTGAGATTCTCGGTGATTTGCGATTGCAGCATCGGATCGAACGCCGCATGGATAGTTGCGGTCGAGAGCGCAGTCACCCGTGCCGTCGCGTCCATCAGGCCGAACATCGCATTGACCGAGCCGTCGGCAAAGGTCGACGAGACGAGCGCGCTGCGCAATTTTGCGGTATCGGCGCTGGCCGCAAGGTTGCGGCCGGCCATCACCTCGGCCTCACCCTTGCCGAGCACAAACAGCCCGCCCAGAACATCCCGGCCCGCAAGCAAGTCGAGATCGCCGCCACCACGGACGTAAAGCTGCGATGCATCTGCGACAGTGCCGATGCTCGTGGTCATATGTCCCGTAGTCGGGATCGCAACCGCGAGGTCCTTGATGTCGCGGCCGGCGTTGACCTTGACATTGCCGCCACCAAGCGCGCCGACGCCCTGTTCGAAATTCTTGTAGACTACCGACCAGCTCGTCTGCTGTATGACCTTCGACGTGGACGCGTTGCCATTCCACTCGCTGTCGCCATAGCGAAACAACCAGGCCGAACTGGTCTGCTGGGTCAGCGGTGCCGTGATATCGCGACCGGCGCTGACGCGGATATTGCCGCCTTCGGTGGCGAAGTCGCCAACTCTGGCAGTGCCGAGCAAGGCCGGATTGAAGCCGGCCTCGGTGACGGTCTTCCGGCCGGCGCTATAGATCACCGAATTCTGCGCAACAAGCTTGAGATCGCGTCCGGCCGCGATGGTGATATCGCCGGTGCCGGTGCGGATCATGGCATTTGCAGCGAGCGCGATGTCGCCGCCGCTGTCGAGGCCGTATGTGAAGGAGCGGCCGGCCAGCAATGCAGCGGTCCGGCTCGCATTGGCAAAACCGTCGCTGATGGTGGCATTGACCGCGATATTGCCGCCGGCCGTCAAGCCGAGATAACCGGCACCGCCAAGACCGGCGAGATCGATTTCGGCGTTGACGGCAAGATCGCCGGCGCTCGCCATAAGCATGCCAGGCCGCACCTCGAAGTCAGGACGACCGAGACGGGCCTGAATCGTTCCCGCATTGCCGAGCCACGCTGCTGCATCGTTCAACATCGTATTGACGATTGCCGCATCGACGCTGCTGCTATTGTAGACCTCGACGCCATCGATCTCGCGCAGTCGCGCGCCGATGAACGTACCCGCAAGGCGATCAATCGCAATGTCATTTCCGCTCCGACGGGCACGGATAACGATCGTGCCACCGCTACGGCTACCGCCTGACACATTGATCACGGCGCCGGGCGCTATATCGATACGCCCGTCCAGCGCGTTGATCTCAACCTTGCCGCTGGCCGGATCAAAGCCGCCCGGCTCGGCTGCACGAGCCTGGCCGTCGATCAAGGCTGTTGCCTGGAGCGTTACGCCGGTGCCGCCCGTCAGCCGCACGCTGCCGCCGTCGGGCGAGCCCGCGGTGCCCGCGGCATCGATGGTGCCGACAATATCCACCACGCCGGCGTCGGAACGCAAAGACACATCATGCGCGATGATCGTTTCGCCGGCGCCGAGAGAGATTCCCTGCTGACGGAGGCGGAGGTCGCGGGCATGATTGAAGCCGCCGCGGTTGAGCGCCGTATTCAGTGTCGAGAAGCTATCGATACGCGCGGCGTCGAGGGTGAAATCGCCGCCTCTGGAATCCGGCTGCGCTTGGCCGCGCAGGGTTGCAGCAATGTTTGCCGCGTCACCAGCCTTGAGCGCGATGGTGCCGGCATCGCCGCGGCCTGCCGGGGCCGAAACGTCGAGCACGGTGCCCTGTGACAGATCGAGCACATTGGCCGCCGTGAGGCGGATCATGCCGCCCGGGGCATATTTCACGACATCCCGCATCGCCAACGCCTGGCCGGCAACATCGATCAGCGCCCAAGGCGCGACCACGACAGAGTCACCCGCCGTGGCCTCAAACACGCCGGACGGCAGGATCACTTTGCTCGCAAGCAGGACTGTGCCAGCCGCATCGACTGCGAGCCGTCCGCCCATGGCGGTCGGCCGCGCGAAGGCGCGCGCGGATTGCGTGAGCGCGAGATGGCCGCCCACTTTGAGCGTGTAATCGACGCCCGAGCCAGCAGTGGCGACGCCTGTCGCCAAGGTGGCGTCCCCCGCGAATTCAAGCGTGCCGCTGCCGGCCGCCTGCAGCATGCCCATCGTACCCTGCAGCAACGCATAGCCGCCGATCCGGACGGCCCCCGACAAGAGCAGCGTATCGACATCGAGCGCCAATGTGCCCGCGCCCGCATTGGCGGCCGCCGCTGTCGGCGCGGCGCTGTTCATCAGCGTCAATTCGCCGACCGCGATGGTGGTGGTGACGCCGCCATCGGCATGACCCTGCAGCAGGCCGGTATCGAGCGTCAGCCTGCCCAGGGTCGCATCGCCGGACGGAGTACGGCCGCCGAGGACGATATCGCCGTAAAGATGGATCGACTCCTGGCCGCGCAGCAGGAGATCACTGGCGGAAGCCAGGCGGGCGACGGTGTCGAGACCCAGCGTCGTGCCCGTCTCTCCGGCAGGCACATGGCCGATATTGATGCGGCGCGACGCCAGATCGAGCTGGCGGGCGGCGAAGATCGAATCCGGCGCGATCGCCAGCGTGCGGCTCGCATCGAGCAGCATCGATCCCGCGGCCGTCAGCATGGCGTGCCGGCCGATGGTCAATTCGCCGGCGACGCCGGCCGTGCCGGTGCGCGTGACACCGATGCGGCTGCCGGTCGACAGCCGCAACAAGGCGCTGTCACCGGTCAGGAGCAGGTCGCTGCGGTCGTTCACCGGTTCGCCGGTGGCCGTGATGACCGCATTGTCGGCAATCGTGAGACTGGTCGTGGCCCCCAGGATGATCTCCGGCCCGCTCAGCGGTGACGCTGCGGTATCGACGATGACATCGGTCGCGATCACTTTGACGCTGGTGCCCGCCGCGGTGCTGGTCCGCGTGCCGCCGATCAAAAGGCTGCCGGCACCGAACGCGCTGACCGCGCGCGCATCCAGCCGGAGAAAGCCGGCCGGTGCCGTCGCGCCATCACCGACCACAGCGAGCCTGGCCGCAGCGATATCGAGATTGCCCTGCAGCCCGCCGGCCGGCGCGCCGAAGCGGCCGCTGCCGTTCAGGCTCAATGACTGGGTGGCGGCCAGAATGACGGTGCCGGCATCGAATGGCGTCCGCACGGCTGCGCCGGCCGCAGCAGCGAGGTCTTCGGCCACGGCGTTGAACGAATAGGCCTTGGTCTCGGTATATTGACCAAAGGTCGCCTGATCCATGACCAGGAAGCGCGTGTAGCCCTGATCGTGGATCGGTGTCCCCGCCACAGCGTAATAGCCGGTCGCGATCACCGCGCCGTCGGGCCGCACCAGCGGCGCCTGGGCCGACCGATAACTGCCGCCGATCGGTTCGACCAGGCGGCCACCGGGCAGCAGCGCATAGGCCGATGGCAGCAATGTGTAGTACCCCGGTGCGAGGCCCAGCACGCCGTCGAGCCAGACCCTGTCGCCGACTTTCAGCCGCGGATCCTGCAGGACATTGATGTTCGAACGGTTGTTGCCGGGAACGCCGCTTGCCGCATAAGGCTGCCGCGGCAGCGGTGTGGTGCTCATGCCGGGCACGATGGCAAACCTGAACGTGTTCGCGTCATAGGCCAGGATGTCGGTCCTGCCGCCATTGCCGGGCACGAAACGCCAGGCCAGCAGGTCGCCGCCGCCGGACACATCGATCACGGCGCCTGCCTGCACGTTCACATTCGGCCCGTCGAGGCGCACCGCCTTGACCGGCGCGTCACCGGGATTTCGATAGTCACCGAACACGAGTGTCGGCTCGATGACGCCATAGGGCACGACGAGGCCTTCAAGCGACGCCGAGGTCAGGCTGCCCGGCGCGAGCGTCAACGATTGCGACGCCTCCAGCCGGATCTCGCCCTGCGGTGCGCGCAGGACGCCGCCCTGCACGATGCTTGGCGCGCGCACCGTCAGCCGCTCGCCAAAGGAATACGGGACCGGCGCGGCGCCACCATTGCCGGTGAAGGTGACTGAGCGGTTCGAGCTCACCAGGAAGCCCGGATCGCTGCTCTGCCGCACGACGCCGGCGCGCGCGGTCACATAGGTTTGTGCCGCGTTGAATGCGAGCGCGCCTGCGGAGAACAGGCCGGCCGGCTGGTTCGGATCGTTGGCCTCGCTGCCATGCAGACGGATATCGCCTGTCGCAATGAAGCGCGCGGTATCGAAGCCGCCGACACCGGCACAGCCGCCGAGGCCACAGCCGAGATAGACCCGTGTTGCGATATCGATCAGGTCCGCACGCACGGTGAGATCGCCGTTCAGCACCGTTGCCGCGACGAGCGGGGCTGTGGTGCTGGTCGCGCCGGAGCCGAGGCTGACATAGGACGCGCCCAGCTGGACCCGGGCCGGGCGGCTGGTGATGGTGCCCAGCAGATGGGTGACCAGCGACATCGACCGGCGCGCGTTCAGTGTCACGTCGCCGTCGAAGCGAATGCCGAGATTGGTGCGATCGGCATAAGTGGCGGTGCCGAGAACAAGATCGTCGAGATCGGACTCATTGATGCGATCCGCGACGACGATGAGGCCCGGCAGCGATGGGACCGCGCTGTTGCGCAGCACCGGGCCGAAACCGGGCAGCATGTCCTGGCGGACGATAACGCCCGGATCGCCTGACGTTCCTGCGATGGTGGTCCGGATCTCCAGCGTGCCACCTTTCCCGGCCTCGCCGCCCGGCGCCAGTTCGAACTGACCGCCAAGCACGCCGCGCGTCGCATAGATGCTGATCGCGCCGGCATTGCCGTCGATCATCGTCGGCGTATGGGGCGCGCGCGACATCACCGGGTTCGATCCGGTACCGGCAAGGTCGGCGATGTCGCGAATGCCTGACACGTCGAGCACCGCGCCCGGATCCATCAGCATGGTCACGGCCGATGCCCATGGCGCGGACGCGAGACTTGAGCGACCACCGGCGATCAGGATCGTGCCACCCGCCGCCACGCGCCGTTGCATCTGCCGGCCATCGCGCACGACATCCACATAACCCGGCGCCGCCAGCCGCGCATGCGCGCCCAAGCGAACGACCGGCGACAACACCTGTATCGTTCCACCGGGCGTCGCGGCTGTGCCATCAACGAAAAGATTGTTGAGCGAGGCAAGCCGCACCAGGGAGCCCGGCTCCATCCGGATCGTCGCGCCGGTTTCGATGTTGAGAACGCCCGGATAACGGACGCTGCCGGCGCTGAGCAGCCCGGTCCCGTCCACGACCTCGACACGGTTGACGGCGACGCCGGTATCGATATCGACCGGCATGGTCGACAGGCTGAGCGTCATCGCGCTACGCAATTCGCCCGGCAGCACGACGCGCCCGGCCACCTCGGGCAATTTCGTGCCCGTGGCGACCAGCAGCGCATCGCCGAGCTGCAGTGTCTCGACCGACGGCGCAATCACGGTCCCTGCCGCCACCGTCACACCGCGCGCGCCGCTGATGGCAAAGCCCGAAAAACCGCCGCGGGTGAAGAGATCGGCGTCGATCGCCCGCGTGGTCACGAACTGCACCTGCTGGTCGAAGATGGCGCCGGTCGGGATGAGCGTGGACGCCGCGATGGTGACGTCGCGGGTGGCGATCCCCGCCGGATGGGTGATCGTCTTCGCGGCGATCGCGATTCCATGCGGGAACGCATTGGCGGGAACGACGTAATTGGCCGGCAGGGTGCCGGTCCAGGTCATCAGCTGCGTGCCGGCAGGAACGACGGCGCCGGCGCGATATTGCGTATTTGCCACCGAGCGCACTGTCACGCCGGCCGGTACGGTCCAGTCGGCGGCGATAGACAGAGGTGTCGCTGACGAGACGCCGGTGACTGTCACGGCCACGGGCAAGGCGCGGCCGGCTTCTGCCCGGGTCGCCACATAGAAGCCGGCAACCGGCAGTCGCGCCCCTGCCGGAACGATGACGGATGTCGCGAGACGCAAGTCGCGGGGGGCACGCTGCCCCGCCGCCAGGATGTCGTTTGGCGTCACGGCATGATTGCTGATGACAATCTCCTCGCCGGTATCGATACTCAGCGTACCGCCGCGGCCGAGCGCGTAACCGCGCAGCGTCCCGTCAAGGACGAGCCGGCCATTGCTCGGCTCGAGGTCGGCAGCCGGCGACGCATAAGTGTAGCGAGCGCTGGTATCGATGACGATCGATCCGCCATTTCCGGCGGTTATTCTGGAGCCGCTGCTGTCGAGATGACCGCCGCCGCTGACATCGATCAGCGAGCCTTTGTATGCGACAAGATTATAGCTGACGATCCTGACCTTGCCGCCATCGATCGCGCGCGGCGATCGCTCGCCGCTTAGATATTCATTGAGCCACAATCCGGCGACATCGATCACGCCGGTGCTGCGCAGCAAGGTGCCGGGCCGTTCGGAATCGGGAAGTTGCGCCCAGTTCTCGGTCGAACTGCCCGCATTAGTGGACGGTGCCTGCACGGTCTGGATCGATACGGAGCCACCGGGCGCACGCACCGTGCCGGCGATATCGGCCTGGCGGCCGAAGAAATTGAACGCCCCGAACAGGCCGAGATCGACCGTCACGCCCGCGCCGATCACAAGATGACCTGCGGTCGGATAAGGCCCCGGCCCGGAGATGACGCCGGTGTCGGGATCGGCGGCGCCTTGTGACGTATAGCCGCTTCGGAGCGTGACATTGCCGAAGCCACTTCCGTCGAACCAATGGGCCGGCAGGATGTGACGATAGGCATTGGCGTAATCGAGCGCGGTGTCAAATTTGAAGCCGCTCGCCAGCCGTGGGCCGACATCGGCAATCGTGATGTCGCCGCCGAGATAGGTCGGGTCCGAGCCGGCGAAAGAAAGGATGCCACCGAACAGCAGCGATGCGCGCGCCGGCATTTCCTGCCAGACCTTGCTGACATCGGCCATGCCGGCGCCGGTGGGCGCGGCGAGCTGGTTCGGGCCGACGACAAGACCGGTCAGCATTTCGCCATCGAAGATACGGAATGCGTCGCGCGCCTGCGCGCCTGCGGTGGCGGCGTCCCTGCTGACGTCCAGTTCCAGCCGTCCAGCCGATCTCCCTTCGACATAGCCTCGGACAAATCCGGACAACTGCCCGCGATCGAACACCGACGTGTGGATCTCGGTCATGCCCCAGCGCGGGCGCATGACCACGAAGCCGCGCTCCGACTCGATATAGGTGACGCCGGGCACCGCGTCCTCGATACGCACGCGGCGACCGGTCTGATCCATCAGGATGGTGCTCTTGATGTATCCGTCGCCATAGCGCACGCTGCCGCCGGACAGATCGATGGTCGAGCCGTCCCGCGCGATGATTTCCTTTCCACGCAGGGCGATCGTACCGCCCGTGGTCATGAACTGGCCGATGTCGCGCGCGATCAGGTCATAATAGCCCGCCACATCCGCGATCCGGACGCCGAACCGCGCATCGAAAGTGATCTTCCGGCCGCGCAATGCGCTGTCGCGCAGAACCGGATTGATGCTCAGCTCGGCCGCGCGCAATTCCGCCTGAATGGCGTTCTGCTCCATCGCAACCGATACGTCGCGCAGGCCCGAGACGTCGATCCGCGCGCCCTGCCCGATATAGACCCGGCTGTCGAGGCCGGTGGTGGCCGCCTCGGGCAGTGTCCATAGTCCGATACGGCCGGATGGCAGATAGAGCGTGGACTCATCAAGGGCGAGGATCTTGTAGCCGGCGACGTCCATCATCGACTGCCGATAGCCGATGGTGCCGACCGCCTTCTGCCCGCTGTCGTCAGGCGTGATCGCGGTCACGCTGCCTGGACCGAAGGTGACAGTGCCACGCCGCTGATTGGCATTGGGGGAGCCGATATAGCCGCTTTCGGGCGCGGGCGGGACGACCTCGGTAAAGGCCTGACGGTTCGGCATCCCCTCGACAGCCCGCATCACGATGGAGCCATTGGCTTCCACGCCGGTGGTGGCCAGCAACACGCCGGTCTGATTGATGGTTTTTCCGGTCATGGTGATATTGCCGAGCGGCGTCGACACCAGTCCGGAATTCTCCACCACGCCGCCACGATCGACAGCAAGCAGATAGCCGCGGATATCCGGCAGCGCGCTCTTGTTGATGACGACGCCGCGGCCGGCGGCGAACACGACCTGACCGTTTGGCGCTTCGATGGTGCCGCGATTGACGACATTGTGGCCAGCCAGGAACGCCTGGCCGTAATTGCCGATCCTGATCTGCGCGCCCGCGTCGATCGTTACGCCGTCGAGCGGCGCGAATACTTCGCCGGCCAGTGAGCGTTGCGATGTGGTGGTAAAGTCCTCGCCGAAAGCGACCGGGAGATCGCCGGTGAAGGACAGCAGGCCATTAAGGAATCGCGCATTGCGCGCGGTCACATTGGCCGGTGAATCCGACAGATAGCTGGCGCCGCTCAGGCCCGGCAGTGCAATTTCGAGACTCGATGCGACCAGTGTCGAGACATTGATCTGGCTCGATCCGCCGAAGACGATGCCGTTCCTGTTGATGGCATAAACCTGGCCCTCGGCCTTGATGGTTCCAAGGATGCGGCTCGGCGCCAGCGACGGATCGATGACGCGATTCATCACGATCCAGTTCGGCACGTCGCTGCCACCGGCGGTCTGGTTGAAATAAAGATCGGTCTCGCGCCCGATATTGAAGCTGCTCCAGGTCAGGATCGCTTTCGGCTGGGTCTGCTTCACCTCGACCTGGATACGTCCGCCCTGCGGCGCGGATGTCGGCGCATTGGCGCCCTGCCACAGGGTCGGATCGGCACCGGCATTCGGCGCGACAACCAGCCCGCCGGCTGTCAGCCCGTTCGGCACCGCGCCGGATGCAGCCATGGCCGCCGCGCGGTCGAGCTGCAATCTGGCTCGCATCGCGGCCAGGCTGGCATTCGCGCGGGCCATGGAGATCGATGTCTGCACAGCCGCCGCTGCCGCCGCCTGCTGGGCGCCCGCCTGCGCGGCGGCAGCGGCATTTGCGGAAGCTGCACCGGATCCGCCACCGAGGCTGCGTGCCTCAACGGCAACAAGCGATCCCATCAGCAATGCCGTCACGCTGGCGCCTGTCAGCAGAGCACGGCGAAAACGCAAGTCCGGCCGCTGCGCAAGCTTGCGGATCATCTGGGGCCGAACGGTCATGGCAGGTCCTTATCAGAACGGATGGCCATCATTGACGATGCGCCGGGAGAGCTCCGCTTGATGAGTCGCTTTTGATCGCTTCAATCCGCACAGGCTTGTGCAAATAAATTTGCGCCGGCCGGCCGGCAGACGATCAGCTCAGGATCACAACTCCGGCGGGCAACCATGTCGCCCGAGCGCCGAACGCATTTGCGAGCTTGGGAACCACGTCTTCGATCCGGTCGAGACTGAAGCGCGCCGTGACCATCCGGCGTCCGAGCGCCTTGTTAGCGACGATGATTTTTCCGCGGCGATAGCGATTGGCTTCCGCCACCACATCGCTGAGCGGCGCATCGAGAAAGATCAGCTGTCCGCTGCGCCACGCCGTAACGACCTCGGGATCGATCGACATCACGGAGTCAAGGTCCTGACCGGAATAAGAAATCTGCTGCCGTCGACCGATCGAGGTCACGCGATCGCCGAGAGCGATCTCGATCACGCCTTCGAGGCAGGTCACGCGCACGTCGGAAGCGATATGCCGGATACAAAAGACGGCATTGCGCGAGCGCATCCGGCCATCTGCCGCGATGACTTCGAAATCCTGCGCGCCCGTGACAATCGCCCCCTCGCCTGAAATGAGTTCAATCCGGCGCTCGCCATCCACTGCAATGCTGGTCTGCGTATTCATCTCCAGCGTCACATTATCGGCGAGACTAAGCCGCCGTTGTTCCCCTGTTGCGGTCAGGTAGTCGGACGCCAGCACGTCCGGAAGCGAAGGCCATAAGCCGAGCGGCGGACTGATCATGGCATATGAGGCAGCAGCGGCCATTGTGCCGCCGAGAAAAACGCGGCGATTGACAAAGCGACGCGGCATGATCGGCTGCGCAACAGCTGCGCGACGCGCCGCCACGTTGCGCGCGGCAGGCGCCAGCTCGGACCACAATTGCTTTGTCTCGTTAAACGCCCGGGCATGGTGCGGGCTTTCACCAAGCCAGCGCTTGAATCTGGTGAGATCGCTGGCACTTGCGCTGCCCGGCCGCAGCTTGAGCAGCCAGGCCCGCGCTTCCTGATGCGGCAGATCGGTCTCGCGCTCGGTCATTGCCCCAGATTGCTCGATAGTATCGTCAAAACCGGTCATCGCCAGTCCTCCCTGCGCTGGAGGCCTTCGATGTCGCTTTGCGAATACGTCGCGTTGACGGCCGCTGCAACTGCGCGGCGCAATGATCCAGCGCCTTTCTGAGCTCGCTCTCGACCAGCCGCGACGAAATCCCGAGCGACGCAGCAATATCGAGGATTGGCGTCTCGTCGAGTCGGGCAGCAAGGAAGACGGCCCTTTGCCGTGGCGGCAATGCCTCGATCGCGCGCTCAAGCGCCGCGATCTCGAAGCGGCCCTCGGCCATCCGGTCAGTTTGCGCCATCTCGTCGGCAAGGTTGATGGCTGCCTCGATCTCCACGGGCGATGCTTGCCGATCTTCTGATCGTCGTAGCACCACGGCGATGTTGAGCGCGATCCGGTACAGATACGCATCCGGGCGTTGGACGCCTGTGATATCACCAGTGCGGTTGAGCCGCACATAGGTCTCGTGCAGCGTTTCCCGGGCGAGATCGCTCGATCCCAGGCGACGCCGCAGCCGCAGAAAAAAGTCATCATAGCGCACCACGAGAAGATCGCGCAAAGCTGCCCAGGTCGCGGTCATGATGCGCTCAGTGTCCCATCGCCACGCAATTTTCGGTCAGCGGACCCGCCACGTCAGCACGCCTCCGCAGCAAGCGGCAGGATCAGCATCATGATCGGCTGTGGCAGATCCGACGGCGGCGGGACGTCGAAAGTGACACGCTTCAGCGCTTCCACCAGACCATGACGCGACGACTCATCGGTCGCGTCGAGCATTTCCAGTCGCTCCATCGCGCCTGAAGCGGCAATCCTGAATCTGACAAGCACGCGCTCCCTGCTCACCACGGCTGCTGGCGTGTGGCAGAATGCCCGTGCAAAACTCCCTTGGATTTCGGCGAAGAATGCAGCGTGCCGACTGCTGGTCGGTCGGGAGGCTTGCTCGACCGGCTGCAGATCCGATAGCGCCACGATCGTGATCGCGCCCGGCGCGACCGCGCGGGCGGCGAGGCCCGACGCAGCCAGGATGAGCAGGATCGCTTCGTCGGCGGTGAAACGTCCCTTCAGACCGGAAGAGTGGTGGCGATATGTCAGCGCACTGTCGTAGATCAGCTCGATGCCCCTCGCGGCGCCGAAGGCGACCAGTGCCGGGCCGAGCGGCTGCGCGGCAATCTCGAAATCGAAACGGTCGGTTCGCGCGGCAGGACTACCGCCCGCTGCCGACATGACCCATAAAACGCAGATGCCGAGGGTCACAACGATCAATACACTCAGTCGCCTGGCAGCCTGACCGACGACCAAAGGCCCGCCGCTGCGCAACTGTCGTGATTGAAAACGCTCCAAACGCATGCGCTGACGCCCCTGCCGCCCGCGACTGAGTTTGACTATCCCGGATCAGGCTACCACCCGCCTTTTAGATACTCTGTATGACAGTTTTCTGATGGTCCGCTTTGCGCCAGAAGATGCTCGGCGCCTGCGCGGTCGGAATACCCGCTCTCGTGCCCTTGCACCGATTTTCATCTAACAGCGGACGTCGAGCACAAGCCGACATCGTCAAACCGATGATCCGTACAGCGCCGCGTGTTCGGCCTGATACGGCCCGTAGGATTCCTTCAGTGTCGCGAGATTGAGCAGCATCGTTGCCACCAGCGTCTGACTGGCGTCACGAACCTCCGTGCGTACCCACAGGCTCTCGGTGCGCTTGCTGCCGGACATGGCGACCACCTCGCGCTGGACGCTATAATCCTCGCCGACAAAGAGCGGCCCCTTGACCACGCGGATCTCCTGATCGGCGAAAAGACCGACAGCAGGGCCCTTTACGGGCAGGCCATCCTTCTTGCTTGTATGTTGGAACAGCACGCTCAACATCTCCATCGGGATGATAGCGCGCCGCCACGGCGTGTCGCCGCTGCTGTAGAATGGCGAAGGTTCGGTGATGACCTTCAATTTCTGGGCCAACGAAAACGGATAGAGATCGCCCATATGCTGGTCCATATCCATGCGAACCGTCTGCTGCGCTGTTGTCATGCCAATCGTGACGTCGCGTAGAATGACGGCATCGGTCAGTGGCTTCAGTTCGGTCAGCCTGATATCCAGAGCGGATGGCGCGGCATCACTGCCGAGCGAGGCGCTACCGCGCAAAATCTCGGTGCCGTCGCGCTTGATCATACGGATCGCCGCATAGCGCGCGCCGAGGGCAGGCTTCTCGACAACTGCCTGCACCTCCTCGCCTTCATAGGCGGCATTGCGATAATGCGCCGAGATGCAACCGCTTTCGAACCATGCATCGCCCCACAATCGCACGCAGAGCGGCGCGAACTGGCTGAAATGCGTCGGACCTTCGATAGTGCCACCCTTGAAGCCGAGTTTCTGCGCGGTCGCATCGTCGTGGATCGAGGCGTGAGAATCATAGGTCTGTGCGTGCAGCATCTGCCGCGGCTGACGCCACGGGCCATGCAGCGCGCCGTCAACATCCTGTATCTCGGTATCGAATGCAGCACTCGTCATCGCATCACTCCAAGCAGACCGTTCATTACCAGGTGTCGACACAGGGACGCTTACGCGTCTCGCGTGCGGGCGGCGGCGGCACCGAACGCAGGCCGGCCATGATCCAGCGCCGCGTCTCCGCGGGATCGATCACATTGTCGATCTCCATCACCGACGCGATCGACGTGGCCTTGCCATTGGCATAGAGCTCGGCAACCTTGTTCTTGTAATAGGTATCGCGTTCAGCGGGATCGGCGATCGCCTCCATCTCCTTGCGGAAGCCCAGGCGCACATAGCCTTCGAGACCCATGCCGCCGAATTCGCCGGTGGGCCACGCGGCCGTGAAGAACGATGCATGGAAGCCGCCGCCGATCATGGATTGTGCGCCAAGCCCGTAACCCTTGCGCAGGACGATGCCGAACAGTGGCACTGTGATGCTCGCCCCCGTGACGAACATGCGCGCGACATGGCGCACGATCGCGGTCCTCTCCGCCTCCGGCCCGACCATGAATCCCGGCGTGTCGCACAAGGAGACCATGGGAATATCGAAGGCATCGCAAAGTTGAAGAAAGCGCGCCGCCTTGTCGCCGGCCTCGGCATCGATGGCGCCGCCCAGATGCTTCGGATTGTTGGCGAGCAGCCCGAACGGCTTGCCCTCGATGCGGATGAAGGCGGTGACCATGCCGACGCCAAAGTCGCGGCGGATTTCGAGCACGGACTCCTCGTCCGCGATCAGATCGATGACCGCACGGATATCATAGACGCGCAGGCGGTTTTCCGGGATCGCACGGCGCAGCAGGCGCTGATCGGCCACTTTCCAATCGGCCACCGGCCCCTGGAAATAAGACAGATATTTCTGTGCGATGCGCGTCGCCTCTTCCTCGTCCTCGACCAGGATATCGACGACGCCATTCGGTGACTGGAACGACACCGGGCCCACTTCGGCGGGATGATAGACGCCGAGGCCGCCGCCCTCGATCATCGCCGGGCCGCCCATGCCGATCGAGGCATTCTTGGTCGCAATGATAACGTCGCAGCAGCCGAGCATCGCCGCATTGCCGGCAAAGCAATAGCCCGACACCACGCCGATCACCGGGACAAGGCCGGAGAGTTTTGCAAACTGCACGAAAGACGGACCATCGAGACCGGTGAGACCGAGACGATCGGTATCGCCGGGACGGCCGCCGCCCCCCTCTGCATAAAACACCAGCGGCATCCGCCACTGCTCGACCAGCGTAAGCATGCGGTCGATCTTCTTGTGGTTCATATGGCCCTGGGTGCCCGCCAGCACGGTGTAGTCATATGAGATCACCATGCAGCGCGCATCGTGTTCGCCGAACGACTTGGCGTTGACCGTGGCCACGCCGGCAATCAGGCCATCAGCCGGGGTGTTCTTGATGAGATCGTCGATCGACCGGCGACGGCGCTGGCCCGCAATGGCGAGGCTGCCATATTCCATGAAAGAGCCGTCATCCACGAGCTGCGCAATATTCTCGCGCGCGGTGCGCTGGTTGGTCTTGCGCCGCCGCTCTACCGAACCAAGACGGTTCTCGTCATAAGTGTTCGCTTGTCGCGCGAGCATCTCGGCGAGGTCGGGACGAATGTGATCGAGATCGATCGTGGCTTCCTCGGTAACCGCGTCGCCGGCGACGTCCTGCGGTTCGAGATAAAGGATCGCTTCGTTCTGCATCAGCGTAACGCCATCCGCCGCCGCAATACGCCTGACCCGCCCCCCCTGCCCGGCGGTGACGAGATGCTCCATTTTCATAGATTCGATCACGGCAAGCTGCTGACCGGGGCGGACGACATCGCCCTCCTTCACCTGGATCGCCACGATGGTGCCCTGCAGCGGTGCTGCGATGGCGATGCTCCCTTCGGGCACAGGCTCGGCAAGTGCCGCCGATGCCGCTTGATGCGCCGCTATGCCACTTGATGCGAAGAGCGACGAACTCATCCCCTGCGCCGCGCCGACGAGATCGGCGACGTTGCGATCGATGAAACTGGTGCTGACACGGTAGGCGCGGAAATAGCTATGGGCGAGGATCGCCTGAATGAGGGGGATATTGGTGGCGACGCCTTCGATGCGGAATTCGCGCAGCGCCCGCGTCCCCTTAGCGACGACATCAGCAAAGGCGAGCGGCGTGTGCACTATGACCTTCGCCAGCAGCGAGTCGAATGCGGCGCTGGTGCGATAACCGGCATAGCCGAACGTATCGACGCGCACGCCCGGGCCCGACGGCGGCTCGAACACCGCCAACGTGCCGCCGGTCGGCTGTGTGGCGCCCGATGCATCCATGGTCTCCATATTGATGCGAAGCTGCATCGCAAAACCACGCGGCTTCGGCACCTCGGCCTGATCAAGATGCAAGGATGCCAGCGTGGCGCCCTCCGCCACCGCGAGCTGCGCGCGGACCAGATCGATCGCCAGCACTTCCTCGGTCACGGTGTGTTCGACCTGCAGACGCGGATTCGCTTCGATGAACGCGAACGCGCCATCGCTCTCGCCGACCTCGCCATCGACCAGAAACTCGAACGTGCCGAGGCTGTCATACTTCGCCTCGCTCGCCAGATGCTTGGCCGCCTCGACGATACGGTTGCGCAGCGCATCGGTCAGCGACGGGCTCGGCGCGATCTCCACCAGCTTCTGGTTCCGACGCTGGATAGTGCATTCCCGTTCCCAGAGATGGCTGACATGGCCGTGGCGATCACCGATGATCTGCACTTCGATGTGCCTGGCATTGCGGATCAGTCGTTCAGCGTAGACACCGTCATAGCCGAAGGCGGCCGTGGCCTCGGACTGACAGCGCGCATAGGCATCGTCCAGATCTGCGGCGCGTTCGACGACGCGCATGCCGCGGCCGCCTCCGCCGGCCATCGCCTTGATCATGACAGCAGCACTCTCGCCCAGCGAGGCGAAGAATGCCTTGATCTCCTCCAGCGTCGAAGGCCCGTTCGTGCCGGCGATGATGGGCACGCCACAGCGCTTTGCCAGTTGCTTGGCCGCCACCTTATCGCCGAACAGCTTCAATGCCGCGGGTGACGGACCGACAAAGGTGATGCCCTCATCGGCGCAGCGCTGCGCGAGCTCAGGGTTCTCGCTGAGAAAGCCATAGCCGGGATGCAGTGCGTCGCAGCAGGCGGACTTGGCTGCACCAATGACGCCATCGATATCGAGATAAGCGCGCGCACCGCGGCCAGGAATCTCCCGCGCTTCGTCGGCAATCCGCACATGCATCGACTGCGCGTCGTCGGCGGGATAAATCGCTACAGTGGCAAGTCCGGCATCGGCGGCAGCGCGCGCAATACGGATGGCGATCTCGCCGCGATTGGCGATCAGCAATTTATGAAAGGACATCTTGTTCTCCGTCAGCAACGAATGATCGGAAATGCGAGCCGCTCAGCGCGGCGCATTGGCGTTCAGTTCCTGCTTCTTCACCTTGCCGGTGGCGGTCATCGGCAGCGCGTCGATGATGCGGACTTCCGGCACCTTGTAGGTGGCCATCCGCTCCGCGCACCAAGCCTGGATCTCGTCTGGCGATGTGTTTCCGATCGCTTCCGGCTTGAGCTGGATATAGGCCACCGGCACCTGTCCCTTGTCCGTATCGTCACGTCCCACTACGCCCGAACCGAGCACTTTAGGGTGCTGGCCGAGCAGCGCCTCGATCTCCGGCGGAAACACGCTCATGCCCTTCACCTTCAGCATCTCTTTGCGACGGCCGAGGAAGTGCAAAAAACCCTGTTCGTCGATGGTGCCGATATCGCCGGTGCGCAGCCAACCATCCACCAGCGACTCTGCAGTCGCCTGCGGCTTATTCCAGTAGCTCTTCAGCAATGACGGCGTGCGGACGCGGATCTCGCCTTCGCCGCCGAGTGCAATGAGTTCGCCAGTTTCGAAATCGGTGATCTTGAACTCGGCGCCGGGCACTGGCAGGCCCACAAAGATCGGCTGCGACAACAGATCGAAGTCATTGTCCTGGAAGCCAGCGACGAATGTATTCGAGGTATGGGTCTCGGTCATCCCCCAGGATGCTTCGGCGAGAATGATGCCGGTGAGATCCTTCCAGCGTTTGCGGTAGTCAGGATTAAGCTTCTTCACGAAGGACACGACACGGACCTGATTGAGCGAGGAAAGATCAAACTCTTTGAAGCGCGGATGATCCATCAGCTCAACGGCGCCATCCACGGGCATGGCGGTGATATTGACCTTGTAGCGATCGATCGCAGACAGCGCGCCAACCGCATCCCATCGCGCCAAAAGCACCAGGGTCGCGCCGGCGAATAGCGGGAAGATCAGACCAAAATTCTCACCGGCGATCCAGAATTCCGGAAAGAACGATAGATAGACGCTGTCCTCGCGCGACACCACCGAGATGCCGTGATTGGCGGCAGCTGTGTAGACCATGTCGCGTTGTGTGTGAACGCATCCCTTCGGCATGCCCGTGGTGCCGCCCGTATAGTTCAGCGCGGCGATGTCATCGAGGCCGGCCGGCGGCAGCGGCTTCGGCTCGGGCAGCGCGGCCAGTGCGGGCAGCAGATCGGTAGCGCCGGGAATGGCAATACGCGGCGCGAGAATGGAATCCGGCACAGGAATGGTTGGCTGATCCAGAATGACATCGGCGAAAGATGTGACGATCACCTCGCGTAATTTCGTCTCACCGCGGACCTGATCGACGACAGGAGCGAGCTGGTCCAGCGCCACGATGACTTCGGCGTCGGTGTCGTTAAGCTCATAGGCCAGTTCAAACGCGCGCGAGAGCGGGCTGACCGGCACATGGATGGCACCCAGCTTCAGAATGCCGAAGAATACGATATGGAATTGCGGACAATTCGGCATGAACACGGCCACGCGGTCGCCCTTGCGCACACCTTTCTCCATCAACAATGCCGCGAAGCGATCGCTCTGGCGATCCAGGTCACCATAGGTGGTGACGTGGCCGTAGAAGATCACTGCAGGTTTTTCCGGTTGCCGCTTGGCCCAGGCGCGCAGATATTCCGTCAGCGCCACTTCGCCGTGAATGTAATTCGGCTTGGTCGGTGTCCCCTTCGGCCAAGCCTTAGCCCACAGGTCGTGCAATCTGGCCAGATAGTCAGCTTCGTTGAGCTTTGCGGTCATCACCGTTTTCCCCGGTTTTTGTCAGTTACGTTTCATGGTCGGATCGAGGGCGACGCGCAGCGATTCACCCAGTGTATTGAAGGCCAGCGCGGTGAACAGGATCGCAAGGCCGGGCGGATACATCTGCTCCGGCGCGATCTCCATGTTCTGATAGGCGCGCGCCAACATGGCGCCCCAGCTCGGATCCGGCGGCTGGATGCCGAGGCCGAGGAAGCTGAGACTGGCTTCAGCGAGCAACGCGGCCGCGAGCAGCAATGTGACTTGCACAATGACCGGCTGGATCGCATTGGGCAGCACATGCCGCCACAGGATGCGCATCGTCGAACCGCCAAAGCAGCGGGCAGCATCGACATAGAGCTCGTTCCGCACCACCAGAGTCCGCGCACGAACGAGGCGCGCGAGCTGCGGCGAAAACACGATACCCACCGAGATCATGCCATTGGTCAGGCCGATGCCGAGCGCACCCGTCACGGCGATCGCCAGCACGATCGCGGGGAAAGACAGGAAGCTGTCGATGATGCGGCTGATGATCGTATCGACCCAGCCGCC
>NZ_JBIIOT010000180.1:0-4049 GCF_044336785.1 Tardiphaga sp. | reverse complement strand
GGCAAGCACACCGACGGGGACACCGATCAGCACCGCGATGGCAACCGCGAGGAAGCTGGCATAGAGCGATGCCATGCCGCCATGGATCAGCCGGCTCAGCGTATCACGGCCAAGATCGTCGGCGCCGAGCCAGTGCTGCACCGACATGGTCGCCAGCGAGGCATCGAGATCCTGCGCCGTCGGCTTGTAAGGCGAGATCCAAGGCGCCAACACCGAGATCAACATCAGTGCGACCAAGAAGCCGAGGCTCACTGCACCGCGAATATCGGTCAGCAGCCAGCGACCGAAGCCCGCGAGACGACGCGGGCGCCGCGGTTGCGGCAGGGTCAAAGCAGCGTCGGTCATGATGAGATCCTCGGATCGAGGACGCTGTAGAGAATGTCAGTCAGCAGGTTGAGACTGACAACAATCAGCACCATGGTGAAGACGACGCCCTGCACCACCGGGAAATCGCGATTCATGGCCGCATTGACGATCAGGCCGCCCATGCCGGGAATGGCGAAAACGGCCTCGACGACCACGGTCGCCGCCAGCATGCGGTTGGCGAGCAGGCTGACGACAGTGAGCAGATTGACACTGACATTCTTTAAGCCGTGTCGCCACAGGATCGAGGATGGAGGCAATCCCTTGGCATGCAGCGTTCGGACCTGTTGAGACGACAGGATCTCAACCAGCGACGAACGCAGCTGCCGCGCGACTTCGGCAATACCGCCGGACGCCAATGCGACCGCTGGCAGAATGGCGTGACTGAGTGCAGCCCAGGGATCCTTCATCAGCGATGCAGCCCCAGTCGCCGGCAACCAGTTGAGCTGCAGCGCGAAGAACGCGACCAACAGCATACCTAGCCAGAAGTTTGGTACGGCCACGCCGAGCGAAGCGATCGCCATCACGGTGCTATCGATCCATGAGCCGGGTTTGGTTGCGGCGGCGATGCCGAGCGGGATGCCGACGGTGAGCGCAATCAAGAGCGCCAGCGCGACGATCAGCAACGTATGCGGAAGGCAGCGCTGAATTGACGCCAGAACGGCCTCGTTGGAGATCAGCGAGTTCGACAGGTCACCATGCGACGCCTTGAACAGCCACGCGCCGTATTGCACCAGGAAGGGTTGATTAAGCCCGTAGATTTCGCGGATCTCCGCGATGCGCTGGTCGGACGCATTGTCGCCAGCGAGTGTGACGGCGATATCGCCCGGCACCAGCTTGAGCAGACCGAACACGATGAAGGTGGACAACACGATCACCGGAATCGCCTGTAACAGGCGACGACCGACGATACGGAGCCGTGCTGAATGTCTCATAGAGCGGTTCACTCCGGAGGCAGGAGCCGCGCCATGCGCGGCCCCGGCGCGTTATCCGAGGGAGATATTTTCGAACTTCGGCTTGCCGAGCAGGTTGGGCTTGAAGCCCTTGACCTTGGCGGACAGCGCATCGAGTTCGAACTGAAATGCCAGAGGGGCTGAGAGCGCGGTCTCCACCGTGATCTTCTGGATCTTGGCGAAAACTTCTGCACGCTTGGCCAGGTCCTCGCTCTCGCGACTTTCCTTGATGAGTTTCGACAGCTCGGGATCGGCGGTGCGGCCGGCGTTGTAATAAGCCCCCTGATCGAAACCCAGTGCATAGGTCATGCTGGGATCGGGACGACCGGTCCAGGCTGAGACGAGCAAATCGAACTTCTTCTCCGTGGCGAAGAACTGCGCGCTGATCTCGGCGATGGTGCCGCGGGTGAACTTCAGGCGGATGCCAGCCTTGCCAAGCTGCTCCTGGATCACCTCGCCGCGACGGACGGAGTCCTGATCCGTGTAGCCGCCGATGGTGAGTTCGAGCCCATCCTTGAAGCCGGCTTCGGCGAGCAGCTTCTTCGCCTTCTCGGGATCGTGCGGATAGGTATTGGCCACGGCCTTGTTGAAGGCCCAATGCGAGCTCGGCAGCGTCATCCGCGCGGGCTCGCCAAGACCGCTCAACGTCGCTTTAACAAAGGCATCGCGATCTAAGGCGAAATTGATCGCCTGCCGGACCTTCACATTGTCGAGTGGGGCGCGGGCATAGTTGAAATAGAGCTGCACGCAATACAACGTCGGCGAGGTCACAGTTTCGAGGTTCTTGGCGCGCTCGATCACCGGCTTGAGGCGCGCCGGCAGCTGGAACGCCATGTCGTTCTGGCCTGCGACCACCGATCGCAACGCTGTGGCATTCTCGGTGATGATATTGAACTCGATGCCGTCCAGATAGGGACGGCCCTTGCGCCAGTAGTTCTCGTGGCGGGTGACGACGATGATCTCATTGTCGTTCCATTTGACGAATTTCCATGGCCCTGCCCCGACCGGCTTGCGATCGGTCTCGTTGCCCAGCGCCTTGATGTTTGTCGGCGACACCATCATGCCAGCACGATCGGACAAAATTGCAGGGAGTGCGGTATCCGGGTTCTTCAGCTTCAGGGTCACCTGCAGCGGGCCGGTCACCTCGACCGCCTCCACGCTCGACAGATCGGGCTTGACGTTCGAACGCTGGTCCGAGCGGCTGCGTTCCAGGTTGAACTTGACAGCTTCGGCATCCAGCGCCGTACCGTCATGGAATTTGATGCCGTCGGTGATATCCAGCACCATGGTCTTGGGATCGGGGAACGCCCATTTCGCCATGCCGGGCTTCGGCTTCAGCGTGTCGTAGTCCCACTCCACCAGAGTGTCATACATGGTCCAGAGAATGCTGTGATCGGAGCCGGCGCCGCCGGTCGCGGGATCGAGCGACGACGGATTGGCCGGAGCGCCAACCTTCAGCACGCCCCCCTTCTTGGCCTCTTGCGCAAAAGCCGGCATGCCGAGCGCACCGGCTGCAACCACGCCGCCCATCAGCGCGAGAATATCGCGACGGCGCAATTGCCGCGAGCCGAGATCGATCACACGCATGTCGTTTCTCCCAATGATGATGACGCGTTTAGCGTCTTCTGATTATTCGGTGGCGGCCCATCGGCGGTGGCAAAGTGGCAAGCAACACGATGTCCCGGCTTGACCTCTCGCCATTCCGGGATTTCCGTGACGCAGCGCGGCTGCACCGATGGGCAACGCGTGCGGAAGCGGCAGCCGGAAGGTGGTGCAACAGGGCTCGGAATTTCGCCTTCGAGAATGATGCGGCGATCGACGCGCAGATGCGACGGCAGCGGGATCGGCTCCGCCGACAGCAGCGCGCGCGTATAGGGATGCAGCGGATGTTCGACTACCTCTTCCGCCGGACCGAGCTCCATCAGCTTGCCAAGATAGGTCACGGCAATACGATCGGAGATATGCGACACCACTGAAATATCGTGAGTGATGAAAACATAGGTCAGGCCGAACTCGCGCTGCAGGTCGGCAAACAAATTGAGGACGTCGCCACGAATGGAGACATCGAGCGCGGCCACCACCTCGTCGCAGACGATCACTTTGGGCCGCAGCGTCAGCACGCGGGCGATATTGACGCGCTGCTTCTGGCCACCGGAAAGCTGATGCGGATAGCGGTCCGCGGCTTCCGAAGACAGGCCGACACGCTCCAGCACCTCGATGCCGCGGCGGCGTCGCGTTTCCGCATTACCCTCCCGCATGATCTCCATCGGCTCGACCACGCTATCGATGATGGTCATGCGTGGATTGAGTGCGGCGTTGGGGTCCTGGAAAATGATCTGATAGTCGCGGCGATGCTTGCGGAAGGCACTAGTCCCGAGCGCCGACGGATCGGTGCCGTCATGCAATATCTGGCCTTCCGTCGGCGGCAGCAGCGACACCAGCGCCCGACCGAGCGTGGTCTTGCCCGAACCGGATTCGCCGATGATGCCGAAGGTCTCGCCCGCCCGCACCTCGAAATCCATGCCGTCGATCGCCTTGACCGTGTCGCGGCCGTCGCGGGTCGGGAACAGGATGCGTAGATCGCGAACCGCGAGCACGCCGTGGTCTATGCCCGGAGCTGCCATCAGTTCACCGCTCCCGGCAATTCGAGCTCCGGCGCGCGCCAGCAGCGCGCAGCGCGATGCGCGTCGGTATCGATCATCGCCTGCTCGCGCTCGCAGCCGACAACAGCAT
>NZ_JBIIOT010000072.1:0-26395 GCF_044336785.1 Tardiphaga sp. | reverse complement strand
TAAAAAGCGTTGCGTCAAGCGGAGTAGAGCGGATGAAAGCAATCATCGTCGGCGGCGGCATTGGTGGATTGACGACGGCATTGATGCTGCGGGCACGCGGCATCGATTGCGAACTCTACGAGCAGGCGGATACGATCCGTGAACTCGGCGTCGGCATCAACACACTGACGCACGCGATCCGCGAACTCACCGGCCTCGGCCTGCTCGACAAACTCGACGCCATCGCCATCCGCACCGATGAGCTGCACTATCTCAATCGCCATGGCCAGGAAGTCTGGCGCGAGAAGCGCGGCTATGGTGCCGGCTTCGATGTGCCGCAATTCTCCATCCATCGCGGTCGTCTGCAGACGGTCATCCATCGTGCGGTGGAAGAGCGGCTCGGCAAGGACGCGATCCATACCGGCTGCAAGCTTGGCTCGTTCACGCAGGACGAAGGCGGCGTCACCGCTTATTTTTTCGATCGCGACAACAACCATGTGAAGACCGCGCGCGGCGATATCCTGATCGGCGCCGACGGCATCCATTCTAAGGTGCGTAACACGCTGTTTCCGAATGAGGGCGGTCCGATCTGGAACGGCCTGATGCTGTGGCGCGGCGCGCGTGATTGGCCGACTTTCCTCACCGGCAATTCGATGATCGTGGCCGGCGGCCTGCATGCCAAGGTCGTGATCTATCCGATCGCGGAAGGCGAGTCGCCCGCGAGCCGCCTGACCAATTGGGCCGTGCTGGTGAAGACCGGCGAGGGTGGCTCGCTGCCGCCGCGCCGTGAAGACTGGTCGCGGATCGGCAAGCGCGACGAACTGATGCCGCATGTGGCGCGTTTCAAGGTGCCGCATATCGACGTGCCCGCATTGATCTCGGCGACGCCGGAATTCTGGGAATACCCCTGCTGCGACCGTGATCCCCTGCCGTTCTGGACGAGCGGCCGCGTCACGCTGCTCGGTGACGCCGCGCATCCGATGTATCCGGTCGGCTCCAACGGCGCCTCGCAGGCAATCCTCGATGCGCGCGCGCTGGCGGATGCCCTGGCCCATGCGGAGCATCCGCGCCAGGCGCTGATGGCCTATGAGCGCAAGCGCCTGCCGATGACGGCAGAGATCGTGCGTGCCAATCGGCGTGGTGGGCCTGAGGGTGTCATCGATGCGGTGGAGCAGATCGCGCCGGACGGCTTCGACCATATCGACAACGTGCTGAGCTACGCCCAGCGCGAGGCGATCGTGAAGGGCTATGCGCATAAAGCCGGCTTCGGTGCGCAGCCGGGATTGTCGGTGGTGAACGGGTAGCGTGTGGTCAGTTCCCTAGCTCGCGCAAGCTGATCGCTTGTGATGGCGAAACAGCCCGCGGCCATCCTTCGAGACGCGCGCAGAGCGCGCTCCTCAGGATGAGGGAGAGAGCCTGGTGCGATAGAAGACCCTCATGGTGAGGAGCCCGCGAAGCGGGCGTCTCGAACCATGCAGGCCGAGCTCTATCCTCATCCATTGGCGATCACCATGCCGCAAGCGGCAGCGTCGTAAGCCTCACGCCCCCGGAGGCGGCGGCAAAAAGTGGATGTTGTATTCCGTGGCCAGCGCCACCACGTCCTCGGGCTTCTGCTCCTTCATATTGTGGATTGCCCAGAACAGATCATACAGCCGGCGCGACGGTGACACCCAGAACAGCACTTTGGCGTTCTGGTCCGACTTGTTGAAAATCCCATGCGGAATGCCGCGCTCGAGGCGCACCAGATCGCCGGGGGTCGCCGAGGTCTCGTTGCCGCCGAGGAAGAAATCGAGCTTGCCTTCGAGGATGTAGAGATACTCGTCCTGGTCCGGATGGATATGCGGCGGCACGAATGTGCCGGGCGGGAACGTGGCGTGCCACGAGAACGAATCCTCGCTCAGATTCTTCGGCACATAGATCTGGCCGAGGATGTTCCAGGTGATGCCCTGCATGCCTTCATTGGCGCGGGTGATGCCGGCGGTCTCGGTTTTTGTCATGCTCTCTCCTTGTCAAATAGGTCGTCGTAGGATGGGTATCGCTTCGCTCAACCCATCCTACGAACCTTATCACACATGCAGGAACCGATCTTTCACGGTTGAATCGCTCTTCAACTGTTCGGACGTGCCGGTCCAGACGACACGACCCTTTTCGATCACCACATGACGATCCGCAAAAGCCGCAAGCGCATCGACATTCTTGTCGATCACCAGAATGGATTGCTTCTCCGCCTTCAGCTTTTTCAGGCAATTCCAGATCTCAAGCCGGATCAGTGGCGCAAGGCCTTCGGTCGCTTCGTCGAGGATGAGCAGTTTCGGATTGGTCATCAGCGCGCGGCCGACCGCGAGCATCTGCTGCTCGCCACCCGAGAGCTGTGTGCCGAGATTGCTGCGACGTTCCTTCAGGCGCGGAAACAGGTCGTAGATCTTGTCCAGCGTCCAGCGCGCCGGCGGATGGCGCACGGCGGCTGTCGCAACCAGGTTTTCTTCCACCGTCAGTGTCGGAAAGATCTGGCGCCCTTCCGGCACCAGGCCAATGCCCGCCTGCGCGATGCGATACGACGGCTGCCCGGCCATCGGCTTGTTGTCGAAAGTGATGCTGCCGCCGGTCGGATGCAGCAGGCCCATGATGGCATTGATGGTGGTCGTCTTGCCCATGCCGTTGCGGCCGAGCAGGGTCACGACCTCGCCGGCATTGATATGCAGCGAGATATCGAACAGCACTTTGGCCGCGCCATAGGCGGCCTGCAGGTTTGATACAGCGAGCATCAGGCGGCCTCCTCGCCGAGATAGGCGGCGCGTACTTCCGCATTGTCGCGGATATCCTGCGGCGCACCACACGCAATGATGCGGCCATAGACCAGCACCGAGACGCGATCGGCCAGCGCGAATACCGCATCCATGTCGTGCTCGATCAGGATGATGGGCAGCTCCTTGCGCAGCTCCTGCAGGATATTGATCAGGCGTTGCGATTCATCGTGGCTGGTGCCGGCCAACGGTTCGTCGAGCAGCAGCAGTTTTGGCTTGGCAGCCAGCGCGATCGCGATTTCGAGCTGGCGCTTTTCGCCGTGCGACATCTGTCCGGCGGGCACGCGGGCGCGTGCGCCGAGGCCGAAGCGCGTCAGCAGCCCCATCGCTGTGTCGTTGAGATCGCGTTCGCTGGCGGCATTGCCGAGAAAGCGGAAGCTCGATCCATCGCGGGCTTGCGCGGCAATGGCGACATTCTCCAGCGCCGAGAAACGCGGCAGGATCGAGGTGATCTGGAACGAGCGCACGAGGCCGCGCTGGGCCCGCGCCGCCATCGGCAGCGGCACCATGTCCTCGCCGTCGAAAATGATACGACCGCTATCGGGCTTCGCGTGGCCGGAGATCTGGTGGATCAGCGTCGTCTTGCCGGCACCATTGGGGCCGATGATGGCGTGCAGCTCGCCGGGCCTGACATCGAAGGTGACGTCATCGGTCACGCGCAGCGCGCCGTAATTCTTGGTGAGGTTCTGCAACTGCAGGAGTGCGCCACTCATGACTTGCCTCCGAACAGGCTCTGGATGCCGCCGCGGGCGAACAGCACCACGAGGATCAGGATCGGGCCGAAGATCATCGCCCAGTTCTCGGTGTAATGTGACAGCACGTCGGCCAGGATGGTGAAAGCCGCAGCCCCCAGGATCGCGCCATGCAGCGAGCCGAGGCCACCCAGCACCAGCACGAAGATCAACTCACCCGAGCGCTGCCAAGCGGTGTAAGCGGGGCTGACGAATTCGGTCTGGTTGGCGAGCAAGAAGCCGGACACGCCGGCAATAAGACCTGCGATCACATAGGCGGTGAGCTGATAGCGATAGGGCGCAAAGCCGATCGCCTCCATGCGCACCGGATTTTCGCGGATGCCGCGCAGCACCCGGCCGAAGCGCGAGCCGACCACGGCGCGCAGCAGGATATAAGCGCCGAGCAGCACGCCGAAGGTGACGTAATACATCGCGAGATCGTTCTTCATGAATTTCAGACCGAAGAACGTGCTGCGCGCTGCCAGTGTCAGGCCATCATCGCCGCCATAGGCCGCGAGCGAGGTGGTGAGGAAGAACAGCATCTGGCCAAAGGCCAGCGTGATCATGATGAAATAGACGCCCTTGGTGCGCAGCGAGATCGCGCCGGTGATCAGCGCGAAGATGACGGACGACGCGATCACCGCGGCGAGCTGCACGAAGCCGTCGGTGATACCGTGGCTGGCCAGGATCGCGACGCTATAGGCGCCGAGGCCGACGAAAGCGGCATGGCCGAACGAGATCATCGCGCCATAGCCGATCAGGAGATCCAGCGCCATGGCGCCAAGCGCCAGGATCATGATGCGGGTGACGATGGCGAGGATGTAGTTCTGCGAGCCGAACAGCAGAACCAGCGGCACCAGTGCAAAAGCTGCGAAGATGACCACGGGCAGGATCATCGCGCGCCGGTTGCGCGGCGATGGCGCGAGAGCCGGGGCGGCGTCGAGGTCGACAAGATTGTTCATGGGTCTGCTCCCGTTACTTCTTGGCCGGGAACAGGCCGGACGGCCGGAAGAACAGCACGGCGGCCATCAGGATATAGATCAGCATCGGCGCCACCGCGCGGCCGGTCTGGCTGGCGGCGGAGGGATCGAGCAGCGCGCGCAGCAGCACCGGCGCGAAGAAGCGCCCGAGCGTATCGACGAGGCCGATCAAGAGTGCGGAGATAAACGCTCCGCGGATCGAACCGATGCCGCCGATCACGATGACCACGAAAGCGAGGATCAGCACATTGTCGCCCATGCCGGGCTCCACCGACAGGATCGGCGCCACCATGGCGCCGGCAAAGCCGGCCAGCATGGCGCCGACGCCGAACACGATGGTGAACAGCAGGCGGATATTGACGCCGAGCGCCGACACCATCGCCGCATTGCTGGCACCGGCCCGCACCAGCATGCCGAGCTTGGTCTTGTTGACGACGAGATAGAGCGCGAGGCCGACAAGGAGGCCGACGGCAATGATGACGAGACGCCACACCGGATAGAGCAGCCCGTCGGTGATCTCGACAGCACCCGACAGCGCATCGGGGATCGGCACGTTCAAGGGGGCTGCACCCCAGACATATTTGACGGCCTGGTTGAGGAAGATGATGACGCCGAAGGTGGCCAGCACCTGGTCGAGATGGTCGCGGTCATAGAGATGCCGGAAGATCAATATCTCCAGCAGCAGGCCGAAGACGAGCGCGGCCGGCAGCGCCAGCGCCACGCCGGTGAAGAAGCTGCCGGTCATGGCGGTGAAGGCAGCGACCAGATAGGCGCCGACCATGTATTGCACACCATGGGCGAGATTGATGAAATCCATCACGCCGAACACCAGCGTCAGGCCGGCGGCGATCAGGAACAGGATCAGCCCGAATTGCAGGCCGTTGAGAACCTGGACGAGGGCGAGGGTGATGGTCATTTCGAGCGATACTTATTGTTCGAGGCAATTGCCAGAATGTGTCGTCCCCGCGCAGGCGGGGACCCATACACGCTGTCGATGTCATTGAAGCGCTGTCGTCGTTCAGCGTTTCAACCATCACATCGGAGGTTATGGGTCCCCGCATTCGCGGGGACGACATGTTGCGCTTACTGCGTTGCGCAATCCTTCGCATAGCGATCGGCGTAGTTCGAGAACACCTTCTCCACGATCTCGGTCTGGAACTTGCCGTCGGCGCGCTTGGCGACCTTGGTCAGGTAGAAGTCCTGGATCGGATAGTTGTTGTTGCTGAACTTGAAGCTGCCGCGCACCGAGGTGAAGTCGGCCTTCTTCAGTGCCGCGATCACCTTGCTCTTGTCGGACAGGTCGCCCTTCACCGCGGTGACGGCGCTGTTGATCAGCAGGCCCGCATCATAGGCCTGGAAGGCATAGGTCGCCGGCACGCTGTTATAGGCCTTCTCATATTCGGCCACGAACTTCTTGTTCGCCGCCGTATCGAGATTCGGCGCCCAGTTCGAACCGCCGAGCATGCCGATCGCGGCATCCTGCTGCGCGGGCAGCGTCGCTTCGTCCACGGTGAAGGTGGACAGGAACGGGATGCGGTCGAGCAGGCCGGCCTGCTTGTACTGCTTGACGAGATTCACGCCCATGCCGCCCGGCATGAAGGTGAGCACCGCGTCGGGCTTCATCGATGCGATCTTCGACAGCTCCGCCTGGAAGTCGAGCGTGCCGAGCGGGATGAAGCTCTCCTCGATGATCTCGCCCTTGAAGTCCATCTTCACGCCGGCGACAAAATCCTTGCCGGCCTGGTAGTTCGGCGTCATCAGATAGATCTTCTTGAAGCCGCGCTTCTGCGCCACATTGCCCAGGATCTGGTGGATCTGGTCGTTCTGATACGACGTCACATACAGATACGGGCTGCACTCCTTGCCGGCGAAGCTGGACGGGCCGGCATTCGGCGAGATCAGGAAGGTCTTGTTTTCGATCACCGGCTTCTGGATCGCGCCCAGAATGTTCGAGAAGATCGGGCCGACCACGAAATCGACCTTGTCGCGCTCGAGCAGGCCCTTCACCTTGGTGACCGCCACGTCTGGCTTGAGTTCGTCATCGACGACGATGACTTCGACATCCTTGCCGCCGAACTTGCCGCCGGCATCCTTGACGGCGAGGTTGAGGCCGTCGCGCACCTGCTGGCCGAGCACGGCGCCGGCGCCGGACAGCGACACGATTACGCCGATCTTGATCTTCTCCTGCGCGAGCGCCGGCATGGCCGTGGCGCTCATCAATGCGGCAAGCGCTGCCAGTTTGAGATGCTTCTTCATGGTTGTCCTCCTCCGATCGACCGCGACAGGCAGTCGAAAAAGCCATGGCCCAAAGCACTGGACCCAAAAAATTTGTGTTCTTTTGCCCGCAGCTTAAGCTGAGCGCGGCAGCTGCCGCAAGCAATGTTGCTCAGTCTTTGGGCGCAAGAACGCGATATGAGAGACTATGCAAGCGGCAGGCCAATTTAGTTGAAGCTTAAAGAATTATTTGAAATCAAGCATCGATGCTCCTGCGGCGTTTTGGCTTGCGGTTGTGTGAAAATTGCTTGAAGGTCAAAAGATCGCAGTTGCAGCATGACGTTGTGGATGGCTGGCGGTGTTTGCCGCCGCCGGGATGACCGGACTGGTAAGATTGCATCATGATTCTCGACTCCGAGACCAAGGCTGTCGAACTCCCCGAAGATCACGGCGATGAGCTGCGGCTGTGGCTGCGCCTCCTGACCTGCACCACTCTGATCGAGGGCGAGGTGCGCAGCCGTCTGCGCGAGCGTTTTGACGTCACGCTGCCGCGCTTCGATCTGATGGCGCAGCTCGACAAGGTGCCGGATGGCATGACCCTGTCGGATGTCTCCAAGCGCATGATGGTGTCCAACGGCAATGTGACCGGCCTGGTCGAGCGCCTGGTCGAATCCGGCCATGTGGATCGCCGCACCTCGGAGACCGATCGCCGCGTCCAGGTCATTCGCCTCACAAAGCTTGGCCGGGCCGAATTCCGCCGCATGGCGGAGGAGCACGAGACCTGGATTGCGGAGATCTTTACGGACCTCACGCCGAAGGATGTGCGCGAATTGATGCGCCTGCTGGCGAAGACAAAAGGCTCGGCGCAAAAGGCCGGGCAAAAGGCATCTAAACTTCCGTAGCAAGGCGCCATGACTGCGATCGATCTCGAGGCCGAATACAACAACCGCGCCCGCGTGCCCGAAAGCGGCGAGCTGATCGCCGGCTGGGCAAGGGATGCAAAGGCTTGGCGCGAGCAGGGCCATGCGCCCCGCGGCATCTCCTATGGCGCAGGTGCACGCAACACGATCGACTATTTCGCGGCGGCCAATGACGCCGGCCCCGTCGTCGTCTTCATCCATGGTGGCTATTGGCAGGCGCTGGATGCTTCCTTCTTCAGTCATCTGTCGCGCGGCCTGACCAGCCACGGCATCAGCGTCGCGATGCCGAATTATGATCTCTGCCCGCAGGTCTCTGTCGCCGATATCGTCGCGCAGATGCGCGCGGCGGTCCGCGAACTCGCAAAACTCGGCCGCCCGCTGGTGATTGCCGGCCATTCCGCCGGCGGCCATCTGGCCGCCTGCATGCTGGCCACCGACTGGCAGGTTATCGATCCCGCATTGCCGAAAAAGACGGTGATCGCTGCCTATGCCATTTCCGGCCTGTTCGATCTGCCGCCTCTGGTGCCGACCTCGATCAACAAGGCGCTGCAGATGGACGAGGCCAGCGCCCGTGCCGCCAGTCCGCTATTCGGGCCGGTGCCGGGCCATGGCAGCCTCGATGCCGTGGTCGGCGGCGAGGAGAGCAGCGAGTATTTTCGCCAGAGCCGCAGCATCGTGGATGCCTGGGGCCAGGCGATCCCGACGCGCTATGGCACCGTTCCGGGCGCCAATCATTTCACGGCGATTGCGCCGCTGGCCGATCCGGAGTCGGCGATGGTGCTGCGGCTGAAGGCGCTTTCAAACGCGTAGTGCGCTTGCTGAAGCTCCCCTCACCCGGATCGCAAGTGCGATCCGACCTCTCCCCGTTGGGGAGAGGTGACGAGAGAGCTCCGTTACCTTCGCCTGTCCCCACCGGGGAGAGGTCGCCGCGTCTTCGCGGCGGGTGAGGGGGGCTCTCCGTGACGCTCCGGCTACTCCTTGAGCCGACTGCCCAAACTATCCGCTTCAATCCCCAGCTCCCGCCAAAAATTTCAGCGTGCCCCCAATTTCCGCAGTTGCGCCGATATGTTTTAAGTCTAAAATGATTTCCAACGACGCCGCGATGCGTCCGGACGCAGGAGCATGTCATGGCCGCTGCCGATATTCAGACGGGGAAGCGCTACACCGCGCATGTTGACACCTTCGCGTGGGACAACATGCCGCCGGCCGATCAATTGCCGGAATTCACCTTCACGCGTCCCGAGTTTCACTATCCCGAACGCATCAATTGCGTGGTGCCGTTTCTCGATCGCTGGGTCGCGGAAGGCCGCGGCGATGCCATGTGCATGATCGGGCCGAACGAGAGCTACACCTATCGGCAGCTCTATGAGCTGGTGAACAAGATCAGCAATGTGCTGGTCGGCAAGCTCGGCCTCGTTCCCGGTGGCCGCGTGCTGCTGCGCTCCGCCAATAATCCGATGATGGTTGCCGCCTATCTCGCCATCATCAAGGCCGGCGGCGTCTGCGTCGCCACCATGCCGCTGCTGCGTGCGAAAGAGCTGATCTATCCGATCCAGAAGGCGAAGATCGCGATCGCGCTGTGCGACGGCAAACTCTCCGACGAACTGGACAAGGCCGCCGCCAGCGCGCCTGAGCTCAAGCGTGCGGTCTATTGGGGCACCGGCCGCGATGACTCGCTGGAAGCGCTGATCGCGGACGCCAGCCCTGAATTCAAGGCGGTTGATACCGCGTCCGACGACATCTGCCTGATCGCCTTCACCTCTGGCACCACCGGCGATCCCAAAGGCACCATGCATTTCCACCGCGACATGCTCGCTGTGTGTGATGGTTTTGCCCGCAATGTGCTGCGCGCCTCGCCCGATGATCGCTTTATCGGTTCGGCGCCGCTCGCCTTTACATTCGGTTTTGGCGGCGTGCTGTTTCCGTTGCATATCGGCGCGTCCTTTGTCGTGCCGGAAAAGTCCACGCCGGACGATCTCGCCAAGGAGATTGCCAAGCACAAGGTCACCGTCACGTTCACGGCGCCCACCGCCTATCGCGCGATCCTCAGCAAGATAGATGACTACGATCTGTCGAGCCTGCGCAAATGCGTCTCCGCCGGCGAAACGCTGCCGAAGGGCACCTTCGATGCCTGGCACAAGGCGACCGGCATCAAGCTGATGGATGGCATCGGCGGCACCGAAATGCTGCACATCTTCATCTGCGCCATCGAGGAAGAAATCCGCCCAGGCTCCACCGGCAAGCCGGTGCCGGGTTATGAAGCCAAGATCGTCGATGACAACGGCAATGATGTCTTGCCCGGCACCATGGGCCGTCTCGCCGTGCGCGGCCCCACGGGCTGCAAATACATGTCCGATGCGCGCCAGACCAAATATGTCCAGAATGGCTGGAACCTGACCGGCGACACCTTCGTCATGGATGAGGATGGCTACTTCTGGTACCAGTCGCGCTCCGACGACATGATCGTGTCGTCCGGCTACAATATTGCCGGTCCCGATGTCGAAGGCGCGTTGCTCACCCATGATGCGGTGGCGGAAGCCGGTGTCGTCGGTTGTCCCGATGCCGATCGCGGCATGATCGTGAAGGCCTATGTGGTGTTGGCACCGGGCCATACGGCGAGTGATGCGCTGGTGGCAGAGTTGCAGAACCACGTCAAACGTGAGATTGCGCCGTATAAATATCCGCGCGCGATCGAATTCGTGCAGCAGCTACCGAAGACCCAGACTGGCAAGCTGCAGCGCTTTGCGCTGCGCAAGCTCGCCGCAGATACGGCATCGGTTGCAGCCTGAACATGACATTTGAATTGAGGAGTATTGCCCGGTGACGTCACCAAAAGGGCCGACATTGACCGTTGTGCCAGGCGCAAAGACCGACAGCGCACCGTCCGGCGTGCGCACTCTGCAGCCGAGCGGCTGGCCGAAGCCGAAAGGCTACGCCAATGGCATGACCGCGGACGGCCGCATCGTCGTCACCGGCGGCGTGATCGGCTGGGATGTCGAGGAGAAGCTGCAGCCGGATTTCATCGGCCAGGTGCGTCAGGCCCTGCAGAACATCAAGGACATCCTCAGCGAAGGCGGCGCCAGGCCCGAGCATCTGGTGCGCCTGACCTGGTATGTGATCGATATCGAAGAATATATGGGCAGCCTGAAAGAACTCGGCCGCGCCTATCGCGATATTTTTGGCGCGCATTATCCGGCGATGGCATTGGTGCAGGTGGTGCGTCTCGTCGAACGCGCGGCACGGGTGGAGATCGAAGCGACGGCGGTGGTGCCGCGCTGATCAAGCGCTGATGTGCGTGGAAGCGACGCGCGGAGAGGAGTGCTCCCTCCCTCAAGCGGCGAAGCCGCGCAGCGGTGAGAGCCAGGGTGGGGCGCCCCACGTGACGTCGGAGTTTGTGGAGACACCCCACCCGTCACTCGCCCTACGAAGCTTTGCTTCGTCAGTCTCGTTCCACCCTCCCCACGGCGCCGCTGCGCGGCTTGGGGGAGGAAAAGATCGTCTCACTTCGCGGTCACAAACTCCGTCGGGCTCTTTCCTGTCACCTGCCGGAACGCATGCGAAAACGCCGGAAAGCTCGCATAGCCCAGCTCCGATGCGAGCTGCTTCATCGATATACTTTCATTCACCGACAGCCGCTCGATCGCCGCGGCCATACGCGCGCGCTGGCACCAGCTCTTGAAGCTCAATTGCGTTTCTGCCGAAAATAGCCGGGACAGCGTCCGCGTCGATGTCCCCACCATCTGCGCCAGTGTCTCGATCTCATAATGACGCGTGGGATCGGCGAGCACGATCTCTGCGGCGCGCCGGCAGCGCGGCTCCTGCGGCAGCGGCATGAAAGTGGTGGGATCGCTGGCTTGTTGTAGTTCAAGCAGTGCCAGCCGGATCAGAAGATCCATCCGCACGGGATCACTGCGGCCATCGAACAGCGCCAGGATCGCCTCATGCAGCAGCCACGAAACACGGACGACGAATTCCGAGGCCAGCTCCCGATTGGCATCACGCGCCAGTCGCTCCGGATTGAAATAGAGCGAGCGCATCTCGATATCGGCGAGCACGTCGATGGCATGGGGCAGGCGGGCCGGCACCCAGACCGCGCGATCCGGCGGCACCAGCCAGCGGCCTTTCGGCGTCGTCACCTGCATGGTGCCGGCAGCAGCATAAACCAGCTGGGCTTCGCGATGGGCATGGGTATCCAGGCGGGTGCCCTTGGGATAGCGGGTCGCCAGCATATGGACGCCGTCCGCCGTCGATCGGCGGCGGTCGGATAGAGCCAGGATTGGCGTGTCCACGATAGTCATTGGCGACATCCCGTTGCGCTCAATCCTTATAAACGCATCACAGGTCGCTTTGGAAATCGATTCATGAACTCGCCAGCCCGTGTCATCACCCTCGTCAATGTCGCCCATTTCATCGATCACTACGCGATGCTGATCTTTGCAGCGGCGGTGCTCGTGATGGGGCCGGCCATGGGCAAGACCTATACGGAGCTGCTTCCTTACGCGACGCCGGGCTTTGTCGCCTTCGGCGCGGGATCGCTGTTCACCGGCTGGCTCGGCGATCGCTGGAGCCGTCGCCACATGATGGTGATTTTCTTTTACGGCATCGGCCTGTCGATGATCTCGGTCGGCTTCGTGCAGACTCCGCTGCAGCTCGGCGCGGCGCTGTTCGCCGTTGGCCTGTTTGCCTCGATCTATCATCCGGTCGGCACTGCGATGATCGTGTCCTATGCCGACAAGCTTGGCAGTGCGATGGGCGTCAATGGCGTGTTCGGCAATTTTGGTGTGGCGTCGTCGGCGCTGATCACCGGCGTCGTCGGCCAATATCTCGGATGGCGTTGGGCTTTTATCATTCCCGGCCTCGTCACCATCGCCGCCGGCGTCGTGTTCATGCTGCAGGTCGCGCATGAAGATCGCTCTGGATTCAAGCAGGCCGCAGCCCAGGCGCGCGTGGCAAAGTCCGATATGTGGCGGGTCATTCTCGCGCTGCTGGTGACGGTGATTGCGATCTCCACCGTGTTCAATGCGATCACCGTGGCGCTGCCAAAACTGTTTGCCGAGCGGCTGACGGAGCTGACGCAGAGCCCGGCCACGCTTGGTATCATCGCAGCCTGCGTTTATGTGTTCGGTGCGCTGACGCAGTACAATATCGGATGGCTGATCGATCGCTATTCGCTGAAGGCCGTATGTCTGCCGCTCTCGCTGTTGCTGGCGCCTTTTTTGTATTTCGCAGCATCGATGTCGAATGTGTCGCTGATCCTGGTTGCCGTTGGCGTCATCATCGGCCTGTTCGGGCAGATCACCGTCAACGAGACGATCGTTGGCAAATACACTGCGGAGGAGTGGCGTTCGCGTGCCTATGCCGTTCGTTACTTTGTCGGCTTCACGGCTGCGGGCGCATCGGTTGGTCTGGTTGCGTGGCTGTATGAGGTTGGCGGATTCATGCTGATGTTGCATTCCTTTGCCGCGCTATCAGTGCTGGTCATTATCGCAGCCCTGATCCTGCCGCCGGAACTACCGGCAGAAACGCAAAGCTGATCTTCAGCGAATTCGCTTGGCGGACGCTGCACTGCGGTATAGATAAACCTAGCCGCCCCCTGTGTGCCGTTTTGGCCGGGGCCGAGTAGCTTATTGCTTTTCGCGCAGCCTTCGTAGCCAGTCGCTTTCCGTGGACCACCTTTGCGTGGACCACAGGGAATGAGTCGCGATTTGAGGTGTTGCATCGCTAAGCAAAGATTCCACATTTCGGAAACATTGCCGCGTTGTCAGGACCTGTTGTGCTGGACTCACTTGCCGATTTTGAAACGCTTGTCGATGAGATCTATGAAGCGAGCGTGATGGCCGATCGTTGGCCGCCGCTTCTTGATCGCCTTGCTGCCATTGCGGACGGCGAGGGCGCGCTGATCTTTGCCGCCGCGCCGGGCCAACCACGTTGGTTGTCGTCGGAGCGCATTCACGACCGCATCGATCGCTGGACCCGCAGCCCCTTCGCGCAGCGGAACCCGCGCAGCGAGCGGCTTGTTCCCAATACCGAAGCGCGCTTTCTCACCGATCTGGATCGCTTCACCGAAGCAGAGCTTGATGCCGAGCCGTTCTATCGCGACGTCCTGCGCTCTGTCGGCTTTGGCTGGTGTGTCGGCACGACGATTCGGTCGCCGGCGGGTGATACGCTCGTCGTCTCCATCGAGAAGGCCTATGCCAAGGGGCCGGTCGAGCGGGCAACCGCGGAGAAGCTGGATATCCTGCGTCCGCATATTGCCCGCGCGGCGGTGCTGTCCGGCCGTCTCGGCTTCGAACGCGCACGGACCGCGGTCAACACGCTTGAACTCATCGGCCTTCCGGCTGCGGCGGTGACGCCATCAGGCAAAGCTGTGGCCGCCAATCCGGGGTTCCTCGCTCTCAGCCCGGCCGTCCATGTCGGTGCGCAAGATCAGGTGCAGTTCACATCGACGGCTGCGCAGATCATGTTCAAGGAAGCGCTGACGGTTCCGGCGTCGCTGACCAAAGCGGGCCGCTCGATTCCTGTCGCAGGCAGCGATGCGAATGCGCCGTTCATCGCTCACGTCTTGCCGTTGCGCCTGTCGGGCCTCGATCTGTTTGCTGGCGCCGTGTCCATCGTGTTCCTGACACCGGTCACCGAGCAGCGCAGTCCCGGTCCGGAACTGCTGCAGGCCCTGTTCGACCTCACGCCGGCCGAAGCGCGCATCGCCAGTCTGGTGATCGACGGCAAGTCGGTGGACTCGATCTCGAAAATCCAGAGTGTCAGCCTGAACACCGTACGCACGCAGTTGAAGTCGGTGTTCATGAAGACGGGTGTCGATCGGCAGGTCGATCTCGTGCGCCTGCTCGGGCAGCGTCACGGCCAGCCGAATTCCTGATCCCGCGACGCAACAGAAAAAGGCCGGCGATGAAGCCGGCCTTGATCCTCAGTATCCCCACTCAAAAGGTCTGCGTCGTCAATATATGGTCCGCCGAAGCGGTAAATTGAAACCGTAAAGCTGCTAACGCAGCCATGAAACCAGTTTCCCAATACCGACGTAGGCTATCCTGCAGAACGTAGCGTCACCAATATGGGTGAAAATCGCCGAATTCCTTGACTGAGCGTCTCATTTGATAAAACCGGCGGAACTTTTGGGACGAGGCGTTTACAAAAACTGTCATTCGCCTCGCGGCTGGCGCCAGCCGATGACCTGGGCCTCCACGATGTGACCCGTTCTCGCATTGCGCCATTGTCCGTCAGCATGAACGCAGGCAAAGGGCAGCAGATAGGTGCCGCTTTTGTCTTCGCACAGGACCTGCACGGCCTCGGCAGGCTGCGGTGTGCCCTGAGTGTTGAATTCCGCCAGCCGTTGATCGCGTGTCACCATTGTAAGCTCCGGCCGAAGGAACGGCACGGGGGCGTAAGTCGTTCCCATCAGGTCAATTTGACAGTGGGTCATGAATGCCGTTGCTCTCATGGTCGAAAGATGACGAAAGGACACGATATGCGCCGCTGCACAGTCTTCGCCCTGACTTTTCTTGCTGTCGTCAGTGGCTCCGCAGCAAAAGCGCAGGATGTGCCCGGTATCGAAATCTGCACGGCCGAGAAAACCATGGAGCGGCGTACCGGCTGCCTGCAGAGCAATGTCAATTTCCTGCAGCAGAGCATCGGCAAATTGCGTCTCGAGCAGCAGGCGAAGCTCGATGCGGCCAATCGCCAGGTTGATGCGCTGAAGGCGACGGTGACGAGCCTGCAGAAGACGGTCGAGGATCTGCAGGCGACGCAGAAAGCTGCGTCACCTGCGAAAAGCACACCGGCAGCTGCACCCGCGAAGGATGCCGCACCGGCGGCCAAGGACGGCGCGAAATAGGCGCCGCCGCCTACGATTCCTTTTCGCCGGACATCAGCGGACCGAACAATTCCCAACTTTCGCCCTTGAAGCGCATCATCTGCAATTGATCGAGTGGGCTGAAGTCGGTCGGGCTGGTCTTGATCTTGGTGCCCGGCAGATAGATTCCGATCTCCATGTTGAGATTGGCGGCCTGCCGCATGATGTTCTCGCGGGTGAGATCGTCGCCGCATTGCTTGAGCACCTGCACGATGCCTTGCGAGACGCCGTAGCCGAATACAGTGGCGCCGTCGTCCTTGTCGCCTTCGGGATAATACTTGTCCATGAAGGCGCTCCATTCCTTCATGCCCGCATCATCCTTCCAGGTCGGATCCTTCGGGTCCTTCATATAGGCCGCGCTCAGCACATCCTGCGCATTCACATAACCGGCAGGCTTCATGACGCTGCCCACCGATGCCGAGACATTGGTGACGATGTGGACGGGCTTCCATCCCATCTCGCCGACTTTCTTGATCGCCTGTGCGGCAAATTTTGGTGTGGCGATATTGATGAAGATATCGGGGTTGGCGGCCTTGATCTGCACGATCTGCGAATCCACCGTCGGCGACGCCGTCTCGTAAGGCACTTCGGAGACGATGTAGTCCTTCAGCTTGTCGCCGAAGCCTTCATGCAGGCCGACAATATAGTCCTTGCCAAAATCATCATTGGCATAGAGCACGCCGACCTTTTTGCCGGGATGGTTCTTCATGATGTATTGCGCATAGATGCGGGCTTCGGCCTGGTAGCTGGGCTGCCATCCCATGGTCCACGGAAAGTTCTTGGGATCGGCCCATTTCGCGGCGCCTGTCGAGACGAATAGCTGGGGTACCTTCTTGGTGTTCATGTATTTCTGGATCGCCGTGTTCCCGGGCGTACCCAGCGGGTTCATGATGAACAGTACCTCGTCGTTCTCGACAAGTTTGCGCGCTTGCTCGACCGTCTTCGGCGGCGAATAGCCGTCATCGTAGCTGATGAAAATGATCTTGCGGCCGTTGATGCCGCCTTTCTCGTTGATCATCTTGAAATAGGCCGCCTCGGTCTTGCCGATGGTGGCGTAGGACGAGGCCGGGCCGCTATAGGGCATGATATTGCCGATCTTGATCTCGGTATCACTGGCGCCGGTGTCGTATTTCTTTTGTGCGTGGGCGGTGGTGGTCAGAGCCAAGAATCCGAAAGAGGCGAAGCAGGCGAGCGTCATTGCTCGCAGGACTTTCAAGTCATGCATGATGAATTGTCCTCCCTTTGGTTCGATCAACCGCATCGCCTGTCTGCGCAGGCTTATCTGATGCGGCTCGAATGAGGGGAGTATGCACCAAGCCTGTTGGTTGGAAAGCGAGATGCTGAGGCAATCGTCGCGGCGGCGCACAAGCGCCGCGGTATCGCGCTGCACAGGCGCTCACCGGCCCTTGAAGTCGGCCGGGCGCTTTTCGAGGAACGACGCCATGCCTTCGCGAAAATCGTCGGTGCGAAACAGTGGCAGCAATTGCAGGAAGACGTGATGGACGTGCTCGCCGAAATTCTCGGAAAGGCCGGCGCGCATCATGCGCTTGGCTGCTTGTACGGCGAGCGGCGCATTGGCCGCGATCTCGGCAGCGACAGCGCGACCGCGCGCCTGCAATTCGGCATCGGCCACGACTTCGTTGGTCAGGCCCATTTCGAGGCTCTCGCGTGCCGATAGCGTACGGCCGGTGAAGATGAGTTCGGCCGCCTTGGCCCAGCCAATCATGCGCGGCAGAAACCATGTGCCGCCGGATTCCGGCACCACGCCGCGCTTGACGAACGCGGCCGCGAATTTAGCGCTCTCGCCCATGATGCGGATGTCGCAGTTGAGCGCGATGTCCATACCATAGCCGGCAGCTGCACCATTGAGCAGGCAGATGGTTGGCTTCTCCATGTTGAACATGACGATGGGCTGTGCGGATTTCATATCGAGCGTGGTGCGTGAACTGTTGGCGTCGTTCGCCGAACCGATGCCTTTCCCCTGGGTGGCACTGACCATGTCGAGCCCGGCGCAGAACATGCGGCCGGCTGCGGTCAAAACCACGACACGCACGTCCGGATCGGCATCGGCTTTCAGGAAGAGAGCGCTGAGCTGCGCCAGCATCTCGCGTGAAATCGTGTTCATCCGCTCGGGGCGATTGAGCGTGATCGTCGCGATATTGTCGGCGACGGAATAAAGCACTTCATCGGATGTCGTTGGATCGGACATGGCTTCCTCTTGGCGTTTCTTTTTGCGTTCTATTTTGTGATCGCAGCTAAGGCGGAATGGCGCTGGCGTGCAAGTGGCCATGCATTTGCGCGCCTTGGCAGGGGGAGGGTGGTTTGATCTACTTCCCTCGTTCACGCACCGGCAGTGATCGGTAATCCAAGAATTAGCCAAAGAAAATCCGAGGGAGAGCTTGTCCATGTCCAGCCCCAACATCCGTGTTCTCGCCACTGATCTCGCATTCCCCGAAGGCCCGGTGGTGATGCCGGATGGCTCGGTCGTGCTGGTCGAAATCCGTGCGCAGCAATTGACGCGGGTCTATCCCGATGGCCGCAAGGAAGTCGTCGCCAAGATTCCGGGCGGTCCCAATGGTGCGGCGCTCGGCCCGGACGGCAAGATGTACATCACGAATAATGGCGGCTTCAGCTGGGTGCCGTCGCGTGGCACCTTGATGCCACACGCACCGGAGCCGCATGAGTATATCGGTGGCGCGATCCAGCGCGTCGATCTTGCATCGGGCAAGGTCGAGACGCTGTTCACCAAATGTGGCGAGCATAATCTCAAGGGCCCCAACGATCTCGTCTTCGACAAGCAGGGCGGCCTGTGGTTCAGCGAGCTCGGCAAGCGCCGGGCCCGCGACATGGATGTCGGCGGCGCCTATTACATCAAGCCCGGCATGAGCGAGATCACCGAGCAGGTGATCGGCGTGCTGCCCGCCAATGGCATCGGCCTCTCGCCGGACGAGAAGACCATGTATATCGCCGAGACGCCGACCGGCCGCTTGTGGGCCTATAATGTCGGCGCGCCCGGCGAGGTGATGGCGGGCGATACGATCTATCGCGGCGAGCGCGGCCGGCCGATCTGTGGTCTCGGCGGCTATCAGATGTTCGACTCGCTGGCGGTGGAATCCTCCGGCAATGTCTGCGTCGCCACGCTTGTGAGCGGCTGCATTTCGGTGATTGCGCCGGACGGCAAATTGGTCGAACAAGTGGAGACAGGCGATCGCGTGACGACGAATATCGCGTTCGGCGGACCGGAGCTGAAGACGGCCTATATCACGCTGTCGGGCAAAGGAGAGCTGATTGCGGTGGACTGGCCACGTGGTGGTCTGCCGCTGAATTTTCTCAATAAGTAAGGATCATCGATGCCGTGGCTTGAACCTGTCACCCTGAACGGACCTCACGCCCGGCTCGAACCTCTCGCCAAAGCCCATAGCGACGGCCTGATTGCGGCCGCGCAGGACGGCGACCTGTCAAAAATCTGGTACACCGCGATCCCGTCGCCCGAAAAGATGGATGCCGAAATCGATCGGCGTCTGTCGCTGCAGGCCTCGGGCGCGATGCTGCCTTGGACGGTGAAGGATGCGACTGGCAAGATCGCCGGCATGACGACCTACATGAATGTCGATGCCGCCAATCGCCGGGTCGAGATCGGTTCGACCTGGTATGGCAAGTGGGTCCAGCGCACAGCACTCAACACGCAGTGCAAGCTGCTACTGCTGCAGCACGCCTTCGAGAAGCTGGATTGTATTGCGGTGGAATTCCGCACGCATTTCTTCAACCACCAGTCCCGCCGCGCCATCGAGCGTCTCGGCGCCAAGCAGGACGGCATCATGCGCAATCACCAGATCGCGCCGAACGGCACGCTGCGTGACACCGTGGTCTACAGCATCCTGCCCGGCGAATGGCCGACGGTGAAGGCGCATCTGACATATCAGCTGGACGAGAAGCCAAGGTAACGGCCATCTCATCCACTCCGTCCTCATCCTGCGGAGCGCGCTTTGCGCGCGTCTCGAAGGATGGCTTCGGAGCTGCACATCTCATGGTTCGAGACGGCGTCAAGCGGCGCCTCCTCACCATGAGGCAGAGTGTTAGGCGCGCGCTTTCAGATAAACCCGGTCGATCAATTTCCGGCAATAGTCCGGCGTCGGTGGCTCCTGGCTGATCAGGATGCGATAGACGATGGGCGCGACGACATGATCGATGACTTCATCGATGTCGAACGGCGTCTCACCGCGCGCCTTGGCCCGTTCGGTAAGGGTCGTGAGATGGTCATTGGTGAAACTGCAGCAGACGCAGGACGCACCCTCGGCGACGTCCAGTGTCCCGTCCCGCAGCAATGCCCGGCCGACCGGAGATGACATCTCCTCGGCATATTGCTCGATAAAGGCCCGCAGGTCGGTCTCCACCGCGCCGGTGTCGTCGGGCTCCCCGATCGGCCGTAGCCGGGCCACGGCGACATCGGCCAGCAGCGATTGCAGGTCGCCCCAGCGGCGATAGATGGTGGAGGGCGTGACGCCGGCTTCGGCTGCAATCTGCGGCACAGTGATCTGGTTTCGGGTGGAAAGCCCGCCCAATTTACGGACAGCCTCATGCACCGCGTTCTGGATCCGCGCGCTGCGTCCGCCTGTTCTTGTCCGTTCTTTCGTCGTCATGACCGTCCTTGGCGCATGAGCCATGCGGAAATGTGAGAGGTTCTTAACGCAAAGTATTTGCTTTAAGCCTGTCGGCGCCCTAGGTTCACTAATGCAATTAGTTAGCCTTTAGGAGGCCGCGATGCAAGGAAGCCCCGGTGAGACCTGCATGTCCGAAGCGCCAAGCGATCTGCCCATGAAGCGCGCGCCGCTCTGGGCCATGGCGGCCTTCAGCTTCGTCTCGGCAGCCACGGTGGTTGGCAGCAGCAGTGCGGCCACGCCGTTGTATCGGCTCTATCAGGAAAGCATGCATCTCACGCCGCTGATGATCACGCTGGTCTTCGCGGTCTATGCGATCAGCCTGCTGGCGGCACTGCTGACGGTCGGAGGCCTGTCGGATTATATCGGCCGTCGGCCCCTGATCCTGGCGGGGTTGCTGATCAATGCCGTGGCCATGATGTTGTTTTCCTATGCCACCGATGTCGGCGACTTGCTTCTCGCGCGCGCAGTGCAGGGGCTCTGCGTCGGCGCATCGACGACGACGCTCGGCGCCGCCATCCTCGATAGCGACCGCAAGCGCGGTCCGCTGCTCAACAGCGTCAGTGCGTTTGTCGGCCTGATGGTTGGCGCGCTCGGTGCCGGGCTGCTCGTGACATTCGCGCCCGATCCGTTCCATCTCGTGTATGAAGTGTTGTTCGCGATCACGGTGCTGCTGATCGTATTGCTTTGGTTCATGCCCGAAACAGTGTCGCGCAAGTCTGGCGCGCTTGCGTCATTGAAGCCGAACCTTCGCGTGCCTCCGCAATCGCGCGCGGCTTTGCTGCTAGTAGCGCCAGCGACGATTGCGAGCTGGGCGCTTGGCGGATTCTATCTGTCGCTCATGCCGACCATCGTCGCCGTCACCATGGGTGTCAGTGCGCCATGGGTCGGCGGTGTCGTGGTGGCGGTGTTGATGCTGTCGGGTGCGTTGTCCGTCGGCGCGTTGCGCCATCTGCCAGCACGTCGATTGCTGCTGATCGGGACATTTACTCTGTCCATCGGCGTCGCGGTCACGCTGCTTGGCATCCAGCAACACAGCACCGTCGCGCTGTTCCTTGGAACAGCGATTGCCGGCATCGGTTTTGGATCGTCCTTTGCGGGTGTTCTCAGCACATTGCTGCCCACCGCCGAAGCGCATCAGCGCGCCGGCCTGCTGGCCACCTTTTACGTGATCTCGTATCTGGCCTTCAGCCTGCCGGCACTGGCGGCCGGCGTCTCGGTGCCATTTGTCGGGTTGGCTGTCGTCGCCTATGTCTATGGCGCGGTGGTGATCGTGCTCGCCGTCATCTCCCTGATCGCCTCGCTGCGCAAAGCGGCGTGAGGTCAGATCGCGTCTGGATGGTACAGCGTATCCACCGTCACCGTTCCGACGGCGCGTGACACGCAAGGACAGATCTTTGCGTTGCCGCTCTTCTGGTGATCGCTGAAGAACACGTCGCGATGATCGATCTCGCCGTCCACGGCAAGCACGTCGATGGCGCAGACGCCACATTCGCCGCGTTCGCAGTCCGACATCACCTCGAAACCGGCGTCGTTGAGCGCCGACAGCATCGAACGTCCCTGCGGCACCACGATCTCTGCGCCGCTATCTTTCAGGCGGACGCGGAATTCGCTGGTGGGCAACAGGCCGCTGGAGCCGAAGGTCTCATAGCGCAGATCGGCCGGTTCGCGGCCAGCTGCGTTCCAGGCGCTGCGGGCCGCTTCGAGCATGCGTATGGGGCCGCAGAGAATGACGATGGCATCGGCGGGGAGCGCGGCAAAGGTGGACGAAAAATCCAGTCGTGTGCCTTCATCGCTGGCGTGGACGGTGAGGCGATCACCGAGCAAAGCTGCGAGCTCGTCGAGATAGGCGGCATTCCCGCGTGCTTTCACGGCGTAATGCAGATGCAGATCGATCGCCTTGCAGTGGAGCGCTGAGGCAATGCCGGTGATTGGCGTGATGCCGATGCCGCCTGCGATCAGGCAATAGGTCTTGCGAGTCCAGTCGATGTCGTACAGCGATGACGGCGAGGAGATGTCCAGCCGGGCGCCGGCCTGCAAGGCCCACATGGCTTGCGAGCCGCCGCGGCTATCGGGCGCCAATCGCACGGCGATGCGCAGCATCTCGCTGTTGCGCTCGCCCACCAGCGAATAGGACCGGGTCTGCGGCTGGCCATCGATGAGAAGGCTGACATTGATGTGGCTGCCGAGCGGATAGGACGGCAGCGCGATGTCTGGCTTCAATGTGATCTCGCGAATGTCAGGGGCGACATTGCGCGTAGCCTCGACGCGGCATCCCATCCAGTGTTCTGCAAAACGCATGAAAACTCTCCGTCAGTCCGTCGGTGCCGATGTGAGCAGCGCCAGCGCCGGCAGCAGATCGAGATGGCTGCGATTACGTAGCGCGAGGCGCAGATTGCGTACCGCAAGCCGCGCATGTTCGCGCATGATCGCCTCGGCGCGCGCGCCTTCGCGATTCTCGATGGCATCGACGACGATGCGGTGATGCTCCTGCCCGATGAGCAGAATGTTGTGCGCCTCTGGCAGCGCCGACTGCGCCATCACGAAAGCGCTGGGGGAGGCGAAGGGCATGGCGGCGACGCGGTCGATCTGCCGGATCACCGGCGCGCTGCCGGAGAGATCGGTCAGCAGTGCATGGAAACGCGCATTCAGGGTCACATAGGCGGAGAAAGCCTCGACCGAAATTGGATCCTGCCGCACCAGCTGATCGAGATCCGCGAGGCACTCTTTCAGCGGCTCAAGATTGCGCGCGCTGGCGCCGCGCTCGGCGGCGAAGCGGGCGGCAAGACCCTCCAGCGTGCCGCGCAGCTCGATGGAATCGAGAATGTCGCGCTCGGAGAAAGCCTTCACCATGAAGCCGCCGGACGGGATCGCCTGTAGCAGGCCTTCGTCCTCCAGCCGCACCAGAGCCAGCCGCACAGGTGTGCGCGACACGCCGGTGATCTCGACGGCCTGCAATTCGCTGATGCGTTCGCCGGAGCGCAGTTGCGCGGACAGGATCATGTCGCGGAGCGCGAGCTGCGCGCGCACGGTCTGCGAGACAGAGCGGTCGGATTCGCTCATCGGGTCACTCCGCGGCTTGCAAGCGCGGCGGGCCCTCGCGCTCGACCATGCGGTCGATGACGCGGCGGGCCCACATGGCGCCGGCATCGATATTGAGATTGTAGAACACGCGATCCGGGTTCTCGGTCATCGCTTTCTGCTGCGCTTCGAGGATCAGCTCGTCCTCGTGAAAAATGCCGGCAACGCCCTCGCGGATAGCAGTGGTGATCTTCTGTTCGGTGAGGCGGTAGTTGCGCACGAACGCCCAGAAATAGTGGCAGGTGGTGTCGGTCTCGGGCGTCATGGTGTTGAGCACGAAGCCGTTGACGCCCTGCGAGCGATCGCCTTCTGGCGCGCCGGTGCCGGCGGGGGCCACGCCGACATCGATATTGACGGTGCAGGGCGCCTCGAAGCGGATGATCTGCCAGCGATCGACGGGGCCGGGTTTCTGCAACTGCGCGGCCCAGAACGGCGGCGCTTCGATGCCCTTCATCCAGCGTGTCACGGTGACGGTCTTGTCGCCATGGGTGACGTCGAACGGCGCCTCGGCGACGTCGTCCTGACCGATGCTGGAGCCGTGCACGAAGGTCTCGTGGGTGAGGTCCATCAGATTATCGACGACGAGCCGGTAGTCGCATTTGACTTGAATGGTCTTGCCGTCGCCGGCCCATGCGGGATCGTCATTCCAGTGCATGTCCGGCACGAGAGCGGGGTCGGCGAGGGCGGGATCGCCCATCCACAGCCAGATGAAACGGTGCCGCTCGACAACGGGATAGGAGCGCACGCAGGCGGAGGGATTGATGGTTTCCTGCGAGGGCATGAAGGTGCAGCGGCCCTGCGCGTTGTATTTCAGCCCATGATAGCCGCAGACAACGGTGTCGCCTTCGAGGCGGCCCTTGGAGAGCGGCACCAGCCGATGCCAGCAGGCATCTTCGAGCGCGCTGACGCCGCCATCGGCGCGGCGATACATGACCACATGCTTGCCGCAGATCGTGCGCGGATACAGCGCGCGCTTGATATCCACGTCCCAGGCCGCGGCGTACCAGGCATTCATCGGAAATGAAGCAGGCATCGGTTTCCTCCTTGGCGCCTTCTGGCGTTCCGGCTGTATACAGATCAGCGGGTTGGAGGCAGCCTATAACCCATTTTATGCTGTTGGAAAGCGATAATGTATACCGGTACATGCGATCTTAAATAAAATAGGTACTAAAAAACCGCCCCTCAGGGCGGTTTTTGTGTCGATCTGTATACGGCTGCGATCAGACTTCCCGGCGGTTCAGGAACGCCAGTCGCTCGAACAGGTGTACGTCCTGCTCGTTCTTGAGCAGCGCGCCATGCAGCGGCGGGATCAGTTTGCGCGGATCGCGCTCGCGCAACTGCTCCGGGGACATGTCCTCATTGACCAGCAGCTTCAGCCAGTCGAGCAGTTCCGAGGTTGAGGGCTTCTTCTTCAGGCCGGGCACGTCGCGCACCTCGAAGAAAATGCGCATGGCCTCGGCGACCAGGCGCTGCTTGATGCCAGGGAAATGCACCTCGACGATCTGGTTCATCGTCTCCATTTCCGGGAACTTGATGTAGTGGAAGAAGCAGCGGCGCAGAAAGGCGTCGGGCAGCTCCTTTTCGTTGTTCGAGGTGATGATTACCACGGGGCGCTTGGCGGCCTTGATGGTCTCGCCGGTCTCGTAGACATGGAATTCCATGCGGTCGAGTTCGAGCAGCAGATCGTTGGGGAATTCGATATCGGCCTTGTCGATTTCGTCGATCAGCAGCACCGGGCGCTCGGCATGGGTGAAGGCTTCCCACAATTTGCCGCGCTTGATGTAGTTGGCGATATCCGACACGCGAGGATCGCCGAGCTGGCTGTCGCGCAGGCGCGACACGGCGTCGTATTCATACAGGCCCTGCTGCGCTTTCGTCGTCGACTTGATGTGCCAGGTCAGCAGCGGCGAGCCGAGTGCCTTCGCGACTTCCTCGGCCAGCACGGTCTTGCCGGTGCCGGGCTCGCCTTTCACCAGCAGCGGGCGCTCCAGCACGATGGCCGCATTGACGGCGACCTTGAGGTCATCGGTGGCGACGTAGTCCTTGGTACCGGTAAACTTCATGAACAGTCTTGCCTTGTTGCTCTTGTCGCGCAGCTGCGCGTTGAAATAGGGAAGGTCGCGATGTGTGGGAGCGTCTAGCGCCGGATCAACGAGAGGATTACCAGCACGATGACGGCACCAACGGTGGCATCGAGGATGGAGCCCAGCGTGCCACTGGCCAGCGTGACATTCAGTTTCGGCAGCAACCAGCCGGCGACCAGCGCGCCGATGATGCCGATCACGATATTGCCCAGCAGGCCGAAGCCGGCGCCGCGCACGATCAATCCGGCGAGCCAGCCGGCAATGGCGCCGATCAGCAGCGCTGCTAGAATACCCATCCGATCAATCCTCTGATGCGCCACGACATGCGCGCTTTGGATGGAAGTTTAATTGAATTATCGGGCAGGTCCAGTCGGGCGGCCGGCATGTACGATGCGCACATATGCCATGACGCGGAAGAAGCCGGTTGGAGGTGGCGCTAGCCGTGCTGTTCGAAGCCAGCGCTGAAGTAATCCTGCTCCAGTGCCGTATGCGTCACGACGCAGTCGCGCCCGCGCCGTTTGGCCTCGTAGAGTGCAAGGTCGGCTTCACCCAGCAGGACATTCTCGTTCGGTGAACGCGCGGTGCGATGGGCGACGCCGATGCTGACCGAGAGATAGCCGCGCGCCGTGGCGACATTCGGGATTTCCAGCGCACGGATGCGGAGCCGCACCGCCTCGGCCACTGTCATGGCGCTGGCTTCATCGACATCCGGCAGGATGATGGCGAATTCCTCGCCGCCGTAGCGCGCGGCGAGAGCGGGCGTATTGATGGTGGCATCCGCCAGCACAGAGGCAACGCGCTTCAGGCAATCGTCGCCGACCTGGTGCCCCATGGTGTCATTGTAGCCCTTGAAGTGATCGATATCGATCAACAAGACCGAGAGCTTGCTGTCCTCCGCAAAAGCGCGGCTGAGGAAATTGTCGAGGGTTCGGCGGTTGGCGAGGCCGGTGAGGCCGTCGATGGTGGCGAGTTCGGCAAGCCTTGCATTAAGCGCCGTCAGCTCGTCCTGCATCGTCTTGCGCTGGGTGACATCGCGCAGCACGCCGACGATCTCGATATTCTCATCGGCGTCTTCGGCGC
>NZ_JBIIOT010000041.1:0-44087 GCF_044336785.1 Tardiphaga sp. | reverse complement strand
GCTTGAAATTGATCTCCACCCAGGCGATCGACTTGTCGTCGCGATAGGTGCGGAACACGACATTCTCGGTGGTCACGCGGTCAGTGAGCCGCGCGCTCGCAGCACGTACGGCGGCGAGATCGTCGGGATGCACCAGTTCGAGACAGGAGCGCCCGATGAGATCCTTCGGGTCGAGCCCGAGCACGAACTCGACCGAATGCGAGACATAGAGAAAATGGCCGGTGCGATCGAGCAGGATGACGACGTCAGCGATATTGTCGGCCAGCAGCCGGTAGCGCGATTCTCGCTCGCGGAGCGCATTCTCCATGTTGATGCGAAACTGGAACTGGGTGGACAGCAATGCCGCGAGCAGGATGACGCTGCAAAGAAGAACCGCGGCCACCGCGACATCGGACTTCAGATTGTCGCGCCAGTTTGCCAGCACCTTCTTCTCGGGAATGGCGACGGTGACAATGACCGGATAGACGTCGCTCCTCTCGTAACCAAAATACTTCGTCAGCCCATCGAAGGGCGATGCCACGCGATAGAAGCCGCGGGGGCTTTCCTTCAGCCGGTTCTGGATCAGCTGGGTGCCTGACAGATCCTTACCGACATCCATCGATGGCCAATGCGCCAGCACGATGCCGTCGGTCCTGATCAGGCTGATTCCCGATTGTTCGCCGAGATCGAAGCTCTTGAAAAAATCACTGAAATAGTCCGTGTCGATTGCGGCTACGATCACGCCATTGAATGCGCCGGACGGATCGTTGATGCGCTTTGACAACAGGATCGTCATCCGCCCGGTGATGCGCGATTTCAAAGGCTCGCTGATGCGAAGGCCGGCGTCGCTATTGTCGCGGTGATAGGTGAAATAGGCGCGATCGTAATTGTTGTGCCGTGGTGTTTCGGGGAGCGACGAGTAGCGCCATTCGCCCGTCGTATCGAGCACGCCGAATTCGCGGATCTGCGGCAGCGATTTTGCCGTGTTGGCGAGGAAGAGATTGAACCGATCGGGACGCGGATTCTGGTATTTCAGCAGATCGACCATGCCGCTCAGGGCGACATCTGCGGCCTGGAATGTATGCGTGGCATGTTCCTGCAGTGAGTGAGCGAGATTGCGGATATCGACCTCGCTCTGCAGCAACGCGCTACGCCGGGCATCGACGGTCTTCCACAGCACAAGGCCGAGCACGCAGGCGCTCATCGCCAGCACGAACAACGTGACAATGGCGCCAGGTGCCGAGAGCCGGCTTGGAGAATATGAGGTCGATGCGGCCATGCGTTGACTACCATTCGGGCCGTCACCATGGCCCGATGAGCTTACACGATAGCTAAGAACGCCCATTATCGGCGTGACACTCTCTCATGTGGTTACTACCGCGAGAAGAGTTGAAACAAATACCTGCAATCTCGGCGTTTGCCGTTTCACTATCCCGGTTGACGGAATTCGGCCCGTGCTTTGAGTTTGTTCGGCTATTTGGCGATTGGCGCGGGCCAGGCGTGCGGGCGGCACGCAACTATCTACCACATGCGCCCTTGACGGACGCAGGGGCTCGGGCAATCTGTCAATCATGTTCCTGCAATTTTTCACGTCACTGCGCGATGCGCAGGTTCCGGTCACGCTGCGTGAATATCTCACGCTGATGGAAGCGCTCGACGCCAATCTGGCGGATCAGTCGGTGGAGAATTTCTATTATCTCTCCCGCGCCGCTTTGGTGAAAGACGAGCGCAATCTCGACAAGTTCGATCGGGTGTTCGGCTCGACCTTCAAGGGGCTCGAGAATCTGCTCGATGCCATGGAGAAGGCGGAGATCCCGGAGGAGTGGCTGCGCAAGCTGGCCGAAAAATATCTCACCGACGAAGAGAAGAAGCAGATCGAGGCCATGGGCTGGGACAAGCTCATGGAGACGCTGAAGAAGCGCCTCGAAGAGCAGAAGGAACGCCATCAGGGCGGCAACAAATGGATCGGCACCGCCGGCACCTCGCCCTTCGGCGCCAACGGTTATAACCCCGAAGGCATCCGCATCGGCCAGGACAAGAGCCGCAACCAGCGCGCCGTCAAGGTCTGGGACAAGCGCGAGTTCAAGGACCTCGACGGCAATGTCGAGCTCGGCATTCGCAACATCAAGGTGGCGCTGCGTCGTCTCCGCAAGTTTGCGCGCACTGGCTCAGCCGACGAACTCGATCTCGACACCACCATCCGCGAAACCGCCAATCACGGCTATCTTGATGTCCACATGCGGCCGGAGCGGCGCAATGCGGTGAAGGTGCTGGTGTTCTTCGACATCGGCGGATCGATGGATTCGCATATCGAGCAGGTCGAGGAATTGTTCTCGGCCGCGAAGAGCGAATTCAAGCACATGGAGTATTTCTACTTCCACAACTGCCTCTATGAGGGCGTGTGGAAGCAGAACAAGCGCCGCTTCACCGATCGCACGCCGACCTGGGACGTGCTGCATAAATATGCGCATGACTACAAGGTCGTGTTCGTCGGCGACGCCTCGATGTCACCTTATGAGATCATGGTGCCCGGTGGCTCCGTCGAGCATGTGAATGAAGAATCCGGTTCGGTGTGGCTGGAGCGCGTGACGCAGACCTATCCGAACACGGTGTGGCTCAACCCGGTGGCGCAGCGGCACTGGGATTATTCGGAATCGACGACGATCATCCGTCGCCTGCTGTCCGAGCGCATGTATCCGCTGACCATCGAGGGCCTCGAAGGCGCGATGAAGGAACTGGTGAGGAAGGCATGACCCAGACGATCACCCGCGGCTACAAGGCGCTGCTCGACGAGGCCAATGCGCAGATCGAGACCATGAGCGTCGAGGACGTCATCAAGGCCGCGCAGTCGCCGGATGTGGTCATCGTCGATATCCGCGATCCCCGCGAGATCGAGCGCGAGGGCAAGATCCCGGGCTCGTTCTCCTGCACCCGCGGCATGCTCGAATTCTGGATCGATCCGGAAAGCCCCTATGGCAAGCCGATCTTCCAGGAAGACAAGAAGTTCATCTTCCACTGTGCGTCGGGCTGGCGTTCGGCGCTGGCGGCCAAGACCGCGGCCGATATGGGCCTGAAGCCGGTGGCGCATCTCGGCGGCGGCTTCACCGCCTGGCGCAATGCCGGCGGTGCGGTGGAGAAGGTCGAGCCGAAGGCGCCGAAGGGCGCGTAGTCACCAGTCGCATCACGAACATTCGTCGTGCCCGGGCTTGTCGCGGGCATCCACGTCTTTACCTTGGGCAAGGCGTGGATGGCCTGAACAAGTCCGGCCATGACGGGAGAGAACATTGCATGACAATCATCACCGATCCGCTCGTTTCCACCGAATGGCTCGCCGCGCATCTCGGTGACCCCAAGGTCAAGGTCGTCGACGCATCCTTCAAGATGCCCGGTGTGCTGCCGCTGCCGGTCGACGATTATCTCGCCGCGCATATTCCCGGTGCGGTGTTCTTCGATGTCGATGCAGTGTCCGATCACTCTATCGACCTGCCGCATATGTATCCGAGCGCAGACCAGTTCGCGCGCGATATCGGCGCGCTCGGCATTTCATCAGATGACACTGTGGTTCTTTACGATGCCGGTGGCTGGGTCGCCGCCCCGCGTGCGTGGTGGATGTTCCTGTCCTTCGGGCACCTGAATGTCCGCATTCTCGATGGCGGGCTGAAGAAATGGCGTGCCGAGGGGCGCCTGGTCGACGACGGCAAGGTCACGCCGCAGCCGGGCAAGTTCACCGCGACATTCGATCCGTCCTATGTGCGCAGCAAGGCGCAACTCGTCGCCAATCTCGACAGCCGCGTCGAGCAGACCATCGATGCCCGCGCCGCCAATCGCTTTGAAGGCAGCGTCCCCGAGCCTCGCGTCGGCTTGCGCTCCGGCCACATCCCCGGCAGCCGCAACCTGCCTTACAATCTGCTCTTCGATGCTGCGACCGGCACCATGAAGCCGATCGATGAGCTGCGGGCAGCATTCGATGCGGCCGGGCTCGATATCGCCAGGCCCGTGGTGACCACTTGCGGCTCCGGCGTGTCCGCCGCGGTGCTCACGCTGGCGCTGTATCGCCTCGGCGTGCGCGGCTCCGGGCTCTATGATGGCTCATGGTCGGAATGGGGTCTGCAGAACGGCCCGCCGGTCGCGACCGGGCCCGCGTAAGTTTTCTCAGCGATCAGCGCAGCTGCGTCAGCCCGAACGGATCCTGTTGCTGCTGCGCGACCGGCGCTGCTGCCGGCGCGGCGCGTGCAGCCACTCGCCGTTTGGCGGCCGGCTTTTTCACCACCTTCTTCGCAGGCTTGGCCTTGGGCGTCTCCGCCGTCGGGCGTGCGTTCGGAAGCGGCACCGGTTCGGTATCGATCGGCGGGCCACCGAGCACGGCCACCTTGCTCGACGACAGTTTGGTGTCCTCTTCGGTGAGCGTGGCCGTCGGCAGCTCCATGATCGTCGCGGTCGGCAGCGAGATGCTGCCGGTGGTCTCGGCAGCGGGCGGAGACGTGGATTCTGCCAAGGCGGGCGCTGGCTCCGACAGGTCGACAGGAGCCGATGCAATGACCGTGGCGGGCTCGCCAGGCGTCACCGGAGGTGTTTCGACGACTGCAGCCTTGTCAGGCACAGCCGCAGGCATCGCGGCTGTCGTGGTGATCGCCGTGGGCGCCTGGGGTAGCTCAGCTTCGGTCTGTACAACCAGCGGTGCAGGCTCGCCGGTCTCAACGGCTGGGGCGGTGACTGGCTCAGTGACCTCGGTTGCACGCGGCTCGAGCCGCAGCATCGCCAGCGAGGGCACGGTGTCCGGCTGTTGACTAAAAACCGTCGCCGGCGGCGGGCGTCGGTTGGGCAGGCTGGCGAATTCCTCGTGGGCGCTGCGCAGCAGCGCAGCGGCACCCATACCGAAGATGACCAGGGAGACCGCGAGGACGACAGCGGCGCACACGAAACGAATGCCGGGGAGCATGACTTCTGTTCCGCCTTCGCCATGCGCGAAGGCTTTCGAACCAGGGGAACGCGGTGAGCACGCAGAGAAAACAGCCCGAATGACAATGCGAATCAGGGCTGATCGAACATACCGCAGCGTCTTGCGAACCGTTTGTTAAAAGATGCAGGGCAGAAACGAAGCGTGCTTACTGCGGCGTTAAGGCTCATCAGCTGCGGCATGTTGGCCACGCCTGCGGGCAATCGTGCGAATGTGACGGAAATGCGGGGCTTTTTCCCGGATTTGTCTTGAATGCGCCGTGATCCTGCGCGATCTGACCTTTCAACCCGACTTACTGCTCGAAGCTTCGACAAGGGCAATGATGATCAAGCGTTTTCTGACGACGTTCGCGACCGTAGCTCTCAGCAGCGCCGCCGGGCTTTCGCTCGCCGCCGCGCAGGGCTATCCGGCGGCATCGAATAGTGGCTATTCGATCCCGGCTGAACCCGGCTACCAGCCCGGCGGCTATCCCGCCAATGCGCGCGGCAACGCCATGGATGCGATGCCCGATTTCGATGCGCTGGACGAGGATGACGCGCAGTCGCGTAACGGCCGCCCGCAGGGTGGGCTGTCGAGCCCGGGTTATGCCAATCAGGGTCCGGTGACGTCGCCGGATGATCCGCGCTATGGCCGCCCGGCAAATAATACCCAGACCTATTCCTATCGTCCGGAGCCACAGGCTCCTGTGACGTCGCCCGACGATCCGCGCTATGGCCGTCCGGCCAATACGCCGGCCTACAACAACGCGCCGGCCTATTCGGATCGCGCCTTGCCGCAAGGGCCGGTGATGTCGCCTGACGATCCGCGCTACGGCCGTCCCGCAGGCCCGCCTCCGGTCATCTATTCTGATCGTGGCGCTCCCGATGGTGGCATTCGTCCGCCCGAGGCTGTGGGCGGCCAGAACTACGGCGCGCCGCAAGGCGCCCCGGTGACCGGCTCCGTGCAGCCGGGTGGCCAGAACATGGGTGCCAATGGCCGCTCGGTGATGGTCGCCTCACTGCCGCCGGAAGAGCAGCCCGATGCTGGTCCAGTGCAACTGCCGCCGAATCTGCGCCGTCAGGAAGTCAGCTTCGTCACCAAGGAGCCGGCCGGCACCATCGTGGTCGATACGCCGAACTATCACTTGTATTACGTGCTCGGTAACAACCGCGCCGTGCGTTACGGCGTCCGCGTGGGCCGCGACGGCTTCACCTGGAACGGCGTGCAGAAGATTTCCCGCAAGGCTGAGTGGCCGGATTGGCATCCGCCGGCCGAAATGATCGAGCGCCAGCCTTATCTGCCGCGCTTCATGGCAGGCGGCGAGGGCAACCCGATGGGCGCCCGTGCGATGTATCTCGGCTCGACCGTGTACCGCATCCACGGCACCAACCAGCCGTCGACCATCGGCAAGTCGGTGTCGTCAGGCTGCATCGGCATGCTCAATGACGACGTGTCGGATCTGTTCGAGCGCACCAAGGTCGGCACCCGTGTCGTCGTGATGCCCGGCAAGCCGCCGGCGACCACCGCATCGGCTGCACCGGTGCCGGGCCAGAGCGCCGCCTATGCAGCGCCGCTGCCGGGTTCGCAGCCGACGACGATCCAGCCGCTACCAGCGCCGGTGAATGTGCGCTGATTTCGGCAGACTGACTTCAAACAAAACGGGCGCGGTGCGAAAGCACCGCGCCCGTTTTGGTTTAAGCTTCGTAGGATGGGTTGAGCGAAGGCGCGCAGCGCCGAAGCGATAACCCATCGGCCGAGCCAGCCGCATCGACGGAATGATGGGTTTTCGCGAAGACGCTCAACCCATCCTACGCGACAGAGTTTAATTCAATGGACGCAGCGGCTCGCCCTTCAGAAATCCGCCAATCCCTTCGATCGTCTCGGCATAAATGCGCTTGTAGTTCTCAGCCGTGACATAGCCGAGATGCGGCGTGATCACGACATTGTCGAGCGTGCGCAACGGGCTGTCGATCGGCAGCGGCTCATGCGAATAGGTATCGATGCCAGCGCCGGCGATCTTCTTCGCCTGTAGCGTGTCAAGCAAGGCGGCTTCGTCCACGATCGGTCCGCGTGCGGTATTGATCAGATACGCCGTCGGCTTCATCCGCCCGAGATCGTCGCGTGACACCAGCCCGCGCGAGCGATCGCTCAGCACCACATGAATGGTGATGACGTCGGATTGCGCGAATAGCTCTTCCTTCGTTGCGTAGGTGACGCCAGCCTCGGCGCAGGCTTCCGGCGTCAGATTGGTGCTCCAGCCCAGCACTTTCATGCCGAGTGCCTGCGCAATCTTCGCAACCTTGGTGCCGAGCTTGCCGAGCCCGACGATCCCGAGCGTCTTGCCGTCGACATCCTCGCCGAGCGTGACCTGCCACGGCTCGCCGGACTTCATGCGCGCATGTTCGAAACCGATCTTGCGCGTCAGTTCCAGCATCAATCCGATTGTGAGCCCTGCGGTCGGATTGCCGACCATTGCCGTGCCACACACGGTGACACCGCGCTCCTTGGCGGCCACCATATCGATCGCCGCATTGCGCATGCCCGAAGTGATCAGGAGTTTCAGCTTCGGCAGCGCCTCAAACATGGTTCGCGGGAACGGCGTGCGTTCGCGCATGGCGCAGACAATCTCGAAATCTTTCAGCGCGGCAGCGGCTTCATCGCCGGATGCGAAGGGCTTGTCGAACACTGTCACGTCGATCTGGTCGCCGAGCGCGGACCAGTCGGCCATCTTAAGAGCGACATTCTGATAGTCGTCGAGGATTGCACAGCGCAGCTGCGTCATGAGGTCGGTCCATCCGGTCAGGGGACGGCCGCCGAGCGCCGTCAGGGGATGGAGACATCGCGCGACGCGCGCGTGCGTGCAAGCGCCGTGGCCGGCAATTCCGGCGCGATCAGCTTAATGTGAGGTGGGTGACGTTTCCTTGGCACGGCAGGCCGGGCCGGGACCGCGCATATAGTGCTGTTCCGGATGGTACGGGTTAAATGCCGCGACGAAGAAGGTTTGCCAGAACTCGCGAATCTCGCGCAGCAGTCCGGGCTGCGCCGACGACTTGTCGGCGCGAGCGGATGATGGTCCTGATGCAATGGTCGCCATGACGGGCTCCGCCTGTCTGCCCGCGGCTCCAGCCGCGAGGGGCGTGATGAATCGCCCTGTCCCCACAGTGGTCGCCAGTTATTAAAAACCGGTTCGAATTGTCATGATCCGGCAGCCTCCAGAGGCTAGCGTTACCAATTGCTTAAGACCCCCCGTTGCCCTTTGGGGGCATGGCCGCTACATCGGTGGCAACCCGATTTTCATGCTCAAGCTCCGGATTCAAGGATCACGATGGCTCGCCAGTTCGTCTATTTCATGCAGGGTCTGACCAAGGCCTATCCGACCCGCAAGGTGCTGGATAACGTCCATTTGTCGTTCTACCCGGACGCCAAGATCGGCGTGCTCGGCGTCAACGGCGCCGGTAAATCGACCTTGCTGAAGATCATGGCGGGCCTCGACAAGGAATACACCGGCGAAGCCTGGGTCGCCCAGGGCGCTCGCGTTGGTTACCTTGAGCAGGAACCGCAGCTCGATGCGTCGCTGACGGTGCGCGAGAACGTCATGCTCGGCGTCGCCAAGCAGAAGGCGATCCTCGATCGCTACAACGAACTGGCGATGAATTACTCGGAAGAGACCGCCGACGAGATGACCAAGCTGCAGGACGAGATCGAGGCCCAGGGCCTGTGGGATCTCGACAGCAAGGTCGATCAGGCGATGGACGCGCTGCGCTGTCCGCCGGACGATGCCGACGTTTCCAAGCTGTCGGGCGGTGAACGCCGCCGCGTGGCACTCTGCAAGCTGCTGCTCGACGCACCTGAACTGCTACTGCTCGACGAACCGACCAACCATCTCGACGCCGAATCCGTGTCGTGGCTGGAAGGCCATCTGCGCAATTATCCCGGCGCCATCCTGATCGTGACCCACGATCGCTACTTCCTCGACAACGTCACCTCGTGGATCCTCGAGCTCGATCGTGGCCGCGGCATTCCTTACGAAGGCAACTACTCGTCCTGGCTGGTGCAGAAGCAGAAGCGCCTGGCCCAGGAAGGCCGCGAGGACGCGGCCCACCAGAAGACGCTGGAACGCGAGCAGGAGTGGATCGCCTCGTCGCCCAAGGCCCGTCAGGCGAAATCGAAGGCGCGCTACCAGCGCTACGAGGACCTGCTCAAGCAGGCCAGCGAGAAGCAGACGCAGGCTGCGCAGATCATCATTCCGGTGGCCGAGCGCCTCGGCGACAACGTGGTCGATTTCGAGCATCTCAACAAAGGCTTCGGCGATCGCCTGCTGATCGACGATCTCACCTTCAAGCTGCCGCCCGGCGGCATTGTCGGCGTCATCGGCCCGAACGGTGCCGGCAAGTCGACGCTGTTCAAGATGATCACCAAGCAGGAGACGCCGGACGGCGGCACCATCACCGTCGGTGACACCGTGCATCTCGGCTATGTCGATCAGTCGCGCGATGCGCTGGACGACAAGGCGACCGTCTGGGAAGAGATTTCCGGCAAGAACGAGCTGATCCTGCTCGGCAAGAAGGAAGTCAATTCGCGCGGCTACTGTTCGTCCTTCAACTTCAAGGGCGGCGACCAGCAGAAGAAGGTCGGCTCGTTGTCAGGCGGTGAACGCAACCGCGTCCATCTCGCCAAGATGCTGAAGTCCGGCGCCAATGTCCTGCTGCTCGACGAACCGACCAACGATCTCGACGTCGATACGCTGCGTGCTCTCGAAGAGGCGCTGGAAGATTTCGCCGGTTGCGCCGTGATCATCAGCCATGATCGCTGGTTCCTCGATCGTATCGCCACGCACATCCTTGCTTTCGAAGGCGACAGCCATGTCGAATGGTTCGAGGGCAACTTCCAGGACTACGAGAAGGACAAGATGCGCCGGCTCGGCCAGGACAGCATCATCCCGCATCGCGTGAAGTACAAGAAACTGACGCGCTAAAGGGAGACGACGAGATGGCCGACTGGAGCGCGCAGCAATATCTGAAATTCGAGGACGAGCGGACCCGCCCGGCGCGGGATCTGCTCGCGCAGGTGCCGCTGGCCGATGCGCGAAAGGTCGTCGATATCGGCTGCGGCCCCGGCAATTCCACCGAGCTTTTGGTCAATCGCTGGCCGGAAGCTGCGGTGGTTGGCGTGGATACGTCGGCCGATATGCTCCGCCAGGCGCGCGAGCGGCTGCCGGCGCAGACTTTCATCGAAGCCAATGTGGCCCATTGGGTGCCGCCGGCCGGCAGCGAGGTGCTGTTCGCCAATGCGATTTTCCAGTGGGTGCCGGATCACATCAAGCAGCTCAAGCGCCTTGCCACCGGTCTGCCCGCAGGTGGCGTGCTTGCCGTGCAGATGCCCGACAATCTCGATGAGCCGACCCATGTGCTGATGCGCGACGTCGCTTACATGGAGCCGTGGCGCAAGCAGCTCTCGAAGGCCGTCGAGCTTCGCGACACGCTGCCAAAGCCGGGCGCCTATTACGATGCGCTGCAGCCGATCTGTTCGCGGGTCGAGATCTGGCACACGATCTATAACCACGCGCTGGCCGACGCCGCTGCGATCGTGGAATGGGTGAAGGGCACGGGCCTGCGCCCCTTCCTTGATCCGCTCGACGGCCCCGAACGCAAGGCCTATCTCGCCGAATACACGGCGCGTATTGCGGCCACCTACCTGCCTCACGCTGATGGGAAGGTGTTGCTGCGCTTTCCGCGAATCTTCATCGTCGCCGTGAAGTAGTGTCGATGCGGCCAGTTGCCGCGCGGCTGGACATCATCACGTCCGGAACCACCCGATATAAGCCCGCATTGCAAACCGCCCTCAAGATTCTCTCATAACGAGACCTCCCGCATGTCCATGACGCCTGAAACGCCGTTGCCACCCAAGGGATTGCGGAGAGGGATGCGACCAGTTCCGGCGCTGATCTTCGGATCACGCTGGTTGCAATTGCCGCTCTATATCGGACTGATCGTCGCGCAATGCGTCTATGTCGTGCTGTTCCTGAAGGAGCTCTGGCACCTCATTACGCATTCCTTCGACTTCAGCGAACAGCAGATCATGCTCGTGGTGCTGGGTCTGATCGACGTGGTGATGATCTCCAACCTGCTGGTGATGGTGATCGTCGGTGGCTACGAGACCTTCGTGTCGCGGCTCAATCTGAACGGCCATCCGGACGAGCCGGAATGGCTCAGCCACGTCAATGCCAGCGTGCTGAAGATCAAGCTGGCGATGGCCATCATCGGCATCTCCTCGATTCATCTGCTGCGCACCTTCATCGAGGCCGGCAATCTCGGCTCGACCACGGCCCGGACGACGAACTACACCGAGGCGGGCGTGATGTGGCAGACGATCATCCATATCGTGTTCATCCTCTCTGCCGTGGGCATCGCCTATGTCGACAAATTGTCGAACAGCGCTGAAGCGCACGCCAATGGCCACGGCCGGCATGGACACAAGGCCGATCACGGAACGAGCGCGCATTGACGGGGCGGGGCAGGCGAACGGCATGGCGATCGCTGCTTTGCAGCGTATTGATTGCGTTCGTTCTGCCCATCTCGGAGGCCGCCTCTGCAGCCGACCCGGCCTTTACCAGCTTTGTCTCGTCGCTCTGGCCCGAAGCTCAAAAGGCAGGGGTGTCGCGCAAGACTTTTGACGACGCGACACGCGGCCTCGAGCCCGACTACAAACTCCCCGATCTGCTTCTGCCCGGCCGTCCCGCCACAGGCGCGCCGTCACAGGCGGAGTTCGTGCAGGTGCCGGCGGACTATCTGAAGGAAGCCAGCATCGCTCGGCTCGCGGCCGAGGGGCGGCGTCTCTATGATCAGCATCGCAAGACGCTGCAGGCGATCGAGCAGCAGACCGGGGTGCCCGGCACCATCATCCTGGCGATCTGGGGCCGCGAGACCGACTATGGCCGCCATCGGCTGCCCTATGACGGCATCCGCACACTCGCGACGCAGGCCTATGTCGGGCGCCGCAAGGAGCAGTATCGCGGCGAGTTCATTGCTGCGCTCAAACTGATCCAGAGTGGCGTTGTCTCCCGCCAGGATCTACGCGTGTCATGGGGTGGTGCCACCGGCCTCACGCAGTTCCTGCCGGCCGAACTCGAAAAGCACGGCGTCGATTTCGACGGCGACGGCAAGGTCGACATCTGGAAATCGGTGCCGGATGCGTTGGCCTCGGCGGCACGGCAACTGGTGAACAAGGGGTGGCAGCGCGGATTGCGCTGGGCCTATGAGGTGCGCGCGCCGGCGAATGCCGATTGCACCATGGGCGTGCCCGAAGTGACGCGGCCGATCGGCGAGTGGATGCGCGCGGGCTTTGCGCCAGTGCGCGGCGAGCGCGTGAGCGCCGCCGAACAGGCGCAACCGGCCTCGTTGCTGCAGCCCGAGGGCACCTATGGTCCGGCCTTCCTCACCACGAAGAACTACTTCGTGATCAAGGAATACAATTTCTCCGATCTCTATGTGCTGTTCGTCGGTCACGTCGCAGATCGCATTGCCAATGGTCAGCCATTCGCAACGCCTTGGGCCGCGACCAGACAACTCCGCAGTACCGATGTGGAAGCGATGCAGCGCCATCTGACTTCGCTCGGACTTTACAGCGACAAGGTGGACGGCAAAGCCGGCATGAAAACGCGTGCGGCGGTTGGCGCGTTTCAGAAGTCTGCAAGGCTCAAGCTCGACTGCTGGCCGAGCGACGAGGTCTTGCGCGCGATGAACGCACGATAAAGCTATCTCCCAAAAGAAAAGCCCGGCCGCGAAGGCCGGGCTTTTGATATCGGACCGTGAGGTCGCCTGCGATTAATCGCAAACCTCGACCGGGCGGTAGCGCCAGACGCCACGATAGTCGTCCCAGACGCGCTGGCGGACGACGCGGCAGGCCGGCTCGACATAAACCGGGGCCGGGGCATAGCCGTAGCCACCGTAAACCGGAGCCGGACGGCTGGCAGCGATGGCGCCGCCGAGCAGCGCGCCGCCGATCAGGCCACCGGCAACGCCAGCAGCGATACGGCCGCCGTCAGCCTTGGCAGCGGGTGCCACGGCGATCAGCGAAGCCGCAACCGTCGCGGCGGCAACCAGAGCGGAAACTGTCTTCTTCATATCAAGTCTCTCCCACAAGGGCGCCGCAAGCGACGCGTTTAAAGGTTCTCACGCGGATTCGAACTGACGGCTACTTCAAGCGCCCAACCGTCAACCCGGCGTAAACACTCGCCAAGCAGTGACGCGAAAAAGCGGTTTTTTCGCGCCACTTCAAGTCATGCACATCGGAATCAATCTGGTCCGGTGTGCAGTCGAATCTCTCAGACTTAGCCGCAAACACGAACGCGGCGGAAGCGCCAGCCATAGCCATCCCAGAAGCGCTGACGCTGCCAGTAGCAATCGCCATAATAACCGGGGCCGGCGACATAGGCCGGGCCGCCATAATAGCCGTAACCGGGGCCATAGTAACCCGAGCCCGCGGCGATCGCGCCGCCGAGCAGGGCACCGCCGATCAGGCCGGCGGCAACGCCCGCTCCGCCACCGCCATGGCGCCAGTGCTGCGCGCTCGCAGTCGTCGGCGCGGCTGTCACGGCCAGGGTGGCTACGGCGGCAAGGGCCATCAGGGTCTTCTTCATGGCATCACCTCATCACGTTATGTCCGCATCAAATAGCGGGGCAGGCGACCAAAAGTTTCACATCCGACTTGAATGATCAATGAACGGAACCGCGCTGATTTGGTCGCAAATTCGTTGCCGGCAACAATTGGACGCGCTGTCAGGCAAGCCGGTTCAATGCGATCTTGTCCGGACCGGTCGCATTTTACCCGTGCAGGGCAAATGGGGCGGGGTTCTGCGTCGTTTAGATTCATTCCAGAATAATGCAGCCAGATCAGTAGTTTGGAATAGTTTGAAGTTGCGCGTTTTAGCTTTGCATCCGGCAGGCCGCTTCCCTATCCAACAGGGGTACCGACCTGCGAGCGTGCTTTCACCTGATGATCGTCTGTTCCTGCAACGTCTTCACCGACCATGACATCCGCAAGGCTGTCTCCGGGGCCCAGCCGCCACGGACGCCGGGGCAGGTCTATGGTTGCCTGGGCTGCAGCGCCCAATGCGGACGCTGCGTGCGCACCATCAAGAAGATCATGGACGAAGCGCTCGGCGCCTGCGCCAAATCCTGCTGCTCCGGATGCCCGCACACAGCCGCTCATGCAGCTGTTGCCGATCTCGATGTGCCGGCTCCGGTGGAGATGCACGCTTCGGCCGCCGTTGGGGTTGCTGCCTAAGTCTTTCTGTTTTATCTGAAATTTGAAATCTCCACCGTTTCTGTTCGAGCCGGTGAGAGAAGGGTTGTTCTCCGTCTCAATCTGATTTAGAAGAGTTCTAAATTGGATTTCGGGCCGTTTTGGTTGGGCCCGGCAATAGGAGAGCATCATGAAGGGCGACCCGAAGGTCATCGAATTTCTCAACAAGGGTCTGCGCAGTGAGCTGACCGCGATCAGCCAGTATTGGCTGCATTTCCGCCTGCTGAACCACTGGGGCCTGCTCGACATGGCCAAGATGTGGCGCAAGGAGTCCATCGAAGAGATGGTCCATGCCGACCGCTTCACCGACCGCATCCTGTTCCTGGATGGGTTCCCGAACATGCAGGTGCTCGATCCGTTGAAGATCGGCCAGAACGTTAAGGAAATCATCGAATGCGATCTGGCCGCCGAAATCGGCGCCCGCACGCTGTACCAGGAAGCGGCCACCTACTGCCGCAGCGTCGGTGATTACGTCTCGAAGGATCTGTTCGAAGCCCTGATGAAGGACGAGGAAGGTCACATCGATTTCCTCGAAACCCAGCTCGACCTCATCGAGCGCATCGGCATCGAGCTCTACACCCAGAAGCACATGGGTGGCCTCGAGGGCGAACACTAAAACTCACGCTGCCCGGCGTCTCAATAGATGCCGGGCAACCTGGCCCGCCCCGGATCAAGCTGGGGCGGTGCCGGCATGTCGCAATTCGCGAATGCCGCCCGGATCGCCGTCCATGCGCCGGCAACGGGATATTCGACCGCGGTGCGCCCGCCGTCGATCGATCTGATCCTCACATACAGCACCGCTGATTTTTCCAGCTCCGCCACGAAACGGGCGATCGTCTCGCGATCCTCGATAACGATGATCCTGTTGTTGCGCAGGACGCGAACGGCGACGTCCTGATGTCCGGGCAAGTCGTCGAATCGATAGCCCAGCACCGTGTTGCGGCCGGTGCCGATCTTGAAATCGAACGCGAAGCGGATCAGCGGCTCCTTGCGCTCCATGCATGTGAGCAGCAGCGACGAGACCCTGGGATATTCGAGGTTGCTGTTCGAGGCCTCGGCATAGACGAAGGCGCTTGGCAGCTCGGCGCCGGAGACGCGGTCAGGCTGATGAGTGATCCACCAGTCGTGGACCCGCGTCTCGCCCAGCTCGGTCACAAAGGGATCGCGCAAACAGCCGCAAAGCGTGAATCCCGCAGCCACGACCATGCAAATCGACGCGACGCCACGCACAACGCTCTCCCCCAAGAGCATCAAATATGCAACCTTAGGGTGCTTTTAGCAAGGTTGGTTGTGGCGTCGCCTGCGGCAGCTGTCGTTTACAAATTCTTGCGATAGGCCACTTCGATTTCGCCCTGGGTCATCGGTGCGCCCTCGGGCTGGGTCACAGCCTTGGTCTGGTCGAACACGATCTCCGAAATCGACGGCATCACGTCGCGCTTCACCTGTACCTCGGGTGACCACAGTTTCGAGCGCATCAGCGCCTTGCCGCAATGGAAGTAAGCCTCCGTCACCTTGATGCAGAGCACGGCGCGTGGTGGCTTGCCGAATTCCTCCATCGTGGCCATCAGCTCCGGATCTTTCGACAGCGTCGCGACGCCGCTGACACGCAGCGTATCGTCGATACCCGGCACGAAGAAGATCAGCTGCACGTGCCCGCTGCCGTTGAGCACGTTCTGGAACGTGTCGATGCGGTTATTGCCGGGGCGGTCGGGCAGGCGCAATTCGGTGTCCGATGCGATCTGCACGAAGCCGACGCCGCCACCGCGCGGCGAGGCATCGACGGTGCCATCGGGCCCGGACGAGGCGAGCACGCAGAAGGGCGACAGCGAAATGAACTTGCTCGAATGCACATCCAGCGTCGGCCGCGCCTTCGCGATCACGCGCGGATGCGGGGTGGGATAGATGTCGCGCAGCTTTTCGGCGGTCACATCGGTCACGGTCATTCTCCAGCGAATTTGCAGCGCAAAATAACACGCGGGACCGGCGCCGCAAAGCTAGCGCGACGCTCGTTTGGCTATCCGCCATGGCCAATCGATCACCCCGGCGCAAAACAGTGCCCACCAGATGATCACCGGCTGAAACGCCAGTCGTGGTCCGTGATACCACCAGCTATTGCCGATCACGGGCATCTCGATGCCGTCGAGGGCATGTTTGATATTGGCCGGCCACACGCAGAGGGCATACAGCGCCATGGCAAGGCCAGCCCACCAGCGCAGCCCCGAGCGCGACACCAGCGCGACCGAGGCCGCGATCTCAAAGACGCCGGTGGCGAGGATCACCTCGCGTGGAAACGGCACCCAGGCCGGGGTGATCAGCAGCAATGTCTCCGGCACCCACAGATGCGCGATGCCTGCGGCAGAGTAGAAGGCCGCAAGCACCCATCGCATGACTACGCGCGTCGTTTGTTGTGGCGTCGCGTGGGACGTCGTCTCGCCTGTCACGATTTATCGACGATCACCGTATTCGGGCGGTCAGAGCCGGGCGCCGTTTCTTCGTGCCATTGGCCGTTCTCGTCTTCGTAGGAAATCACTTCGGTGCGGCCGGGCGTGCGCTGTTCGGCAGCAGCGCGGCGCGCAGCGGCGAGGGCGCGCTCGCGCGTCGGATAGGGCTCGGAGAACACGGCGCCGACCTTGTAGGCCCAGCCGCCATCATGCTCGACGATCTTGTAGGTGACTTCTGCCATGGTGCTTTCTCTCATGCGGACTCGCACGCTGCGATCATACCGCATCTGCCGGGACGAAACAGCTGATGACGATGCCGTCGCCACGGCGAACATACCACACCACCGCCTCGCCGACGGGATTGCCGCGATCGCGGATCACCGCATGTCCCGGTACTTCCATCCAGACGCCTTCAATGGGAACCCAGTAGGCGCCGTGGCGCACGTCATATTCGGTGCGATGCCCATCGGACATATCGCAACACGGTACGCCCGTGGGGCTGACGACGCTCTTGAACCAGTTGCGGATATGGTCCGGGACATCGCCGAACTGACCGCGATCCACCGCATGCGCGGTCGGAGCAAGAGACATGGCCATCGCGAAAAGAGCAAACCGCATTCCAGACCGCATGCGAACCTCACATCGGTTGAGCCGGAGCGGCTATGCCGCGAACAGTCCCGGCGACTCGGATTGTGATGATGATTAAGCCCGAGCTAGGGCGACAGCGCCTGCTCAAATGATAGGCCATCCACCGGAGATCGCTGCACCGCAAGACGGTCGGGCGCGTGCTCCGCATCTTGGCTTACGCCCGCGCCATGCTAGCATTCGCGCAAGCGGTCCGATCGAGGCCGTCGTCCGGGAGGATCCACATGCCGCATCACGCGCGCGCCATCATTGCCGTTGTCATCGCTTTGCTGTGGTCGGTTGCAGCGCACGCCGCCGATTATCCCGCGCCGAAACAAGCCGACTGGATCGCCAAGGATTTCAAATTCCACACCGGCCATGTGATGCCGGAACTGAAGCTGCATTACACCACGGTGGGCGCGCCGGGCGGGCAGCCGGTGCTGGTGCTGCACGGCACCGCAGGCTCGGCGCAGAGCATGCTGACGCCGGCTTTCGCGGGCGAATTGTTCGGCGCCGGCCAGCCGCTCGATGCGAGCAAATATTACATCATCATTCCCGACGGCATTGGCCACGGCCAATCGTCAAAACCGTCCGACGGCATGCGCACCGCATTTCCGAGATACAATTACGACGACATGGTGGACGCGCAGCATCGCTTGATCACCGAAGGGCTCGGCATCAAGCACCTGCGGCTGGTGATCGGCAATTCCATGGGCGGCATGCATGCCTGGATCTGGGGCAGCAAATATCCGGATACGATGGATGCGCTGGTGCCGATGGCGGCGCAGCCGACCGAGATGAGCGCGCGCAACTGGATGATGCGGCGCATGATGGTGGAAACCGTGCGCGCCGATCCCGACTACAAAGGCGGCAATTACACGTCGCAGCCGGGCATGATGAAATATGCCTCGGTGATGTTCGGCATCGCCACGGCGGGCGGCACGCTGGCCTATCAGTCACTGGCGCCGACTGCGGCAGCTGCCGACAAGAATGTGGATGATCGCCTGAAGGCGCCGTTCGTCGCGGATGCCAATGACTTCATCTATCAGTGGGAGTCATCGCGTGATTACAATGCGTCTGCCGCACTGGAAAGGATCGCAGCGTCGGTGCTGGCGATCAACGCCGCAGATGACGAGCGCAATCCGCCGGAGACCGGGCTCATGGACACCGCGATGAAGCGGATCAAGCAGGCAAAACTGCTGCTGATCCCGGCGAGCGCCGAGACGCGCGGGCATCTGACCACGGGCTCGGCGAAGTTCTACAAGAAGGAACTGCAGGAACTGCTGCAGACGGCGCCGCAGCGGACGATGTGAAGCGACATATCTGCCGCCTCATTTGTCGTCACCCGGCTTGACCGGGTGACCCAGTAGACACCGGTCATGGTGATAGACTGCGGCTTTTTTGTTTACTGGATCGCCCGCTCCAAGCGCGCAATTGCGCGCCAGGGCGGGCGATGACAGTCGTCGTGATTGACGTCGATGCGAAGGACCTCAGTCGTCCTTCTTCTTCCGCTTCTTCTTTTTCTTGCCGTCGTGCTCTTCGTTTTCGGTCGGCTCGCCCGCAGCCGTCTCAACCTCGATCATCGCAGCGACACGCTCGGCCATCTCCTGCTGCTCGCGCAGCAAGGCGGCCTCGCGTTCGGCTTCCTCGCGCTCGCGCGTCTTGCGGTGGTCTTCCCATGCATCGAAGATCATGTGCAGCCACGGCACGATCTGCTCGAAGCTCGGCAGCGCGCCGGGCGGACCCTGTTCGCCGCGCGGGCCTTGCTCGCCCTGAAGGCCGGGTTTGCCATCGATGCCCGGTTTACCCTGCAGGCCCTGCTCACCGCGTGGCCCCTGAGCGCCGACCTTGCCTTGCGGCCCCTGCGGACCGGCCTTGCCGACAGGCCCCTGATCGCCGCGCGCGCCTTTCGCGCCGGCTTTGCCGGGGGCACCGGGCTTGCCGACGATGCCGGGCTTGCCCTGTGCGCCTTCGGGGCCGGGACGGCCGGGATGACCCTGCGGGCCCGGTGCACCCGGCTCACCGCGTGGTCCGCGCTGTCCGGCCCGGCTGATCGTCTCTTTCGTCACGCTCTGTACTCCGTTCGTGATTCCAATTGTGGCGCTTTTAACAGGGGAAGGATGACGGCAGCAATTCTGCGGGACGTCGGGATCGCCATCTATGGTCGCGCTTCGCGGGCATGCCAGATGCGAGCAATGGTCGTCTCGCCGGTGACCGCATTATGGCTGAAGCGGATCAAATAGGCTGATCGCCCGAACGGTACCCAAAGATCACGCAAGCCGGCATGTCCCGCTGGCGTGCCACGTCCTGGAAATGAGGTCAGTGAATCGATGCCGCGGATAATCTCAAAGATCGCTCGCTGCGCGGCGTTCGCATTTCGATCGGCAAGAAACGACTGCAATCTTTCGAGATCTGCCAGAGCAGCACGCGAAAGACGGATCGTCATCGTCTAGACTTTGCGCGGCTTTGGAGGCGGCAACTCCTTCGCCGTGCCCCAGCTTTCCATCCAGGTTTTGACGTCTTCCCAAGGCACCGCTTCGCGCGTTCGCTCAACCTCGGCGATGATGCGGGCATCTTCCGCGAGGGCTTCCTTGGACCACGCGCCCTCGCCGGCCGCGCGCATGGCGTCCAGATCGGGCGCCAGCAGCATGTCGCCGCCCACCAGTTCGGCGACCAGATCGGAGACGCTGATGCCGCGCGCCTCAGCCTGCGCGTTCAGTTGTTCCGCCGTTTCGGCGTCGATCTCGATGCGGACCTTGGAATTCATGGCCGGAGGATAGCAGAGCCTGCCGGGTTGTCGAGAAACGCATCGCCGCTGTCATGCGAACCCAAATCGTTCTGCCTGCGTCAAAGGGGCGGCTCACAGGGAGACAGGCCATGCTGCCGTCCACGCGGTTGAAACTCGCATCACTATTGTTCGGCGTCTTCTGGGCGCTCGGCATGTTCTGGTGGAGCGGCGCCTACAGCATTTCCAACGCGGCGTTGCTTGCCATCTGCGGCGCTTGCGCGGGCTGTGGCTGGTACTGGCTGATGCGCGGCTGCATCGTACGTGGGCGCTTGCCGGAGCACTAGCTGCTCGCCGGCACCTCGATGCCATCCGCCGAATATTGCTTGATCTTGTTGCGCATGGTGCGGACGGAGACGCCGAGCACGCGCGCCGCATGCGTGCGGTTGCCGTCGCAGCGCGCCAGGGTCTGCAGCATCAATTCGCGTTCGACTTCCTCGACGGTGGCGCCGACCAGCATCGGCACGACTTCGCTCGGCTCGGAGGCCGGCACCATCGCGTCGGCATCGAAGCCGCCATCGCAGGTGTCGTCTGAACCGTCGGAAAATTCACGCGCGGAATAATCGTCGCTGGTGAAGCTTTGGGACATCGGCATCCTCCCGATCAACGCACGTCTTGCGAGCGCAAGGCGATACATCGAGACAAACAGCCCCCCAGCCGTGCCGACAGGGTGGGCGCGTTTGGTTAACGAAAGGTTAACGGGACCGTCGTGAGCTACCGCCCGAACTTGGCGATGCTGTTATAGGACTCCACCAGCTGGTTGTAGTCGCGCAGCAGACGCGCCGGTGAGCCTTCGACCATCCAGCCGCTGCCGGGCTGCATCATCATCTTCTCGCCCTGCGAATAGGGCACCTTGTCGCGAATGCGGCGCATCAGCTGCTTCGATGTCACCAGCACCGATTTCGCATTGCTGGTGAAAAAGGACGACACCTTGCCGCCATCGGCCGCGTTCGTTTCCTCGAAACCCTTCACGCTGGTCTCGAGATCGGCCACCGCCTTGGTGATCGCATCGATATCCGGCTTGCCGGTGTCCTGCAGGCGCAGCACGCGCTTGGCGTCGATCATGATCACTTCGACATAATAGCGCGTCTTCTTGCCTTCCTTGGCCTCGATTTCCTTGAGCGCTTCCAGCTTGCGCTTGTCATTGATGGCATCGACGCCGGCGCGGAGCGACTTGTCGGCGGCGGAGAACGCATCCCAGGCAGCGACGAGTTTTGGATGCAGGGCACGGCCCTTGGCCATCTTGTCGTCCTTGTAGTTCTCCTGCGTGTAGTAATCGTCCGCGTCCTTCAGCAGCGGGCCCAGCGTCGTCACGGCGCTGACATAGGCGGAGGCGGCTTCTTCCAGCGTCGCATCGCGCGGCTCCAGCGCATTGGCGCTTTCGACGCTCTTCTTGCAGTCGTCAGTGTCGTAGATCGTATAGAGCCCATAGATGATGCGCTCCTTGCCGGTCGGCCCGGATTTCGGCGCCCAGCTGAAATAGCGCGCCTGCGAGTCATAGGCGCGTGACGACAGCCGGTTGATGCAGCCGACATAGGCATTGAGCTTTTCGGTCGCCGTGGAGGATTGTGCCGTGGCGGGCGTGGTGTTCGCCGAGGTCAGTGCGAGCGCTGCACCGGCAGCAACAACGAATGCGCGAAAAGAAATCATCGATCAGGTCTCCAGCGCCGAGCTATGCTTTGGTACGGCGGCAACGATAGGGGAGGCGCGCGAGCACAGCCAGAGAGGACCGCGCATGGCGCTATGCCGTCTTCGCTCCATTAGTTGCGTGATCCACCTTATGGGTTCACGTGTGATGCGCCTGTGACGTTCGACCAAAGCAAAAGGGCGGGTTGCTTGCGCGACCCGCCCTTCGCAATCATCAGCTTAGAATGCTTACAGCGCCTTGTTGCTGTCCTTCACCGCCTGCGCCTGCACATAGACCTGTTCGCCCATGTCCTTGAACTTCTGGCTCATGCTGGCCATGCCGTCCTCGATCACGCCACTCATCGACATGCCCATGCTCGCTTTGCCGCCAAGAGACAGCGCGGCCTTCTCGTTGTCGCCGAGCGTCGCTGCGTAGTCGCGCACGTCCTGCGTGATCTTCATCGAGCAGAACTTCGGTCCGCACATCGAGCAGAAATGCGCGACCTTGTGGGCTTCCTTGGGCAGCGTCTCGTCGTGATAGGCGACGGCCGTTTCCGGATCGAGGCCGAGATTGAACTGATCCTGCCAGCGGAAATCGAAGCGGGCGCGGGAGAGCGCGTCGTCGCGCAGCTGGGCTGCGGGATGACCCTTGGCGAGATCCGACGCATGCGCCGAGATCTTGTAGGTGATCACGCCGACCTTGACGTCGTCGCGATTGGGCAGGCCGAGATGCTCCTTCGGCGTGACATAGCAGAGCATGGAGCAGCCGAACCAGCCGATCATGGCCGCACCGATGCCCGAAGTGATGTGATCGTAGCCCGGCGCGATGTCGGTGGTCAGTGGCCCGAGCGTATAGAACGGGGCTTCGCCGCATTCCTTGAGCTGCTTGTCCATGTTGATCTTGATCTTGTGCAGCGGCACATGGCCGGGGCCTTCGATCATGACCTGACAGCCCTTCTTCCAGGCGATCTGCGTGAGTTCGCCCAGCGTCTCCAGTTCGGCGAATTGCGCACGGTCATTGGCGTCGGCAATGGAGCCCGGCCGCAGGCCGTCGCCCAGCGAGAACGAGACGTCATACTTGCGCATGATGTCGCAGATCTCGTCGAAGTGGGTGTAGAGGAAGCTCTCCTGGTGATGCGCCAGGCACCACTTGGCCATGATCGAGCCGCCGCGCGACACGATGCCGGTGACGCGGTTGGCGGTGAGGTGGATATATTGCAGCCGCACGCCGGCATGGATGGTGAAATAGTCCACGCCCTGTTCGCACTGCTCTATCAGCGTGTCCTTGTACAGCTCCCAGGTCAGCTTGACCGGGTCGCCATCGCACTTTTCCAGCGCCTGGTAGATCGGCACGGTGCCGATCGGGATCGGCGCATTGCGCATGATCCATTCGCGGGTGGTGTGGATGTTGCGGCCGGTGGAGAGGTCCATCACGGTGTCGGCGCCCCAGCGGATCGCCCACACCATCTTGTCGACTTCTTCCTCCACCGACGACGTCACGGCGGAGTTGCCGATATTGGCATTGATCTTGGTGAGGAAGTTGCGGCCGATGATCATCGGCTCGAGTTCGGCGTGGTTGATGTTGCAGGGGATGATCGCGCGGCCGCGCGCGATCTCGCTGCGCACGAATTCCGGCGTGATGAACAGCGGCACTTCGGCGCCGAAGCTCTCGCCATCGGCACGCGCGGCTTCGGCGCGCTCGAGCTGCTGCTTGCGGCCGAGATTTTCACGCTCGGCGACGTAGATCATCTCCTTGGTGATGATCCCGGCGCGGGCGAATTCAAGCTGGGTGATCATGTGATCACCGACACCGCGCAGCGGCTTGTGATGCGCCTTGAAAGCGGCGGCGGCATGCTTGGCGCCGACATTGCCGTTGTCTTCCGGCTTGATGTCGCGGCCTTCATATTCCTCGACACCGCCGCGTTCTTTCACCCACTCGATGCGGGCGCGCGACAGGCCGTTGTTGACGTCGATCAGCACGTTCGGATCGGTGTAAGGGCCCGACGTGTCGTAGACCGGCAAGTTTGGCTCGCCGGCGCCTTCGGACAAAATGATCTCGCGCAAAGGCACGCGCAGGTCCGGTGCGCTATCCGGTATCGCGTAGAACTTTCGCGACGACGGCAGTGCGCCGGTGGTGACAGCGGGCAGGGTGGTGTCGGGATTGGAGCGGATGTTCATGGGACGATCCTCCTGGTTTGGCGATTAGGCTCGTAAGTTCTTGGGTCGTCATTGCGAGGAGCGAAGCGACGAAGCAATCCAGACTTTCTTCACTTGGCTTCTGGATTGCTTCGCTGCGCTCGCAATGACAGTGAGAGACGGATAGTCAGGCGCCGAGCCATTGCCGCACGCGGGCATCCGGATCGGAATTCTGGGTGACATCGCTGACCACAGCGATGGAGTCGGCACCCGCGGCAAAGATCTCCGCGGCGTGTTCGAATTTGATGCCGCCGATGGCGACCAGCGGAAGCTTGCCGACGCGCTTCTTCCAGGTGGCGATCTTCGGAATGCCCTGCGGCGCGAAGCGCATGGATTTCAGCGTGGTGAAGAAGATCGGCCCGAGCGCGACATAGTCAGGCTCTGCGCGCAGCGCGGTTTCCAGTTCCTCCTCGTCATGCGTCGAAAGGCCGAGCGTGATGCCGGCTTTCTTGATCGCGGCGACATCGGCCTCGGCAAGGTCTTCCTGGCCGAGATGCAGATGCTGCGCCTTGAGCTCGATGGCGACGCGCCAGTAGTCGTTGACCACCAATTTCGTGCTGGTGCCCTTGGTGACGTCGAGCGCGGCGCGAAACAGGATCATCGCCGACGCATCGTCGAGCTCCTTGGCGCGCAATTGCACGGTGCCGACACCGAGGGCGGTGAGGCGCCTCACCCATTCCACGGTGTCGACGACGGGATAGAAACGGTCAGGATACGGCATGCCAGAACGGTGTCCCGATGACTGGAGTGGAAGGAGATGCGAAATCACGTTCGCCCATCAGCCCGGCCTCATAGCCGGTGCGGCCGGCCTCGACGGCGAGACGGAAGGCCTTGGCCATGGCGACGGGATCGGCGGCCTTGGCCACCGCGGTGTTGAGCAGCACGGCGTCATAGCCGAGCTCCAGTGCCTCGGCCGCATGCGATGGTGCGCCGATGCCGGCATCGACGACGAGCGTGATATCCGGAAGGCGGTCGCGCAGCAGTTTCAGCGCATCGCGATTGATGATGCCGCGCGCCGAACCGATCGGAGCGGCCCAGGGCATCACCACCTTGCAGCCGGCATCGACAAGGCGCATGGCGACGCCGAGATCCTCGGTGCAATAGGGGAACACCTCGAACCCGTCCTTCACCAGGATATTCGCGGCTTCGACGAGGCCGATCACATCGGGCTGCAGCGTGTCGTTGTCGGCGATCACTTCCAGCTTGATCCAGGGCGTGTCGAACAATTCGCGCGCCAGCTTTGCGGTGGTGACGGCCTCGCGCACGCTGCGGCAGCCGGCGGTGTTGGGCAGCACGGCGACATCGAGTTCGCGGATCAACGACCAGAACGCATCGCCGGTCTTGCCGCCGGCGCTCTCGCGACGGACGGACACGGTGACGATGCCGGCACCGGACGCGCGGATGGAGTCCTGCATGATGGCAGGCGAAGGATAGAGCGCGGTGCCGATCAGGAGGCGGGAGGCGAAGGTCTTGCCGTAGAAGGTCACGGTGGAGGTGCTCATACTGCGTCTCCAATCTCAATTGTCATCCCCGCGAAAGCGGGGATCCAGTACACACCGACAGCAGTGCTCAAGCCGTGACGACGGAGTGTACTGGATCGCCCGGTCAAGCCGGGCGATGACAGTGGAGTGTGTGGCATACGCATCCTCACCCTCCCTGCCGCGGCGTGATGATCTCGATCTCGTCGCCCGCCTTTAGTGCCGTTTCTGCCCACAGGCTGCGCGGCACAACGTCGTAATTGATCGCAATCGCGCAATGCGTGCCGGCGTAATCCAGCTCGCTCAGCAGCGCGCTCACATGCGACGACTGAACCTCGCGGGCTTCGCCATTGACGGTCACTTGCATTGCATCACCTCATTGTCGATCGCGCCACGCTGCACATAATTCAGCGTCAGCTCCGCCAGCGCAGGCGCCAGCAGGAAGCCGTGGCGATAGAGGCCGTTCACCGCGATGGTATTCTTCTCGATCGCAATGCGCGGCAGATTGTCGGGGAAAGCCGGGCGCAAGCCCGAGCCGAATTCGAGAATGCGCGCTTCGGCAAAGGCCGGATGCACCGCATAGGCGGCGCCCAGCAGTTCAAGCGCCGAGCGCACGCTGACGCCGCTGCCTTCGTTCTCGATCGAGGTCGCGCCCAGCATGAAACGGTTGTTCGCGCGCGGGATCACATAGAGCGGCCAGCGCGGATGCATCAGGCGGATCGGGCGCGACAGCTGCACCTCATCGGTCTCGATGATGATGATCTCGCCCTTCACGCCGCGCAGTTTTGACGTGGCGTCCTCTTCGCGCGCAAAAAGGCCGCGGCAATCGATCACGAGGCCGTCGAGATCCTCGGCCTTCGCCTCGCAATTATATTTGATGGTGCCGCCGGCCGCGGTGATGCGCCGATGCAGTTCGGGCAGCACCAGCCGCGGCTCCACATGGCCTTCGCCGGGATAGAACAGCCCGTCGCGAAAGCGGCCTTCCAGCGATGGCTCGATCTCGGCGACACCAGCGGCATCGAGCCGTTTGTAGCCCGACGTCATCTTCGCAAAGCGTTCGAAGTCCGCGCGGTCGCGCGGGTGCGCAATCACCAGCGAGCCGTTGAACGGCGTGTCCGGCAGTTCCGCGCGCCACAGCTCCAGTGCGCGCAGACCGAGTCGCGAGATCACCGGCTCGGAGACTTCCGCCTCACACCAGGGCGCCAGCATGCCGCCGCCCCAATGGGTAGTGGCGTCGCGCATCTCCGCATTGTCGCGCTCATAGAGCGTGACGGCGTGACCGGCCTTGGCAAGCAGCAACGCCTGCCACGCACCAGCGATACCCGCGCCAATGATGGATATAGGAGAGGTCGCCACGGCTGAATCGCCGCGCGACGCATGCGTCGTCTGATTCATCCCTGTCCCTTCGCCGGCATGACCCGGATCAGGTTCAAAGGGTCACCGCGGTATCGCATTGCTCGGGGATCGAGCATGCAAGCTAGCGGTATCTCAGCTCCTCGTCGGAGCCCCCCTCGGAACGACTCTAATTTAAACCTCCGGTGCTGCGTGTCAACGCGCCTTCACCGAATGGTCACAGTGGCATTTTTTCCAAGGCTTAGGGCTTGGGTGTCTCGACACTGGCCTGCTGGGTCTGCGCGGCTTCCTGCTGCTTCAGGCGCTCGGCATCCTTGGCGAAGATCGGCTGATGTGGCGGCGCGGAGACTTCGCGGCGCTGGCGCTTGGCCGCGTAGTAGTAGCCGCCGGCATAATAGGACACCGCGCGGTTGTGGTCGCCATGGGCGGCGCGATAGGCGCCCGCCAGATATTTGACGCCGTAAGTGAGATTGGTGTTGGGGTCGCGCAGGCCTTCCGCCGTGCCGGTGTAGCCGACGCCGCGGGCGGTCGCGAGCTTGATCTGCATGAGGCCGATGGTGGCGCCGCGGCCGATCAGGCCGGGATTATACTTGCTCTCGCGCATGATGACGCGATGCACCAGCGCTTCCGGCACGCCATTGGCCTGGGCATGCGAGGCCGCCATGGCCTGATAATCGGCGCGCTGCTGCGCATGGGCGAATTGGGGGAGGGCGGCAAGGGCGACAGCCGACGCCAGAATGGTCGAAATACGGATCATCAATGGTCTCGAAAGTGGCATCCGGCGGCAGTAAAGGGCCGGTCTTTCAGATGGCCTAAACCATCCCGCTCAATTCTTCTCGTTTGAGGCGCGAATTGAGTCTTTCTCGGGGCTGGCTGGCCGGGTTCCGGCAGCGATTTACCTCAAATTATGCCGCTTTGTGGTCCCATCGGCGCATTCGCGGCTGCTGATGCCGTTCTGCCACGGTCTGTCCATGACGATGTCGCTCGCTCACGCCACCGAAGTCCGCAAGCTGGACGGCCTGTTGCCGCTCTGGGTCGGCATCGGCGTCTATGCCCTGCTGCTCGCCGTCGGCAGCGGGCTGCTCAACGATCCCGACACCTATTGGCAGATCACGCTCGGGCAATGGATGCTCGATCATCACGCGGTGCCGCGTACCGATCTCTATTCTTTCACGATGCAGGGCCAGCCCTGGATCTCGACGCAGTGGCTGGCGCAAGTCGCCTATGCGCTCGCTTACAATATCGGTGGCTGGGCTGGCCCCGTCGTGCTCGCAGCCGCATCGGCATCGCTTGCCATTGCGCTGCTCGCGCATTTCCTGACTGCGCGTCTCGCCCGCACGCCGACCCTCATCATCCTCGCGGCGACGCCTGCTTTGATGGCCGGCCACATGCTGGCGCGGCCGCATGTGCTGGCGATGCCCATCATGGTGGCCTGGGTCGCCGGCCTCGTCGCTGCGATGGATCGCAAAGGCGTGCCGTCGTTCTGGCTGCTGCCATTGATGGCGCTGTGGGCGAACCTGCATGGTGGCTTTGTGCTCGGCCTCGCGCTGATCGGCCCCATCGCACTCGAGGCAATCTGGCACGCGCCGAAAGACAAACAGGCGCGCGCATTGCTGCATTGGATCGTGTTCGGTCTCTGCGCACTCGCTGCGAGCTGCATCACGCCTTACGGCTGGGAAGCACTGATGGCATCGCGCCGCATCCTCAGCCTAGGCGCCGCACTCGCGGTGATCGGTGAATGGCGTCCAGCGAATTTCGGCAAGGCCGGTCCGCTCGAGTTTTCTGTGCTCGCGGCGTTCGCCTTCGTCCTGTGGCGCGGCATCAGGCTGCCGCCCATGCGCATCGTGCTGGTGCTCGGCTTCGTCTATATGGCGCTCGGCCATGTGCGGAATGCCGAAGTGCTGGCGCTGCTGGCGCCGCTGGTGCTGGCGAAGCCGCTGGGTGAGCAGCTCGGACGCGATGACGATCGCGATGTGGCCTCATCGCCGGGCCGACTGCTGCTCGCGGGCATCGCACTATGCCTGATTGCCGGCACCGTCATTGTTGCATCCATCCGCCAATACACACCGTCCGAGCGTGCAGCGCCGATCGCTGCAGTCGATGCGCTGAAGAAGCTGAATGTCAGCCGCGTGTTCAATGACTACGATTTCGGTGGCTATCTGATCTGGCGCGGCGTGCCGACCTTCATCGATGGCCGCACCGAACTGTTCGGCGAGAAGCTGATGGTCGATCACAACGACGCCAGCGGCCTCGCCAAGCCGGACAATCTGTTCCGCCTGCTGAAGGATTACGAGATCAACGCCACGTTCATGCGCACCGAAAGTGCGGCCACAAAGCTGCTCGATCGCATCGATGGCTGGGAGAAGGTCTATAGCGACGAGCTCGCGACCATCCACGTGCGGAAAGACGTGCCGGGTGAGAAGGTGAAGTAGGCGCGGATCGTAGGATGGGTTGAGCGTAGCGAAAACCCATCAGCCGAACGATGCTGCAGACTCCGCTGATGGGTTTTCACGCCGGCGCTGACGCGCCTTCGCTCAACCCATCCTACGCCGTCGCTGCCACCGGCAGCGTAATTCTCACAATCAATCCCTGCGGCTGCCGATCCCGCAATGTCAGCTCGCCGCCATGGGCCAGCGCGATCGCGCGTGCAATGGATAGCCCGAGCCCGAATCCCGAGGCCTCGTGATCCATGTTCCGTGCATCGTCGCCGCGGACAAAAGGCTGCAGCATGGCGCTCTTGCGCGCATCGGAAATGCCCGGTCCGTCATCGGCCACGTCGATGACAGCGCCGGTTTCCGACATGGTGAGCGTGATCACCGCCTCGCCGCCGAACTTGACGGCATTCTCCACGAGATTGGTGACCGCGCGATGCAGGTCGTCCGGCCGCGCCATTGCCATCGCATGCGAGGGGCCGTCATAGGTCACCATGTGCCCGATATCGGCGAACTGGTCGGCGATCAGTTGCAGCGTGGTGGCGATGTCGGTGAGGGTGAGCTCCTCCAGCCGGCGATCATTGCGCAGGAACGACAGCACGGCTTCCAGCATCGCGCGCATCTGGTCGAGATCGCGCAGCATGTGGCGGCGGCTGTTCTCGTCCTCGATGAATTCCGAGCGCAGCCGCAGCCGGGTGATCGGCGTGCGCAGGTCATGGCTGATGGCGGCCAGCATCTTGGTGCGGTCGTCGATTAGCGCGGTGATGCGCTCGCGCATGCGGTTGAGCGCGCGGGCGACGGCGCGGATCTCTTCCGGCCCGCGCTCGGGCAATGGCGTCGACGTGCCGCTGAGGCTGAACTCTTCCGCCGTCCGTGCAAAGGATGACAGCGGCTCCGCCAATACGCGTGCGGCCCACAGGCCGAGCAGGGTCAACGTGATCACCGCAAATGCAAAGGTGAGGAAGACCGGCCCGCCCCAGAAAGGACGCGGAGGGCGGTCGGGCATGTCGGTGACCGAGAATTTCTGGCCATCGGCGAGCACGATGCCGACGCGGTTGTCAGCCAGGGGCAGCGCACGAACATCCGGCGCCATCTGCCGGCTCATGCGACGAAACGGAAATGTCTCGCTGCGCTCCTCGGCATCTGCGCTCTCGACCAGGCCGCCGGGCTCGTCGCGCAAATCGAATTGCGGGAAGGTCTGCATCATGCGGGCGAACAATGCGGCGCGATCGCTTGCCGGTGTCGCCGACAGCAGTTTTGCCATAGCTACCAGCTCGCCATGTCCGCGTTCCGGCGGCGGCGGTTGATCGGGCCGCAGCAGCGAGAATCCGACGCCGATGATGATATGAATGGCGACGATCGACATCACCACCAGCGCCGCGATCTGGCCGCTGATGCGCCGGAGATTGAGGACGTTCAACAGCCGCATGATCAGGCCGGCTGCAGGCCTGATGACGTTTCCCCGCCGACGGTCTCCACATTCGGCGTGAACATGTAGCCGCCGGAGCGCACGGTCTTGATCAGCTGTGCATCCTGCGGATCGACCTCGATCTTGCGGCGGATACGGCTCACCAGCACGTCGATGCTGCGCTCGAACGAGCCGGCATTGCGGCCCTGTGTCAGGTCAAGCAGGCTGTCGCGCGACAGCACGCGGCCGGGGCGTTCGACGAAGGCGCGCAACAAATCGAATTCGGCCGAAGTCATCGCAATGCGCGCGCCCTCGGGATTGCGCAGCTCGCGAAGGCGGAAATCCATCTGCCAGCCAAGGAAGGTGAGGGCGGAGGCGTCGGGCACTGCGCTCGCATTGAGTGCGGTCGCCTGCCGGCGCAGCACGGCATTGATGCGGGCCAGCAATTCGCGCGGATTGAACGGTTTCGGCAGATAATCGTCAGCGCCCATTTCCAGCCCGAGGATGCGATCCACATCCTCGCCGCGCGCCGTCAGCATGATGATCGGTACCTGCGACTCCGCGCGCACGCGGCGGCACAGGCTGAGGCCGTCTTCGCCGGGCAGCATCACGTCCAGGATCATCAGGTCGATGCGGTTGTCTGCCAGCGCCTTGTCCATTTCGCGCCCGTCGGCCGCGACAGTGACATTACACGCATTGGTACGCAGATACTTCGCAATCAGCGTGCGGGTTTCGCGGTCATCTTCCACGACCAGAATATGGGGAGGGTTTGCCATGAGAACCCTTTTGGCGAGGATTGGCGCCGATTGCAGGGAAAATTTGTTTCGGTCTGTTGCTGTTCCCGTCAGCGTAACGCCTTGCAACATCTTGGCAAGCCGACAGCAAGGCTTCGTTAACATGGTTAACGGGAAATGGCTGCAGTCACAGGCCAAGCCTCCCGGAGCAGATCATGACATCCATCTCGGCTGCATCCAGCAGCCTCTATCAATCGCCTCTCCAGAAGCTGCAGCAGCAGTTGCAGGCCCAGGTCACCTCCGGAACAATCAGCAGCGGCGATCAGGATGCATTGTCGACGGCCCTGGACAGCATCGATTCCTCGATGCAGGCCGACCGCAGCAGCGCGAGCAGCGGCACGCGGCCGTCGGCGGACGACATGACGTCGAAGATCGACAGTCTGATCAGCGCACAGGTCTCCAGCGGCAACCTCACCTCCGAACAGGCCGATGAATTGAAGGGCGTGTTCGAATCGGCCTTCGCCGATGCTCCCGGCGGAGCCAAGGGCGCGGGCGGTCCGCCTCCGGGCGGCGGTCCCCCGCCGTCCGACAGCGACGACGATAGCGATGACACCGATAGCACCACCAATATCAGCGACGTCATGCAGCAGTTCCTGGACTCGCTGAAGCAGTCGCTGGAAGCGTCGACATCGAGTTCCTACAGCGCCAGCGGCACGACGGCGTCGGGAACCTCGGCGTCGTTCACCGCGCTGCTGCTGGACTACAAGAGCTAGCAATATTGATGGCGTCATCCGCCGGAATGGTGGACGACGCCATCGAAACCCTTCGCATCCATCCTCATTGTTCCTCCTAACGACAACACACGGAGGCAATGATGGCTCTCGATGTCATGATGAGGCCGCACACGCTGATCGCCAGCGACCGCATCGAAGGAACCGCGGTGCGCCGCGCCAATGGCGATCGGATCGGCCACATCGAACGGCTGATGATCGACAAGCTCAGCGGCAAAGTGTCGTATGCCGTGATGTCGTTCGGTGGCTTTCTCGGCATCGGCTCGAATCTGCTCGCGGTGCCGTGGACGCTGCTCACCTATAGCCGCAAGCTCGATGCCTATCAGCTCGATATCGACGATGAGGAGCTGCGCAGCGCGCCGTCCTTCACCGAGAAGCGCGATTTCGATTGGGGCGATCGGTCGCAGGAAGAAGCGCTGCACCGCCACTACGGCGTCGCACCCTATTGGGGTGAATTCTAACTACACTTCGCGCGACTACAATTTCATGGCGGAACCGGAACTGTGTCGAAATCCTCGCGTTGTTTTGGGACAGGTGGCAACAACAGGAGGAACATATGTTCAAGAAATATATGACGGCTGGTATCGTTGGTTCGGCTCTGCTCGCAACCGCAGCCTTCGCCCAGAGCCCGAGCACATCGTCCACGACGGCTCCCGCTGCGACGGCAACCCCGGCACCGGCGGCCGCTGATACCACGTTCAACGGCAACTGGCGGACCTCGAAGGTCGTCGGCCTCAATGTGTATAACGAGGCCAATGAAAGCCTCGGTTCGATCAATGATCTTCTGACCGACAAGGAAGGTAACATCAAAGCCGTGGTCATTGGCGTGGGTGGCTTCCTCGGCGTCGGCGAGCGTCTGATCGCCGTGCCTTATGACAAAGTCAAGTTCATGAATGAGCCGGTACAGACCTCGGCTGCAGCCAGCGGCGGCTCGGCCGGCATGGCGAAGTCGACCTCGACCTCCAGCGGCATGACCACCGGCGCAGCGACGTCGGGCGGCGCCGCGGCAACGCCGCCGAAGCAGAACCCCTGGTATCCCGATCACGCCGTGATCAGTGGCGCCAGCAAGGATCAGCTGAAGGCGATGCCGGAGTTCAAGTATTCGACCTAACGGTCGGTGATAAATACGGGTGACGTCGCATTGGTGGCGATGTAATCCGACGAAGAGGGCGCGTCTGCTCCTGCAGGACGCGCCCTTTTTCGTGTCGTGAATGGGCTCACAAATTCGGCAGCTTCGTCACCGTCACATTGATCGCGCCTTCGGCCTCGGCAATGACGCGCAGCGTCTTCGAGTCGAACGCGATCCCGCCAAGCCGCAGCGCCGTGATATCGGCGCCCACCCTCAACCCATCCTCATTCTTCTGGAAGTCCGTCAGCACGCCCGCGATCTTGCGCTGCGCATTCGATGCGAACGGCTTGAGATCGATCACCGCGCGCTCCGCCAGCGTGCTCTGCAGCAGCGGCATCGCCGCGCGCGCCGCAGCACCGAGCAGGCCGAATGCCGCTTCCGATTCCACCGCAAGTTCGAGATTGGTGAAGCGCATCACCTGGTTGACCTGATCCAGCGCCGGCTTGCCCCAGACGTGCACAGTGGCTTCGCCGCCGAGGCCGAACCAGCTCGACTTCTCCTTGGCATTGACCAGCAGCGAAATCAGCAGACGGTCACCGGAGGCGCGCACGGTCGCCTTCTTCACGGTGACCGAGACTGAGGCTGAGCCATCCTCCGGAAACGTCTTCCCGGCCAGCTGCGCCTCGATGATCTTGTTGAGCTCGGTGAACGGCATGTCGATGGGCACACCGATGTTGAGCCTGCCGGGGCCGGGCGGCACGATGGCGAGCGTCGCCGGGAACGGGCAGTTCGGCGTCGTCTGCAGGCCGGTCACGCGCGTTTCCGCTTCGACGCCGAGCGTCAGCGTGATGTTGCTGCCGTCGATGCGCGGCTGTGCGGCGATGGCGCGGGTCGGTTTCAATTCGAGAAACAGGTTCTGCACCGAGCTTGCGCCTTGTAGCGGTACCGAGCGGCACAGTTTGGCCCATTCGCGCCGCGCATTCTGCTCGAAGGCTGGGTCGTTGCGCAGCCGCTGCTGCACGGCGGCGATCTGCTCATTCACCGCATTGTCGATCATCGGCTTCACCTGCGCGGGCACATTGATGCGCACGCCGCTGACCGATGCATTGGTGTCGCCGAGCGTCACTTGCGCCGTCAGGCCCGGCTCGATGCGCCAGTTCGGTGTCAGCCGCGGCTGCGACGCCACCACCACATTGCCGCGGATCTCCGCATTGGCATTGACGTTCTTGATATTGATAGTGCCGATCTGCTTGGCGACATTGCCGCCGAGCAGGTTGCCGAGCGCGCCGCCGAGCGCCTCGCGCACATTCGTTGATAGCTCGCCGCTGACATTCAGCGTGCCGTTCAGTGGCGTGGACATGGTCAGCGTATCCGACGCGCCGGTGGCCGTGATGGCGCCGCGCGCCGCACTCCATTTGATGTCGGCATTCTGCAGGATCTGCTGCGCCGGGTTGGGCGCGGTGCCGGCGAAGTTTCGCGGCGCCCCGCGTTCGACGGTGTCGCGGATTGCCGCGAGCGTGACGGCAACGGGCGCCGCGATGGTGGAACTGCGCGGCGGGGAGGGCGGCAGCGGCGGCAGTTCGACCAGCGTCGGTGCAGCGCCCGATCCGCGCGGCGCCACATAGTCCATGATCTTCAGAGCAGCCACGAAAGAAACGGCGATCAGCGCCGAGCCGATCAAAATGGTCTTCAGACGCATGATGTCCCCGCATGCAATATGCGGGGACAGTACATCATGGGGCGAAGTGGGCAAAGTAAGGCGGACGCATCAGCGTCATCCCCGCCTGCCATGCGCATTGTCCGCCCGCCGATCCATCGGCAGCACGATCACCTTGGTGCCGACGGTGACCCGCGAATACAGGTCCGACACGTCCGTATTGGTGAGCCGGATGCAGCCGGACGACACCTGGGTGCCGATGGTCTCCGGCATATTGGTGCCGTGGATGCGATAGATCGTATTGCCGAGATACATGGCGCGGGCGCCGAGCGGATTGCCGGGGCCGCCGGCCATATGGCGCGGCAGATAGGGCTGGCGCGCGATCATTTCAGCGGGCGGCGTCCAGGCCGGCCATTCCGCCTTGCGCGTCACCGTCTGCACGCCGGACCAGGTAAAACCGTCGCGGCCGACGCCGATGCCGTAGCGGATCGCCTGACCGTTGCCGAGCACATAGTAGAGATAGGTGTTCGGCGTATCGATGATGATGGTGCCCGCCGCTTCGCGGGTCGGATAGTTCACGACCTGACGCTTGAAGCGCGATGGCTGTTCGATCGCCGGGCGATCCTCGTCGGCCTGCGGTGCTTGATAGTAAGGCGCGGGCTCCGCTTGTACCGGCGGCGACATGAAGAAGGGAAACAGCGGCAGCGGCGCTGATTTGGCCGGGCCGGCAAAAGCGAAGGCGCTGGCGAGCAGCGCGCCAACAGCGACGGCAGCGCGGCGAACTTTCATTTCGAAACGAGCGAGCGTGAACATGGGGGTTCTCCGTTTGAGCGCCTGTGAGTGAGCGCCCATTCGGCGTCTCGTTGGCGTCAGGAGTACCCGGAGCTGGTTTCAGGAGATTTGCGTCAAAGCCGCAAAACGATGTCATCGGGCGGGATAAATGTGTCGTCCGTGCTTCATCGCGGAAGTGTAGTTGTGCGGTGGTGTCAGAACGGGTCGCAGTGATACCGGCGGCCGGCGCGATCGATTAACCGTAAGGGGAGAGCGCGTGACGCGTAGGATGGGGGTCGCCCCAGCGCGTCGCGCCTCCATTCGACCCGTACGGGCGCCTACAGCAGCCCGAGCACGATGGCGCCGACAAGGGCCATGGCCGCATAGGCGGCAACCATGCTCAATTGACCCACGAATGCCGTCATGGCGATGCCTCCTTTGTCCTGCGCCGGGTAACGCGAGAGATCGCGATCCCGTTCCTCGCTCGGTTACCAAAACCGCGCGAGCGGTCATTTTGGGTGCCGCATTGCATCCTTGGCGTGTGTTGATGCTGTAACATGATCGACGAATTCCGGTACTCCGACGCAATAATCCAGATTCTTAAACTAATTTTGCGTGTCTGTTCCCAATCGGGATGATGACTTAAGATTGTTGTGGTGTCAGGGTGGGGCCTCGCGAGCGATGTGAACCCGGAGAGTCGGAGCCATCGGGCATGAGGTCAGGTGCGCTGTTGGATCGACGGCTGCTGCGCCATGCGACAGCGATCTTCGCCCTGCTTGTGGCGGCCACGCAGGCCGAGGCCGCTTGCACGCCCGCGGCCACCAGTGCGCCTCCACTCCCGCCCGGGACCGCCGTGACTTGCTCGGGCATCACGACCAATCAGAGTGGAACCAATGGCTACGGAACGGTGAGCCAGACGGGCCTTGTCATCGATGTCCAGAATGCAGCCTCGGTCACCGGCACGCTAAATGGCCTGCATTTCTCGGATGCCGTTGTCAGTAACGGCGCCGTCATCACCGGCGGTTCGGACGGGATCAATTCAATGACAGGCTTCGCCAGCATCACGAATTCCGGCAGCATTTTCGGCACCACCGGGACTGGCGTCAGGATGGAGCGGGATTTAGCGCTGCTGAATAATGCGACCGGCATTATCGGCGGAGCCATCAACGGGGTCTCTGTCTTTGCCCGCACAGCAAACGTCACCAATTTCGAATTAAAATAACTCCAACTGCCACTCCTGTGACGCCAAACGCGTGATATACACGTGGATATAACGAGGCGCGTCAAAGTCGTCCGTTAAACAGGGAGTGCACGTTCATGACCAGCTACAATCTTCTCATCGACGGGAAGATGGTTCCCGGCGCCATGCAGATGCCGGTTCTCAATCCCGCCACTGAAGATGTGGTGGCGCAGTGTCCGCGGGCTTCGAAAGAGCAGCTCGATGCGGCCGTGGCAGCCGCGAAGGCTGCCTATCCGGCCTGGGCCGCGACGCCGCTCGGCGAGCGCCGCAAATACATCGTGCAGATGGCCGATGTGATCGAGGCCAATGCCAGCGAGCTCGCGCACATCCTCACCAGCGAACAGGGCAAGCCGCTCACCGATGCGACCGCAGAGGTGATGGGCATGGGCGGCTTCTTCCGCTATCTCGCCTCGCTCGATCTGCCGATGAAGGTGATCGAAGACTCAGGCGATCGCCGCGTCGAGGCGCATCGCCGTCCGCTCGGCGTCGTTGGCTGCATCATCCCGTGGAATTACCCGCTGCTGATCCTCGGCTTCAAGCTGCCGCCTGCGCTGTTGGCAGGCAATACGCTGGTGGTGAAGCCGGCGCCGACCACGCCGCTGGCGACGCTGCGCTTTGCCGAACTGGTGCAAGGCGTCCTGCCGAAGGGCGTGCTCAACGTCATCACCGACGCCAATGATCTCGGCGACGTCATGACCAGGCATCCGGACATCCGCAAGATCTCGTTCACGGGATCGACGGCCACCGGCCAGAAGGTGATGACCAGTGCAGCAGCGACACTCAAGCGCATCACCCTCGAACTCGGCGGCAACGATGCCTCTATCGTGCTAGACGATGTCGATCCGAAGAAAGTCGCGCCCGGCATTTTCGAAGGCGCATTCCAGAACAGTGGCCAGGTCTGCCTCGCCATCAAGCGGCTCTATGTGCATGAGTCCGTCTATGACGAGATCTGCCAGGAGCTCGTGGCCATCGCCAACAACACCGTGGTCGATGATGGCACCAAGCAGGGCACCAAGCTCGGCCCGCTGCAGAACAAGATGCAGTATGAGAAAGTGAAGGGCTTTCTCGATGATGCCCGCAAGAACGGCAACGTCATTGCCGGCGGCAATGCGATGGACCGACCCGGCTATTTCATCCAGCCCACCATTGTGCGCGACATCGCCGAGGGCACCAAGCTCGTCGATGAAGAGCAATTCGGTCCCGTGCTACCCGTCATCAAATATTCCGATCACGACGACGTGATCCGCCGCGCCAATGCCACTACTTACGGGCTTGGCGCCTCGGTCTGGTCCTCGGACACGGAACGGGCCCATAAAGTCGCCAGCCAGATCGAGGCCGGTACGGTGTGGATCAACAAGCACCTCGACATGGCCCCGCACATCCCGTTCGGCGGCGCCAAGCAGTCGGGCATCGGAACCGAATTTGCCGAGGAGGGCCTCGCCGAATTCACCCAGCTGCAGATCATCAACGCGGCGCGCTGACGATCCACGACGAAAATTCGTAACGGAGCGCTTTTGTCCATCTGGGATGGGCGAGGGCGCTCCGCCTCATTTCAGCCGCTGGTCTGCCGCCGTGCGGACGCACCGAATAATGCGCGGGCGCGCAAATACCCGTCTTTTCAGCGCTCGAAAACGCCCATGTTGAAGAGTCTTTAAAACATTTAGCTCAACTTGCGCGCATGACGCGCGGAGTTCGTTTGTATCTCGTCGGCTCCTTCGTCCTTGTCTCGATGGCTGGTTGCGGCAAAGGTTTGTTCCAAACCGAAACGCGCGACCCCTGGCGAGCCGAGGCAGAAGTCGCATGCATGAAGTCGGGCGCCGTGCGCGAAAGCGCCGGCCTGGTCCGCATCGAACCTATTTCGGGTCCCGGTGTCTGCGGCGCAGAATTTCCTTTGAAGGTCGCAGCCCTCGGTGAATCCAACAGCACCATCGGCTTTGCCGATGAAGCGCCTCGTCCGCCCGGCGGCATCGGTGGCGGCCCGTCGCGCTGGCCGGTACAGCAGGCGCCGTCGCAGCCGATGGTGCGCGCCACCAGCAGTTATCCCAATTCCTATCCGCCATCGGCGCCGCCGCTGCAGCAGCCATCCTATGGCGGCGGCTACAATACCGGCTACGCCAATGCGCCGGCGGGCAATGGCCCAGTCTCGCTAAACGCACCCGGCGTCCATGAGGCTGAAGACGATATCAATCTGCCGCCCGATGGTGCGCCCGAGCAGGCGATGCCGCGCAGCGCGCCGCCACAAACGCGCACGCCTTACGGGCGCTATAGTTCCGGTCCTGCGCAGACCCAACCGCAGCAGGATTACGCCCAGCCGCGCCTCGGTCCTGGCGGCGGCAATGTCACAGGCTCCGTTGGTCCCGTTGAAGTGAAGCCGACGGCGACACTCGCTTGCCCGATCGTCTCACAGCTCGACAAATGGCTCGCCGAAGTCGTGCAGCCGGCTGCGATGCGCTGGTTCGGCCAGCGCGTGGTGTCGATCCGCCAGATCTCCGCCTATTCATGCCGCGGTATGAACGGCAATTCGCGCTCGCATATTTCCGAACACGCCTTCGGCAACGCACTGGATATCGCAGCTTTCACCTTTTCCGATGGTCGCAACATGTCGGTGAAGAACGGCTGGAAGGGCCTGCCGGAGGAGCAGGGCTTTTTGCGCGACGTTCAGGGTGGCGCGTGCCAGTATTTCACGACGGTGCTGGCGCCGGGCTCCAACGTCTATCACTACGACCATATCCACGTAGACCTGATGCGCCGTCCGAAGCGCCCGTCGATCTGCAAGCCGGCGGCCGTGTCGGGTGAGGAAGTCGCGTCGCGCGCCATGGGCCGCAGCTATGCCGGCCGCGGCGACGATGGCCCGACCGGTTCGATCAAGAAGGCGGCGGGCAAGAAAAACAGCAAGACGCCGGACGATGAGGACTTCTACGAGAACGAATAATCAGGTGCGATAGGCCGCGAGGAACACGCGCACCGCGCTGTTCACGACCTTGTCGATCTCCGCTGTGGTCGGAGATGGTTTTGCCTGAAAGATAAATGGCTGAAACAAAGTCGCCTGGCACGACATCATGAATTGCGCCGCAGCGAGTTCGGTGTCGTCGATTTCCAGCTCGCCCGCCTTCACGCGCGCATCGAGATAGCCGGCCACCTGCCTGATCGCATGGGCCAGCACCGCTTCATAAAAGCGCTTGCCGACATCGGGCATCCGCTCCGCAATCGCCATCACCGTGCGAATGGCGGAGCCACCGCCGGGTCTGCACAGCAACTGGATATAGCCGCGGCCAAACTCCGCGAGTGTCGTTTCAGCGTCCCGCTCGGGATTGAGATTGAAGACGGCCTTGCCCTGTTCAAGCTTTTCCTGCTCGACAATGGCTTCGAACAGCCCGCTCTTGTCGGTGAAATAGACATAGAGCGTGCCCTTGGAGACACCCGCAGCACGCGCGATCTCGCCCATGCTGGCGCCGTCAAACCCCAACGTCATGAAGACCTTACGCGCGCCGTCGAGAATCTGCCGGCGTTTGGCGCTGTCTTCTTCGCCGACCGGGGCGAGGGGGGCATGGGAGGTGGCAACCATTCATTCAGCCTGTCGCAGGGAACCGGAGCGGACTGCTCGCCCAAGCCCGGAATAGCTCGAAATCGCGATGGAACGATGATCTCTGTATCTTGACCGAACCGTTCGGTCAATGTACATGATGCCACACCAAGCGGGAACCAGATTATTTCCGCACGATCATTTTCAGGAGGCCGGAATGGCCGCACCACGCGATCAGGCAGCACGTATCGTTCGCAGCGACGCCAAGGATGAGGTCGTCGCGGCGCGGGTGGTGCCGTTGGAAGAGCGTAGCCCTGGCGACGCACCGGAGAAGCCGGCCGAAGCGCCAGCCGCCGCACCGGCCGCAGCCAAGCCGGCCGCGCCGAAATCGCCGCGCAAGAAGCGCATCTTTATGGGCATCGGCGCACTCGCTGCCGTTGCCGCCGTCTATTACGGCGTGAACTATTATCTGGTTGGCCGCTTCATCGTCTCTACCGACGACGCCTATGTGCGTGCCAATAACTCGACGCTCGGCGCGCGCGTCTCCGGCCACATCGCGCAGATCATTCCAGGCGACAATACCGAGGTGAAGGCCGGGCAGGTACTCTTCAAGATCGACGATGGCGACTACAAGATTGCCGTCGATGCAGCCCAGCGGAAGATCGATACGCAGAAGGCGACGATCGAGCGCATCGGTCGTCAGGTCGAGGCGCAGGACAGCGCGGTGGCGCAGGCGCAGGCGCAATTGTCGTCAGCCGACGCCGCCGCCACTCGCGCGCAGCTTGAATTCGATCGCCAGGAGACGCTGAGCAAGCAGGGCTTTGCCTCTCGCTCGGTTTATGAGACGTCGCAGTCGAACCGCGATCAGACTGCAGCGTCGGTGAAGGCCGCGAAGGCCGCCGTCGACTCCGCCAGAAGCGCTGTCGAAGTCACCAAGGCGCAGCAGGCGGAAGCCCGTGCGCAGCTGCAGGAATTGCAGAGTTCGCTTGACAAGGCGCAGCGCGATCTCGCTTTCACCGATGTGAAGGCGCCCGTGGATGGCATCTTCTCCAACCGCATGGTCAATCTCGGCGACTTCATCACAACCGGCCAGCGCCTCGCCAATATCGTGCCGCTCGACGATGTCTTCATCGATGCCAATTTCAAGGAAACGCAGCTGCGTCGCCTGAAGCCGGGTCAGCCGGTGTCGGTCGAGCTCGATGCCGATACCAGCCGCGTCATCAATGCGACGGTCGATAGCCTGTCGCCGGCTGCCGGCCAGGTATTCACCCTGCTGCCGCCGGACAATGCGACCGGCAATTTCACCAAGATCGTGCAGCGTGTGCCCGTTCGCGTGCGCGTGCCGGCCGATGTCGCCAAGCAGAATGTTTTGCGCGCAGGCATGTCGGTCTATGTCCGCATCAATACCAAGCCGGACGCGAAGCCCGCGCAGTAACGGATCGCGCAGATGTCCTCGGCATCGACCACCACCTCAGGAGCACCGCCGGCCGCGCCGGTGGATGCCGATCGGATTCCGCCGAAACGCCTGATCGCGTTCCTGATCATGGTGTTCGGCATGTTCATGTCGATCCTCGACATCCAGATCGTCTCGGCCTCGTTGTCGGACATCCAGGCCGGTCTGTCGGCGTCGTCCAACGAAGTTTCGTGGGTGCAGACCGCTTATCTGATCGCGGAAGTCATCGCGATTCCGCTGTCGGGCTTCCTGTCGCGCGCGCTCGGCACGCGCTTGCTGTTCGCCATCTCGGCAGCGGGTTTCACCTTCGCCAGCCTGATGTGCGGCTTCACGCAGTCGATCGAACAGATGATCCTGTGGCGTGCGGTGCAGGGTTTTCTCGGCGCTGGCATGATCCCGACGGTGTTTGCTTCGGCCTATACGGTTTTCCCGCGCTCGAAATTCCACATCGTCGCGCCGATCATTGGCCTCGTCGCGACACTCGCGCCGACCATCGGCCCGACGGTCGGCGGCTACATCACCGATGCCATGTCATGGCACTGGCTGTTCTTCATCAATGTGGTGCCGGGCATCGGCATCACGCTCGGTGTGCTGGCACTGGTCGACTTTGACGAGCCGCATTTCGAGTTGCTCGATCATTTCGACTGGTGGGGCCTCGGCTTCATGGCCGGCTTCCTCGGCTCGCTTGAATATGTGCTGGAAGAGGGGCCGCGCAACGACTGGTTCGAGGACGAGGCGATCCTGATCTTCGCCGTGATCTGCGCATTCTCCGCCGTCGCTTTCTTCTGGCGCGTGCTGACGGCAAGAGAGCCGATCGTCGATCTGCGCGCCTTCACCAATCGCAACTTTGCGCTTGGGTCGACCTTCTCGTTCTGTATCGGCATCGGCCTTTATGGCCTGACCTATATCTACCCGCTCTATCTTGCCCAGGTGCGCGGCTACAGCGCGCTGCAGATCGGCGAGACCATGTTCGTGTCGGGTATCGCCATGTTCCTGATGGCGCCGATCGTCGGTCGCCTCATGACCAAGGTGGACCTGCGCTTTCTGATCGGCGCCGGCCTCGTGCTGTTTGCCTCCGGCACCTGGCTGATGACGTCGATCACCCGCGACTATGATTTCTATGAATTGCTGGTGCCGCAGATCCTGCGCGGCATGGGCATGATGCTTGCGATGGTGCCGATCAACAATATCGCGCTCGGCACTCTGACGCCGGAGATGCTCAAGAATGCATCCGGCCTGTTCAATCTGACGCGCAATCTCGGCGGCGCGCTCGGCCTCGCACTCATCAATACCGTGCTCGATCACCGCACCGATTTTCACATCTCGCGCCTGCACGACAAGGTGACATGGGGCAACGCCCAGGCGGTCGAGACGCTGAACATGCTGACGCAGAAATTCCAGGGCATGGGCGATGCCTCGCGCATGGCGCTGAAGCAGCTGACGAATATCGTGCATCGCCAGGCCGTGGTGATGGGCTTCGGGGATGCGTTCTTCCTGCTGTCGTGTTTCTACATCGGCCTCAGCGTGATGGTGCTGATGCTGGACAAGCCGGCGAACCCCGCGGCTGCCGGCGGCGGACACTGAGCGAATAGCATAGCTGTGATCGCACGCTGCTAGGCGACCTGCAGGCCGATCTGTCGCAATAATTCGGCTGCTTGAGCTGTCGAGATGACCGCGCCCTTGAAATGCCTGGCATCGGTGATTTTGACGCCTCCGAGATCGGCACCACGTAGGTCGGTCTTGTCGAAACGACAATCCTTGATGTTGGCGTCTCGCAGCGAGCAATCCTTGAATGTTGCTCCGCTGAAATCGCAGGCGGGCAGGTCGGCATCGCTGAAGTCGATGCCTTTGAGGATCGCTTTGCGAAACGAGAGGCGCGGAAGTTTGGCCATGCCGAACAACACGTCTTCCACCGACATTCCGATGATCTTGGCTTCGGTAAGGTCTGCGCCCGTCATTTTGACCCGGCGCAGCCGCGCGTGCTGCAGCGTCGCGCGTCGGAAGCTCACATTGTTGAAGTCGCCTTCTTCGATCACCGCTTCCGAAAGGTCGGCGCTTTCGAAACTGGCGCCGGCGGCCCGGCAGGCGAGAAACTGCGCTTCTTCGCATTCGCTGCCCACAAAGTCCGTTCGGGTCAGGTCGCAGCGCTCGAAGTGCCAGTTCTCGAACGCCATGCGCGAGAGGTCGAGGCCCGACAGGTCGCATCCGATCAGTTGAAGGCGACGGCCGGCGCTGGAGTGATCCTCGATATCCGATCGTCGAGGTGTGTCATCTTCCAGTTTGACGTC
>NZ_JBIIOT010000046.1:0-40621 GCF_044336785.1 Tardiphaga sp. | reverse complement strand
TGCGCCGAAATATTGCAACCACATCTGGAGAGGGGCCCGGCGTGTTTGCGCCGAGCCCCTCGTTGTTCAGTATCAGCCGGCCTGTAAGCCGGGTTCTGTAAGGCACCGCCGCTTGCGCGACGCTACGTGACGGCCATTCTTCTGGGACTGCATTTGCATGCAGCCTCTAGCAACCTACCCGGACAGCGGGTTTGACATCACCCTGCAGTGTTATCGTTCGCGAACGAACTGACTGCCATGCCGTCCCTATTCGGTTTTGCTCCCGGTGGGGTTTACCTTGCCGTCTCTGTTGCCAGATCCGCGGTGCGCTCTTACCGCACCTTTTCACCCTTGCTGCCCCGCCCGAAGGCGGAGAGCGGTTCGTTCTCTGTGGCACTTTCCCTGGGGTCGCCCCCGCCGGATGTTATCCGGCACCGTATGTCATTGGAGCCCGGACTTTCCTCCCCCGCGACCTTTCGATCATTGCGGGAGCGGCCGTCCGGCCGACTGACGGGGAAGCCATGCGGGCTTACGGGACGCGCGTCAAGTCAGCTGGTCTTGGCGGCTTCGCTGTGCGGCAAACTCACAAGGAGCGCCTCCAGCGTTTCCAGCGTGGAGAGGTCCGCAATGCCGTCCACGCGCTCGGGACGGAAATGGCGCTGGAAGGCCGTCACGACCTCGGCCGTGGTCGCATCATAGATGCCGGTGACCTCGATGCCGTAGCCATAGCGGGCGAGTGCCTGCTGCAGCGCCTTCACCTCATCGCCATCAGCGCCGGTGCGCAGGCCTTCGCTGGATGTGATGGGCGCCGGATGGACCCAGTGTCCGACGCCTGAACTGGCGAGCAGATGCCACGGGAATTTCTCGCCGGGATCCTTCTTGCGCGCCGGTGACACGTCGGAATGGCCAAGCACGCGATGGGTCGGCATATCGTGGCGCAGCAGGATGCCGCGGCACAGCGCGGTGACGGCCGCGATCTGTCGGGTGGGATAGTCCGGGTAGCCCCAGTCATGGCCGCGATTGATGATCTCGATGCCGATGGAGCAGGAATTGATATCGTCTTCGCCGGACCAGTAGGACGAGCCCGCGTGCCATGCGCGCTTGGCTTCGGGTACCGTCTGCACGATGCGGCCGTCCTCGAGCACGATGTAGTGGGCGGAGACGTCGGTGCCGTCGCTGCATAGCCGGGTGATCGCACCTTCGGCATCGGGCATGCCGGTGTAATGCAGCACGATCATATCGGGCACGAGTCCCTTGTTCCGGTCGCCAAAATTCGGCGACGGGATCACGTCCGAGACGACGGAGGAATCCGGCGTGAAGGTCGGCAGATTCGCGACACCTTTCGGGATCGGCAAGGGGCGCGGGCGCTTGGTCTCAGATCCGGGCAATCTCTTTCAAACTCCACGACTGTCCTCGCCGCATGGCTGCCGCAAGGGGAGGGACACTATTCCGATCACTGCCAGGTTGCGCAACGATGGCAGGGCGGTTTTACCCTTTTATTTCATCGTTCTATGCGCGATGCGCCAACACTACGATACAACCTCTGCCGTGTGAATTGAATCGAGACGGTCGGGCTTCTTCAACGCTTTCTTAACGCTAACCGACGTTACTGAAAGTTGAAGCGCCGCGCTCGTTTTCGCGCGGTCTGAGTTCCATTTGACGCTCATCCCATGGCCTTTCTTTCCATTCCATGCGGACGACAACGCGCCCCGTCGGATCACGCGGGCGATGCGTCGAGGCGGAACTGCGAATGCGCGATGCCGCGGATGAGCCGCGGCTTGCGCCAGAATTTGAGACGTCACGGGCGTATCGGAGTCCGGATCGGTGTGGTGTCTCGCAGTAAAGGAACGGAACCCGTTGCCCGTTCGCGTGCGCGTATGACTGCTGACAGCCGCCATATCTCCGTGCTCGGCCCCGAGGCCGTGGAGATGCTGTCGCCGCGCGCCGGTGGCGTCTATGTGGACGCGACTTTCGGGGCGGGTGGCTATTCGCGCATGATCCTGGCGACGGAAGGCACGCAGGTGATCGCGATCGATCGCGACAGCACGGCGATTGCCGGCGGCGCGGATCTGGTGGCGTCATCGGCCGGTCGTCTCAAGCTGATCGAGGACCGCTTCTCCAATCTTGCCGATGTCTGCGAGGCGCAAGGCTTGCCGCTGGTCGATGGCGTCGTGATGGATGTCGGCGTCTCGTCGATGCAACTCGATCAGGCCGAGCGCGGCTTTTCGTTTCGCTTCGACGGCCCGCTCGATATGCGCATGAGCCAGCATGGACCGAGTGCTGCGGATGTCGTCGCCAAGGCGTCCGAGGCTGATCTCGCCAATATCATCTATATCTTCGGCGAAGAGCGGCATTCGCGCGCTGTGGCCCGCGAGATTGTCGCTGCGCGAAAAGAAGCCGAGATCACGACGACGAAGCAGCTCGTCGATATCGTGCAGAAGGTCGTGTGGGCCAAGCCCGGCGAGATCCATCCAGCGACGCGGACCTTCCAGGCGCTGCGCATCTTCGTCAATGAAGAGCTCGATGAACTGCATATGGCGCTTGAGGCGGCCGAGCGTGTGCTGAAACCGGGCGGCCGTCTCTCGGTGGTCTCGTTCCATTCGCTGGAAGATCGCATCGTCAAGAATTTCATTGCCGAGCGCAGCAAGACCGGCGGCGGCTCGCGCCATCTGCCGGAAATCGCGCAGTCCGTGCCGCGCTTCAGGATCGTGAACAAGCGCCCGATCATCGCTGACGAGGCGGAGACCAAATCCAATCCACGCGCGCGTTCCGCCAAGCTGCGCGGTGCCGAGCGCACCGATACACCGGCGCAGGATGCTGGCCCATTGCCGGGATGGCCGACGCTCGCATCCGTGATGCGGGGAGGCTGAGCATGCGCATCATCCATCTCCTCGTCATCGGCGTCCTCGTTTTCGCGGCCGCCTATGTCTATCGCATCAAGATGGAATCCACGGTGCGCACCGAGAAGGTGCTGCGCCTGCATGCCGATATCCGCGAACAGCGCGATGCGATTGCTTCGCTACGCGCCGAATGGGCCAAGCTGGATGCCCCGATGCGCTTGCAGGGATTGGCCGAGCGTCACCTCAAGCTGCAGCCGATGACGGCGCAGCAGTTCGACAATCTGAAAAACCTGCCCGATCGCCCGCCAAGCTTTGCCCGGCCGGGCACGCCCGATCCCATCGGTGCCATGCTCAACTCCATCGATCCCAACGACATCGTGACCGGATCGGTGAAAGACAAGGTGGATCAGCCGGAGGATCAGCAATGACCGCGCAGGCGCCCGCCAGCAAATCCAATGAGCGTCCGCCGGAGCCGTGGCGCCAGCGCCTGATCCGCACGCTGCTTTACGGCAAGAACACCGACCGTGCTGCCAAGGCGCGTGCGCGCGTCGGTCTTGCCATGCTCGCTTTCGGCGCCGTCTATGGCATCATCGCCGTGCGTCTCGTTGTGTTCGCCGTTAATGGCGATACCCATGCGGAACGCCGTGCGTCGCGTGACGCCATTGCCACGGCACGCCCGGATATTGTCGATCGCAACGGGACCATCCTCGCGACCGACGTAAAGTCGCCATCGCTGTTCTCCGAGCCGCGCCGCATCATCGACAAGGATGAAGCGGCCGAATTGCTTACCGGCGCACTGCCCGATCTCGACAGCAATGAGGTGCGCGAGCGCATCAACAGCCGCAAGGGCTTTGCCTGGCTGAAACGCGACATCACCCAGCAGCAGCAGCGTGACATTCATCGTCTGGGCATTCCAGGTATCGGATTCCTGCGCGAGAACAAGCGCGTCTACCCGAACGGATCGACGGTGTCGCATGTGATCGGCCTGACCAATATCGACAATCAGGGCATCGCCGGCATCGAGAAGTGGCTCGACAATAACGGTCTCGCCGATCTGCACCGCGCGGGTTTCGCCTCGGACCGCATGCAGAGTCCGGTCGAGCTCGCGCTCGATACGCGTGTCGAACACGCATTGCGCGACGAATTGCTCAAGGCGAAAGCGAAATTCAGTGCCAAGGCGGCGTCAGGTCTGGTGTCCAACATCCGCACCGGCGAGATCATCGCCATGGTGTCGCTGCCGGATTTCGATCCGAACAATCCGAAGGAAGTGCACGATCCCGACCGCATCAATCGCCTGACCACCGGCGTGTATGAAATGGGCTCGACCTTCAAGACGCTGACGCTAGCGATGGCGCTGGACTCGGGCAAGGTCAATCTCAACACCATGTTCGATGCGCGCTATCCGCTCAGCTATGGCAAGTTCAAGATTCACGATACCCATCCGGTGCCGCGTCCGATCTCGCTGGCCGAGGTGTTCACATTCTCGTCGAATGTCGGCGCCGCGAAGATCGCGCTTGGCCAGGGCGTCGAGGCGCACAAGGCGTTCCTGAAGAAGGTCGGCCAGCTTGATCGGCTGCGCACGGAACTGCCGGAAAGCGCGATGCCGATCGTGCCGAAGCGCTGGGGTGATCTCAACACAATCACCATCTCTTTTGGTCACGGCATCGCGGTGGCGCCGCTGCAGGCCGTGATGGCCGTGAATGCCATGGTCAATGGCGGCAATCTCATTCCGCCGACCTTCATGAAGCGCACCGAAGAGGAAGCGCTGGCGGTGGCAAAGCGCGTCATCAAGAAAGAGACGAGTGACAAGGTCCGCTACATGATGCGCCTGAATGCCGAGGTCGGCTCGGCGCGCCAGGCGGAGGCCAAGGCGAAGGGCTATTATCTCGGCGGCAAGACCGGTACGTCGGAAAAGGTGGTCAATGGCCGCTATTCGAAGAAGCAGGTGCTGAACTCCTTCACCGCCGTGCTGCCGATGGACAACCCGAAATATCAGGTGCTGATCATGCTGGATGAGCCGAAGGCACTGCCGGAGACCCATGGCTTCATCACCTCGGGCTGGAATACCGTGCCGACCGGCGGCGCCGTGATCGCCCGGATCGCGCCGCTCTTGGGCCTGGAGCCGCGCTTCGATCTGGCGCCAGCGGATCGCCTTATTCTTGCGACATCTCGGGTGACTCAGTAACGCTGCATCCGCGCTTTACAGCGGGGGCAAAATGCGGTTTGCGTGGCTTGCGGAACCCGTCCGTCCTGATTTGCCCTGTCCGGAGCAGCATGAAACTACGCGATCTTTTCAGCAGTGATGTTGCACTGGCGCCGCAGGCTGCGGATATGGCCGTGACCGGCCTTGCTGTGGACAGCCGCGCGGTGAAACCCGGCGATGTGTTTTTCGCGCTGGCTGGCGCCAAGACGGATGGTGCGCGTTTTATCGCGCAGGCGGTTGCGTCTGGCGCTGTAGCGGTGGCTGGCGAGCATGAGCCGGCGAATAGCGCGCTGCCCTTTGTCAAACTCGCCAATCCCCGCCGCGCGCTGGCGCTGGCTGCGGCGCGGCTCTATCCGCGCCAGCCGCGGGTCATTGCTGCTGTGACGGGAACGTCGGGCAAGACCTCGGTGGCATCGTTTACGCGCGAGATCTGGGGTCGGCTTGGTCTGGTCTCCGCGAGCATCGGCACCATCGGACTCGTCTCGCCGAAGCGCACCGTCTATGGCTCGCTGACCACGCCCGATCCGATCTCGCTGCATCAGCAGATCGACGAGATCGCAGGCGAGGGCGTCACGCATCTGGCACTCGAAGCCTCGTCGCACGGGCTCGATCAGTTCAGGCTCGATGGCGTGCGCGTGTCTGCCGCTGGGTTCACCAATCTGTCACGCGACCACATGGATTATCATCCGGACGTGGCGCATTACCTCAATGCCAAGCTGCGCCTGTTTCGTGATCTGGTCGCGGATGGTGGGCCGGCTGTGATCGCGGCCGATCATGATTGCTCGGCCGAGGTGATCGAAGCTGCACGCGCGCGACAACTGCGCGTGATGACGGTGGGACGTGGCGGCGACGGCGCAAGTGAGGGCATTCGCCTGATCGATGCCGTGGTCAATGGTTTCGAGCAGCAACTCAAGCTCGAACATCGCAACAAGGTTTACGCTGTCCGTCTTCCTTTGGTCGGCGAATTCCAGATCGAGAACGCATTGGTTGCGGCTGGTCTCGTCATCGGCACCGGCGGTGACGTAGACGCAACCTTCGCCGCGCTCGAACATCTCGAAGGCGCCAAGGGCCGCCTCGAACGCGTCGGCGATCGCAATGGTGCGCCGGTGTTCGTGGACTACGCGCATAAGCCGGACGCACTCGCCAAAGCACTACAGGCCTTGCGGCCTTATGCGAAGCGCAAGCTTGTCGTCGTGATCGGCGCCGGCGGCGATCGCGATGCCGGCAAGCGTCCGTTGATGGGCGAGATCGCCGCTGCGAATGCGGACACGGTCATCATCACCGACGACAATCCGCGCAGCGAAGATCCGGCAACGATCCGCGCTGCCATTCTCGCTGCTGCCAAAGGCGCAACCGAGATCGGTGATCGTGCCGAAGCCATCCGCGTCGCAATAGAGGGACTGGAAGCCGGCGATGCACTGCTGATCGCGGGCAAGGGGCACGAGACCGGCCAGATTGTCGGCACCCGGACGCTACCGTTCAGCGATCACGAGGCCGCTGCCGCGGCCCTTGCTGCGAGGACTTCATGAGCGATTTTCTCTGGACATCAGCTGCGATGGCAGAGGCGATGGGCGCCGAGATGCATGGCGATCTTCCGGCCGGCGTCACGGGCATCTCCATCGACAGCCGCACCATCAAGCCCGGCGAGGCCTATTTCGCCATTACTGGCGACGTGCATGACGGCCACAAGTTTGTCGATGCCGCGCTGAAGAACGGTGCCGCATTGGCGGTGGTGGAAGCCGCGCAATGCGAGGATTTCGGCGCCGATGCGCGGCTGCTGGTCGTGGATGATGTGCTTGAGGGCCTGGTCGCACTCGGCATTGCCGCCCGCACACGGCTCCGCGCGCGCGTCGTCGCCGTCACCGGCTCGGTCGGCAAGACCTCGACCAAGGAAGCGCTGCTGCGCGTGTTGTCCGCGCAAGGTCCGACGCATGCGTCGGTGGCGTCGTTCAACAATCACTGGGGCGTGCCGCTGACGCTGGCGCGCTGCCCGGCGGATGTGCGCTTCGCGATCTTCGAGATCGGTATGAACCATGCCGGCGAGATCGAGCCGCTGGTGAAGATGGTGCGTCCGCATTACGCCGTCATCACCACCGTCGAGCCGGTGCATCTCGAATTCTTTTCCGGCATCGAGGCGATTGCCGATGCCAAGGCGGAAATCTTCCTCGGCGTCGAGCCCGATGGAGTCGCGATCCTCAATCGCGACAACCATCAATTCGCACGTCTGGAAAAGAGCGCAAAGAAGGCCGGCGTGTCGCGCATCGTCTCATTCGGGTCAGATGCCAAGGCCGATGCGTGCCTGATCGATATCGCGCTGCATCCGACTTGCTCGGCCGTGCATGCCAATGTGCTCGGTCAGGACATCACCTACAAATTTGGCATGCCCGGCCGTCACATGGCGATGAACTCGCTGGCAGTCCTCGCGGCTGCGTCACTCATGGGCGCCGATCTCGCCCATGCGGCGTTGACGCTGTCGCAGGTCGTGCCGGCGGAAGGCCGCGGGGTGCGCCAGATATTGGAGGTCGCCGGCGGCGAAGCGCTGCTGATCGACGAGACGTTCAACGCCAACCCGGCCTCGACCTCGGCCGCACTCAATGTGCTCGGCGCGGCCGCCATCGGCGGGCAGGGCCGCCGGATCGCCGTGCTCGGCGACATGCTCGAACTCGGCCCGCGCGGCGGCGAATTGCATGCCGGCCTGCAGGAGGCTGTGACCTCCAACGCAATCGACCTTGTATTTTGCTGTGGCCCCCTGATGCGCAACCTCTGGGATGCCCTTCCCAGCGGCAAGCGGGGCGGTTATGCCGGGGATGCAAAGGCGCTCGAATCACAGGTGGTGAGTGCAATCCGGGCCGGGGACGCGGTTCTGGTCAAGGGCTCGAAGGGCTCCAAGATGGGGCCGATCGTTGCCGCGCTGACAAAACGCTTTCCCGGTAACGCCGCGCGCGATGACGCTGCGGAATAAGGCAGGCTGAATGTTCTACTGGCTGATCGATTTCGCGGGCACCTTCCCGGTGTTCAACGTGTTCCGCTACATCACCTTCCGCACCGGCGGCGCGGTGGTGACGGGCGCTTTGTTCGTGTTTCTGTTCGGACCGTGGATCATCGACAATCTGCGCCTGCGCCAGGGCAAGGGTCAGCCGATCCGCACCGATGGTCCGCAGTCGCATCTGGTCAAGGTCGGCACGCCCACCATGGGCGGACTGATGATCCTGTCAGGCCTCGTGGTCTCGACGCTGCTCTGGGCCAATCCGCGCAATCCCTATGTCTGGATCGTGCTGGCGGTGACGCTCGGCTTCGGCTTTGTCGGCTTCTATGACGACTATCTCAAAGTCACCAAGCAAAGTCACAAAGGCTTTGCCGGTCGCACGCGCCTGCTGATCGAATTCATTATCGCCGGTGCGGCCTGCTACGCCTTCATGCGCCTTGGCCGTGATCCCTTGTCGAGTTCGCTGGTCATTCCTTTTTTCAAGGACATCATCCTCAAGCTCGGCTGGTTCTTTGTCATCTTCGGCGCCTTCATTGTGGTCGGCGCCGGCAATGCGGTAAATCTCACCGATGGTCTCGACGGCCTCGCCATCGTGCCCGTGATGATCGCCTCCGCAAGCTTCGGCCTGATCGCCTATCTCGCCGGCAATGCCGTGTTCTCCGATTACCTGCAGATCAACTATGTGGCGGGCACCGGCGAGTTGGCCGTCTTATGCGGCGCTGTGCTCGGCGCCGGTCTCGGCTTTCTCTGGTTCAATGCGCCGCCGGCCTCGATCTTCATGGGCGATACGGGCTCGCTCGCCCTTGGCGGCATGCTCGGCTCGATCGCGGTCGCTGTGAAGCACGAGATCGTGCTTGCCGTGATCGGCGGGTTGTTCGTGCTTGAAGCTGTCTCGGTCATCGTGCAGGTGACATCGTTCAAGCTCACCGGCAAGCGCGTGTTCCGCATGGCGCCGATTCATCACCATTTCGAGCAGAAGGGCTGGACCGAGCCGCAGATCGTGATCCGCTTCTGGATCATCTCGGTGATGCTGGCGCTGGTCGGCCTCTCCACGCTGAAGCTGCGGTGATCGCGTGATCCCCGTCACCTCATTCGCTGGCAAGACAGTCGCGGTCTTCGGGCTCGGCGGTTCGGGCCTCGCATCGTGTCACGCACTCAAAGCCGGCGGCGCAGAAGTCATTGCGTGCGATGACAGCCCGGACAAGATGGCCGAGGCTGTGCGTGCCGGCTTCATCACGGCCGATCTGCGTACGGTGTCCTGGGCAAGCTTTGCGGCGTTGATTCTCACGCCTGGCGTGCCGCTGACGCATCCGCAGCCGCACTGGACCGTGCTCGCCGCGCGGGAGGCAGGCATCGACGTCATCGGCGATGTCGAACTGTTCTGCCGTGAACGAAAGGCGCATGCGCCGGATGCGCCGTTCATTGCCATCACCGGTACCAATGGCAAATCCACCACCACGGCCTTGATCGCGCATCTGGTGCGCGAAGCCGGTTTCGACACGCAGATGGGCGGCAATATCGGCACCGCGATCCTGTCGCTCGAGCCGCCGCGCGCTGGCCGTGTCCATGTGATCGAGATGTCGTCCTATCAGATCGATCTCACGCCCTCGCTCGATCCCACCGTCGGTATCCTGCTCAATGTCACGCCTGATCATATCGATCGCCATGGCACCATCGAACACTACGCCGCCGTGAAGGAGCGCCTTGTCGCCGGCGTGCAGCCGAGTGGCACGGCGATTGTCGGCGTCGATGATGACTGGTGCAGCAAGGTCGCCGATCGTCTCGATCAGGCCGGCAAACGCGTGGTGCGCATCTCCGTCGAACATCCGCTCGCAGACGGACTCACGGTCGATGGCAGCAGGATCGTTGAGAATGCCGGCGGTGCGCAGAGTGTGGTCGCCGATCTCGCCGATATCGGCTCGCTGCGCGGCCTGCACAATGCGCAGAACGCCGCCGCGGCGTCCGCCGCCGTGCGCGCGCTCGGCGTCAGCCTCGATGTGCTGCAAAAGGGACTGCGCTCGTTTCCCGGTCTCGCCCATCGCATGGAGCAGGTGGGCCAGCTCGGTACCACGCTGTTCGTCAATGACAGCAAGGGCACCAATGCCGATGCTGCCGCGAAGGCGCTGTCGTCCTTCACCGACATCTTCTGGATTGCCGGTGGCAAGGCGAAAGAGGGCGGCATCGCCCCGCTCGCCGAATTCTTCCCGCGCGTGAAGAAAGCCTATCTGATCGGTGAAGCCGCCAATGACTTTTCGCGCACGCTGGATGGAAAGATGCCTTACGACATCAGCGTGACGCTCGATGCAGCTGTCGCTAATGCCGCGCGCGATGCGGCTGAAGCCGGGCTCGCAGCGCCCGTCGTGCTGCTGTCACCGGCCTGCGCGTCTTTCGACCAGTTCCGCAATTTCGAAATCCGCGGAGATAGGTTCCGGGAGCTGGTGCTTGCGCTGGACGGGGTGCGTAGGATGGGTTGAGCGACGGCGCGAAGCGCCGGAGCGATAACCCATCGGCCGAGCCCGCCGCATCGACTGAATGATGGGTTTTCGCTTCGCTCAACCCATCCTACGGAACCGCGTTTGATCGCATTTTTTCACGATCCCTTAACCCTCTGGCAACCGTAATGCCGCATCGATAGGGGCTTATCGATCCGCAGGACGGGCCCATGATCACTCGCGAACAACGCACCCCGCTCAGCGAATGGTGGTGGACCGTGGACCGCCTCCTGCTGGCGGCGATCGTCGCGCTGATGCTGGCCGGCGTGATCCTGTCGCTCGCGGCGTCGCCCCCGGTCGCGACCCGCATCGGCCTTGATCCGTTTCACTTCTTCAATCGCCACATCCTGTTCCTGGTCCCGTCGATCATCGTGCTGATCGGCGTCTCCTTCATGTCGCCGCGGCAGATCCGGCGCTCGGCGCTGATCGTGTTTGCGTTGTCGGTCGTATTGATCCTCGCAACGCTGGCGATCGGGCCGGAGGTGAAAGGCGCAAAACGTTGGATCACCATTCTCGGCATCAACATTCAGGCGTCGGAAGCGGCAAAGCCGTCGTTCATCGTCGTCGCTGCATGGCTGTTCTCTGAGTCGATCCGCAAGCCCGGCATGCCCGCGACATCCATGGCGGTGGTGATGCTCATGATGCTGGTGTCGCTGCTCGTTCTACAGCCGGACTTCGGCCAGACGATGCTGGTCCTGATGGCCTGGGGCTCGCTGTTCTTCATCGCCGGCATGCGCATGGTGTGGGTGGCGGGTCTCGCCGGCGCGGCCGCGGGCGGCTTGTTCCTCGCTTACTTTATGGTCCCGCACGTCGCCGGCCGTATCAAGCGCTTCATGGATCCGGCGTCCGGCGACACGTTCCAGGTCGATACCGCGATGGAGGCTTTTTCCAATGGCGGCTGGTATGGTCTTGGGCCGGGCGAGGGCATCGCCAAGCGCAGCCTGCCGGACAGCCACACCGACTTCGTCTTCGCCGTAGGCGCCGAGGAGTTTGGCATTCTGTTGTGCCTCGCACTGCTCGCTCTGTTTGCGTTCATCGTGATCCGTGCGCTGTCGCGGGCCTATGCGACGGAAGACCTGTTCTCACGCTTCGCAGCCTCCGGTCTCGCAATCCTGTTCGGCGTGCAGGCAGCCATCAACATGGCCGTGAACCTGCATCTCATCCCGGCTAAGGGCATGACGCTGCCGTTCATTTCCTATGGCGGCTCCTCCATGATTTCGCTCGCTTACAGTGTCGGCATGCTGCTCGCGCTCACGCGCATGCGGCCGCGCACCGAGGTCGAAGCCATCGATGCGCATGTCGCGCGCACTTACGCGTGATGAGCACCGCACCTCTCATCCTGCTCGCTGCAGGTGGCACCGGTGGTCATCTGTTTCCGGCTGAAGCGCTCGGTGTCGCGTTGATGAAACGCGGGCTGCGCGTCCGCCTCGTCACCGACGCGCGGGCGCTGAAATATAGCGGGTTATTTTCGCGCGACATGATCGATGTGGTGCCGAGCGAGACAGTGCGCTCGCGCAATCCGCTTTCGCTGGCGCGCACCGGCGTGATGCTGGCGGCCGGTACGGCCATGGCCGTGAATCTGATGCTGCGCCAGAAACCGGCAGCGGTGATCGGCTTCGGTGGCTATCCGACACTGCCGCCGCTCTTTGCTGCGCGCCTGTTCGGCATCCCCAGCATCATTCACGATTCCAACGCGGTGATGGGGCGGGCCAATCGTCTGCTGTCGAAAAAGGTCGATGCCATCGCGACCTCGCTGCCGGGTGTGCTCGATCGCGTGCCCGAACTCGCGAAGAAGACGACGACCACGGGCACGCCGATGCGCCCGGCGATCCTCGCCGCGGCGGCTGTGCCCTACAGCGCGCCAGATCTCACCGCACCATTCCGCATGCTCGTCGTCGGCGGCAGCCAGGGCGCGCGCATCATGGCGGATATCGTGCCGCCGGCCGTCGAGAAGCTCGAACCGTCGCTATGGAGCCGCCTGATCCTCACGCAGCAGGTGCGTGAAGAAGACATGCCGCGCGTGCGCGCGATCTATGATCAGCTCAAGATCAAGACCGAGCTTGCGCCGTTCTTCTCCGATCTGCCGGCCAGGCTTGCGTCGAGCCATCTCGTCATCTCGCGGTCCGGCGCCGGCACTGTCGCCGAGCTCGGTGCGATCGGCCGTCCGTCGATCCTGGTGCCTTTGCCCGGCGCGATCGATCAGGACCAGCATGCCAATGCCGGCGTGTTGGCCGATGCTGGCGGCGCCATCCGCATTCCACAAAGCGAGTTAACGCCGCTGCGTCTGGCGTCCGAAATTTCCGCACTCGCAGGCGAGCCCGCGCGTCTGAATGAGATGGCACGTGATGCGCAGAAGGTCGGCAGGCTCGATGCTGCGGATCGGCTGGCGGATCTGGTGATGCAGGTCGCGAAGATTTAGCGACAAAGCTAAATCCTCACATTCTCCGCCATGTAATCCAGAAAAGCCCGTACGCGTGCCGGCAACTGTCCACCATGTCCGACGAACACCGCATGGATCGGCTCGATATCGCCGGGATTGAAGTCGTCAAGCACAGGCACGAGGCGACCTGCGACGATGTCCGCTTCCACATGAAAGCGCGCCAGCCGTCCGAGGCCCATGCCGGCCAGGGCGATCTGGTGCATGGCTTCGCCATCGCTGACCAGCGCATTGCCTGATGGCAGTACGGTGATCGTCTCGCCGCTCGCCAGTTTGAACGGCCAGCCGCTCTTCCATTTGCCGAAGCTGAAATCCAGCAGATTGTGTCCGGCCAGATCGTCCGGCGTGTTCGGCGTGCCGCGCTCGGCTAGATAGCTGGGGGAGGCGACGATCACCATCCGGCTCTCACCCAGCTTGCGCGCCAGCAAGCGCGACTCGCGCATCAGCCCGACGCGGATCGCCACATCGGCGCGTTGCTCCAGCAGGTCGACCACCAGGTCCGTCAGCGTCACATCGACCTTGATGTCGGGATAACGCTTCGCGAAATCCGGCAGCAGCGGCAGCAAGTGATGCAGCCCAAACGGCACGCTAGTGTTGACGCGCAGCAGGCCCGTCGGCGTCGCACCCACCGCGGCTTCGCGCTCGGCGGCGGTGATCTCGTCGAGGATCTGCACCGCGCGCTCATAGAAGGCTGTGCCTTCCGGCGTCAGTTGCAGTTTTCGCGTCGAGCGGTTGATCAGCCGCACGCCAAGCCTGGCCTCCAGCCGCGCCACCAGCTTGCTCACGGCCGATGGCGTCATCTGGAAGGCGCGGGCGGCCATGGAGAAACCGCCGAGTTCGACCACCCGCGTGAACACGTCCATTTCGCCGGAGCGGTTGATGTCGAGGCGCGACATGATCCTCAAAGCCTTTGTGATTTCAATTCACAAATCTTGTTCCGAATGGATGTCTATCTCATCTATACCGGGCGGTCCATATCCGAGGGCATCAACCTCACGCACGGACTTTGTCATGCCCCTCGCACTTTACGCGCTTACCGCCGGCGCTTTCGGAATCGGCGTCACCGAATTCGTCATCATGGGCCTCCTGATCGAGGTCGGACGCGACCTCGGCGTGTCCATCCCGGCAGCCGGCCTTCTGATCTCCGGCTATGCGCTCGGCGTCGTGGTCGGCGCGCCGATCATGACCGTGGCCACCGGCCGTTGGCCGCGCAAGACGGTGCTCCTGGTGCTGATGGGCATCTTCACCATCGGCAATCTCGCTTGCGCCGTGGCGCCGGATTACTGGAGCCTGATGGCAGCACGTGTGCTGACGGCTTTTGCTCATGGCACCTTCTTCGGCGTCGGCTCTGTTGTCGCCACCACGCTGGTGCCGGCCAACAAGAAGGCGTCGGCGATCGCCGTGATGTTCACCGGCCTCACCGTCGCGAACATTCTCGGCGTGCCGTTCGGCACATGGCTCGGCCAGCATTTCGGCTGGCGCGCGACCTTCTATGCCGTGACGCTGGTGGGCTTGCTCGCCCTTGCAATCATCGCTGTGTTCGTGCCGAAGGATCGCGAGAAGCCCGCTCCGTCGAACCTGAAGCAGGATCTGGCCGTATTGGCGCGGCCGCAGGTGCTGATGGGCCTGTTGACCACGGTCCTGAGCTGGGTCGGCGTGTTTGCCGTGTTCACCTATATCGCGCCGATCCTGACGCGATTGGCCGGCTTTTCGGACGCCGCTGTGTCGCCGATCCTGCTCGTCTTTGGTGGCGGTCTGGTGATCGGCAATCTGGTCGGTGGCCGCCTGGCGGATCGCTGGTTGCTGCCGACGGTGCTCGGCAGCCTGCTGGCATTGACCGTGGTGCTCGCGCTGATGAGCTTCGCCACCCACAATCAGATCGCCATCGTGGCCTTCGTCGCACTGCTCGGAGCCGTCGGCTTTGCCACCGTGCCACCGCTGCAGATGTGGGTGCTGGACAAAGCCCATGGTGCCGGCCAAAGCCTGGCATCGAGCTTCAACATCGCCGCCTTCAACCTCGGCAACGCGATCGGTGCCTGGCTCGGCGGCGCGGTGATCGATTACGGTGGGCTTGCCTCGGTGCCTTGGGTCGCGGCGCTGGTGCCGCTTGCGGCGTTCGGTGTGGCGCTCTGCGCAATCCGCTTCGACCGGATGCGGGCGCCGGTTCCGGCTGCGGCGGAGTAGGGCGATTCGGCAGAACCTGCCGCATTTGCAAGCCAAATATCGTTCACTTTCGTCATGGCCGGGCTTGTCCCGGCCATCCACGTCTGTTTGAAGGAGTCATGTGCCCGGTGCTGCGTCGGGCGTGACGAACGACAGAGATTGCCCCATGAGACTGCCGCGCGAGATCGGACCCATTCATTTTGTCGGCATCGGCGGCATCGGCATGAGCGGCATCGCCGAGGTGCTGTGCAATCTCGGCTACACCGTGCAGGGCTCGGACGCATCGGAAAACGCCAATGTGAATCGTTTGCGCGAGAAGGGCATCACGATCCATGTCGGCCACACCGCGGAGAACGTCGCCGGCGCCGATGTGCTGGTCGTCTCGACCGCGATCAAGCGCGACAATCCCGAATTGATGGCCGCGCGCGCGCAGCGTATTCCGGTCGTCCGTCGCGCTGAAATGCTTGCCGAACTGATGCGCCTGAAAAGCTGCGTTGCCATCGGCGGCACCCATGGCAAGACCACCACGACATCGATGGTCGCGGCATTGCTCGATGCCGGTGAATTCGATCCCACCGTCATAAATGGCGGCATCATCAATGCCTATGGCACCAATGCACGCCTCGGTGCCGGTGAGTGGATGGTGGTCGAAGCCGACGAGAGCGACGGCACCTTCCTGAAGCTCCCCACCGATGTCGCCATCGTCACCAATGTCGATCCCGAACATCTTGATCACTTCAAGACGTTTGACGCTGTGCAGGACGCGTTCCGCAATTTCGTCGAGAACGTCCCGTTCTACGGTTTTGCGGTGATGTGCATCGATCATCCCGTCGTGCAGACCATCGTCGGCAAGATCGAGGATCGCCGCATCATCACTTACGGCCAGAACCCGCAGGCCGATGCGCGCTTGGTTGATCTCAAGCCCGCGAATGGTGGCTCGTCCTTCAAGGTCGCGTTCCGCGATCGCAAGGCCGGAACTACCCATGAGATCGACAATCTCCTGCTGCCGATGCCCGGCCGTCACAACGCGCTCAATGCAACGGCGGCCATCGCCGTCGCACATGAGCTCGGCATTTCCGATGCGCAGATCCGCAAGGCGATCTCGTCCTTCGGCGGCGTCAAGCGCCGCTTCACCAAGACCGGCGAATGGAATGGCGTCACCATCATCGACGATTATGGTCACCATCCCGTCGAGATCGCAGCCGTGCTGCGCGCTGCGCGCGAAAGCACCGCAGGCAAGGTCATCGCCGTGGTGCAGCCGCATCGCTATACGCGCCTGCAGTCGCTGTTCGAGGAATTCTGCACCTGCTTCAACGATGCCGATACGGTCATCGTCGCTGAAGTCTATGCCGCCGGCGAAGCGCCGATCGCCGGCATCGACCGGGATAATTTTGTCCTCGGCTTGCGCGCGCACGGCCATCGCGAAGTGATCCCGCTGGCGGAATCGGCCGCGCTTGCTGGCCTCGTTGCGGGTGTGGCGAAGAGCGGCGATACTGTCGTGTGCCTCGGCGCCGGCAACATCACGCAATGGGCCTATGCGCTGCCCGCTGAATTGAAGGCGCTCGGATAACATCGTGAGCGGTTTTCCCGACATCACCCCCGATCTCAAAGCCGCGATGCCCGAGCTGCGCGGGCGTCTGCTCGCGAATGAGTCGCTCGCGCCGCTGACATGGTTTCGCGTCGGCGGTCCTGCGCAGGTGCTGTTCACGCCGGCGGAGGAAGACGATCTCGGTTACTTCCTGTCGAAGCTGCCGTCCGACATTCCCGTTACCGTCGTTGGCGTTGGCTCTAACTTGATCGTGCGGGACGGCGGCATCGAAGGCGTTGTTATTCGGCTCAGCCCGCGTGGTTTCGGTCAGGTCGCGGTGGACGGCGATATTGTCACCGCAGGGACCGCAGCTCTCGACAAGCGCGTCGCGGAAACGGCCGCCGCTGCGAATATTGGCGGTCTCGAATTCTATTTCGGCATTCCCGGTTCGATCGGCGGCGCACTGCGCATGAATGCGGGCGCCAATGGCGGCGAGACCAAGGATGTGCTGATCGAAGCTGTTGGCATCGGCCGGGATGGCCAGAAGCACGTGTTCGACAATGCCGGCATGCAATTCGTCTATCGCAATTCCGGTGTCGATCCGTCGATCATCTTCACCTCAGCAAAGTTTCGCGGGCCGATCACCGATCCCGCCGCGATCCGTATCCGCATGAACGAAGTGCAGGCGCATCGCGAGATGGCGCAGCCGATCCGTGAGAAGACCGGCGGCTCGACGTTCAAGAATCCGCCCGGTCATTCCGCCTGGAAGCTGGTCGATGCTGCAGGTTGCCGCGGACTGCGCGTCGGTGGCGCGCAGGTGTCGGAGATGCACTGCAATTTCCTGATCAACACCGGCGAAGCCACGGCGCATGACATCGAGACGCTGGGTGATACCGTGCGCGCCCGCGTGCTGGCGCAGTCCGGCATCGATCTGCATTGGGAGATCAAGCGGATCGGTGTGCCGCTTTAATCTGTCGGCTTCGGCGGTTGCGGCAGGGCCGCGCCCGGTCCGAGTTCCGGCAGAGTGAGCAGATGCTGCAGCGGCGCCTTCGAGACGCGGAATGCGCCTTCATACGGATGTTCCTGCAATGCGATCAGGCCGAGCGCCACGATGGCGGCGCTGCCGAACACCGTGAGCGCCGTCAGCATCGCGCGTGGCCGGTCCATATGCACCAAAGCGAGACCGACCTGGGTGAGCAGGCCGAGGATCAATACCGAAACCCATTTCAGGTCATTGGTCTGGTCCGCAGCGATGCTGAGCCGCTCGCTGCGCGCGGTGCCGGCGCGGATCACGGCGCTGAGCAGTGCCACCTGCACGGGCGTTCCGGACTCGCGTCCGACGCTGAGATCGCTGACCTCGCGCAGCACGTCATCATAGGCCACCTCGGTGCGCGGTGACGGCTCGTCACGGATCATCGCCGGCCACTCATCCGTCAATACCGAATTGACATAGACCTTCAGCGCCTTTCGAATGTCGGTCATGTCCGATACCGCGGCTATGCTCAGTGCGTAGACATTGCGGATTTCGCTCGCCTCGGCCTGCATGGCGCGCACCGCGTGACGGCCGCGCTCGCCGACATCATTCGCCAGAAAGCCGGTGAGCAGGCCGAACAGGATGGCGACCGACGAGAAGAACGGCGCCACGATGCCGTTGAGCTTCTGGATCTGTTTGCGCAGCGGGGAGCCGAAGCACAGAAAGACCAGGAAAAGCGCCGCGCCGTAATACAATACGCACAGCGTGGCGAAGATGCCGAAAGTGTTCAGGTCGAGCCAGGCTCTGGTCATCGCATCTCGTCCATTGATTCCGGGCGCGCAGTTGCGCCATATCCGCTGCGCTCTCGCGCATCGACGTCGTACAAGGCATTATATGACTCGCGCCCAGCCGTGCCATTGCCTTGCCGCTATGGTTACGATGCGGTGATTCGCATGGAGATCCGACAATGACTGCCTCGATCGCCCCAAACCTGATCACCATCGTGTTCGGGGGGCTGAACAAGGAGCGGCTGGTATCTGTCGCTTCAGCGCAGGCACTTCATTCGGCGCTGCCGGAAGCGGCTTTGTGGTTCTGGGACGCCGACGATCAGGTCTACGAGACCTCGGGCGCAACGCTGTTGGGCCATGAGCGTCCGTTCGAAAATCCGTTCAGAGCCGACGGCAAGTCGCTCGGTTCGCTGCCGCAGGCGCTCGATATCGCAAAGGGCGAGGGACGCGTGCTGGTGCTCGGCATGCATGGTGGCGCCGCAGAGAATGGCGAAGTGCAGGCCATGTGCGAAGTCCGCGGCGTTGCCTTCACTGGCTCCGGTTCTGCATCGTCCAATCTGGCCTTCGACAAGGTGGCAGCCAAGCGTTTTGCCGCGATTTCCGGCGTGCCGATCGCCGCCGGCATCGCGCTCGGCGACATGGAAGCGGCGCTTGATACGTACGGCAAGCTGATCGCCAAGCCGGCGCGCGATGGCTCCAGCTATGGCTTGATGTTCGTGAATGCCAAGCAGGATCTGGTCGCCGTCCGCAATGCCGCGAAGACGGAAGACTACGTGATCGAGCCATTCGTCGCCGGCATCGAGGCGACCTGCGCGGTGCTGGAGCAGGGCGATGGTTCGGTGATCGCACTGCCGCCCATCGAGATCGTCCCGGCCGGCGGTGGCTTCGACTACGAAGCGAAGTACCTCGCCAAGTCCACGCAGGAAATCTGCCCTGGCCGCTTCACGTCGGAGGTCACAGCGCAGTTGCAGGATTTCGCTGTCCGCGCCCACAAGGCGATGTCCTGCACCGGCTATTCGCGCTCGGATTTCATCGTGTCGGCCAATGGCCTGGTTTATCTCGAAACCAACACGCTCCCGGGCCTGACCAAGGCGTCGCTCTACCCCAAGGCGCTGAATGCGCAGGGGATCGGGTTCGTGGAGTTTTTGAACGGACAGATTGAGTTGGGGCTCAAACGCTCGGTGCGGTGAAGAAACTGCGACCCAACGCCGCCCGTCTGCGCCCGCCACGGTTCCTTAACGCCCGGCTGCAACACTCCCGCTAAAGTCTTCAGAATCCGGGGTAAAATGCCCCCTGAATCCATCCCCTTTACGTTTTGTTTACCAGGACAGCCGAAGGTTAACGCTGGCGGCGCATGTTGCGCTTGGCTGCCGAGGCGTGAGCTGTGCGGGTGTTCCGTATCGTCGCGTAACGATGGAAATGCTGTCTTTTCAGACACTTGGTCCGTTCCGGTCTGCCGAGAGGTCATCAGCGCTTTTGACCCGCGAAAATGCGGGCACAACTTGTGACGAGCTCGTGGAATGGATGGTGGAGGACGCCTCTCTCGGTCGGTCGGATCGCTGAGGCCCCAAGCTGACCTCAAGATGGCGGCCCGGGGGGCAGGCATCCTGCTGCGTGAGCGGCTGGCGCCGCTCGAGCGTTCCGTCTCGGCCCTGAAGAACCGCAAGGCGCCCGAGCGCGAGCCGAGCACCAGCAAACTCGTCATCTTCATCGAGCGCTATGTCCCGCGCCGCGTCGGTATCGCAGCGACGCTGCTGATGCTCGCCGGCAGCGTCGGTTTCGGCGTCGTTAAAGGCGAACATGTCGACGAAGTGGTCGAGGCCTTCATGGACACCCGCAATGCTGCGGCCAATGCGGCCGGGTTCCGCATTTCCTCGGTCATCCTCAACGGCCGCAAGCAGCTGACCCAGGACGAGATCCTAGCCATCGGCGGCATCAATGGCCGATCGTCGCTGCTGTTCGTCGATGCCGCTGCCGTGCGCGACAAGCTCAAGGCCAATCCGTGGATTGCCGACGCCAATGTGCTGAAGCTGTATCCGGATCGCCTGCAGATCGATGTCACCGAGCGCACCGCTTTCGCGCTTTGGCAGGAAGAGGGCAAGCTGGCCGTTATCGCCGATGATGGCGCCGTGCTCGAAAACTACGTGCCGAGCCGCTTCGTCAAACTGCCGCTGGTGGTGGGCAAGGGCGCGGACGCCGCGGCCAAGGATTTCATCGCGCTGCTCGATCGTTATCCGCAAGTCCGCGCCGTCACCAAGGCTGCGATCTATGTGGGCGAGCGCCGCTGGAATCTGCGCCTCAACGATAATCTCGATATTCGCCTGCCCGAAAACGATGTCGGCAATGCGCTGGCGATGCTGAGCAAGCTCGACCGCGATGATCGCCTGTTTTCGCGCGACATCGTCGCCATCGACATGCGCTTGCCGGATCGCCTGACCGTGCGTCTGTCGGAAGAGGCCGCGAAGGCTCGCGAAGAGCAGTTCAAGGCGCAAGATAAAGCCAAGAAGAAAGCAGGCGCAGCATGAGCGGGCTGGATCGCAACCAGGCGCCGAAGACGCGCCAGATGGCGGCCAACCGCACCGCGTTGGTGGCGTCGCTCGACGTCGGCACCAGCAAGATCGCGTGCATGATCGCGCGTCTGCGTCCGTGTGCGCCGAACGAGGCGCTGCGTGGGCGTACCCATGCGGTCGAGCTGATCGGCTACAGCCAGATCCAGTCGCGTGGCGTGAAATCCGGTGCGGTGGTCGATATGGGCGAAGCCGAGCAATCGGTGCGCCAGGCTGTCGGACTCGCCGAGCGCATGGCCAAGGTCCGCGTCGAATCCGTTTTGCTGTCGGTCTCCGCCGGTCGCCTGCAGGGCCAGCTCATCGAAGCCTCTGCCGATATCAAGGGTGGTGCCGTCACCGCTGCCGATATGGCGCGCGTCACCTCCACAGGCATGCGGCATGCGACACCGCCGGGCCGCACCGTGCTGCATGCCCTGCCGGTGAGCTATTCGCTCGATGGCGTGAAGGGCATTCGCGACCCCAAGGGCATGGTCGCGTCGCAATTCGGCGTGGACATGAATGTTATCACCGCGGACGCGACCGTCGCGCGCAATCTGATGCTCGTGGTTGAGCGCTGCCATCTCAATGTCGAAGCGATGGCAGCAGCGCCTTATGTCGCCGGACTCTCCGTGCTCACCGATGACGAGACCGATCTCGGTGCCGCCGTCGTCGAGATGGGGGCGGGGACCACCACGATTGCTACTTATTCAGGTGGCCGCATCGTTCACGCCTCCGGATTTGCGGTAGGCGGGCAACACATCACCATGGATCTCGCGCGCGGACTCGGCTGCTGCATTGCGGATGCCGAGCGAATCAAGACGTTATATGGCACCGTGCTGACAGGTGGCTCCGACGCGCGTGAAATGATGAACGTGCCGACGGCAGGCGATAACGACCGCGATTATCCGCAGGCCGTGTCACGCGCCACGATTGCAAACATTGTGCGCCAGCGTGCCGAGGAGATTTTCGAAATGATCCGGGATCGGCTTGCGGATTCGCCTTTCGCTGCAGAACCGCGCGCACGCGTGGTGCTGTCGGGCGGCGCCTCGCAGCTCACGGGTCTGGTCGAACTCGGCTCGCAGATTCTCGGTCGCTCGGTGCGCGTCGCGCGCCCGCTCGGCTTCGGCCGTCTGCCCAACGAGGCGAAGAGCGCATCCTTCGCCGTGCCGTCGGGCCTGCTGGTCTACCCGCAATTCGCCCACCTCGAACATGTCGAGCCGCGCCATACGCGGCAGCTCAAGACCGGCACCGACGGCGGCGGATACTTCGGAAAGGTCGGCCGATGGCTACGCGAGGGCTTCTGATGAGATTTTTCCAGACAACGCACATTCCGTCATCGACGCCACCGGCTTCAAGCCACCGGCAAGACCACACAATTCGCGCTTAATACGAGAGGCAAACTCATGACCATCAATCTCAACGTTCCTGATATCAGCGAGCTGAAGCCCCGTATTACCGTCTTCGGTGTCGGTGGCGCCGGCGGCAACGCCGTCAACAACATGATCACCGCCGGTCTGCAGGGCGTCGACTTCGTCGTCGCCAATACGGACGCGCAGGCGCTGACCATGTCGAAGGCGCAGCGCATCGTGCAGATGGGCACCCAGGTGACCCAGGGCCTCGGCGCCGGTTCGCAGCCGGATGTCGGCGCTGCCGCCGCCCAGGAAGTGATCGACGAACTGCGTGATCACCTCACGGGCGCCAACATGGTGTTCGTCACCGCCGGCATGGGCGGCGGCACCGGCACCGGTGCCGCTCCGGTCATCGCCAAGGCCGCCCGCGACATGGGTATCCTGACCGTCGGCGTCATCACCAAGCCGTTCCACTTCGAAGGTCAGCGCCGCATGCGCACCGCCGAAGCTGGTATCAACGAGCTGCACAAGGTGGTCGATACCCTTCTGATCATCCCCAACCAGAACCTGTTCCGCGTTGCTAACGAGAAGACCACGTTTGCCGACGCCTTCGCGATGGCCGACCAGGTGCTCTATTCGGGCGTCGCCTGCATCACCGACCTGATGGTCAAGGAAGGCCTCATCAATCTCGACTTCGCCGACGTGCGCGCAGTCATGAAGGAGATGGGCAAGGCGATGATGGGCACCGGCGAAGCCACCGGTGAGAAGCGCGCATTGACCGCTGCCGAAGCCGCCATCGCCAACCCGCTGATTGACGATTCGTCGATGAAGGGCGCGAAGGGCCTCCTGATCTCGATCACCGGCGGCAAGGACCTGACCCTGTTCGAAGTCGACGAAGCCGCAACCCGCATCCGCGAGGAAGTGGATTCGGACGCCAACATCATCGTCGGCGCCACCTTCGACGAGAGCCTCGACGGCGTGATTCGCGTCTCGGTTGTCGCGACCGGCATCGAGCAGGCCCAGCTGGCCCGCGCGCCGGCCCCGGTGTCGGCCCCGGTCGCAGCCGTTGCTGCGCAGCCGGACACCCGTCTCGCTGACCTGACTGCCCGCCTGCGCGCCGACAACCAGCGCATCGCCGCTGCCGCTGCCGCCAAGGGTGCTCCGGCGCCTGCCGCCGCGCCCGCTCCGCGCGCGCCGTCCAACAATCACGAACGCGCCGCTCTCGCCGCCATCGCTGCTGCCGTTGCGCCAGAAGCGCAGAGCAACACCTATGGTGACGTGACCGTTCGCCCGATTGCGCAGAAGCCGTCGCTGTTCCCGGAAGCTCCGCGCCAGGAAGCCCCGATGGAAGCGCCGCTTCCGGAGCAGTTCATTCCGCCAGCAGCTCATCTGGCTCCGGTTCGCGCCCCGCGCATGCCGAAGTTTGAGGAACTGCCGATGCCGGCCCAGGCCGAGATCCGCCAGGCGCGCGGTGAAGCCGATGAGGAACCGCAGAAGCAGCGCCTGTCGCTGCTGCAGCGCCTCGCCAATGTCGGCCTCGGCCGTCGCGACGAGGAATCGGAAGCTCCGGTGTCCGGCCGTTCGCAGGCCCCCGCCATGGCCCCGATGCCGCCGCTGCCGGAACGCAAGCCGCAGCGTTCGGTTGCCCAGCAGATGGGCAATGAGCCGCCGGTGTCCGAATATGCTCGCCGTCCGGCCCCGCAAGGTCTCGACCTCCATGGTCGTCCGGCACCTGTGGCTCCCGCGCCACAAGGCGATGATCATCTCGATATCCCGGCTTTCCTGCGCCGCCAGTCGAATTGATCGTCTGTAACAATTGCCATCAAGATTAAGCCCCGGTCATGTGACCGGGGCTTTTTCGTGGGCGTGCTGCTAAAGGCGTCACGATTCATTAATATATTGATTTTATTTACTTAATTTCGGTGTGCGTCGCCGCTCTCGCATCTTGTCGGTGCGGAAACCGCCAGAAACCTTGGTTAACAACCGGCCGGATTACGGCAGAGGTTGGGTAACAATCGGTTAGAAAGCGTGAGTTGGCGCACTTTGTGGCAAGGGTTAATGTGACTGCGACTCGGGGGCTCGGATAGCCGCAAGGTTGGTTCGAGTGAGTCCCTCTCATGACGAGAGGTCTATTTGGGTGGGTAACATATGACTTTCAGCCGACAGACCACGCTTGGAGCGCAGGCCACCGTCACTGGTGTCGGCGTCCATTCCGGAAAACCTGTCAGCCTGACCCTTGGACCCGCTCCCGTCGACGCCGGTTATATCTTCGTCCGCACCGGGCTTGAAGGTCCGGATCGCGAAGTTCAGGCCACCGCCAAATCCGTCATCGCCACCGAATTTGCCACCGTGCTCGGCGATCGTGAAGGCCCCATCGTTTCCACCGCCGAACATGTCCTTGCAGCCCTCCGCGGCATGGGCATCGATAATGCGACCATCGAGGTCGACGGCCCGGAAGTGCCGATCATGGATGGTTCGGCCGCCGCTTTCGTTGCCGCCATCGATCAGGCCGGGGTGGTGGAGCAAGGCGCCCGCCGCCGCTTCATCCAGGTGCTGAAACCGGTGCAGGTTGCCATCGGCGATAGTTTCGGTGAATTCCGCCCTCATGCGTCCGGCTTTCGCGCCGAAATCGAAATCAACTTCAACAATCCTGCCATCGGCCGTCAGAGCTATGTACTCGACCTCAATCCCGAATCCTTCCGCCGTGACGTCGCCCGCGCCCGTACCTTTGGCTGCATGAACGACGTGGCCCGCCTCTGGAGCGCCGGTTTCGCGCTCGGCGCCTCCTTCGAAAACTCTGTCGTGTTCGACGACACCAAGCTCCTCAATACTGAAGGCCTCCGCTACGCCGACGAATGCGCCCGTCACAAGGTCCTGGACGCGATCGGCGATCTCGCACTGGCCGGCCTGCCGATTCTCGGTGCCTATCGCTCGGTGCGCGGCGGCCACAAGCTCAACAACGAAGTCCTCAAGGCGCTGATGGCCGATCGTTCGGCCTGGAAGATCGTCGAGGCCGATGCGGTGTCCGTTCAGGCACCCGCCCGCCGCGGCCGTGCCACGGCTGACGTCACCTCGGGCGTGCTCGGCGGCCTGAGCCCGGCTTTCGGGCCGGACGTGTCCTGATCCGGTACGCCGTTTTGGACGCGTTCCAGCGTCCGACACCCTCAGTAACCATAACTACCTGTCTCCACACCTCTTTCGCCACAATCCCGGCGAAATGCGTCCGTATCCGGTTGGTTAACGAACGGCCTTCGGATAAACAGGCGCGCGGTCGGGGATCATGACCACGGGCTTGTTTCGGCTGGTTCGTATCGGGGCGCGGTTGGCGCGCAGAGCACCGCATTCAGGGCGTCGTTGAGGCGCCCGCACACAGACGTCAGGCAAGAATAGATGTCGGCACAGCGTTTCGCGCTTTCCTTTCGTGATGAACTCCAGCGCCTGAAGCGTCCGCTTCGGCTTGCTGTCGGCCTGATCGTGCTGGCCGTGCCGCTGGCCGGCTGTGGCACCGGCGCGCTGTGGGAGAAGTTCAGCAAGAAGGATGACCAGTTCGTCGATGAGCCCGCCGACAAGCTCTATAATGAGGGTCTGTACCTCATGAACCAGAGCAAGGATCCCAAGGCGGCCTCGAAGAAGTTCGAGGAAGTCGATCGTCAGCATCCGTATTCGGAATGGGCGCGCAAATCGCTGCTGATGTCTGCGTACGCCGCCTATCAGACCGGCGACTACGACACCTGCATCGGCTCGGCCACGCGCTATGTGACGCTGCATCCCGGCAGCCCTGATGCTGCCTATGCGCAATATCTGATCGCCGCCTCGCATTACGACCAGATCCCGGACATCTCGCGCGATCAGGGCCGTACTGAAAAGGCCATGGCTGCGCTCGAGGAAGTCGTCCGCAAATATCCGACCTCTGAATACGCCACCTCCGCCAAGCAGAAGCTGGAAGGCGCGCGCGACCAGATCGCCGGCAAGGAAATGGATATCGGCCGCTACTACATGAAGAAGCGCGACTACACCGCCGCCATCAACCGCTTCAAGACCGTGGTCACCCAGTACCAGACCACCCGCCATGTTGAAGAGGCGCTGATGCGTCTCACCGAGGCGTATATGACTGTCGGCGTGGTCGGCGAGGCGCAGACGGCCGCCGCCGTGCTTGGCCACAATTTTCCTGACAGCCGCTGGTACAAAGACGCCTACAATATTGTAAAGTCGGGCGGTCTCGAACCGAGCGAGAACAAGGGCTCCTATATTTCAAGGGCCTTCAAGCGAATCGGCCTCGGCTAGGAATCGTCCTCCCATGCTCGCTCGTCTGTCGATCCGTGACATCGTCCTGATCGAGCGGCTCGATATCGAATTCGCACGAGGTCTCGCGGTGCTCACCGGCGAGACCGGCGCCGGCAAATCGATCCTCCTCGACGCCTTCGCCCTGGCCCTTGGCGGCCGCGGTGATGCCGGCCTGGTCCGCCATGGCGCGGAGCAGGGGCAGGTGACTGCCGCTTTCGATCTTGCCCCAGGCCATCCCGCCCTCAGCCTGCTCAAGGACAACGGTTTCGACGACGACACCGGCGAGATGATTCTCCGCCGCGTGCAGTTCGGCGATGGCCGCACCCGCGCTTACATCAACGACCAGACCGTCAGCGTGCAGACGCTGAAGACGATCGGTGCCGCCCTCGTCGAAATTCACGGCCAGCACGACGACCGCGCCCTTGTGGACGCCGCCAGCCACCGCCGCTTGCTCGACGCCTTCGCCGGGCTGGACAAGGACGTCGTCGCGCTGGAAACGCTCTGGGACGCCCGCAAGGCGGCCTACGCGGCCCTCGAAACCCACCGCGCCAATATGGAGCGCGCTGCACGCGACGCCGATTATCTCCGCCATTCCGCCGATGAGCTGAAGAAGCTCAATCCCAAGGACGGCGAGGAGACCTCGCTTGCCGAACGCCGCACCGGCATGATGCAGGGCGAGAAGATCGCCTCCGATCTGCGCGAGGCGCAGGAGGCCGTTTCCGGCCCGCATTCGCCGATCTCCGCATTGGCCGCCGCCGTGCGCCGACTGGAGCGCCGGGCCGGCTCGTCACCGACGCTGGTCGAGCCTGCGGTGAAAGCCATCGACGTCGCCATCAATGCGCTGGAGGAGGCTGACCAGCATCTCAGCGCGGCCCTGATCGCCGCCGATTTCGATCCTGCCGAACTCGAACGCATCGAGGAGCGCCTGTTCGCGCTGCGCGCTGCCGCCCGCAAATTCTCGACGCCGGTGGATGGCCTGGCCGCGCTGGCTGCAAAATTCTACGCCGATGTCGCCACCATCGATGCCGGCGCCGGCCAGTTGCAGAAGCTGGAAAAGGCGGCGATCGAAACCGACGCCAAATATGCTGCCGCTGCTGCCAAGCTTTCGGCTGCACGGATCAAGTCGGCCGAGAAGCTGAACAAGGCCGTCATCGCCGAGCTCGCGCCACTCAAGCTGGAGCGCGCCAAGTTCATCACCCAGGTCGATACCGACGCGGCCACGCCGGGCCCGCAGGGCATCGACCGTGTCGAATTCTGGGTGCAGACCAATCCCGGCACGCGACCGGGCCCGATGATGAAAGTCGCCTCCGGCGGCGAACTCTCGCGCTTCCTGCTGGCGCTGAAAGTGGTGCTGTCCGACAAGGGGTCGGCGCCCACGCTGGTGTTCGATGAAATCGATACGGGTGTCGGTGGCGCGGTGGCTGATGCCATCGGTGCGCGGTTGGGCCGTCTGGCTGGCAAGGTGCAGGTGATGGCCGTGACCCATGCGCCGCAAGTGGCCGCACGCGCCGACCAGCACCTGCTGATCTCCAAGGCCGCCCTTGATAAGGGCAAGCGCGTGGCGACCAATGTGAACACGCTCGCCGACGATCACCGCCGCGAGGAAATCGCGCGCATGCTGGCGGGCGCGGAGATTACCGCGGAAGCAAGGGCCGCCGCGGACCGGCTGCTCAAGGGCGCGGCGTAACCCCACGGTGTCATTCCGGGGCGCGCCGAAGGCGCGAACCCGGAACCTCGGAATGTTGCACTCTGTTGCCGCGGGCTACGATGCTGAGATTCCGGGTTTGCGCTACGCGCCCGGAATGGCCTTATGTATCGGAATCCCATTGTGTTTCGCACCATCCTGCCAAACACTTCAGCCCATGTCGTATTACGTCTACATGCTCGCCTCGAAGAAGAATGGTGTGCTGTATATCGGCATCACCAATGATCTCATTCGGCGTGTCTACGAACATAAGGCGAATGCGGTCAAAAGCTTCACCTCGCGCTACAACGTGCATCTGCTGGTCTGGTTCGAGATCTACGATGATCCGCTGATCGCCATCACACGTGAGAAGGAATTGAAGAAATGGCGACGCGACTGGAAGGTCGCGCTGATCGAGGCGAACAATCCCGAATGGCATGATTTGTATGCCTCGATCCTGTAAGAGCAAAACATCATGAGATTCCGGGTTCGCGCTGCGCGCGCCCCGGAATGACGAAAGCGATGCGCATGGCAAAATCCCCCAAAACCCCCACTGACATCTCCACGCTCACCAGGCCGAAAGCCAAGATCGAGCTGATGCGGCTATCGCTGGAGATGGAGGCGCATAACAAGCGCTACTATCAGGACGATGCGCCAACAATCTCCGACGCCGACTATGATGCGTTGCGTCGCCGCGTCGAAGACATCGAAGCGAAGTTTCCCGAGCTCGTGGCGACGGATTCGCCAACCCAGACCGTGGGGGCCGCTCCTGCGCGCGGTTTCGCCAAAATCCAGCATGCGGTGCCGATGCTGTCGCTTGGCAATGCTTTCAGCGATGACGACGTCACCGAATTCGTGGAGCGCATTCAACGCTTCCTCAAGCTGGACGAAATCCCCGCGCTCGTCGCCGAGCCAAAGATCGACGGCCTCTCGCTGTCGTTGCGCTACGAGAATGGCGAGCTGATTCATGCCGCCACCCGCGGCGATGGCTTTACCGGCGAGGACGTCACCGCCAATGTCCGCACGATCAAGGACATTCCGAACACGCTGAAAGGCAAGCACATCCCCGCCGCCTGCGAGTTGCGTGGCGAGGTCTATATGCTCAAGAGCGATTTCCTCGCGCTCAACAGGAAGCAGGAAGAAGCCGGCGACACCGTCTTCGCCAATCCGCGCAATTCCGCCGCCGGCTCGTTGCGCCAAAAGGACGTGGCGATCACCGCGTCGCGGCCGCTGAAATTCTTCGCCTATGCCTGGGGCGAGATGTCGGACTATCCGATGCCCGAACCGACCCAGCACGCGATGATCGCCTGGCTGGACAAGGCCGGCTTTACCGTCAATCCCGAGATCACACTGTGCAAGAGCGTCGATGACGCGCTCGCTTTCTATCGCCGTATCGGCGAGATCCGGGCGAAACTTGGCTATGACATCGATGGTGTTGTGTACAAGGTCGATCGCATCGATTGGCAGGCGCGCCTCGGCTTTGCCGGCCGCGCGCCGCGCTGGGCCATTGCGCATAAATTCGCGGCCGAACAGGCGACCACCGTGCTCGAAAAGATCGACATCCAGGTCGGCCGCACCGGCGCACTGACCCCGGTGGCACGGCTGACGCCGATCACGGTCGGTGGCGTCGTGGTGTCGAACGCAACGCTGCACAATGCGGATTATATCGCGGGCATCGGCAATGACGGCCAGCAGCTGCGCGATGGCGTCGATATTCGCGAGGGCGACACGGTGATCGTGCAGCGTGCTGGTGACGTCATCCCGCAGGTCGTGAATGTCATCCTTGAGAAGCGCCCGACAACCGTGAAGCCCTACGCATTTCCCGACAAATGCCCGGTCTGCGGCAGTCATGCCATCCGCGAAAATGACGAAGTCGTCACGCGTTGCACGGGCGCGCTGGTGTGTCCGGCGCAGGCGGTGGAAAAGCTCAAGCATTTCGTGTCGCGATTCGCTTTCGACATCGACGGCCTCGGCGACAAGCAGATCCAGGAATTTTACGACGAGGGCATCATCATGCATCCCGTCGATATCTTCACGCTGGCAAAACGCGACGAGCGCAACAGCAAGAAGCTGCGCGACCGCGAAGGCTATGGCGAGGTCTCGGTGCGCAATCTGTTCGCCGCCATCGACGAGCGACGAAAGATCGAGCTCAATCGCCTGATCTTTGCGCTCGGCATTCGCCATATCGGCGAGGGCAACGCCAAGCTGCTCGCGCGGCATTACGGCTCGTTCGCCGCGTTCCGCGAGGCGATGCTCGCCGCGGCGGCCGGACAAAGCGAGGAGGGCAATACGTCGGAGGCCTATCAGGATCTCAACAATATCGGCGGGGTCGGCGAGATCGTGGCCGATGCCGTGGTCGAGTTCTTCGCCGAGAAACGCAACGTCAAGGCGCTCGACGAATTGCTCGATGAGATCGAGGTACTCGATGTCGCGCAGGCCAAGACCGACACGCCGGTGGCTGGAAAGACAGTGGTGTTCACGGGATCGCTGACGAAATTTACGCGCGACGAAGCGAAGGCTTCGGCTGAGCGTTTGGGCGCGAAGGTCGCCGGCTCGGTGTCGAAGAAAACCGACTACGTCGTCGCAGGTGAAGATGCCGGCTCGAAACTTGCCAAGGCGCGCGATCTGGGTGTGGCGGTGCTGACCGAGGACGAGTGGCTGGCGTTGATTGGCGGATGATGCCAGTGACCTCCCTCCCCGAGCGAAGCGAATGGGGAGGGTCCGCCGATAGGCGGGGGCGGGGTCTATCCCCACGTGACATCGGAGCTTGCTGGAGACACCCCACCCGTCCGCGCTACGCGCGACCACCCTCCCAGCGGCGCCGCTTCGCGGCTTGGGGGAGGGAGAAGGCGCTTACATCAATCCGCTCTCTTCGCTCTCCGCCTTCTCCATCATCTTCTCGGTCACCACCACGTTCCGTCGCGGCACCAGAAAGATCATCGCTGCCGCGCAGCCGCAGGACAGCACGACCAGCGAGAGATTGAGCGCCACGGGCGTCGCAAAATGCCCGCCAAGCCAAGCGCCACCCTGCGAGCACAGCGAGCCAAAACCCATCTGCATGAAGCCCATCATGCCCGACGCGGCCCCCGCGGCCTGCGGCCGGATGCTGAGCGCGCCGGCAGCGCCGTTCGACATCACGAAGGCATTGCCGAACATCACGATCATATGGGTGAGGAACAGCCAGGACGGGTTCTGGTTCAGCCCGGTCAGTCCCCACACCACATTGAGCAGGGCGCCGGCGAATTGCAGCGCAAGGCCGAACCAGATCAACTGCTCGATGGTCCGCCGTGGCGCGAAACGCACGCAGGCGAGATTGCCGAGCAGATAAGCGAGGCCCGAGGTCGCAAACCAGGCGCCATACTCAGCCGACGTGCGGCCCATCTGGTTGACGACCACATAGGGGCCGCCGCCGGCGAAGGTGAAGATGATCCACGATGCCATTACATAGCAGAACAGATAGCCGATAAAGGCGCGGCTGCCGAACAGGACTTTCGAGTCGGCGATGAACCCGCCGCCGCCTGCATCGCTGGTTGCGCGCTTGCGCGTCTCTGGCAGCAGCGACGCGATCGCCAGCGTCACGACGAGCGAAGCGGCGGTGACCGTGTAGAAGATCGCGCGCCAGCCGAAGCCGGTCTCGATCAGGCCGCCGGCCAGAGGTGAGAGCATCTGCGCGATCATCATCACGGCGATGACGAGGCTGATCATCGGTCCGACCCGCTCGCGCGGATAGAGATCGCGGATGATGGCGCGGCTCATCACCATCCCCGTGGCGCCGCCGAGCGCCTGGAAGAAACGCGCGGCGATCAATTGCGGCAGCGTGGTCGCAAAGCTCGATCCGATGCCGGCGATCACCATCAGGCTGAGCCCGGCGAGCAGCACCGGCTTGCGGCCGAAGCGGTCGGACAGCGGTCCCATGATCAGCTGCGAGAAGGCGAGCCCGACCATGTAGAGCGATACCGTCATCTGCGCGATGGAGATGTCGGCCTCGAAGGTGCGGGCGAGCTCGGGCAGTGCCGGCACCAGCATATAGAGCGAGATCGGCGCGATGCCGGTCATCACGACCAGCAGGAGCAGCATCACGCGGGAGCGGGTGAGGTCGATGGATTTGAGTTCAGTCATCATTGACCGTCATTGCGAGGAGCGTAGCGACGAAGCAATCCAATTGTTCCCTTGCCTGGCCTTCTGGATTGCTTCGTCGCCTTCGGGTCTTCGCAATGACGTGGGATGGGCCGACGGATCATTCGGAGACGACCAGCGGCTCGGTCGCCGCATGCAACCAGTCCCGCGTCTCGGCGTCGTCGATCAATGGTGTGATCTCGCGGCGGACGCGGGCGTGGTAGTCATTGATCCAGGTGAGTTCGCGCTTGCTGATGCGATGGGCGTTGATCAGCCGGCGATCGATCGGCGCCAATGTCAGCGTCTGGAATTCGTTCATCGGCTGCTCGGCGCCGTCGATCTTTGCTTCCACCACCAGTTCGAGGTTCTCGATGCGGATGCCGAAGGCGTCGGTCTTGTAGTAGCCGGGCTCGTTGGAGAGGATCATGCCGCGCTTCAGCGGCGTGGTGCCGAGCTTGGAGATGCGCGCCGGGCCTTCATGCACCGACAGATAGGAGCCGACGCCATGGCCCGTGCCATGGGCGAAATCGAGCCCGGCATGCCAAAGGAACTGGCGCGCGAAAGAGTCGATCTGCGCGCCGGTCGTGCCGTCCGGAAACACGGCGCGCGCGATGGCGATGTGTCCGCGCAGCACACGGGTGAAACGGTCGCGCATTTCGTCGGTGGGCTGGCCGATGGCGATAGTGCGGGTCACGTCGGTGGTGCCGTCTTCATATTGTGCGCCGGAATCGATCAGCAAGAGATCGCCCAGCGCGATGCGGCGGTTGCTCTTGCGGGTGACGCGGTAATGCACGATGGCACCATTCGGCCCGGTGCCGGCGATGGTCGGGAACGATACATCCTTCAGCGCCCCCGTATTGCGGCGAAAGGTCTCCAGTGCTTCCACGGTGTCGATCTCAGTGAGCCCGCCCTTCGGCGCCTCGCGATCGATCCAGGCAAGAAACTTTGCCAGCGCCACGGCATCGCGGCGATGCGCGGTCATGGTGCCCTTGATCTCGACCGGGTTCTTCATCGCCTTGAGCATGGCAATGGGGTCGCTGCCACGCACCGGCCTGCCGCCGGCCGTCGTGATCAACTGGCTCAGCGCATCGGCGGCCGTCGCGCTGTCGAGTGCGATCGATGCGCCGGTTGCGGCGAGATCGCGCAGCGCGGTCATCAGGGCATCCGGCTCCTGCACATCGGCCGAGGCTTCGAGATGATTGCGTGAACTGTTGGACAGCTTGCGATGGTCGATGAAGACCAGTGGCCGCCCATCCTTCGGCACCAGCGCATAGGACAGCGGCAACGGCGTGTGCGACACGTCGGCGCCACGGATATTGAAGGTCCAGGCCACCGCATGGGAGTCGGACAGCACGATGGCGTCGACGCCGAGCCGCGTGATCTCGGCGCGAATGCGCGCGAGCTTGTCGACCTCGCTTTCGCCGGCATATTCCATCGGGTGGATTGTCACCGCCCCGAGCGGCGCAGTGGGCCGCTCATGCCAGACCGCATCGATCGGGTTGGTCTCGACGGCCACGAGCTCCGCGCCGGCCTTGGCGCAGGCGGCCTTCAGGCGCTCGGCTGCCGCTGTCGTGTGCAGCCACGGATCAAATCCGAGGCGGTCGTCCGCTTTCAGATGATCCGTGAGCCAGCTTTCCGGCGGTGGCTCGACCTGCGACTGGACGCTCCAGGCGCTGGTATCGACCTGTTTGGGTGCCTGCACCGTGTAGCGGCCATCAACAAATATCGCGGCGTCCTGCAACAGCACCACGGCCATGCCGGCCGAGCCGGTGAAACCGGTGAGCCAGGCCAGCCGCTCATCCGCTGGCGGCACATATTCGTTCTGCTGCTGGTCTGCGCGGGGAATCACGAAGCCGGTCAGCTTCCTGCGCAACAATTCCTCACGAAACGCAGCCAACCGCGCCGCCAGCGCGACGCCGCCCTCGGGCTCTTCAAAGGTCTGGAATTGGGCTTCAAACATGGTGCCGATATCCTATGGGTGCGTTCTGGCGCCGGCAATCGAGGAGCAGGGTTGCGAAAAGCTGGCACAGGTTATGCTTGAATTTCGGCAACGGTTACAAATGCGGAACCATCCGGTGGCGCGATTTGTTGCCCTTGCGGAGACCGTCAGGTCTTTGTGTTCAACTCAACGAAGAGGGAGACACCATGCCCGCTTTTACGTTCGAGAAGATTTCCCCGCCGCGCCAATCCGCACAGCCGCAGCCTCAGTCGCGAGGTGTCGCCGCGCCGCAGCCCAGAGAAAACGTCATCCAGGTTCTTGGTCGTTTCGTCATCGCGCGCGTGCGCGAGGAACAACCGTCGTCGGATCAACAGTCTTCGAACTGATCATCCCGCCCGCTGCATCAGCAGGCTGCTCCAGCCTTCGATGATCTGCTGCTTCAGCAGCACCAGCCCGCGTGCACGATAGGCCACGATCACGCTCGTCGCCTGATGCGGCAGAAGACCCGACAGAATGATCATGCCATTGCTCGCCATGTGCCGCTCCATATCGGTGGCCATGGCGCGCAATGGATTGGCGAGAATGTTGGCCAGGATCAGATCGAACGGTGCATGCTTGGCAATTGCCGGCGATGAGAAGCCGGTCGCGCAAACGGTCTCGACGAGATTGCCGACGCCGTTCAGTTGCATATTTTCATGCGCCACCTTCACGGACATCGCATCGATATCTGTCGCCAGCACATGCTTCTTGGTGGCCTTGGCCGCCGCGATGGCCAGCACGCCGGTGCCGGTGCCGAGATCGAGAATGCGCTTCGGCGCCTTCGAGCGCAGCACGTAGTCGAGATAGATCAGGCAGCCGCGCGTGGTGCCGTGATGGCCGGTGCCGAAAGCCAGCGCGGCTTCGATCTCGATGCCGAGCTGGTTGTCGCGCACCTTGTCGCGATCATGGCTGCCATGGACGATGAAACGTCCGGCGCGCACCGGCACGAGGCCTTCGAGGCTTTCCTTCACCCAGTCCTTGGCCTCGATCGTATCGAACACGATGCTGCCGGCCACCGTGTCGTCGGACGCGAGGGAGACCAGATTGCGGATGGAGGCTTCGTCCGGCGGATCGGCGAAATGTACGGTGACATCCCAGCGGCCCTGCGGATTCTCGAAGGCCGCGATCGCTGCTTCGCCTTCCTCAAAACTCTCGGTGAGCAGATCGACGATGCGCTTGGCGCTGAATTCATCGCCGACGGCGAAGGTGGCGCGGCTGGTGCCTTGTGGGGTCATCGCGGATCCGTCGTGAACAGGACATGCAAGGGTTTATCCGCGTTTCGTACAGGGTTTATCCCGTCGATGATACCCGGCTGATGCACCGGACTTGCGCCGCTTTATACCGGAGCCGTGCACGGTTTATCCCGGACTTGCCGACAGGCTTTTCCCGTCAAAAATCACAGGCTGTGCACGGACTTATCCACAGTCTGCCCACAGGCTTATCCAAACAGCGCCCGGTGATCCCGCAGCACCGTCTTCGCCGCATTATGGCCGGGCGCGCCGGTCACGCCGCCGCCGGGATGGGCCCCGGAACCGCAGTGATAGAGCCCCTTCAGCGGCCCGCGATAATCGGCATGGCCCAGCATCGGGCGCGCCGAGAACAGCTGGTTCAGGCTGAGCGCCCCGTGAAAAATATCCCCGCCGATCAGGCCGAAATCACGCTCGAGATCGAGCGGTGACAGCGCCTGCCGGCCGATCACGCTGGCTTTGAAGCCGGGCGCGTAATCATCCACCGTCTTGATCATCAGATCGGCCACCGTGTCGCGGTGATCGTCCCATGACATGCCGTTTGGCAGTTCGGGCGCCACATGCTGGCAGAACAGGCTGGCGACGTGCTGGCCCGCAGGCGCAAGGCTGTCATCGAGGGTGGAAGGGATCAGCACCTCGACGATCGGCTGCTTGCTCCAGCCATCCTGTTTGGCATCCAGCCAGGCGCGCTCCATATAGCCGAGGCTCGGCGCGATGATGATGCCGGCAGTGAGATGATCGCCAGTGCCGGGTAGCGCGGTGAATGAGGGCAGGGCACTCAGCGCTACATTCATGCGAAAAGTGCCAGAGCCACCGCGCCAACTGGCCATGCGTTCGCGAAACGGCTTTGGCAGCGCATCCGCCGGCGTCAGTCGCGTGTACAGAAGCTTCGGATTGACGTTGGAGATCACATATTTCGCGCGAATGGTGTCGCCATTCTCCAGCACCACACCGACAGCGCGGTCGCGTTCCACAAGCACTTCGCGCACGCCATTGCCGAGTGTGATGTCGACGCCATGGCTGCGCGCCGCGGCGGCCATCGCCTGGGTGATCGCACCCATGCCGCCGATTGCGTGGCCCCAGACGCCCTTCTTGCCATTCACCTCGCCAAAGGCGTGATGCAGCATCACATAGGCGGAGCCGGCCGCATAAGGGCTCGCATAATTGCCGACCACTGCATCGAAGCCGAACAGCGCCTTGACCAGGTCATGTTCGAACACGTCGTCGAGCATCTCGCCGGCAGAGCAGGTAAAGAGGTCGAGCAGGATACGCTGCTGCTCGATGCTGAGTTCGTTCAGGATCTTCGCGGTGCCGAGCGCATTGATCGCTTCGGAAATGGTGCCGAGCCCGAAGCCCTGCACCACATTCGGCGGTGCACGCAGCACGAAGGCGCGCAGCACGTCGGCGATCACCTCGAGCTGTTGCGAGAAGGCGCCGATCCGTTCGGCGTCATGGGCGCTGAGCCTTGCTACGGACGCTTGGGTGCGGCCTTCGCCTGTCAGCAGATAGGAGCCATCGGGCGCGGGCAGAAAATTCTGTGCCTTGCGCTCCACGATCTTCAGCCCGTGCTGATGCAATTTGAGGTCGGCAATAATCTGCGGATTGAGCAGGCTGACGGTGTAAGATGCCACGGAGTTGCGGAAGCCGGGGTGAAACTCCTCGGTCACTGCGGCACCACCGACCACGCTGCGGCGATCGACCATTTTCACGCGCAGTCCCGCCATCGCGAGATAGGCCGCGCAAGTCAGGCCGTTATGGCCGGCGCCAATGATCACAACGTCGTGGTCTGACATGTCCGGTTCAACACCATCTGATAGAGCGCCCTTTATCGAAGAGGCGGCCCTGCGGCACAAGGCCATGGAGACGCCAATCCGGTTCCATGGTTAGCCCGGATTGCCCGAATGGGTACTCTATGCTCCATTCGCCCACCCCGTCATTGCGAGGCGCCTTTGGCGCCGGAGCAATCCAGAAGTCACAGGGATGATCTGGATTGCTTGGTCGCAAGGGCTCCTCGCAATGACGGGATTTGCCGTCACGATTCGTCTCCGGAGAGTTCATGAGTTCGTCGCAGCCGTCCGCCGCCCCAAACTCGGCCTCCCGCAATCGCCTGCTACTGACGGTCTATACGGCCGCGATCTTCGTCAGTGCACTGCTGCTGTTCTCGGTGCAGCCGCTCTTCACCAAGATGGTGCTGCCGCGGCTCGGTGGCTCGCCCGCCGTCTGGTCGGTGGCGATGGTGTTCTTCCAGTCGCTGCTGCTCGGCGGCTATGCCTATGCGCATTACCTGATGCAACTGCGCAGCCGCGTGCTGCCGGTCATCATTCATGTGCTGCTGCTGGTGGTCGCGCTGCTGACGCTGCCGCTGGCCATCGCAACAGGGTGGGGCGAGCCGCCGGACAGCGGCTATGCGTTCTGGCTGCTCGGCCTGTTCGCGGTTTCCATCGGCCTGCCGTTCTTTGCGCTCGCGGCCAATAATCCGATGCTGCAGGCCTGGTTTGTGCGCACCGGGCATCCCGATGGCCGCGATCCGTATTTCCTCTATGCCTCGTCAAATATCGGCAGCTTTCTCGCGCTGCTGTCCTATCCGGTGCTGCTGGAGCCGATGTTCTCGCTGCGCACGCAGAATCTGATCTGGACCTCTGGCTACGGCCTGCTCATCGTGTTGATCGCCGGCTGCGGTTTCCTGCTGATGCGCTCGCCCGCCATTGCTGTCGCCTCGCCTGAGGCTGAAGAAGCCGCTGCACCGGCGCCGAGCTGGATGCAGAGGCTGCGCTGGATCTTCCTCGCCGCCGTGCCGTCGGGCCTGCTGATTGCCGTCACCGCGCATATCTCCACCGACGTCGCTGCGGCGCCGCTGCTCTGGGTGCTGCCGCTGTCGCTCTATCTGCTGACCTGGGTGCTGGTGTTCCAGTCGCGCCCGTTGCTGCCGCACTGGCTGATGCTGATGGCGATGCCGCTGGCCATTGCCGGCGTGATCGTGTTGCTGGCCGTTGGCGGCGAGCAGAACCTGCTGCTGACCTTGGGCGGTCATCAGCTGGCTTTCTTCATCATCGCCATGGGATGCCATGGCGAACTGGCGCAGAGCCGTCCGGCCGCGCGCTATCTCACCGGCTTCTATGTCTCGCTGTCCTTCGGCGGCATGGTCGGCGGCCTGTTTGCCGGACTGATCGCACCCTATACCTTCTCGTGGATCGCCGAATATCCGATCCTGGTCGCATTGGCGGTGCTGTGCCTCCCGGCGCGGGTCGGGCGCTATGCCGGCTGGCGTGGTCTGTACTGGCTGTTGTTGCTGATCGCGGCTGTTGCCCTGATAGCGCCGAGCTACACGACCGGCAAGCTGTTCAACTGGCTCGATACCCAGCGCGTCTATGTGATTGCCGCGGTTGCGATGATCGCGATGATCGTGTCGCGCCTGCGCGCCAGCCGCCTCGAATATCTTGGCATTACCGTGCTCGCGCTGGCGCTGCTGCGCATCTATCCCGCCGATGATGGCCGCGTCGAGACGGTGCGGAGCTTCTTCGGCGTGCACAAGATCCAGGTCACCGCCAATGGCCAATATCATGTGCTGCTACATGGCACGACTATTCATGGCGCCGAGAAATATCTCAACGATGACGGCACGCCGGTGACGGGGCGCCCGGAGCCGATCTCCTATTATTACAAGGATGGCGGCATGGGGCAGGCGATCGCCGCCATGCGGGCGCGCAAGGGCGCGCCGCTTCGCGTGGCGGTCATCGGTCTCGGTTCGGGCTCGCTGGTCTGTGCGCAGGCGCCGGGAGAGAACTGGAAGTTCTTCGAAATCGACCAGACCATGGTCGATACCGCACGCGATCCGAAATATTTCAGCTACATCTCGAAATGCCAGCCCGACATCAAGCCTGTAATCGGCGATGCGCGCCTGACATTCACGAAGGAAGCGGATGGTGCCTACGATCTCATCATCGTCGACGCCTATTCATCGGACGCGATCCCGATCCATCTGGCGACCCAGGAGGCGATGGCGATCTACAAGGCCAAGCTGGCGCCCGATGGCGCCGTGGTGATGCATGTCTCCAACCGCCACCTTGAGCTGGCGAGCGTGGTGACAGGCATTGCCGATGCAAACGGACTGAAGAGCTGGGTGTTCAACGAGGATACCGGCCGCGATGCCGAATATATCTTTTCAACCAATGTCGTGATTTCCGCGCGCAACGATGCGGATGTCGGCACGATAGCCCAGCCGTCCTCGTCATGGACGCTGACACCGGCCAAGCCGGACCAGCGCGTGTGGACCGATGACTATTCCAACATCCTCGGCGCTGTCTGGCGCCGGTTGCGGGATGGCGATACGTAAGTGGTGTTTATAGGGCGGATTAGCGTAGCGTCATCCGCCGGCCGACTTCATGATTGAAACTCCGCGGCGGATTACGGCTTCGCCTTATCCGCCCTGCGGACCGCATTTCAATAATCGCCGAAGAAGCCGCGCTGGCGCGGGGCGTAATAGACCTGGGGCTGGCGGTTGTAGTTGGAGTAGCCGCGGTTCGCATAATATTGCTGCGTCTCGGCTTCGGTCATGCGGCGATAGCCGGGAGGTGCCGGATATTGGCGGCCATCATTGCCGTCGGCCGGATAGATGTAGCGGTCGTCATCGGTGGGCTGCGGCGCCTGGCGAACGATGCGGCGATTGTTCGGCACCACCTGCGGCGCGATCTCCATGGGATTGCCATAGGCGTCATAGGATGGCTCGGCGGTGGCGACCTCGCGGCGCGCCGGAGCGGCGGCCGTCTTGGTGCCGCGCGGATTGCGGGCGAGGGCGACCTGCGATGAACCGGTGAGACTGACGGTGGTGTTCAGTACGCCGTCGGCCTTCACCATCGCAAACAGCGTCGCCGCGTTGGCGCGCGAGAGGCGCACGCAGCCATGGGAAGCTGGCGAGCCGAGGCGATTGACCGAGTCGGTACCGTGGATGGCGTGGCCGCGTTTGGTGAAGAAGATCGCATTCGGCATCGGCGCTTCGTCGAATTCCTTGGAGTAGTGATCTTCCTCCAT
>NZ_JBIIOT010000137.1:0-10161 GCF_044336785.1 Tardiphaga sp. | reverse complement strand
ATATAATTGCCCATGCCGGCCTTGGAGGCCAGGATGCTGGGCGAGCCCATCGGCACCCGCGTCATGCTCTCGACGCCCGAGGCGATCACGATATCCATGGTGCCCGACATGACCGCCTGCGCCGCAAAGTGCAGCGCCTGCTGTGACGAACCGCACTGGCGATCGATCGAGGTGCCCGGCACGCTTTCCGGCAGTTTGGACGCCAGCACGGCATTGCGCGCCACATTGACGGCCTGTTCGCCGCCTTGGCCGACGCAGCCCATGATGACGTCATCCACCAGTGCCGGATCGACGCCGGCGCGATCCACTAGCGCGTTCAGCACCGAGGCGGCAAGGTCCGCCGGATGCCATCCGGCGAGCCGGCCACCCTTGCGGCCACCTGCGGTGCGTGCTGCGGCGACGATATAGGCCTCGGCCATGAGCGTTCTCCCTGGAATTTTGTTGTTGTGATGGGCGTAGTGTTGGGCGGATTTAACGGGGCGCATTCATTTTAGTCAATCGGTCAATTAACTCTTGAGTGCGGGCGATTGTTCGTATTATCTGCGGCTCCCATGGCAGCGACTCCCAGCCCATCCCAAGCCTCAGTACGTCACCCGGTCGGCAAGAATCCGACCGCGGACAAGCTGTTGCTCGCGGCGAGCGAGTTGATGATCTCCAGCAACTCCATCGAGGTGTCGCTGAGCGAGATTGCCCAGCAATCGGGCGTCAACGCTGCGCTGGTGAAATATCATTTCGGCAACAAGGATGGTCTGCTGCTGGCGCTGCTCGAGCGCGACGCCGCCAATGAGATGACCAATCTGGAATATCTGCTGGAGCAGCCGATCACGGCCACCGCAAAGCTGCGCCTGCACATCGGCGGCATCATCAAGGCCTATAACCAGTTCCCCTATATGAACCGGTTGATCCACTATCTGCTGCATGAAAGCAGCGACAAGTCGGCAGATGAAGTCTCGAAATTCTTTGTCGGGCCGCTGCTCAGCTTCCATCGCCGCCTGCTGGCCGAGGGCCATAAGACCGGCGAATTCCGCGTGGTCGATCCGGTGCTGTTCTACACCAGCCTGATCGGTGCCTGCGACAATCTCTTCTTCAGCCGTCATGCCATGTCGCGCGCCATTGGCGTCGGTCCGGTGACGGATGATGTGTGCCGCGCCTATGTGGCGCATCTCGAAATGCTGCTGCTCGACGGCATGCTGACAAGTAAGAAGGCGGGCGCCAAAGCCCGCTGACAACCAAGCTCAAGAAGAAACGGCCCAAGGACAGACTGCAAAAACAAAAGACTTGAGGAAGCGCCCAAGGAACTCAACAAAAACAACAATAAGAAAAAATAACAAAACAGATTCCATCAAGCCCTGCAGTTCAAAACCAATAAGAAACGCCCAAGGACCATTTCTTCTTTTTCTCTTCGCGACCTAACGATTCAAGAAAATACCAGAAACGCCCAAGGAAAGGCTCTTCCCATGCAGCTCAAAGACGTAGCCGTATTCATCACCGGTGGTGGCTCGGGCCTCGGCGCCGCGACCGCACGCGCGATGGCCGCCAAGGGCGCCAAAGTCGCCGTGTTCGATCGCGCCGCTGACAATGCCGAGAAGGTCGCTGCCGAGATCAAGGGCGTCGCCTGCGTCGGTGACGTCACCAGCGAAGCCGATGTGAAGGCCGCGCTCGCCAAGGCCGCCGCTGCTCACGGCACCGCACGCGTGCTGATGAATTGCGCCGGCATCGGCGGTTCGCAGCGCATTGTCGGTAAGCAGGGCGTCTATCCGCTGGAGAAGTTCACCAATGTGATCATGGTGAACCTGATCGGCACCTTCAATTGCCTGCGTCTGTTCGCTGAGCAGCTTGCCACCGCGGAAGCGATCGGCGAAGAGCGCGGCGTCATCATCAACACCGCATCGGTTGCGGCCTATGAAGGCCAGATTGGCCAGATCGCCTATTCCGCCTCCAAGGGTGGCGTTGTGGGTCTGACCTTGCCAGCCGCGCGCGATCTTGCTTCGCAGAAGATCCGCGTGAACACCATTGCGCCGGGCCTGTTCCTGACGCCGCTGCTGATGGGCCTCAATGAAGAAGCCCGCGCCAGCCTCGGCGCGCAGGTGCCGCATCCGGCCCGTCTGGGCGACGCGTCGGAGTACGGCAATCTCGCGGTTCATATCGTCGAGAACCCGATGCTGAATGGCGAGACGATCCGTCTCGACGGCGCCATCCGCATGGCTCCGCGGTAGTGGTTATTTCCCCTCTCCCGCTTGCGGGAGAGGGTGCCTGAGCGAAGCGAAAGGCGGGAGAGGGGCAGTCACAAACTCAGAGCGTCGCTGCTCCCCCTCTCCCGAACGAGGTTTCGTCTAATTCCTGCGCTCCCCTCTCCCCGAGGGGAGAGGGGACTACAACAGGCGCCCGAAGACGCCGAAAAACAAAGACGGGTAGGAGTAACGCACGTGGCATCCCCACTGCTGATCGACCATGACGACGGCGTGGACCGGGTGACGCTCAATCGCCCGGAGAGCCTGAATGCGCTCGATCCCTCTCTGATCGATGCCCTCAACGATTACTTTCAAAGCCTGCAGCGCAACCGCAAGACCCGCGTCGTTGTGCTCCGTGGCGCCGGCGATAATTTCTGCGCCGGGCTCGACCTCAAACATGCGATGGCCGCGCGTGGCCAGAATGCGCCCCGCACCGTTACCGAGTCGCTGGATTCGCAGCGCCGCATCGCCGACATCGTCATGCTGATGCGCCGCTGCCCGCAGCCGATCATCGCGCTGGTGCAGGGCGCAGCCGCCGGCGGTGGATTCGCGCTGGCGCTCGCCGCCGATATCCGCATCGCCTCAAAATCTGCGCGTATGAACTGCGCCTTCATCAAGCTGGGCCTAGGCGGTTGCGATATCGGCACCAGCTATTTCCTGCCGCGTCTCGTCGGCGTGTCCGTTGCCTCCGAACTCATCCTGACCGGGCGCTTCATCCATGCGGATCGTGCGCTGGCCGTCGGCCTGGTGTCGGAGGTTGTCGAGGACGGTGAGCTCGACAAGGCGGCTTCACCCTATGTTGACGCGATGGTCTCGGCCTCGCCGGTCGGCCTGCGTCTCTCGAAGGAATGCATCAACATGGCGGTGGATGCCGGATCGATCGAGGCCGTCATCGCCATGGAAGATCGCAATCAGGTGCTGTGCAGCCGGTCCGAGGATTTCGAGGAGGGCATCCGCGCCTTCATCGAGAAACGTAAACCGGTTTATGTGACGCGCTGAGAAGATGAAACCGACACAAGGTCCATATAAAGAGACTGTGGTCGGCCAAGCCGTTCTGGGAGGAACGCAATGAACGTGCAGGCCGCGGCACAGACCAAACCCGCCTTCCGCAAGGTGCACTGGATGGAGCGCGACATCGATGTCGAACGCCGTCCGGATGGCGTCATCGTCATGAAGTCGCGCGTCCCGCTGATGGCGCGTGAGCCGCATCTCGCTGCGCCGCTCGCGAAGTGGGCGAAAGAGCGTCCCGATCTTACCTGGCTCGCCCAGCGCGCTGGTGATGACCGGCAATGGCGCCGCGTCTCCTATGCGGAAGCCAAGCGCATTGTCGATGGGCTCACGCAGGCGCTGCTCGACATGAAGCTGGTCTCGGAAGGACCAATTGCGATCCTGTCCGGCAACTCTATCGAACATGCGCTGATGACCATGGCGGCGATGCAGGCGCGGCATCCGGCGGCGCCGGTGTCGCCGGCCTATTCGCTGATGAGCCAGGATCATCTCAAGCTCAAATATCTGTTCGATCTGGTGAAGCCGGCCGCCATCATGGTGCAGGACGGGCCGACTTTCCAGAAAGCGCTGGATGCGCTCGATCTCACCGGCATCAAGGTGATCCATGTGTCGCGCCCGCCGGAAGGGATCGCGAGCGTGTCATTCGCCGATATGGCCGCGACCAAGGTGACCGACGACGTCGCCGACTCGCTTGCGGCGATCACGCCGGACACGGTCGGCAAACTGCTGTTCACGTCGGGGTCGACAGGCCTGCCCAAGGCGGTCATCAACACCCAGCAGATGATGTGCGCGAACGCAGCGCAGATGATGCAGACGCGTCCGCGCCAGCCCGGTGCGCAGCCACCGGTCTATCTCGACTGGATGCCGTGGAATCACACCATGGGCGGCAATGCGCTGTTCAACCCGCTGCTGGTCGATGGCGGCACGCTTTATATCGACGACGGTCGCCCGATGCCCGGCATGATCGACGAGACGCTGCGCAATTTGCGTGAGATTTCGCCGACCTACTACGCCAATGTTCCCGCCGGTTATGCGGCCATCGCCGGCGCCCTGGAGAAGGACGAGGATCTCGCGCGCTCCTTCTTCAAGAATCTCGGCATCATGGGCTATGGCGGCGCACGCCTCCCCGATGATTTGTTTGATCGCATGCAGGCGCTGGCCGTGCGCGCCTGTGGCGAGCGCATCGTGTTCTATACCGGCTGGGGCTGCACCGAGACGGCGCCGACCTCGACCGGTACCTATTGGGACACCGAGCGCGTCGGGCTGATCGGCCTGCCATTTCCGGGCGTCGAGTTGAAGATGGTGCCGGTGGACGCGAAATATGAACTGCGCCTGCGCGGCATCAATGTGATGCCCGGCTACTACCGCCAGCCCGAACTGACAAAAGCCGCCTTCGACGAGGAAGGTTTTTACAAGATCGGCGATGCCGGTGTGTTCGTCGACGACAACGATCCGGTGAAGGGCCTGATCTTTTCCGGTCGTGTGGTGGAGGATTTCAAACTCACCACGGGCACCTTCGTCCATGTCGGCTCTTTGCGCACGGATATCATCGCCGCCACAACGCCTGTGGTGCAGGACGCGCTGATCACCGGGCAGGACCGCGAATTCATCGGCGTGCTCGCCTGGCCGAACCTGCCGGCCTGCCGCATCCTGATCGACAGGCCGGATGCGAGCTTTGCCGATGTCGTGAAGCACCCGAAGGTGCTTGCCTGCTTCAAGGACGGCCTGCGTGCGCATAACGCCGCGTCGGTCGGCGCCAGCAGCCGCCGCATCGCGCGCGCGATGTTCCTGGTGGAGCCGCCCTCCATCGACGGCAACGAACTGACCGACAAGGGCTACATCAACCAGCGCGCCGGCCTCGAACGCCGCGCCGCTGATGTGGCGGAGCTTTATGCAAAGCATCCGGGTGAGGATGTGATCGTGCTGAAATGAAGATGTAATCCCACGCTCCGATGTCATCCCCGCGAAGGCGGGGATCCATAGACACCGGAGATTTGGGTGAAGCTTTATCGGGGCGGCCCTGCCGTTTCGATTGCGCGGACAGAGGCTATGGGTCCCCGCCTTCGCGGGGACGACCAAGATAAAATTCGAACGAAGAGAGACACCGCCATGAATTTCGATTTCTCCGACGATCAGAAACAGCTCCGCGACGAGGCCCGCCGCTTCCTCACCGAAAAATGTCCGCCGAAGGCGGTGCGCGCTGTGATCGATGGTCAGGCGCCCTATGATCGCGAGCTGTGGAAAGGCCTCGCCGATATGGGCTTCCTCGGCGTCGCCATTCCCGAAGCCTTCGGCGGCTCGGGCGCCGGTCATCTCGAACTCTGCGTGATCGCCGAGGAAATGGGCCGCGCGCTGGCGCCGGTGCCGTTCTCCTCCACCGTCTATCTTGCCGCCGAAGCGCTGCTGCTCGCCGGCTCCGATGCGCAGAAGCAGAAGTGGCTGCCGGCGATTGCGCAGGGCCATGCGGTCGGCACGCTGGCGCTGTTCGAAGGCACCGGCAATCCGTCGCCGAAGGCGGTGAAGCTCACCGCCACCAATGGCGTGCTCAACGGTACCAAGAAGCCGGTCGCGGACGGTGCCATCGCCGACTTCGCCATTGTCGCCGCGCGCACGGCATCCACCGGCCGCGACAGCGACATCGCGTTGTTCCTCGTCGATCTCACCTCCGAGGGCGTCGAGGCCAAGGCGCTGACCTCCATCGATCCCTCGCGCAATCAGGCCGAGATCACCTTCACCAATGTCAAGGCCGAGCCGCTCGGCGCTGCCAGCGAAGGCTGGAGCATCCTCTCCCAGGTGCTTGACCGCGCCGCGGTGCTGATCGGCTTCGAACAGGTCGGCGGCTCCGACCGTGCGCTGGAAATGGGCCGCGATTACGCGCTCGACCGCATCGCCTTCGGCCGCCAGATCGGCTCGTTCCAGGCGGTGAAGCACATGCTGGCCGACATGTATGTCTCTGCCACGCTGGCGCGCTCGAATTGCTATTACGGCGCCTGGGCGCTCTCGACCAATGCCGCCGAATTGCCGGAAGCAGCAGCTGCGGCCCGCATCAGCGCGACGCAGGCGTTCCAGCATTGCTCCAAGAACAACATCCAGGTTCATGGCGGCATGGGCTTTACGTGGGAATTCGACTGCCACCTCTATTATCGCCGCTCCAATGCGCTGGCGGTCGGCCTGGGCTCGCTGAGCTATTGGGAAGACCAGCTGATCGAACGCATGCGCCAGAAGAACGCGGCTTAACTCCGTGTCGTCCCCGCGAAGGCGGGGACCCATACACACTGAACCAGCAATAAGGGCTGTGGCGTCGCCCAGCTTCGTAACAAGAGACGGTGGTTATGGGTCCCCGCCTTCGCGGGGACGACAATCATCAGGGATCGCGACATGAATTTCGATGACACCCCGCAAGAAGCCGAATTCCGCGCCAAGGCGCGCGCCTGGATCGCGGCCAATGCGCCACGCGAATATGAGGACGAATTGAAGAAGGCCGCACTCGGCCGCATTCAGCTCAAGAGCGCCAACATCCTCGAAGTCGCAAAAGCCTGGCAGAAGAAGAAAGCTGACGCCGGCTGGGCCGTGCCGCACTGGCCGAAGGACTATGGCGGCCGCGGCGCATCGCCCATCGAGCGCGTGATCTGGCAGCAGGAGGAGGGCGTGTTCGGCAAGCTCGGCGCGCTCTTCATCATCGGCCATGGCATGTGCGGCCCGACCATGATGGCCTATGCGCAGGAAGAGCATAAGCTGCGCTACCTGCCGCCGCTGGCCTCTGGCGAAAACATCTGGTGCCAGTTGTTTTCCGAACCGGCCGGTGGCTCCGATGTCGCGGGTTTGCGCACGCGTGCGGAAAAGGATGGCGATGACTGGGTGATCAACGGCCAGAAGATCTGGACCTCCGGGGCGCATCATTCGGACTACGGCATCCTGATCACCCGCACCGATCCGAATGTACCCAAGCACAAGGGCCTCACCATGTTCTTCCTGAATATGAAGAGCCCCGGCGTCGAGGTGAAGCCGATCAAGCAGGCCAATGGCCAGGCCGAATTCAACGAGGTCTATTTCACCGATGTCCGCATTCCGGATTCGCAGCGTCTCGGCGCCGTGGGTGACGGCTGGAACGTGTCGCTGACCACGCTGATGAATGAGCGCATGGCGATCGGCGCCGGTGTCGCGACCGGCTTTCCGGAGCTGTTCGACTTCGTCAGCCATCTGACGCTGGACGACGGTCCGGCGATCGACGATCCCGCTGTGCGCTCGAAGCTTGCGAACTGGGCCGTGCGTGCCTCGGGTCTTCGTTACACGAGCTTCCGTTCGATCTCCGCATTGTCGCGTGGTGAGCGTCCGGGGCCGGAAAACTCCATCGGCAAGCTCGTTGCCGGCGCCATGCTGCAGGACGTCGCGACCTATGCGCTCGATCTGCAGGGCGCCAGCGGCGTGCTCAATGGGCCAGAGGATGCCGAGGTTGCCGGCAAATTCCAGGCGATGCTGCTGCGTTCACCGGCGACACGCGTCGAAGGCGGCACCGACGAGATCCTGCGCAATATCATCGCGGAACGCGTGCTGGGCCTGCCCGGCGACATCCGGGTCGACAAGGACGTGCCGTTCAACAAGATCCCGACGCGGGGACGCGCATAAACTCCGCCTTCATGGTGAGGAGGCGCGCAGCGCCGTCTCGAACCATGGCGGCACACGCAGAGCCAGGCGAACTCATGGTCCGGGACGGCGGCAGGTGGCGCCTCCTCACCATGAGGGACAGAGAGAAAGACGAGAGCCATGAATTTCGATGACACGCCGCAGGAAGCCGAATTCCGCGCCGTCGCGCGCAAATGGATCGCTGCCAATGCGCCGAAAGAGCTCGAGGCCGAGCTGTCGAATCCCAATGCCAAGCGCGATTCCATGCTGGGCGCGTCCAAGGCGTGGCAGAAGAAGAAAGCCGATGCGGGCTGGGCCTGCCTGCACTGGCCGAAGGACTATGGCGGCCGCGGATCGACGCCGATCGAGCGCGTGATCTGGCAGCAGGAGGAGGGCGTCTATGACAAGCTCTCGCGTCCCTTCGCTATTGGCCAAGGCATGTGCGGCCCCACCGTGATGGCCTATGCCACCGAAGACCAGAAGCGCCAGTACCTGCCGCCGCTGGCCTCCGGCGAAAAAGTCTGGTGCCAGTTGTTCTCCGAGCCCGCCGGCGGCTCCGATGTCGCCGGCCTCCGCACCCGGGCGGAGAAGGATGGCGATGACTGGATCATCAACGGCCAGAAGATCTGGACCTCCGGCGCGCATTATTCCGATTACGGCATCCTCATCACCCGCACCGACCCGAATGTGCCGAAGCACAAGGGCCTCACCATGTTCTTCCTCGACATGAAGAGCGCAGGCGTCGAGGTGAAGCCGATCAAGCAGGCCAATGGCATGCAGGAATTCAACGAGGTGTTCTTCACCAATGTCCGCATTCCCGACAGCCAGCGTCTCGGTGCGGTCGGTGATGGCTGGAACGTGTCGCTCACCACGCTGATGAACGAGCGCATGTCGATCGGCGCCCGCGTCCACACCGGCTTCCCCGAGCTGTTCGACTATTGCAGCAATCTGATGCTCGAGGATGGTCTTGCCATCGACGATTCCAATGTGCGCTCGAAGCTGGCGGGTTGGGCGGTGAAGAATTCCGGCCTGACCTATACCAGCTACCGCTCGATCTCGGCGCTGTCGAAAGGCGAGCGCCCGGGTCCGGAGAACTCCATCGGCAAGCTCGTCTCGGGCATGATGATGCAGGACATCGCGCAGTTCGCGGCAGATCTGCAGGGCGCGGCCGGCGCGCTGGTCGGCACGGACGCGGAAGCTGACGGGGAGTTCCAGGCGACGATCCTGTCCTCGCCGTCGATGCGCATCGCGGGTGGCACGGACGAGATCCTGCGCAACATCATCGCCGAGCGCGTGCTGGGCCTGCCCGGTGACATCCGCGTCGACAAGGATGTACCGTTCAACAAGGTGCCGACCAGGGGACGGTAACGCCCAAAACTCCGCCCTCTCCTGAGGAGCGCGCCACTCGGCGCGCGTCTCGAAGGATGCGGCAATCACAGAGTCAGGCCATCTCATGGTTCGAGACGGCGCCGAGTGGCGCCTCCTCACCATGAGGGGCTGAGTAAAGTACGAGGCCTACATGACCGACGCCATCGCTACACTCGAAACGCTTCTTACCGACCGCTATTCCTGCCGCGCCTATAAATCCGATGCCGTGCCGCGCGAGATCATTGATCGCATTCTCACGGCCGCGCAGCGGACGGCGTCATGGTGCAACAGCCAGCCGTGGCAGGTGACGATCACGTCGGGCGAAGCCACATCGAAGTTTCGGGATGTCCTCTATCCCGTCGCGGCATCGGGTACGCCGAGCAGCGGTGATTTCGAATTCCCGCGCGAATATAAAGGGCCCTATCTCGACCGCCGCCGCGAGAGTGGCTTTCAGCTCTACAACACGCTCGGCATCGCGCGCGGCGACAAGGCCGCCTATGCCGAGCAGGCGCTGCAGAATTTCAACTTCTTCGGCGCACCGCATGTGGCGATCATCACGTCGGATGAGGCGCTCGGCGTTTATGGGGCGGTGGACTGCGGCGGTTATGTCAATAATTTCATGCTGGCCGCACAAGCGCTTTGTGTCGCCACCGTACCCCAGGCCGCACTGGCGTTTCATTCTGCCGTTGTGCGCAAGCATTTTGGAATGGCGGATGATCGCCGTGTCGTGTGCGGCATTTCATTCGGCTATGCGGACATCGAGCACAAGGTGAACAGCTATCGCACGAGCAGGGCGCCGCTCGGCGACGTTGCGACGTTCGTGGAGTGACGTCATCGCAGCGACGCTCCTTCTTCACCTCTCCCCACCGGGGAGAGGTCGCCGCGTCTTCGCGGCGAGAGAGGGGGCGCCACGAATGACGTCGCTTGCGGC
>NZ_JBIIOT010000052.1:0-36599 GCF_044336785.1 Tardiphaga sp. | reverse complement strand
TCCGGGAAGTCCTTCAGGCGGCGCGGATCGTCGGACGGCGGCGCCACCATGTGCAGCGGCTGCATGCCGACCACGCCGATGAAGGTCTGCATGGTGTTGTAGGTGAAGATGCCGCCGCACGAGCCATAGCCGGGGCAGGCATGGCAGGCGATGTGGTGGCGATAGTCGGCGTCGGGATTGCCGGCGACCTGATAGGCGCTGACGATGTCAAGCTTCTCGCCGGTCTTCGGATCCTCGCCGGGATGGATCGCGCCGTCCGACATGATGATCGACGGCTCGTTGTGCTCAAGCAATGCGGCGAGCGCGCCGACCGGCGGCTTGTCGCAGGCAACCACGGCGATGGTGCCGAGCAGGCCGGTGGCGCTCAGATGCTCCGACAGCGCGTCATTGGTCACTTCGCGACCGATCAGCGAATAACGCATTTCGCGGGTGCCGTTGCGGATGCCGTCCGAGGTGGCGATGGTGTATTCCGGCTGCACCAGGCGATAGGGCAGCTGGCCTGCGCCGCGGCCGATCCGCTTCTTCAGGGCTTCATGGATCGCGTCCACTTTGGACATCACGCCCATATAGCACTGGCTGTCGCCCTTGGTGCCCACCACGCCCACCGACGGCTCATGAATGAGCGTCTCGTCCGTGCCGAGCACGCGCGCCATACCGATGGTCTGCGCGGAGCGGCCGGGGTGCTTGTCGATGGTGACGACGGGGGACTTGGACACGACGAATTCCTTCCTAGACGGCTCTTTAGAGTGATTTTGAATAGACCCCATGGGGCAGAAAAACAATCGGAATGGCTGGAAAACGGGCAGGTCTGCAATGCGTTGCAGCGACGCTTGGATCACCTCTCCCCGCCGGGGAGAGGTCGGATCGCTCTTGCGATCCGGGTGAGGGGCTGGTGACGTCGGCGCGCGGGGCTCCCCCTCACCCGCGCGCAAGAGGCGCGCGACCTCTCCCCGGTGGGGAGAGGTGAAGGGCGAGCGGAGCGTATGGCCTACGCCCTTGTCGAATACCGCACCGTGGCGCTCAGCGCCTGCACCCGCGGATCGACCTCGCGGAGATAGATGGTGCTCCGCAGAAATTCGATTTCCGCGGCCTCCTGGCCCTCGTCCACGTCGATATACCAGGATTTCGGCCGGCCATCGGAACCGTCGCTCCAGCGATAGCCCCGGCGTTTCAGCTCGTCCTTGAGATCGAACGGCGACTGCTCGGCCCAGACCCGCATGGTCTTCCGCCGCGCGCGCTCCAGCAGCGCGGCGAGGGCGGAGGTGCCGACGGCCGGCAGCTCGAACGCCAAGATTTCCAGCAGCGCATGACAATCGTCAATCGCCCGATGCGCCTGATGGAAATAGCCGGCGCCGGCCAGCAGATAGCCGAGCTTGGCGCCTTCGAAACCGTGCTTCTGCCAGTCGATCTCTTTCTGCGAACAGCCCCATGGCTTCTTGGCAAACAGGGGGCAGATGCGCTCGGCAAATTTGCGATCGAAGCCGGCATTATGCGCGATGACGATCACAGCGCCGTCGACGAAGGCGGTGACGGCATCCTCGTCGATGCGATGCCCGGCCACCATCTCGTCGGTGATCCCCGTGAGTTCGACGATCTCCGGCGGGATCGGATTGGACGGTTCGTTGAACGCGGTGAAGACCTCGCCGGCGCGGATGATGGTGCCATCCGCGAGATAGTCGAACTTGATCATCGCCAGTTCGATGATCTCGTCGCGGGTGTAATCGAGGCCGGTGGTTTCGACGTCGAGCAGGATGCCGGTCTTCACAACCGCGCCATTGTCGTCAGCGAATTCACTGCGCGGCACAAGGCGGCGAAGAACGCGATACTCGCCGGAAGACGCGAGTGTCTTTGCCATGGCGGCCAAGCTGTGTGGGTCGTGCAGCATGAGTTAAGGCGCAGTCCGTCGAATCAGAAGCGATGGAACAAAGCTATCACGGCAAGACGCCTACGCCTTACTCCGCGGCCGCAGCCTCGCCCGCATTGGGATCGCCCGGCGCCGTGGCCCAGGCGAGTTCCACCAGCGTGACGATGCGCTTGCCGGTGCCGTCCACCTGGCACACGATCAGCCCCTGTTCCTCGATATAGCTCAGCAGCCGTCGCGCCCGGCGCAGCGAGTGCGAGCCATAGGCGCGGGCAATCGCCGCGTCGCCGGGGCAGGGCCAGCCTTCCTTGGCGGCGCGGGCGATCATCATGAACACGCCCTGCATGTCGTCGGGCAGGATCGCCGCGCGCAGCGCCACGTCCTGCCAGCCGGTGTCGTCGCTGAGATCGGAGCCGAGCCCGGCGCGCGCATGGGTCAGCATGCGGCGGAATTCGTTGAGATCAGGCACAGCGGTGCCGAGCCCGTCGATGCGGCAGCGGACCACGAATTCCTGATGCAGCACGCCGATGGCGCGAAACCCCGCATCGGGCTCGGACATCAGCGCCTGCAACACGCGATCGACGCGCGCGCGGCGCTCGGCGATTTCCTCGGGCGTCGGCGGCGGTGCATCGGGCTCCGGCCGCAGATCAGGCCCGGCCGCGCGGGCGGCCATCAACTGGCCGAGCAGATCCGGCGAAGCCGGTGCACGGCGCGCCGGCCGCATGCTGGTTTCCGGCGGCGGTGCTGCGAGGATCACAGCACGCATCTCTTCCGACGCGGCCCCCGGCAGCGGCATCAGCTTTGGCGTGGCATTGCGCGGCGCGGTTTCGGTCGTGCCGATGCGCAGGCCGAGCGGCCGTCGCGACAATGCGGGCCCCAGCGCCATGAACTGCCCGCGTTCGAGATCGCGAAACGCTTCCGCCTGCTTGCGCTCCATGCCGAGCAGATCGGCGGCGCGCGCCATGTCGATATCGAGGAAGGTGCGGCCCATCAGAAAGTTCGATGCTTCGGCTGCGACGTTCTTGGCGAGCTTGGCGAGTCGCTGTGTCGCGATGATCCCGGCAAGCCCGCGCTTGCGGCCGCGGCACATCAGGTTGGTCATCGCGCCGAGCGAGAGTTTTCGCGCCTCATCCGAGACTTCGCCCGCCACCGCCGGCGCGAACAGTTGCGCTTCATCGACGATCACGAGCATTGGATACCAATGGTCGCGCGGTGCATCGAACAGCCCGTTCAGAAACGCTGCCGCGCGCCGCATCTGGTTCTCGGCGTCGAGACCTTCGAGATTGAGCACGGTGGAGACGCGATGCTCGCGCGCGCGTTCGCCCGCGGCCTGCAGCCCGCGTTCGGTGTGGTCCTCGGCATCAATCACCAGGTGGCCGAAGCGCTCGGCCAGCGAGACGAAATCGCCTTCGGGATCGATGATGGTCTGCTGCACCCAGGGCGCGCTCTGTTCGAGCAGCCGGCGCAGCAGATGCGATTTTCCGGAGCCGGAATTGCCCTGCACCAGCAGGCGCGTCGCCAGCAATTCCTCGAGGTCGAGAGACGCCGGCGCGCCCGCCGTCGTATGCCCCATCTCGATCGCGACAGTCATTCCGGTCCAAAGCTCCTGAGCGGAGGGCTTACCAATGCGGGGCGGGGGCGTCGAGGGAAGCGGCGATGTTCCACACAGGCAAGTGTGCAACAGCGGTGGAGCTCAGGCGGTTGCGGAAATCCCTCCCCCAAGCGAAGCGCAGCGGGGAGGGTGGCCGATAGGCCGGGTGGGGTCTCTCCCCACGAAAGAAAGTAGCGTGGGGATAGACCCCACCCGTCACTCGCTTCGCTCGCGCCACCCTCCCCGCTGCGCCGCTACGCGGCTTGGGGGAGGGAAGGGCAACGCGCTCTATTTCAGCGAGATCGCCAATCCCGACAGATCCGCATTCACCATCAGCCCGGTCTGCCGGCCCGACAGCTCCAGCACCGCGCCTTTCTCATTGGTCAGCACGATCGCGCTCACACCGCGCCCGATCGCAGCCCCGGCACCACCCGCGCCATACACACCCGCCACATCCGACGGCCGGTTGATATTGCTGACCCGCCCGGCGAGCCGTGTCTCCGACGCGCCGAACACCAGTCCGGCGCTCACGCCGCCGATCGACAGCGGATATTGCCGGCCGCGAAACGTCAGCACGCCGTTGCCTCCGGATGCGCCGATGAACCAGCCGCCCTTCAGCACCTTGAAGCGAATGGTGCCGCTATCGGCATGAGCGATGGTCGCCGTGGCAGCAAGCGCTGTGAGCGCGACAAGGGCAGTGCGGAGACGGGAGCGCATGGGTTTCCTCAGGGGTTGATTCGTGAGGGAACCATTGTAGGCGAAATCGCCCGCGATACCGATGCGGGTGGAGGTCGCTCTATTTCGACACCCTCAATTTCGTCAGCGAGGTCCCGATCGAGTTGAACGTCGATATCACCTGCGACGCATCCGTCAGCATGAAGAAGTTGCTGCTGCCGCTGGCGCAGGATTGCAGGATTGTCGATGTCGGGTCGCCGCCGGTATTGACCTGGATCGTATAGATGGTGACGCCGGCCGCCTTGATGTTGTCGCACAGCAATTGCTGCCGCGCATCGACCTGCGGTGATTGTGTGCTGCCATTGCCATACCAGCGGTCCATGGTGTTGAGCCCGTCCGACAGCAGGACGATGGCCTTGGTGTAAGTATAGTTGCTGTCTTCCGCCGGCGCATTGAACGGTGCGCTCTGTTGCAGCGTCTGCCAGGCCCAGACCAGGCCGATCGGCTGATTGGTGCCGCCCAGCGGCGTCATCGCGCTGACGGTGGATTTCAGCGAGCTCCAGCTATAGCTCAATGGCGCGATCGGTGTCGGACAATAGGACGACTGGTCGGCGGGATAATAGGTCGCCGTCGAGGTCGGTGCAGTGACCTGCACGTCGTAGCTTTGCGTGCGGTCCATCACGCAGCCGTTCCAGGTGCTTGTGCTGTTATTGCTGGAACCGCAGATCATGGTCTGGTTGCGCGCATTGTATTTCGTGCTGCAGGTCCAGCCCTCCTCGATGCTGCCGGAGGTGGACCAGTTCGACCAGTCGATATAGCCGCTGTTTTTGTAGCCGGTGCCGAAATTGACGACGTTGGCGAATGGCACGATGGAGACATAGACGTCGCCATTGTTGGTGGCTGCGGCGCTGAGCTGGTCGATCAGGTTGTTGGTCGCGGTCTTCAGGGCCGACATCTTGCCGCTGTCGGACATCGAGCCGGTATTGTCGAGCGCCAGCGCCACGCGCAATTTGGTGGTGCCCCAGGTGGTGGTCGATGCCGCCGTCAGTTGGAATGACGGAAAGCCGATCACGCGCAGGAATGCGGTCTGGATCGTGCCGCTGCTGGACGATGTGATCTGCGATCCCGTCGTCGCATTGTTGGTATAGGCGGCGGTCACGGTGACGCCGCTGATATCGGCATTGGTGAACTGCGCGTTGAAATAGTTGAGCAGGCCGGAGGTGATCGCAGCATTGCTCATGGTGCCGGCCGCGTCGTCTTTGGCGATCATCAGCGTCGCCGCATCGAGGATCGTCTGCATCCGGCTGCGCGCCGCAGTCGCGCGGGAATAATCGACGGCGGCGCCGACGAAGCCGATTATCGGCAGCAGTGCGATGGCAAAGATCACGGCGACATTGCCGCTCTCCGCGCGGCGGAAGCGATGGGTCAGCGACAGCAAATAGCGGCAAACAACGGCGATCATCATGCGATCCTCGACAGGCGGGATCGACGGTGCGGCGACAAACTAAATCGTGGGTAAAAGCTTCCGCGGCAATTGTTTCGCGATGTGTCGAAGCGAATGGCGGCAGCGCCTTGCCCTGATACCGCTATTGAATGTCGAGCATCATAAAGCCGGCGGAATCCAGAAGTTACGAAAGCCGTGGATGGTTGGCGTTGCGACAATGCCTGACAAACTCAGACATAAATCTCCTGATGCGCGTTGCAGTGATGGGGCTGCCGGTTACCGGCACGGGCAGCCGTAGAGCGGATTAGCGAAGCATAGTCCGCCGTGGATGTTTGTGAAAGCGCTCTAGCGTTCCTACAAACACCGCCGGCGGATGACGGCTTCGCCTTATCCGCCCTACGGTTCAGCGCTGCCGCGCGTGCGCGAAGCCGCATGCCACCGCGACAGATAGTAGATGAACGCGATCCACAGCACCGCGCCCGGCGCGAGGAATGCGAGCAGGACGACGTAATAGTCGCCGCCATAGGGCCACCAATCCGCAAAGAACGCGCCGGCGATCACGATCGCGACGCCCAGCACAACAGCGCACATGTCCCGCCAGCTCAGCCGCGAGACCCGCCATATGAAATCGATGAAGTCCATCATCGCGAGCAGACCGTTGTCATTGAGAGCGGCCGAGGGAATGACCGGTGATACGCATGGTAATCCGCCAGTGGTTAAAGGGCAGGGTGCGGAGGCTGCGCGACGCAAACCCGCCCCATTGAAAATAATCCTTGACGAAATTCCCGCCCTAGACAATATTCCCATCCATCCCCTCCTTCGGTGAGGGGCGTGACCGGGACGCCGGTGGCGCGGTTGGGGATGTGGCGCCTGCGGGCGGGAGGGAGACGTTCCCTCACGCACTCGGGAGGTCTCGGGTCACCGTCCGGCCCCACTATGGGGGTCTGCCGCTAGCGCGGCTGGACGTGGCATCGGCGACAGGCAGGAAACTGCCGGACCCTGCGGGGTCAACAGCCTTTGCCCGGAAGAACGGTCCTGGGGACAGAAATCGCCACGGTGGAGCGTCGAAAGGCGTTCCGCGGCTTTGCTCTTCCGGCGATCCGGAAGATTGAGGTCGCGGCACTTGCTAAAGCTGCGCCTTTCGGCGCTCCGCCTCCCTCATTTCGGGAGGCACATTGAGACCGCCACTCACGCGTTGATGCGCGGGCGCCGCAGGCGCGTGGCCGTCAGCCAACTCACTCACATCATCATCGCAACGAAGGAGAGGTCACATGCTCGTTTCACATGCCGAGGCCAGAATATTGAAGCGCCGTCGTCGGGCGCAGCATGATCGCTTGGCCAAGGAGGACACAGATGCTGTGCGCGCCGTCTGCGTCGATCGGGCAACCCGGATCATATCCGACAAGATCGGGGCCTATCAGGCTTGCCCGTCAGCGAAATGCCGGCGACGGCGCAACTGTATCGGTGAGCAGCTTCGCTGCAGCCCGATCATTCATGCGCACGGCAAATACGATATCGGCCGCACCGCCGAGCGAATCTTCTGGGACACGCTCGACAGGTTCGATGATGGCCGGCCGATCGAAATCCATGCAGGCGATGGCGGCATGGCATGAATTCGTTAACCGGCCTGACGACGCGCATGCGCGGTGCAGTGACACCGCGCGCCGGGACAGCTAGAACCAAGCATCGAGACGCGCGGATGATCATGCGCGCTGGCAAGGGGAATGACGATGCGGGCGATCACGATGCCGGCCTTGAAGACAGTGCTTGTTCGTCCGCGCGCGGTCGCATTTGCGGCGATCGCGGTGCTGGCGCTGGTCGATGTGTCCTTGCTGATCGCGCGCGAGGCGCCGAGCGTGCCGTCGCTGCAGAAGCTCGGCTTCGACATGGAGTCGGCCGGCTTCAAGGCGCGCTTCGCCAACGATGCCGCGGGCAAACTGGCGCTGAGCAAGCTGCCATCCTATCGCTTCGTGGTGCACAGCACGCCGAAGGGCCCGCGCTATCTGTTTGCGGATCCCGCGAAATGCATGTGCACCTTCGTCGGCACGCGCGACAACTATCTCAACTATCAGGACCTCGTCCGCAACGGCCTGCCGCAGGCGGATTACGTGTCCCCGGACTACAAGACGCAGGCGAGCGCGCTGCTGGCCGACGATCCGATCCAGTCCGACAGCGTGTATTGGGAGCCCGACAGCATCTCGGATGCGTTCAACGATTATTGGTAGCAGCGGCGGCGGCTGTATCTCTCACTGTCGTCCCCGCGAAAGCGGGCACCCATAGCCTCCGAGTTTCGGCTCTTGCCGTAAACTCTCGTAAGACTTCTACACAGCCGCACCGCATTGACGCAGTGTATGGGTCCCCGCTTTCGCGGGGACGACATCGGAGTGTAAGGGCGCCAATCACCCAACAAAAAAGCCGGCGTTTCCGCCGGCTTTCGTGGTCTAGCTGTCCGCTGTCACACCAGTCAGTGCGCAGCTTCCATCGCAGCGGCTTCCGCCTTGGCGATCGTGCCCTTGACCGCCGTCTGCACCTTCTCAAAGGCGCGGACTTCGATCTGGCGGACACGCTCGCGCGAGACGCCGAACTCGCTGGCGAGATCTTCCAGCGTCATCGGTTCATCGGCGAGGCGACGAGCCTCGAAGATGCGCCGTTCGCGCGGGTTGAGCACGCCGATCGCACCGGTCAGCGCCTGGCGGCGATGATCGAACTCTTCATGCTCCGCCAGAATGGCTTCCTGGTTGGGCGAGTTATCGACCAGCCAGTCCTGCCATTCGCCGGCTTCGCCGTCGTCACGGATCGGTGCGTTGAGCGACGCGTCGCCACCGAGGCGGCGGTTCATGTCGATCACGTCCTGTTCCGTCACGCCGAGACGCGTGGCGATGACCTTGACCTGGTCGGGGCGGAGATCGCCTTCGTCCAGGGCCGAAATCTTGCTCTTCGCCTTGCGCAGGTTGAAGAACAGCTTCTTCTGGTTCGCGGTCGTGCCCATTTTCACGAGCGACCACGAGCGCAGGATGTACTCTTGAATCGACGCCTTGATCCACCACATGGCGTAGGTGGCCAGACGGAAGCCTTTCTCGGGCTCGAAGCGCTTTACCGCTTGCATGAGACCGACATTGCCTTCCGAGACCACTTCCGAGATCGGCAGTCCGTAGCCGCGATAGCCCATGGCGATCTTGGCAACGAGCCGCAGATGGCTGGTCACGAGATGATGCGCCGCCGTGCGATCCTCATGTTCACGCCAACGCTTGGCGTACATGTATTCCTGCTGGGGTTCCAGCATCGGGAACTTGCGGATTTCGGCGAGGTAGCGAGAGAGACCCGATTCTCCGTTGAGAACCGGCATTGTAGCTGTACGGGCCATGATGACGCCCTCCAGATGTTCAGGCCCCCGATAGCGGCGGGCCAGGCAGCGGACGCTTGGTTAAAGCCGTCCTGGCTGCGATGTTCCGCGTCTCACTTGACGCAGGTGCAACATACACCCTTTACCGAGCGGTATGGAAGTGAATTTTCTGTCACGTTGCTGTGTGGACAGAATAAGAGTTTGATAAAACTACTTATTTTGTATGCAACTGCGTCATTCTGTCAAAGCCAGATGGCTTCGCAGGGTCGCCAAATCGTCCGGAAGCTCGGCGGTCCACTCCAGAATCTCGCCTGTGCGGGGATGTTCGAGCGCCAGCAGATAGGCGTGCAACGCCTGCCGATCGAGCGCTTCGAGCGCGGCCTTGCTTTGCGGCCCGAGCGACGAGGCCTTGGTCTTGAAATGCGGGCCGTAAACGCCGTCGCCCATCAGCGGATGCTGGATATGGGCGAGGTGCACGCGAATCTGATGCGTGCGTCCGGTCTCGAGCTGGCATTCGAGCAGCGAGGCGACGGGCCGTCCCATGCGATCTGCAAACTCTTCCAGCACAGTCCAGTGCGTCACGGCTTCACGACCGCTTTCGCGGACGGCCATCTTTTCGCGCGCGTGCGGGTGGCGGTCGATGGCGGCTTCGATCGTGCCGCGCGGCCGGTTCGGCACGCCCCAGGCAAAGGCTTTGTAGCCGCGGCGCATCTCGTTGGTGCGGCCGTGATCGGCGAATTGCGCGGTCAGCGACTGATGCGCGGCGTCGTTCTTGGCGACCACCATGAGCCCGGTGGTGTCCTTGTCCAGCCGATGCACGATGCCCGGCCGGCGCACGCCGCCGATGCCCGACAGCGACGCGCCGCAATGGGCGATCAGCGCATTCACCAGCGTGCCGGTCTCGTGGCCGGCGGCGGGATGCACGACCAGGCCCTTGGGCTTGTTGATGACGATGATGTCCTCGTCCTCGAACACGATATCGAGGGCGATGTCCTCGCCTTCGGGCTCAGCCGGTGCGGCAGGAGGGACGTCGATTGTGATCGTATCGCCGGCATTGACGTGATAAGCGGGGTCGCGCACGGCGGCGGCGTCCTGGCTGGCGCGGGTGAGGGACACCTGCCCGGCGAGGATCAGCGCCTTCAGCCGCGAGCGCGACAGCGCAGGCGCCCGCACCGCCAGCACACGATCGAGCCGGTTGGAGCCTTCGTCGCCCTGGACGGTGACGTCTACGCGCTGATCGTTCATTCCGAAAACCTTACTCTGTATCGAGACGTCAATGACCCAGCCTGCCGACGCATTGCCCGAACCCACTGCCGACCAGGCTGCGATGATCGCCCGCGTTCGCCGCATGATGCTGATCGCCGGGCTGACCACGGCGCTCGGCGTCGGCGCCTTGCTGGTCGTGATCGGCTACCGCCTTTTCCGCAGCGAGGGAAGTGCGGTGACCTCAGCCGCGACCGCGACGCTGCCCAAGGGCGCAAAGATCGTTGCCACCGGTGCCGCCGGGGACCGTATCCTGGTGACACTGGATATTGGCGGCCGTACGGAAATCCGCACCTTCGATGCCAAAACGCTGAAGCCCGCGGGCACGCTGAGCTTTGCCAACGAGCCGTAAAACGCTCTAAAGCGCCAGCAATATCAACGATTTGCGTGAAATTGAATGGCGCTCCCTAGGGGAATCGAACCCCTGTTTCAGCCTTGAGAGGGCCGCGTCCTAACCGCTAGACGAAGGGAGCGTGTGGGCGTGCAATTAGCCGGGAATGGCGCAGGCTGCAAGTGGTCTTGCTCTGTTTGGCCACATCTCAGAACTGCGCATCCCGTACATGCAGGCGATGCCGCGCGATGGTAGAGCAGTCTCAATAGCGATCAGGAAGGATACGACATGAGCTACAATCAGACCGTCACCCTCGGCACCCTGTTCGATGACGGCCTCGCGACACGGCGCGAAGTCCTGGGCGCGGCCTATGTCGACAAGTCGATGCAATCCACCAACGACTTCATGATGGCGTTCCAGCACATCACCACCGAATGGTGCTGGGGCTATGCCTGGAATCGCCCCGGCCTCGACAAGAAAACCCGCAGCATGCTGAATCTCGCGATGCTGACGGCGCTGAACCGCGCGCCGGAAATCAAGCTGCATACGCGTGGCGCCATCAACAATGGCCTGACCGTGGATGAGATCAAGGAAGTGCTGCTGCACGCCACCGTCTATTGCGGAATCCCGGCCGGTCTCGATGCGTTCAAGGCCGCGAACGAGACGCTCAAGGAGATGGGCAAGGTCTCGTAACAGAGCGCAACAGCCAAGAGAGAGGGAACGATCATGGTGCTGGCGATCCGACCGAATTGCGAATGCTGTGATCGCGACCTTCCCAATGGCGATCCGCAGGCGCGGATCTGCACGTTCGAATGCACCTTCTGTGCGGATTGCGCGGAGACGCGGCTCGGCGGTCGCTGCCCGAATTGCGGCGGCGATCTCGTGCTGCGGCCGACGCGTCCGGCCGGCAAGCTGGAGCGCTTTCCAGCCTCCACCGAACGCGTGACCAAGCCGCACGCGGCCTGCGCTTAAGGCCGGCGCGGGCCAGCATTGCGCGGCCGGGACATGCGGCCGCAGCAAATACGATTGCCCGTGACGATGTGACTTGCCACACTGCGAAGCAGGAAACGCTTACGCAGAGAACAAGAACAATGTCACTGATTGCACCGGATGCCGTTCGCCACATTGCTGTCGTGGGATCGGGCACCATCGGCGCCAGCTGGGCTGCGCTGTACCTCGCCCATGGCTATGACGTCACCATCTATGATCCGCAGCCCTCTGCCGAAGCCGCGACGCATGATCTGATCGCCAATGCCTGGCAAGGGCTGGTCGCGCTCGGCGTGGCCAGTGGTGCGACACCGAAGCCGTGGCGGTTTTCCACCGATCTGGCGGAGGCCGTGCGCGATGCGGATTTCGTGCAGGAAAGTGGCCCCGAGCGCGCCGACATCAAGAAGAAACTCTATGCCGATCTCGAAGCCAGCCTGAAGCCGGGTGTTATCGTGGCCTCGAGCACGTCCGGCCTCGTAATGAGTGACTTGCAGGAAGGGCTGAAGACACCTGAGCGTTTCGCTGTCGGCCATCCCTTCAATCCGCCGCATCTGGTGCCGCTGGTAGAGATCGTCGGCGGCAAGACCACGTCACCGGATGTGCTTGTCTGGCTCGATGCCTTCTATCGCCGTGCCGGCAAGGCGCCGATCCGGCTCAACAAGGAAGTGCCGGGCCATCTCGCCAATCGCCTGCAGGCCGCACTCTGGCGCGAGGCCGTGCATGCGGTGACCAGCGGAATCGCGAGTGTCGAGGACGTCGATACGGCGGTGTCGCAAGGACCGGGCCTGCGCTGGGCGATCATGGGGCCGCATATGATCTTCAGCCTTGCCGGCGGCGAGGGCGGCATGAAGCATTTTCTCGATCACATCGGCCCGGCCATGGAAGACTGGTGGCGCGATCTCGGCACACCGCAATTGGGACCTGAGGTCAATGCGGCGCTGATCGATGGCGTGGCGGAGGAAGCCGGTGCGCGCTCACGCGCCGAACTCGTCAAGCAGCGCGATGCCGCGCTGATCGCGCTCATCAAGCAGAAGAACGGGTGACATCATGCGACGGAGCAACAAGGTCATCATCAGTTGTGCGGTCACCGGTTCGATCCACACGCCCTCGATGTCGCCGCATCTGCCGGTGACACCGCAGCAGATCGCCGATCAGGCGGTCGGCGCGGTGGAAGCAGGGGCCGCCATCGTGCATTTGCACGCCCGCGTCCCGGATAGCGGACGCCCGACCCAGGACAAGGACATCTACGCAAAGTTCCTGCCGGAGATCCGCGATCGCTGCGACGGCATCATCAATATCACCACTGGCGCCGGTCTCGGCATGACCATGGACGAGCGCCTCGCTGCAGCGAACTGGGCCAAGCCCGAGATCGCCTCGATGAATATGGGCTCGTTCAATTTCAACATTTCCGGCGCCGCCAGCCGCTTCAAGGACTTCCAGCACGACTGGGAGCGGCCTTATCTCGAAGGCACCACCGACTTCATCCTGTCCAATACCTTTTCACAGATCGAGCGCGGCATGCGCGAGCTCGGCGATCACGGCACGCGGTTTGAATTCGAGTGCTATGATGTCGGCCATCTCTACAATCTCGCGCATTTCGTCGGCCGCGGATTGGTGAAGCCGCCTTTCTTCGTGCAATGCATTTTCGGCATTCTGGGCGGCATCGGCCCGGATCCCGAAAACCTCATGCATATGAAGTCCACGGCCGATAGGCTGTTCGGCAATGACTATTATCTGTCGGTGCTGGGCGCGGGGCGTCATCAGTTCCCGCTGGTGACCATGTCGGCGATCCTTGGTGGCAATGTCCGCGTCGGCCTCGAAGATAATCTCTATCTCGGCCGTGGCGAGCTTGCGACATCGAACGGCGCGCAGGTCGCAAAGATCCGCGGGATCCTCGAAGGTCTTTCGCTGGAAATCGCAACGCCTGATGAAGCGCGGCAGATGCTGCAGACCAAAGGCAAGCGCAACGTCGGCTTCTGACGATCGGACGAATCGAGTTTTCTTTTCAGGCCGGCGCAGTGACCTGCGCCGGCCTTTGTCGTTGTCGTGGAAATCCCACGCGAGCTCATATCGCGTAACTACAAATCTGCATCATATCGCAGCAGATGCGTTGTTCCTTTGCAGGAACCGTAGCAGCTCTGTTGCTGAGAACACGCAGTCGCACATCATCTGCAGATACGATTTGAAATTCCACTTCCATAAAACTTTGGATCGGTCTCTTAAGGCCGCCGTTAATTCATTGCGTTAAGCGTCCGACAAACCGGATCGGAGATTATTTCGTGGCAAACCTTTTTGAAGTGCAGGGCTTCGGCGCATTGTCGGAGTGGAACGGACAATTCGCCAGCGCATCAGCAGCGCAGCAGTTTCAGCAGATCGCAGCGCTTGGTTCCAATTCGGTGAGTCTCACCGCGCGGATCTGGAGCGACAACAAGACGACAAGCGACGTGTTCGCGCATCCCGGCAAGACCGAAAGCGATGCGAGCCTGCTTGCAGGTTTCAAGGCGGCGGAGGCCGCGGGATTGAACGTCGTGTTCAAGGCGGCGATCTCGCCACTCGATGGCACGGGTTCCATGACGCTGTCGCCGAGCAATATCAGCGCATTCTTCGCATCTTACAAAGCCGAGATCGTACGTCTCGCGGAGATCGCGCAGCAGGGCGGCGTCGATACATTTGTCATCGGCAATGAGATGAGCAGCCTGACCGGCAGCGCCTATCGTGGTTACTGGACCGACATCATCTCCTCGGTACGTCAGGTCTATCAGGGGGAACTCAGCTATTCGGCTGCGACCGACGAAGCCTTGAAGGTCAGTTTCTGGGATCAGCTCGACATCATCGGCGTCAACACCTATCCGCCGCTCACCTCCAGCACCACGCCGACGGTGCAGGAGATGATCAATGCCTGGACCGAGGTTCCGTACAATCCCTATTACGCGGCTGCCTTCGACTATAAGTCGCCGGTGGATTTCCTGCATTCGCTGTCGGAGACCTATGGCAAGCAAGTGCTGATGACCGAAGCCGGCTTTCGCAGCATGGAAGGCACGGCGATGCGTCCGGGTTCCTGGACCGCCAATGCGCCGGCCGATGTGGCGGAACAAGCTGATGCCTATAACGCCTTCTTCCAGGTCTGGAGCGCCCATGGCGGCAGCTGGATGAAGGGCGTCGAGTTGTGGCAGTGGGATCTCAACGGCAAATATAACGAGACCGGCTATTCGCCGATGGGCAAGCCGGCTGAAGCGATCGTCGCGCAATACTTCAAGGGCAATGGCACGAGCCTCGACCTGAACATCACGGGATCGGCGATCAATGACGTGATCGATCTCGGCCGCGGCAATGACACGATCAATGCCGGCCTCGGCAACGACGTCATCTATGGCGGCGATGGCAATGACGTGATCATCGGCGGGCCGTCGACCCAGGCCAAGCTCGCCACCACGACCATCACGCTGACCGGCTACGGAACAGCGGCGTCGGGCGTCAATGCGCAGGCCCAAGTGCTGGTCAACGGACAGCCGGTGACGGGGCTCCTGGAATTCAAGCCCGCCACCGATCCGTCAGGCTACCAGACCTACACGATCACCTTCGCCAATCCCGATCAGCTCACGAGCCTCGATATCTCGCTGATGAATTCGGCGCCGGGCCGTGCGCTTCATTTCAAGGACATCATCATCAATGGTGTGGCGGTGGCGCCGAAGGATGTCATCAATGCCAGCGCGCAGGGATCGTTCGATCTTTATGTCCGCAGCATCCATGTGGATGCCGCCGCGCATCAGGATTGGTTCTTCGGCGCCAATAGTGACAATGACATCATCTATGGCGGCGCCGGCAACGACACCATCACCGGCGGTATCGGCAATGACGTAATCGACGGCGGCGACGGGATCGATACGGCCGTGTTTTCCGGCAAGGCGGCGGATTACAAGATCTCTTTCGTCAATGGCCAGATCGTCGTCACCGACAGCGTCGCCGCGCGCGATGGTACCGATCGCATCACCAATGTCGAATATTTCAAATTTGCCGATGCGACCATCAGCACCGCCGGATTTCTGGCGAGCCAGTCGGCGCTTTCGAAAGGTGCGGAATATCAGGCGCTGGCCTCCAACGGCACCGCGGTCACCAGCGAGACCTTCCGCCATGCCGATGGCTCGCGTGATGTCTACACCCGCGACATCGCCGGCAAGAGCTACACGTCCGAGCACAGCGTGATCGCGTCCGGTGGCAAGACCCAGCTGGTCGAGCGCTTTTACAGCGACGGCGACATGGCCTTTCGCCAGATCGTGAATGGCGACGGGTCGGTGTCGTCCAGCGACTATGATGGCGATGGCCACCTCACCAAACTGCTGACCAGTTTTTCGGACAGCTCGTTCCAGCAGTTCACATTCAATGCGGCAGGCTTTCAGACCAACATCACCACGCGCAATGCGGATGGCACCCGCGATATCCGCGATTACGGTATCACCGGACAGGACTATACGTCCCGTCATACGGTCACCGACACATCCGGCAAGAGTGTGCTGATCGAAGGCTTCCACAGCGATGGCACGCTGGCGATGAAGCAGACGGTGGATGCGGCCGGCACCAAGACGTTGGCCCAGTATGATGCGGCAGGCCATCTGTCGCAGCAGACCGTCACAAAGACCGACGGCTCCTTCGTGCAGACCGCCTACAAGCTCGATGGCGGCATCACCAGCCAGACCATCCGCAGCGCCGACGGCATGCGCGACACCATGACCTATGATATCGTCGGCAAGGCGTATACGACCGAGCATGTGGTGCGCGACGCGGCTGGCAAGAGCGTGCTGATCGAGCAGTTCCACAAGGACGGCTCGCTGGCGCTGACACAGTCGGTGGACAGCGCCGGCATCAAGACGCTGGCGCAATATGACGACAGCGGCCATCTGAAAATCCAGACGGTGACGCAGGCTGATGGGGCCTATGTGCAATCGAGCTTCGCGGCCAATGGTGCGCTCACCAGCGTGACCACGCGTGGTGCCGACGGCAGCAAGAGCGTCGATACATTCGGCATCGCCGGTCAGGCCTATGTCGCCAAGCATGATGTGCTGGACGCATCTGGGCAGCGGTTGGCCACCGTGCTCGATAACAAGGACGGCTCGCACACGATGACGGCCTACAAGGCCGGAGTTACGCTGACGTCAACCAGCGATACGGACATCATGAACAGCGCTGGCGGTGACACCTTCGTGTTCAAGCAGCTGGGCGGCCACGACGTCATCAACAACTTCCACGCCGGGCAAGGCGCGAACCACGACGTCATCCAGATCGCATCTTCCATCGCCAAGGATCTGTCGCAGCTGGCCGTTCACGTGGTCGGCCACGACACCGTCATCGATCTCGGCCATGACGCGTCCATCACGCTGAAGGGCGTGACGGCGCCGTTGACGTCGCATGATGTGCTGATTGTCTAAACCTCAAGAAAAAGGGCCTGACCTTACATCAGGCCCTTGATCTTCTTGCAGGAGGTCACGCCCGTCGATGACAGGCTTACAATCTGCGACGTGGATTTCGCCCGCAACTGATCCTTCTTCGAGATGAAGCGGAGTGTCGCGCGCGGATTGGCGTCGCAGAAGCGGGACAGGGTCGCGGCCGTGGCGGAGATGGTGTCCTGCTTTGGGATCACGCCGATGCCGCCGTCTTTCAGGATGAAGGCGTCCTGCACACTCGGCATCGTCGCCGTGGCTTCGCAGACCTTGAACAATCCGTCATAGGTCTGCGGTGTCATCTGCAATTCGCCGGCCAGGCCGCCGAGCAAATATTCGCGGCTCTTGTTGCAGCTGCTAGCCTGCGCTGCCGTCGAAACGGCGAGCATTGCCAGCGCGAGTGCCAGTGTCCTCATGCGGATATCGCCTCGATTCGCGCAGGCGATTGCGGACGCGGCAGATGGTAGGTCTCGGCCGCGCAGCGCTCCCATGACAGGTCGCGCGCATGGGCTCTTGCGCCGGCCGCAAGGCGGGCACGCAGATCGCCGTCCTCCGCGATTTGCTGGATCACGCTGGCGATCATGTCGACGCGTGGCTGCACCAGCAGGCCGGACTCGCCGGCCACGACGGCATCGGGCACTCCGCCGATATCGCTGGCAATGCTGGGCAGGCCCGCAGCGCCCGCCTCGAGATAGACGAGGCCAAAGCCCTCGACGCGACCGGAGGATTCCGGCAGGCCGGTGAGGCAGAAGAAGTCGGCGGCGCCATAGAGATCGCGGATGTCTTCATTGGACAACGCACCGAGCAGGCGTACATCGCAATCGGAGGTCTGGATCAGGCGTTTGACGTCATTCACATAGTCGGCCTCGCCCTCGGGGCCGATCACCAGCCAGGTGATACGGCGACGCAACTCATCCGGCAGCCGCGCCAGTGCTTCCAATGTGAGATGATGGCCCTTGCGGCGGGTGATCCGCGCGACGGTCACCATCACGATCCGGTCCGCATCGATCTCGCGATGGGCGCGCACAGCCGCCTGATCCTTGCGGCGGCCGGACCAGAAATCCGAGACGCCAAGGCGGATCGCATGGATGCGTCGCTCTTCGATATTGAACTTTTCCCGGAACAGATCACGGGTGAAGCGGCTATTGGCTGCCACTTCCGTGCGAGGGCCGAACACGCCGCTGCAACGGATCGCGAGGCGCTTGAGGGCTGTTTGCGTCTCGTTGATCTCGGTGCCATGCACCGTCATCAACACCCGCGCCGGCGTGCGTCCGCGTGCGAGGGCCACGGGAATGAAGAACGGCCAGTCGGCTGCATGCACCACATCGAAGGGAGCGGCTCCGATGCGGCTGCGCGCCAGCATGATCTTGGCCGGCAGGTCGCGTGCCGAATGCAAGCCGCCACTGAAGCGATGCACGGGAAACGGCGAGGCTTGGTCCGCGACAGACGTGTCCTCCCCATAGTCCGGCGCGACCATCGTCACCTTTGCGCCGAGTTGCGTCGCCGCGGCGGCGATCTCGCGCGCATAGGTGCCGATGCCGCCCCGCATCGGGGCGTATTCGCTGGTCAGCAGCAGGATATTCACGTCTTGAGTCCCGAGCCTCAATGTGCGGGTGACGGCGTCAGCCCGCGACCATCCTGGATCTGCTGGTGATAGGTGTAGACCCGCGCCAACTGCTTCGACGGTGTAAAGTTGGAGATGGCATCGGCCACGCGCTCCGGATTGAGCGTCCGATTGTCGATGGCGTCGCGGATATCCACAAACCGATCGGCCAACGCCTCTACCATCTCGTCGCGCGAATGGCTGCGCGGGATCAGGTACCCGCTCTGCCCGTCGTGAATGACGGATTCAAGCTGGGGCAGATGCACGGCCACGGTGGGGCGTCCGACGGCGAGTGTTTCCAGCACGCAGCGTGGCATGCCTTCGAACTCCGACGTCAGGATTCCCGCATGTGCACTGGCCAGAGTCGAGGCCATGCCGAGGGCATCCTTGAAGCCATGACGCACGGTAATGTCTTCGATCGCAGCGAATTCCGGGAAACGATGCGGGTCGCTGGTGCCGATATAATGGAATTCCAACTTGCCATTCAGCTTCTCGCGCAGCCGCGCAATGGTGCGGAACATCAAGGGAGGATCCTTGAACTCGTCAAGACGGCCGGCAAAGATCACGCGGAATGGATCCGTGCTTTCGGCGAAAGGCTGCGGCTTGAAGATATCGGTGTTGACCCAGGTCCACAGCGTGTCGATCTTGTCTTTCTGGGACGGGTAGGTGTTCTTCAGCCGTTCGGTGATGAACGGGTTCACGCACAGGAAATGCGAACTGGTGGAGACGGCGAAGCGTTCGCCGAAATTGTGTACGAAGGAATACTTCTTCAACAGCGAGTCCATCTGCAACTTCGGCGCGCCCTCGCCATGCAGCATCTGCACATAGGGACGACGCAGCAGCGTCGGCAGCCAGGAGAATTCGACGCGGCGCAGATCGACGGTGCAGCCGCGCTCGCGGATCAAGCGTGACACCGGAATGAAATGGCGCAGCAAAGCCGAGAAGAACTGGCCGGTGAGCGACGACCGGATCGTCTTCGCCGCTTCGCGCGCCTGCTGGTCGGTGTAGCGCAGGATCGGCAGGAAATCGAAATCGCGGCCGCGGAAGGTGAGGCGGCGGATTTCACCGAGCTTCAGGTCACCGACCGAATCGACGCCGACGAACAGAAGGTCGGTGTCATCGGGATGAAAGGTGATGAAGTCGCGGATATAGGTTTCGAGCCCGCCGACCTTCTGGCCACGTGGATCGAAGGGATGGATCAGGCAGATCTGATAACGGCGCCTGGCAGGAGCAGCATTGCGGGCGCGCAGGCCCAGGGTCAGCGTGGACGTCATGCGGCTTTCCTTGTGCGAGGCGAGGTCAAGAAGCGGGTGCGCGCTGTGAAGATCTGCGGCAACGTGCTGGCGAGCAGGCGAGGGACCGCGGCAGCGCAGCGCGCGTAGCGCGGGGCGAGGCGGCTTGGATTGTTGAGCATGCGCCAGGCCCATTCGAGCCCGGTCTTCTGCGCGAGCATCGGTGCGCGCACCTGCGTGCCGGCAATGAAATCGAGCGATGCGCCGATGCACAGGAAACCCGTGCCATTGAGCTCATCGAGGCAGCGCGAGGCGAACACTTCCTGCTTCGGCGCGCCAAGCGCGAGGAAGCACAGCTTTGCGCCAGATGCGCGGATGCGCGCGATCGCTTCATCCGCTTCTTCGGAATAGGCACTGAAATTACGACCGGGCGCGAAGATGCCGGCGACTTCGAGCCCCGGATAGCGGCGCTTCAGCTCCGCGGCTGACTTCTCCAGCGTGGGTTCATCGGAGCCGAACAGGAAGATCGGCAGACCCTTTTCACCTGCAGCGGCGCAAAGCGGTTCCACGAGATCGGCACCGGTGGTGCGCGAGATCGGCACGCCGAGCAAACGGCTCAGCACGACGATCGGAAAGCCGTCGGCGGTGACGAAGCGGGCCCGGCGATAGGCAGCACGAAAGTCGGGCTTTTGTTGCAATTGCACGACATGATCAAGATTCAACGTGCAGACGCTGAAATTCTCGCCCTGTTCGGCGGCATCGACGATCGATGTGACCGCTTCCGACAGCGATGACACATTGATGGTCACACCATCGACCGTGAGATTGTTACTTGCCGGATTATCTCCGGCGAAAGGTGCTTGTGAAAGCTGTGTGTCCACCATGTCGCTCCCCTGGTGACGATGCGGTCGAGTACGCTTGCATACACGCACTATCTGCTCATCAGAGAAGCAGTGCCCGCACGCAAAGCCGAAAGACACTCTCCTCGACATGGCGGACATGAAAACGAACTATTGCGACGCAACGATGGCGGTGCGGTCGCGTGATACCAGAATACGCGTGATGTCCTTTTGAATCGGTGGAGAGTGAATATGTTCGAATGCTCAAGGAGAAAGTCGCTGGCGATTCTCGCAGGCGCTACACTTGCCATGCATCACGATGCGGTCGCTGCTCCTCAAACGCAGAGCGGTGCACAGAGTCTCGGTGCGATTGCGGCGAAAAAGGGATTGCTGTTCGGCGCTGCTGCTGGACCGGTCATCGATAAAGACGTCGGATATCGCGAACTCTATACGAGTCAGACCAAGATCATCACCACTGATGTTGCACTCAAGATGGGCACGATTGCGCCACAAGCGGGCGCGTTGCGATTCGAGGCAGGTGATCGATTGCTTCAGTTCTGTGCGAGCAACAAGATTCCCATGAGGGGCCACTGCCTGATCTGGAATGATTGGGTGCCACAATGGATCAAATCCATGAGCGTCGATGAACGTAGAAAATTCTTCGACAGTTATATCGATCAGGTGGTGAGCCGCTATGCGGGCAAGTTGCATTCCTGGGACATCGTCAACGAGCCGTTCTGGCCGGGCCACAAGGCACCGGGCGGCTATCGGCTCGGTCCCTGGTACGATGCGTTCGGAACCGACTACATCAAACGCGCTTTCCAGCGCGCAGGGCAGGTCGATAAGACCTCGAAATTCGTGCTCAATGAGGCGCAGACCGAGCGCGACGACGATGTCGGCCGCACCTCACGTGCGGGAATGTTGCATTTGATCGATGAATTGCAGCATGCCGGCGTGCGACTTGATGCCGTCGGCCTGCAAGGCCATCTGCAGCCACGCTATCCGCACGATCCGCAGCGCTTCTTGGAGTTCGTTCACGCGCTCGCCGAACGGAAGATCGATATTTACATCACCGAATTCGACGTGCGCGACGATACATTTCCTGATGATGTCGCTGCGCGGGACAAAGTGATCGCCGAAACCGGCGAAAAATTCCTCAACAGCGTGTTGCAGGTGCCGGCTGTGAAGGCGGTCATCACCTGGCAGCTGTCGGATCACTATTCATTCTACAAAGGGATCGCGTTGCAGAAGGATCCGACCACCCAGCGCCTGCCGCGGCCATTGCCTTATGATGCCGACATGCAGAAGAAGCCGCTCTGGTTCGCCATGGCACGCGCTTTAGAGAACGCGAAGCGCGGTTAGGTCAGGAGAAGCGGGGCTGACGCCTGACCATGCGCAGCAGTGTCGGCCCATACAGGACCGCCAGGGCCACAACATAGAGGGCCGCACCGGCCGCTATATGTGCCGCAAGCATCGTGTATGACTTTGCTTCCGGAATCCGGGTCAGCAGCATCGCCATGGCCAGTGTTGCGAAGGCGATGCGCGCGAGATGCGACCAGGGCAGAGTCAGGCCGAAGCGTGTGAAGCCGAGTGCGAAACTGACCAGGGCTGCAGCGATGGCGGAGATCACTGTTGCCGCGGCGGCGCCGACCAGCCCCCAGATATGGATGCAGATCAGGCTGGCGACGATGGTGACAGCCGCATCGATGGCCGAGACCACGACCATCAATCGCGTCTTGCTGTGGAGCAGGAAGACCTGGTCGCCGAAATGCGCGCGGACATTGCGGATGGACCCTGCCAGTGTCGAGAGCGGCAGGATTGCGAGCGTGACGGCCTGAAATGGTGCGGCGATCAGCAGATGCACGATCTCGGCGCGCAGCAGGAAGATGCCGACAATGCTGGGCGCCAGGATGCCAAGCAGAAGCGCGCCATTATCCGAGAGCTGCCGCATGGCGGCGTTGCTGCCATTCTGTTCCATGCTTTTGACAGCGAGCGGGAATGCCGCCGCCGTCACCAGCATCGCGGCGACGGCAGCAGCGCGCTGCCCGAGGCCATAGCCGACGGCGAACAGGCCGGCAGCAGCGACGCCGAGCATGTCATTGACGATGAAGCGCGAGGCATTGAGCCCGACCCAGCCGAGCGCGCCACCGAAGATCAGCGGAATGCCATAGCCCAACGCATGGCGGATGATCTCGCGGTCGATCGGCCAGACGCGCCGGCTGAAGCCGATTTTTGGCAGCACGATCAAGGCGGCAAGCAATTGTGCCGCCGCATAGCCAAGCAGCGGCCATTCAGGCGCCGGGCTGATTGTCTCGATCAGGAGCAGGCCGAGCAGGAAGCCGATAGATGGGCCGACGATCTGCTGGATCGAATAGACGCCGATCTGGTGGCGGACGCGTGCACGCTCGGCAATATAGAGATTGAGCGAGCGGCTGATCACATAGGCCACGGTGGCGCCGAGCAGCATCAGATTGGTGTCGGTGGCGATCACCGTATAGAGCACCGCAATCACAGCCGCGCTTTGCAGCACGAGCGACAGCAGGATGACGACATTTTCGGTGCGGTAGAAGCGCTCGGCGTTGTCGCCTTCCTGATAGCGCCCGAAGAATCGCAATGCATATTGCGACCACCAGGCGAGGAAGCCGATCTGAAGCAATTCATGGGTCGCGGTGATGAGCGTGATCACACCCAGCGTATGTTCGTTGACCACATGGGTCCACACGATCATGGCGACCAGCTGGAACAGCGGTCCAACGATCTGGGCGGGTAGATAAAGGATGGTGCGTTTCAGCAGCATGCGTCACGCTCCCAGATAACGCAGCACGCGAGGCGGCGCCCATTGGCGCAAGGCCAGCAGCGCCGCGCCGGTGACAGCGAGGGCGATGACATACATCAGAAGCGTCGCTGCAACGCCGCCGAGGGACCGGAACCCGCCCAGATCGCGCAGCGCCATGATGACGAAGATGTGCCAGAGATAGATGAAATAGCTGCCTGCGCCGAGTGTGGCGAGCAGCGGGATATCGATGCGTGTGGCCAGCAACAGCAAGCTGAGCGCGGCGGCATAGCCGAAGAAGGCTGTGGAATCATAGGCGGCCGCGTCGCCGATCACTGCCATGCGCACGGCAGTATAGGCCGCATAGGCTATTATCGTGACGATACCGAGCGTCGGCAGCATGTCGAGCAGAACTTCGCGGATCGACGCCCGCGCCACCAGCATGCCGAGCGCCGCAAAAGCGAACCAGAACGGAATGTCGCGCATGCGAAACTCCTCGATCACCCCGTCGGACAGGCCGAAGCGCGTCAATGCGGGATCGAGGTAGCTCCCGGTGACGAGGCCGAGCGCGATGGCGATCAGGAGCAGCACACGCAATCGCTGCTCAGCTTGTTCGGGCACGCGGGTCGCAAACCACAGCACCAGCCACAGCAGCAGCGTGCAGCCGATATAAACGAACACGTAATAATAGACGAAGACGTAAGCGAGACCGAACCGCGCAACCGTCGTGGTGATGCGATGATCCATCGCCGGGTTCAGCAGCGCCATATAGAGATATGCCGCGAAAAAGGCGATCGCGTAGGGGATGACCGTTGCAGTCAGCCGCCTCGCAACAGGCACGCGACCGGACAGGCCGGTGAGGTAACCGGAGGCAAACAGGAAGATCGGCACGCAGGGACGCAGGAAAGCGTCGAGCGCGATCTTCCAGGAGGTATCGAGTGGCTGCTGAAGCGCATGGATGCCGATGACCATCAGGATAGCGATGCCGCGCATGGTGTCGATCGCACCGTCGCGGGTGGCGACGGCGGCGCGGTTCGGCGCGCTGGCCATGTCTGTCTCTGCATGCATCACGCTCGCCATCGGTCAGGTCTGCCCGGAGAGCGGCGCCGTGGTCACGCGCGGTCGAAACTGGCGATCATAGAGGTCGTTGAGCGCGCGCCGCATCGGCGTCTCGAAATAGCGCAGTGACAGCACGCTGAGCACGGCCAGCACGATGATCGCCACCGGCAGCAGAGCCAGCTTCCCGCCGGGGAGCACCGGCGCCAGATAGCGCGATGCCAGCGTCAGGACGATGGTTGCGACTGGGATATGCAGCATATAGGACGAGTAAGTGAGGTCGGACCAGCGCTCGAAGCCTAGCCTCGAGAACAGTGTCGTCTGTCCGGCGCAGTCGTGATGGATGGCGAGCAGCGCGATCGCATAGATCATCAGCAGCGCGATGAAAATATTCAGATAAGCGCCGGTCACGACGAAAAGGGCGAGCAGCCCCGTGAGCAGGCCGGGGATCGCGGGAAGCGCAGCGATGCGGTCGCGATAGAGACAACAGGCGATGCCGAGATTGAAGGCCGGCAGTGCACGGAACGCGCCGCCTTTATTGATCCAGTCCGGCCATGGTTCGGTACCGGCCAAGACGGTCACGAGCGTATTGGCGACGAACGGCACCGCGACCAGCAGCAGGATCACCGGCCTGCGGCGGCTGAGCAGGAGTGCCATCAGCGGAAACAGCACATAGCAGAAGAATTCGGCCGACAGCGACCAGCTCGGAAAATTGAACGTCAGCCGTGCGCCATCAATAGCGTGCAGGAGCAGCAATTGCGCCGGGAGGTCAGAGAACGGGTAGCGCGCCGGATTCTCGCCGCGCGCGATGCCGAAAGTGAGCGCCAGCGCGATGGCGAAGTAAAAGGCCAACGTGGCGAGATGCAGCGGATAGATGCGTGCGAAACGGCGCCACAGGAAACGACCGACAGCAGCGGGCGATCCGACTTTGGTGAGATATTGGCTGGCGATCACATAACCGGAAATGACGAAGAACAGATCGACGAACAGATTGAAGTGCCAGGTGTGATCGACCAGAAACCGGCCGACCGACGCATCCTTCACATAATCAGAGTAATGCAGGACCACGACCGCACTGGCCGCGACAATGCGTAGCCCATCCAGATGCCGTGTGTCTGTCCTGATCTCCTGCAAACTTGGGTCCCCGGTTCGGTATGGTTTCGTCGATGGCGTCGTCAGCGCGCGGCCACATTGTCTTTCGATGCAGCGCGCCGATTGGCGCCCGCGGCGAGTTCAGCAATCAGGTCAATGACCGTATCGTGGTCGCTTGCGGCGAGAGCATTCCAGCGCGCGAGATTCTGATTGGCCGCGGCCACATATTGAGGACGCCACTTTGGCGTGGCGATGGCAGCGCCGATCTGCGCAGCAGCATTGCCGTGATCGGACATGTCGATAAAGATGCCGGAAGTGCCGAGCACCTCATGAAACACCGGCGCATTGGGCGCGACGATGGGCAGGCCGGCATATTGCGCTTCCAGCAGCGGCAGGCCGAGGCCTTCGTCATGCGAGGTGCAGAGAAAGATGTCGGCCTGATCGAGCAGGCGGGTGACATTCTCGGCGGATTGATAGCCATGCAGCGTCACGCCGGGCATGCGTTCCAATGTCGTCCAGTCGTCACCCCAGCCTTTGCGGCCGACAATATCGAGCGTGGCGCCAGGAAAGCCATGCTGGCGCAAGGCGCCGACGATATGGCCGGCGGTGACGAAATTCTTGCGCGGCTCCACAGTGCCTAGTGCGACCACACGCAGCGGCGCAGCACTGACATCGCGCGCATCGCGCCCGGTTGATTGCAGATTGAAGACATTGCGCACGGGGGGGCGATAGAGCGTGATCTCGGCGTCGGACCTGGTGTAGGCGCTGATCTTGCGCAGCGTGTCGCGTGAATTGGTGAGAAAGCGCGGATAGTGCTTGAGGGCCATCCTGAACGGCGCCGCCATATACAGCTTGGCGCGGATGTTCAGATCCGCGGACCGCGTGATCAGGAAATCGTCGTGGATATAGGGCAGCACCCGCTCGGCGAACGGGCGCAGCAGCGGGCTCGGCGGGAAGCCGGGGCACAGCAGCAGTGCATTCGACGAGGCAGCCAGGCGCGCGGGCAGGCCGAGGGTCTGCGTCGTGATCATCTGGCGCGTGCCGCGCGACGTCACGGGAACGACATCGAGCGGCTTCAGCGCAGCCTCGGAAAACAATTCCTGGGTGATGCGTTCGAGACCGGTGACATGGCGGCCGAGATGGGTGTGATCGACATAGATGGTCATGCGAACTCCTGATCCCGATACATCGCTTGCCGCGGTCGCATCCGCGGTGGCTGCACGGCAGGCCTGACGTCACGCGGCATCAGCAGTGCGATCAAGAGCACCAATTGCGCCAGTTGAATGTTCTTCGAGGAAAAACTGACCGAACTCGCAGCAATCATCAGGATCAGCAGCAAAATCGACCAAGCGGCCGGGCTTGAGCGTCGCATCAGCTCGATCGCAAAGCAGGTCAGGCCAAGCGTGATCAGCACGGTGTGGACGAGACCGAACTGCACGATGCAGGACACCCAGAAATTCTCGATGCCGTAATTGAGGCCGAGTTGCGATTGCAGCGCATTCACGCGCACGGGATTCGGCCCGAGCACGAGTTCGCCCCACTGGAAATGTGACAGCATGTCGAAGGTCGCAACGCGCGCCAGCGCGCTGCCTTTGTCCGACGTGAAGCGCAGCAGCATCTTGTCGAAAATGCCGAGCGAATAGGCGGCAAAGACGAGGCCGACGGCCGCGAAAATGAGGCAGATGGCGCCGACCGCCACCAGTAGCGGAACGCGCTTGCCGCGCATGAGATTGAAGGCCTCGATCATTCCCATGATGGCCAGCACGGTGAGCACCGTCATCAGCGCCGTGCGGCCGCCAAAGGCCATCAATGAGCCGAGCGCAAAGGTGATCAGGGGAATGCGGATGATCAGCGGCGGACACACCGCGGGCCGCAGTACCAGTGCCATGATATAGGCGGCGACGATGCCGGATGCGGTGAGGGGATGGCCGAGCAGCGCCGCCGAGCGCCACTCGCCAAGAACGACGACGCTACCAAGCGTCAACGGCACGATGCGATGGCCGGAGGCGAATTCGTAATAGCCGATCAGGATATTGAGCAGCATCGCCGCATGGAGCGCCCAGATCAGTGGCTTGCGCTGCTGCGGCGTCAGGCGCCAGATCAGCAGGCACAAAAGCACCGGCAGCAGGAATGTGTCGATGATCACCGTGAAAGGGCGATCGAGCACGAACATCTGGATCAGCAGGGCGAACCAGCAGAACAGATGCACCAGCAGCAGTTTCGCATTGGAGAAAGCGCGGTTGATCTCGCCGATCGGATCGCCATCGCGCATCAGCAGCAACAGCGTCGCCATGAAGGTCAGGAATGTCGTCGGGTGCAGCTTATGGAGGAAGTTGCCGCCGGGGGTCAGGTAACTGATCTTCAGATTGGTCAGCACGCTGCCGGACAGTGTGAAGACCGTGATCATCGCCAGGGTAAGCAAGCCGATAATGGCGACATTGATCAGCTGCGTGACATCCGGCAGTGGACGCCGACGTGGCATGCGCGCGCCATGCGCCGCGGCATAGGCGCTGTGACGTTGCAGGTGATGCGACGATGCCGATCTGGTCAATGTCACCTGGTTGCCCCCGCGGTTGCGGGAACACCATAGGGCTTGAGATAGGCCGAGCTGCGATAATAGTCGTAAAAACGGATCTTCGAGAGATCGACCTGGGTCAGCACGGTGCCGAGCAGGCGGTCATGCACGGGCCCGAGCAGCTCCATCGTATGCTGCACGACTTCGCGCGGCGTCTGGTCCCAGGCCATGGCGAGCAGGATGCGGTCGGCGAGTTCGGCCAGCGCACGGCCATCCACCAACGGGATCAGTGGCGGCGAGTCGATGATGATCAGCTCGTAATGCGATTTGAGCCGTTCGAGAATCTCGACCATCTGTTCGGAGAACATCAGTTCGGTGATGACATCGACATCCTTCATCGCCGGCGATGGCAGGATGGAGAGGCCGCTCGAGCGATCGAACAGCAGCGCGTGCTCCAGCGGCACCTCACCGGTGGCGACCTGGAACAGGCCGGCATCGGCATTGGGGCACAATGCGCGGGTCATGCCGGGGTTGCGCAGGTCCGCATCGATCAGCAGCGTCTTGATGCCGAGCGTGGCGAATGACAGCGCGAGATTGCCGGCAAAGGTGGTCTTGCCTTCGCTTTCGAGACCCGAGGTGACCAGCACCGTTTTCACCGGCGCCACCTTGCGGGCGCGCTGGATCGAAAGGCGCACCGCGCGGATCGCCTCGGCGAAGAACGTGCCGGGCTCCTCGATGGCATAACGCATCAGCGGCGGCTGCAACGAGGCCGGTAGCAGCCGCATGGTGCGTGGATCGTAATTCTCCAGATCCTTCCGCCCGCGCTTGGCACGCGAGGCGAGTTCACGGGCGCCGATCGCCGGCAGCGCGGCAAGCGCTGGCACGCCGGTGATGCTCTCGGCCTGTTCCAACGTCTTGATCTTGCCGTCGAGATAATCCGTCAGGAACGCCAGCACGGTGCCGGCGCCGAGGCCGAGCAGGATGGCGAGGCCGAGAATGAGTTTGGATTTCGGCGCCGACGGAAACAGCGGCACGCCCGCATTGGAGACGATGCGCGAATCCGGCAGTTCCAGGCTTTCCTGCGCCGTCGTCTCCTTGGAGCGCGCCAGATAGGACTCATAGAGCGTGCGATTGGCCTCCGCCTCGCGCTGCAATTCGTGCAGGCGGACGAGGGCCTGGCTCGACGTTGTCGAGACGCCCTGCAGCTTGTCAAAACTGTCCTGCAGCGAGGCTTCGCGCGATTTAGAGACCTCGTAGTCGTGCTTGGTGCTCTCGACGATGCGGCGCAGCTCTTCATTGATGAGCTTTTGCGTGTCCTTCAGCTGCGCGCGGACATTGGCCACCAGCGGGTGGCGCGGGCCATATTTGCTGGTGAGGTCCGCGTCGTTCTTGGCGATATCGGCATATTGCGCGCGCAGCTTGCTCACCATGTCCGAGGACACTGCGGCATTCAGCCCGCCGGCATCGGCGCCGGATTTCGACAGCTGCTGCACCTGATCGAATTTCGCACGCGATTCAGCGGTCTGAACGCGGGCGGCGATCAGCTTGTTGTTGAGATCGGTGATCTGCTGGTCATTGACGGTGACGCCCTGGGCGACCGAGAGATTATTGGCTGCGCGATAGTCGGCGACCGCCTTCTCGGAGACGACGACACGGTTCTTGAGGTCGTCGATCTGGCCGCCCAGCCATTTGGCCGCGATCTTGGTCGAATCATATTTGGCCCGCACCTGCTCGTCGAAATAGGCGGCGGCGACGGCATTGGCGATGGTGGCCGCCTTGGCCGGCGATTCCGAACTCACGGCGATATCGACCAGGAAGGTCGTGCCCTGGCGCACCACTTTCATGCGCTGCTGCAGCATGTCCACCGCATTGGCACGTGCGATCTCCTCGGCGCTGAGGCTGCCGGGTTGTCGCGGGCCCTTGAACAGGTTCTTGATCGGATCGAGCAGGCCAGGCTTCGGCATGAACTCGGGATCCTGGGTCAGCTTCAGCTTGTCGACCACGCGCTGCACGGTCGCGATCGACTGGATCAGCAGCGACTGGCTCTCGATGGTCGCATCGTCAGTGCCGATATTGGTCGGCGTGGTCTGGTTGGTCTCGATCATGGTGGCGCGGCGCGGGTCGACCAGCACCGTGGAGACAGCCGTATAGAGTGTCGTCGCCATCATCAGATAGATGAGGGCGATGGCAGCGAGTGCCGCCGCAGGCGCCAGCGCCACGCGCCAGCGGCGGCGCAGGATGCGGGCCATCTCGCGCAGATCGACGGTCGGTGCCTTCCAGCCCTCGACCGACGTCGGGACGGGCTCCTGCGCAGGATAGGCTTGATCAAAATTGCGCTGTAACATTGATCCCTACCTGGTGCTTGTCGTAGCTGAACAGCGGCGTGCTGCTCTCGCGGGATGTGTAGCGGTGATAGGCCGATATCGCGCTGAACCGGTTCATCAGATATTTGACGCTGGCATTGGTGGTGGTGACGTTGTCGCGGCGGTCCTGGCCGAAGAAGCTGTCGCGCTCATAACCGGCTGAAGCGGACAACACGACATTGCGCAGCAATTCGTAATCGGCGCCGACCTGCACGGCATTGGCGAGCACGCCGGTGGATGACGTGTCCGATGTCTGCGTCACCAGCTGCTCGGCCTTCACATGGATGTCGAGCATCCGCGTCGGGCTCCATGTCAGCTTGGCGCGATAGGATGGGCCGGACACAGTGCCGATCAGCGGATTGTCGAAGCGCTGCTCCACATAGCCGCCGCCGAATTCGCCCTTCACGAGGCGGCCGAGACCGACGGTGAAACCTGACAGCACGCGATAGCCGTTGGAATCGATGGACGAGCCGGGAATGCCACGGAGGTCGCGCTGGTTGCCCTCGGCGCCGGCAAACCAGCCGAGCGACGGCGAGAACGCGTAATCGATGCGGCCATGCACGGCATAGATCTGTCCGTCACGCGCGCTCTGGTCGATGATGCTGCCATCCTGCGCGCGGGCGGTGCCGAACTCATAGGAATCGACGCGGGCGCCCACCGACGTGGTGAGCCGGCCCCATTCCTTGCGCAGCGTCAGATCGCCCGAATACAGATTATAAGGTGTCGGCGTGATCGCATTGGTAGGCGAACTCAGCGATCCCACGCCTTCGTTAAGATGGGCGATCTGGAAACTACCGAGCACCACCATGTCATGGGCAACATCGAACCAGCCTGCGCCCTTCAGGCTCGCATTGGTCTGATCGAGGCTGGAATACTGGTTATAGACCGTGGTCTGCGAATTGAGCTTGAGATCGATGCCGTGGCGTTCCCACAGCGTATGCGCGCGCAGGCTCGGCTCGATGGTCGCGGCGATATCCGCATTTTTCTGCGTATTCGATGCGAAAACATTGCTGTCATAGAGCGCGCCGGTCATCAGCGACGGATTGAACATCCACGAGCCCGAGCGGATGCCGACCGGCTCATAGCCCGGATGCTGGCGCCCCTTCACCGGCGTGTCTTCCGGGGCGACCGGCTCGCCATTGCTATCGCGGGTGTCGCGGTGTTCGAGTTCTGGCAAAGCGGACGGCTCGAAGATGCGTTGGGCGTTCCAGGGCGAGCCCAGCGGATCCATCGTGTTCTGGATTGCCTGGGCGCCGGCAGGCGACGTGACACCGAGCAGAATCGCAGTGGCCGGCCAGGACGCGACCCGTGTGAACCGGCGCAAGACGAGCAACGACGCGCATACGCTTGAGCGCATCGCAATCGCCTTCTCGTCCATCAGTGCCGGCGAACATTTCATCACGCATCCCTTGCGAAGGTGTCGCCCCTTCGCGATCGAACTGTCGTCGAGACTTGATTGCCGCTTAGAAGTTCATCGCAAAGCTTGCAAAACCGGCAAGTCGATGATGAACAAAGCGCCCCCGCTTACTCACGCTCAACACGTCTGATGAAACGGCCCCTTTCGCTCGTCACAACGCTGCATGCGAAGTGAAGTTCATCGCACTGCACAAGATTACGCAGCGCAAAGAGACGAGACTATGGCAGCGCAACAGCGAGACTGGCAGTTGCCACCGGCTGCTACTCATCAAGAGAGAGTGGTGAGAATGAGAAGAGATTTAGAAGTATCTCTCCGGAACGCGCACATTGTCGCCGGGATAGATGAGAACCGGCGCGTCCATCGGATAGATCTCTTCCACCGTCGAGCCTGAGCGGCGGAGATAAACTTTGCCTTCATTGGCACGGTAGGTGTATCCGCCGGCAGTGGCGACGGCATCGAGCACGGTGAGGCCCACGCGATACGGATATTCACCGCTCTTCTTCACTTCGCCGAGGATATAGAAGGGGCGATAGGCCAGCATCTCCACATTGACGCGAGGATCGCGTACGATTCCCTTGGCGAGTGCAGCGGTGATACTGCGTTCTAGCTGCTTGGTGGTGATACCAGCCGCCTTGATCTGGCCCGCCAGCGGAATCGACACATTGCCATTGGCATCGACTTCATATTCGCCGGTGATATCAGGCTCGCCATAGACTTTCAGCCGCACGCGATCGGTCGGGCCGAGAAGATAGGCGCCCGATGGCGAGGCTGAAGAGAGCCGTTGCTGAGCCGACGCGCACGGCACATGGGTGCTGGCGGCGCCAAGCGTGAGCAAGGACAAGACAAACAGACCGGCGAACCGGCGAACCGATGACATGGCAGACCCCCAACTAGATACCAAAACGATCAGAGCATCATTTCGATGACATTTGATCGCGAACTGTCCGGTAAAAAACGGCGAAAGAAAGAAGCCGCAGCGTCCCCACAACGCCAGCGATCGGATTCCGCAGTCGCGCCTTATATGTGTTCTGCTACAGAACCATGATCTCCGTCCCCTCGATGGCGATGCAGGTGAGCACGCCACTTCGCCAAGCGCCGGTGTCGATATTGGCGCGATTGTCCCGAATGTCCGCGTGTGGAACCGGCGTGTGACCGTGCACCACATAGAGACCGTGATCGCTGCTGGAATTCAGAAACTCATCACGGATCCACATCAGGTCATTCGCATCCTGTGCATCGAGAGCGACACCGGGGCGAATGCCAGCGTGAACGAACAGAAAGTCGCCACAGCGCACGTTGTTCCGCAGGCAGCGCAAAAAAAGTTGGTGAGTGGTGGGGAGGGCCGCGCGAAGGGCATCTTGAACCTGGTCGGCCGTTTGCTCGCGCGTCGGCATGATGCCATAGGAGGCCAGTGTGGCGAGGCCGCCGAGCTGACGCCAACCATCCAAAGACGCGGGATTATCGAGAAGGAACTCCTCCATCAATGCTTCGTGGTTCCCGCGCAGGCAGATTGCATGGTTTTGCACCAGGCGAATTGCCAGCAGATCGATCACACCTTTCGAATCCGCGCCACGATCGATGTAGTCACCGACATAAACCTCGCCTGCGAAGGCGATCGGCCGGCGCGCGATGTCCTCATCGATGCGATGGATGACCTCTTGCAGGAGATCGGCGCGGCCATGGATATCGCCGATGGCATAGATGCGTGTCTCAGGCGGCAGCGCCGCCTTGCTCGGACGCTGACTCGAAGGGGTGCGTGGCATGATGGAGCAACTATGACGCGGAATCGGCTGCGGTCAATTTCATTCCCGCATACATCATCTTGTGGTCTGGCGAGATTATGGACGGCAGACGCTGTGATGAAGCCAGTCTGGATTGAATCCAGCTAGTTACGAGACAAGAAATCGAACGACGGCAATGATTGCGAGCCACATCACGACATTCCCGAGAATAATGGCATTGCGAAGCTTGCGATTTGCGCTGCGTGGTCGGTCGGAGAGTGACTGATCCATGACAGTCTCCTCCTTATGTGCGGGGGAGCTTCTGGTCGCATCAACGCGAACAGGCAGGACGAGAAGCTGAGCGTGTTGCAAAGCTTTCGTTGTGTGGGGCGGTGTGGTCTGCCTCAATGCCATGGTCGTAACCGACGATATTCGACTGAAAACTGGCTGTCGGCCCGCAAGTAATGCTCGGCCTTTTAGTATTTGATGAAAAATCAAATTCGAATCGCGCGCGTCGCGTTCGGGCTGCGAACGTGATGAACAAAAGCATGCACCCGTTCGCGATCACGTGCGATCAGAATCTTCACGTGCGATTTTCTGTTTGGTTTTTGCATGGCTGCCCCGAAGTGGGTGCAGTGCAAGGCAGTCATAAACGAGCTAACCGCTTTTCCTCACACAGAATTTTTCGCGGCGCACAATTCCGCGCGTGGCTCGTGCTGCATTGTCATGCACGGCAATACCGTTTTGCGGCCCCAATTCGCGCAAAGAGTTAAACAAACTTCATTGGCCAAAGCTATTCGAAGTGTGGGGCAAGAGACGAACAAGCGCATTCGCATCTGCGAATGCCATGATGCTGACGAACAAGTCATGTGTCACGTCACCCGCGCTGAGGAGAGATTGCCTACCAAAGTTCCAGCAGGGAGCGTCGATCAATGGTCTCTACTGTTTCAGTTGGTCTTGAACGAAACAAAGTGACGCCGCTCTGGGAAGGGCAGCGCTTTATCTCGGTGCGTCCGGTGGAGTTCGCAGGCGGATATGGCGGTTATGGCAACAGCGCCTATCGCGGCCGTCGCAAGGCGGTCGTTCGACGTGAACCATCGGCATCCATCACCAAACGGTTGTTCGATGTCACCGCATCGGGCTCGGCGCTGCTGTTTTTCCTTCCTTTCTTTCTGATTGTCGCTGCGATCATCAAGGCGACATCGCCTGGGCCCGTGTTCTTCACGCAATATCGCTACGGCTATCGCAATCGCAGGTTCAAGATCTACAAGTTCCGTTCGATGCGGAACGATCTCGGCGACAAGCTCGGCGTTCAGCAGACCGTGCAGGGCGACGCGCGCGTGACGGGGATCGGCAAGGTCCTGCGCAAGACCAGTTTTGACGAATTGCCCCAGCTGATCAACGTGTTGAAAGGCGACATGTCTCTGGTTGGGCCGCGTCCGCATGTGCCGGGCATGCTCGCTGCGAACATGCTCTATGAAGATCTCGTGCCTTATTACTTCCAGCGTCACAGCGCGCGGCCGGGCATCACCGGTCTCGCCCAGATCAGCGGTTGCCGCGGCAGCACGGTCGATCCGAAGCTCGCGATTGCCCGTATCGATTACGATCTCGATTACATCGAGGCGTGGTCGATGGTGAAGGACATCCGGATCATCGTGCAGACGGTGCGCAAGGAATTCATTTCCGGCAACGCGTTCTGACCTCAGTGCCTACCTATTAGTAAGAAAGAGTCCGGCCTGCACCGGCTGCACAATGAGTCATGCCGCGCAGCCGGCGGGGCTTGAGATCACAATGGCTTCGAATGAAGGGTGACAGCAATGACCGCCACGCAACGAACCAAGCAAATCTTGAAAGACACATTTCCCGCCATGTGGCTGCGCTGGCGCTTCATGAAACGGCCGAAGACCGCTGAGCGCGAGCTGAACTATCTCGACAAGATCGTGCCGGCGGGCGCCGTTACCGTCGATGTCGGCGCCAATGTCGGGCTCTATACGCAGAAACTGGCAAAGCTCTCCGGCAAGGTCCACGCTTTCGAACCGTCCCGTGACATGGCCACGCTGTTGCGCCGGACGTCGGCTTCCAATGTCAGCATTCACGAGATCGCGCTATCGGATCAGGAAGGCGAGGCCGATCTCTATATCCCGCAGAGTGACGACGGCCTCGTCCATGGCCTTGCTTCGCTCGAGCAGTCGCATGCGCCGAACACCACCAATGTCGTCGCCGCCCATGTGCCGCTGGCGCGGCTTGATGGCGTGATGAAGGATGACGTCGCTTTCGTGAAGGTCGATGTGGAAGGTCATGAACTTAGCGTGCTCAAGGGCGCCACTGGCCTGATCGATCGCTGTCAGCCTGTGTTCCTGGTCGAGGCGGAGGACCGTCATCGCACGGATGCGACAAAATCGATCTTCGAATTCTTCGAGACCAAGGACTATCGCGGCTATTTCCTCTCCGATGACGAAATCGTCCCGGTGGATTTCTTCGATGCCGAGACGATGCAGGATCCCGACGCGCTGCTGCCCAATGGTGGCCGCAAACCCGGGCAATCCTATGTGAACAACTTCTTCTTCTTCCCGCGACATCTCGATGGCGAGTTGCTGCTCAGCAGCTGAGATGGCGCGGATACCTAACTTGGGGGTGTCCGGGTCGTTCTGACCGCGGACTTTTATGTAAGACAGGACATAAGATGCGTATCGCCATGATTGGCGCCGGCTATGTGGGGCTGGTGTCGGGTGCATGCTTTTCGGATTTCGGCCATCACGTCACTTGCGTGGATACCGACCAGAGCAAGATCGATGCGCTCAATCGCGGCGAGATCCCGATCCATGAGCCGGGCCTGGATGCGCTCGTTGCCAGCAATGCCAGGCAGAAGCGCCTGAACTTCGTCACCGACATCACCAAGGCGGTGGGCGAAGCCGAGGTCGTGTTCATCGCCGTCGGCACGCCGTCACGACGCGGGGACGGCCATGCCGATCTCACTTACGTCTATGCAGCCGCCCGCGAGATTGCCAAGGCGATCACCAAATTCACGGTGGTCGTGAATAAATCCACAGTGCCTGTC
>NZ_JBIIOT010000136.1:0-10392 GCF_044336785.1 Tardiphaga sp. | reverse complement strand
TTCGAGTCGCGCAATCCATTGCGGCGGCTGTTTGTACCCATGGCCGTCGGCATGGCGCTATTCTCCGCCTGCCTGACCTTCCTTGTCCTGAATGGCCTCACGCCGCTCGCGCCCACCCATCTGGTGGTCGTGTCCTTCCTGCTGATCAATGCCGCCACCGTTCTCCTGCTGGTGCTGATCATCGCCCGCGAGATCTGGAAGGTCGTGCAGGCGCGGCGCCGGGGCAGGGCCGCAGCACGGCTGCATGTGCAGGTGGTCAGCCTGTTCTCGGTGATTGCTGTGCTGCCGGCGGTGCTGGTCTCGATCGTCGCCAATGTGACCCTCGATCGCGGCCTCGATCGCCTGTTCTCCGGCCCGACCAAGGCCGTCATCGGCAATTCCATGACCGTCGCACGTGCCTATGTGAACGAGCATGCGCAACTGATCGGCGGCGACATTCTCGGCATGGCCGATGATCTCGCCCGCATCCAGCCGCTGTTCTATCAGGACCGCGGCACGTTCCGCTCGCTGATGCTGGCGAATGCCAAGGCGCGCAACCTGCCGGGCGCGATGCTGATCGACAAGGATCGTACCGTCATCGAGCCCGACCAGCCGGGTGTCCGGCCGGAATTCGAACCGCCTCCGGCGGATTTCCTGGTCAATGTCGGCACCGGCGAGCCGGCCATCACCATCATCCCCGATGGCAATTATGTCGCCGCCGTCATCAAGCTGCGCGCCTTCGACAACATGTATCTCTATGTCGCGCGCAAGCTCGACCCGCGCGTGGTCGCGCAGATGGCGCAGACCCAGGCCAGTGTCGCCGACTACACCGAGCTGGAATCGCGCCGCCTCGGAATCCAGATTGCCTTCGGCCTGATGTTCACGGTCATCGCTTTGACGGTGCTGATGTCGGCCGTGCTGATTGGCCTCAACTTCTCGAACTGGCTGGTGGCCCCGATCCGCCGTCTGGTCAGTGCAGCGAACATGGTCTCCACCGGCGACCTCCATGTGCAGGTCCCCGTGATCCAGTCGGAAGGCGATCTCGCCCATCTCGGTGAGACCTTCAACAAGATGACCTCGGAATTGCGCACCCAGCGCGACGAGTTGGTCTCGGCCTCTGATGTCATCGACAGCCGCCGCCGTTTCATCGAGGCCGTGCTGTCGTCGGCCAGCGCCGGCATCATCGGTGTCGATGGCTCCAACGTCATCGGCATTCTCAACCGATCGGCGGAAAAGCTGGTCGGCCATTCCGAGTCCGAAGTGCTCGGCCACCCGCTGCACGAGATCATCCCCGAACTCGACGAGCTGATGCAGAACGCCCGCGAGAGCTCGCAGCGGTTGGTGCAGGGGCAAATCACCATCGATCGCGAGGGCCGCGAGCGCAATCTGTCCGTCCGCATCTCGGCCGAACAGACCAGCCAGTCGCGCGACAGCTACATCATCACGCTGGACGACATCACCGATCTCGTCTCCGCGCAGCGCACCTCGGCCTGGGCTGACGTGGCGCGTCGCATCGCCCACGAGATCAAGAATCCGCTGACACCGATCCAGCTGTCCGCCGAGCGCATCAAGCGTAAATTCGGCAAGGTGATTGTCGACGACAAGCAGATCTTCGAGCAGTGCACCGACACCATCGTGCGCCAGGTCGAGGACATCCGCCGCATGGTGGACGAGTTCTCGCGCTTTGCCCGGATGCCGAAGCCCGTCATCGAAGGCGAAGATGTCGCCGACACCGTGCGCCAGGCCGTATTCCTGATGCGCGTCGGGCATCCCGAACTCGACCTCCATGCCGAGATCAAGGAAGAGCCGCTGAAGGCGCAGTTCGATCGCCGGCTGATCTCGCAGGCGCTGACCAACATCATCAAGAATGCCGCCGAAGCCATCGAGGCCGTGCCGCCGGAAGAACTCGGCAAAGGTCGCATTGACGTCACAGCCTTCAGCGAGAACGGCCAGATCGTGATCGACGTCGTCGATAACGGCATCGGCCTGCCGACAACCAATCGCTCGCGTCTGCTGGAACCCTATGTCACCACGCGCGAGAAGGGCACCGGCCTCGGCCTCGCCATTGTCGGCAAGGTGCTGGAAGACCACGGCGGCGGGATCGAACTCGGCGACGCATCCAGCATCAAGCCAGGCCAGCGCGGCGCCTGGATGCGGCTGCGTTTCGCAATCTCCGGTCAGAAGCCTGACGCGGAGAAGAGCGACGCGAAAGCGGCGCCCGAACAAGAACCGAAGATCGCAGCCGTCACCGGCAGTTGAACAGAAGAAACGTGACCAGGATATTTTGACCCATGGCAAATGACATTCTGATCGTCGACGACGAAGCCGATATCCGCGATCTCGTTGCGGGCATTCTGGAAGACGAAGGCTTTACGACGCGCACCGCGCGCGACAGTGACAGTGCGCTGAATGAAATCTCCAACCGTCGTCCCAATTTGGTCTTCCTCGACATCTGGCTGCAGGGCAGCAAGCTCGACGGCTTGCAGCTTTTGGAGCAGGTGAAGAAGGACAATCCCGACCTGCCGGTCGTCATGATTTCCGGCCACGGCAATATCGAGACCGCCGTCGCCGCCATCAAGCGTGGCGCCTATGACTTCATTGAAAAGCCGTTCAAGGCTGATCGCCTGATCCTCGTCGCGACACGCGCGTTGGAGACGTCGCGCTTGAAACGCGAAGTGCGCGAACTCAAGCAGATTTCGCCGATTGCCAGCAAGCTGAGCGGCCGCTCCGCTGCGATGAACCAGTTGCGCCAGACCATCGACCGCGCCGCCAAGGCCAACAGCCGCATCCTCATCGTCGGCCCGTCCGGCGCCGGCAAGGAGCTCGCGGCGCGCACGCTGCATGCATCGTCGTCGCGCGCCAACGGCCCGTTCGTGGTTATCAATGCCGCCGCGATCACGCCGGAGCGCATGGAGCTTGAACTGTTCGGCACCGAGCAGAGCAATGGCGAGCAGCAGCGCAAGGCCGGCGCGCTCGAAGAAGCCCATGGTGGCACGCTGTTCATCGACGAGATCGGCGATCTCCCGCGCGAGACCCAGAACAAGATTCTGCGCGTGCTGGTCGATCAGACCTTCATGCGGGCAGGGGGCACCACCAAGGTCAGCGTCGATGTGCGCATCATCTCCTCCACCGCGCGCAACCTCGAAGAAGAGATCGCCGCGGGCACGTTTCGCGAGGATCTCTATCACCGCCTCTCCGTCGTCCCGATCCGCGTCCCGCCGCTGTCCGAGCATCGCGAGGACATCCCGGAGCTGATCGAATTCTTCATGGAGCAGATCTCCGCCAATACCGGTCTGCCGCGCCGCCAGATCGGCCAGGACGCCATGGCCGTGCTGCAGTCCCATGTCTGGCCCGGCAATGTCCGCCAGCTCCGCAACAATGTGGAGCGTGTCATGATCCTGGCCGGCGGCGGACCGGAGGTGATCATCACCGCCGACATGCTGCCGCAGGATGTCGGCTCCATGGTGCCGTCGATGCCGACCTCCAACAATGGCGAGCACATCATGGGCCTGCCGTTGCGCGAAGCCCGCGAAGTGTTCGAGCGCGATTATCTGATTGCGCAGATCAGCCGTTTCTCGGGCAACATCTCGCGCACCGCCGAATTCGTCGGCATGGAGCGCTCGGCCCTGCATCGCAAGCTCAAGGCGCTCGGCGTGGGGTAAAACGCCGGGCCGTAGGATGGGTTGAGCGGCGGCCGAAGGCCGGCGCGACAACCCATCGGCGGAGCCCGCCGCAATCGACGGCCGATGGGTTTTCGCTGCGCTCAACCCATCCTACGCTATAGCGTTTGTGTTATCGTTCCCAGGAAACAACCAACCGGAATTCCGACCCATGTCGCGCATTGCCTATGTCAACGGCCTCTACACCAACCTCAGCGACGCAGCCGTCAATGTCGAAGACCGCGGCTACCAGTTCGCCGATGGCGTCTATGAGGTCTGCGAGATCGTCGGCGGCAAGATGGTCGATTTCCCGCGCCACATGGCGCGCCTGGAGCGCTCGCTGCGTGAACTGCGCATCGCCATGCCGATGGCGCTGACCTCGCTGAAGGTCATCATGCAGGAAGTCGTCCGCCGCAACCGCATCAATTACGGCATCGTCTATCTCCAGGTCACCCGCGGCGTCGCCCATCGCGATCACGGCTTTCCGTCGCCCGAGGTGAAGCCGAGCGTCGTCGTCACGGCCAAGTCGCTGAACTTCGCCAAGAACCAGGCGTCCGCCGAACGCGGCGTGAAGGTCATCACGACAGCCGAGAACCGCTGGCCGCGCGTGGACATCAAGAGCGTCGGCCTGCTGCCGAACGTGCTCGCCCGTCAGGAGGCCCGCGACAAGGGCGCCTATGAGGCCTGGTACGTGGACGACAAGGGTTTTGTCACCGAAGGCGCGTCCTGCAACGCCTGGATCATCACCAAGGACGGCAAGGTCGTCACCAAGAGCGCCGAGCGCGGCATCCTGTCGGGCATCACCCGCGCCGTACTGGTCGAGGTGCTGGCATCGCTCCAGCTCAAGCTGGAGGAGCGGAACTTCACTCCGGAGGAGGCTGCCAACGCTGCCGAGGCCTTTGTGTCCTCCGCGAGTCAGATCGTGATGCCGGTCATTGCCATCGACGGGAAGGCGATCGGCGATGGTAAACCGGGACCGACTGCACTCCGTTTGCGCCAGGAATTCCATAAATTTGCGGACATTGCGTAGAGTTTGCCGCATTTCCAGGCACGATTTCCGTGTGGCGGCTTGCCTTCACACGCCGTCTGCCGTCTAATCGTCCTGCTGCGCGCCCCGAGGGGGATCTTTGGGCGTTCGGCAGTCAGGTGACGCTCCCGAAATCAACAGAGGGGCGGGCCGGGCGCAAGAAAAGCAACAAAACAGACACAACAGACTGCGGGATTAAGAAAAATGGCGGCAGACCGCGCACAAAATCTACAGGACACCTTCCTCAACCACGTTCGCAAGACCAAGACACCCCTGACGATCTTCCTCGTAAACGGCGTCAAGCTGCAGGGAATCGTCACCTGGTTCGACAATTTCTGTCTTCTGCTCCGGCGCGACGGCCACTCGCAGCTGGTGTATAAGCATGCGATCTCGACCATCATGCCGGGCGCGCCGATCCAATTGTTCGAAGGCGGCGAAGAAGCCTGAGCGAACGCCTGAAAGACGCTTGATTGGAATTTCGTAGCTTTGAAGGCAATGCTGCCGACCGCCCCGCGGCCGGCAGCGAATCGACCGGCCGCGTTCTCGTGGTCGGTCCTTATCTGCGCGAACGCCGCGGCGATGCCGAGGCCAGCGCCTATGCCCATGTCCGCGACACCGAAGCCCGTCTCGAAGAGGCGGTCGGTCTTGCACGCGCCATCGATCTCGAAGTGGTCGAGGCGGTCGCAGCCCCGCTGAGCCAAATCCGTCCCGCCACCTATCTCGGCAAGGGCAAGGTCGAGGAGATCGCCGGTCTCATCGCCGCCAACGAGGTCGGCATCGTGGTGATGGACTGCGCGCTGTCGCCGATCCAGCAGCGCAATCTCGAAAAGGAACTGAAGGCCAAGGTGCTCGACCGCACCGGCCTCATCCTGGAAATCTTCGGCCGCCGTGCCAAGACGAAAGAAGGCACGCTGCAGGTCGAACTCGCGCATCTCAATTATCAGCGCAGCCGTCTCGTCCGCTCATGGACCCATCTGGAGCGCCAGCGCGGCGGCTTCGGCTTCATGGGCGGCCCCGGCGAAACCCAGATCGAAGCCGATCGCCGCATGATCGGCGATCGCATCGGCAGGCTCGAGGCCGATCTGAAGAAAGTGCAGGCCACGCGCCGGCTGCATCGCGCCGGCCGCCAGCGCGTGCCGTATCGCGTGGTCGCGCTGGTCGGCTACACCAATGCCGGCAAGTCCACGCTGTTCAATCGGCTGACCCGTGCCGATGTGCAGGCCGAGGACATGCTGTTCGCCACGCTCGATCCCACGCTGCGCGCGCTGACGCTGCCCCACGGCGGCAAGGCGATGCTGTCGGATACCGTCGGCTTCATCTCCAACCTGCCGACCCAGCTCGTGGCCGCGTTCCGCGCCACGCTGGAGGAGGTGCTGGAAGCCGACATCATCCTGCATGTCCGCGACATTAGCCACGAAGATGCCGAAGCGCAGCAGAGCGACGTCGACAACGTTCTGCGCCAGCTCGGCATCGACATGGATGCAGGCGCCGGCGCGCGCATTCTCGAAGTCTGGAACAAGATCGATCGCTTCTCCGACGAGGAGCGCGAAAACCTCGCCAATATCGCGGCACGCCGGCCGACCGAGAGCCCGGTCTTCATGGTGTCAGCCGCGACAGGCGAGGGCGTCCATGAACTGCTCACCGCCATCGAGGATCGCCTCGCCGCGACGCGCATCACGCTCGACCTCTCCATCGACGCATCAGACGGCGCCGGCATCAGCTGGCTGCATCGCAATGCCGAAGTGCTGGTGAAGGAGCTGCATGAAGGTCATTTCGACATGACCGTGCGGGTCGATGAGACCAAGCGTGACGTGGTGATCGAGCGGTTCAAGGCGGTGCTGCGCGAGGCCGAGTAAAACTCCGCTCTCCATCCCAACTCCGTCCCTCATCCTGAGGAGCCGCGCAGCGGCGTCTCGAAGGATGGCCGCAGGCTCAGGAGCCAAGCCAGCTCATGGTTCGAGACGGCGCTACGCGCCTCCTCACCATGAGGATCAGGAGTAGGCGGCACGGACTTGGGTCACACCTTTCCCTTCGCCTCGTTCCACAGCGCATCCATCTCCTCGAGCGATGCGTCTTCCAGCGTGCGCCCCCTGGCTCTCAGCGCCTGCTCGATATACGCGAACCGCGTCTCGAACTTCACATTGGTCCCGCGCAGCGCCATTTCCGGATCGGCCTTCACGTGCCGCGCCAGATTGACCAGCGCGAACATCAGGTCGCCGGTCTCTTCCGCGATGTGATCGGGGTCGCCGCGCTCCAGCGCTGCCTCGATCTCGTCGGCTTCCTCGCGGATCTTGGCCAGCACCGCGCGCGGATCGTTCCAGTCGAAGCCGACCGTGGACGCCTTGGCCTGCAGCGCCAGCGCCTGCGCCAGTGCCGGCTGGCTGGCCTTCACGCTTGCCAGCAGCGATTTCGGCGCGGTGATGTCCTCGCCCCGCCGCGCCGCGCGCTCGGCCTTCTCCTCCGCCTTGATGCGATCCCACACGCCCTTCACATGGCCGGAGGTCACGTTGCCATCGGCATCCGCAAACACATGCGGGTGCCGGCGGATCATCTTCCTGGTGATCGCCGTCACCACATCGCCGAAATCGAACCTGCCTTGCTCGGACGCCATCTGCGCATGGAACACGACCTGCAGCAGCAAGTCGCCCAGCTCCTCGCAGAGATCGTCGAGATCTCCCCGCGCAATCGCGTCCACGACCTCATAGGCCTCCTCGATCGTGTAGGGCGCGATGCTTACGAAATCCTGTTCCAGATCCCACGGACAGCCCGTCACCGGGGTTCGCAGCGCGGCCATGATCTCGAGCAGGCGGGTGATATCGCGGGAAGGGGTCATGCAGGCTCCGGTCGTAGGGCGGATGAGCGCAGCGTCATCCGCCGCCGGCGCGTCACACGAGCTCCGCCGGCGGGTGACGGCTTCGCCTAACCCGCCCTACAATTCGGTGCAACTTTTGTGCTATGCCCTCGCCATGACCGACCCATCCACCTCCACAGCCCTTGTCCTGTTCTCCGGCGGGCAGGACTCAGCCACCTGCCTTGCCTGGGCGCTGGACCGCTTCGCCCGCGTCGAGACGCTTGGTTTTGCTTATGGCCAGCGCCACGCCGTCGAGCTCGACAGCCGCGCCAAGCTGATCGACGGCATGAAGGCGATCAATCCGGCCTGGGCCACCAGGATCGGCGACAGCCACACGCTCGACATCCCGACGCTGTCGTCGATTTCCGAAACCGCGCTGACCCGCGACGTCGCCATCGAGATGGGCGCCGACGGCCTGCCGAACACCTTCGTGCCCGGCCGCAATCTCGTCTTCCTGACCTTTGCCGCGGCGCTGGCCTATCGCCGGGGCATCACCGACATTGTCGGCGGCATGTGCGAGACCGATTATTCCGGCTATCCCGACTGCCGCGACGACACCATCAAGGCGCTCAACAGCGCGCTCAATCTCGGCATGGCGAAAGACTTCCAGCTGCACACCCCGCTGATGTGGCTGGACAAGGCCGCGACCTGGGGACTGGCGAACGATCTCGGCGGCGAGGCGCTGACGGACCTGATCCGCGAGCATTCCCACACCTGCTATCTCGGCGAACGCGGCGCACTCCATGACTGGGGCTACGGTTGCGGCAAATGCCCGGCTTGCGAACTGCGCGCCAAGGGGTGGCGGGAGTTCAAGGCAACCAGTGCCTGACACCCAACTCCGCCCCTCATCCTGAGGAGCCGCGCAGCGGCGTCTCGAAGGATGGCGACGGAGCTCCGCCATCTCATGGTTCGAGACGGCGCTTTGCGCCTCCTCACCATGAGGGACGGAGTGTGTGCCGCCGCGCGACGATCCGCCGCAAAACTACCGCTCGACAGCGCGCGACTCAGCTACGCTTTCCCGATGGGGAAAGCCTGGGGTAAACTACTCGCAGCAGTGATCGCGACGACGATCGCAGTGTCATGCACCGTCCATCGCGCGAACGCCGCCAATGGCGCCTACGCCGTCGATGCCGCTGACATCTCCGAAGTCGGCTCCTGCAAAATCGAGAGCTGGTATTCTATGGCGACGAATACGGACTTTGCGGCGATCGCCAATCCGTCCTGCGTGGTCGATCTCGGCAAGCCGGTCGAACTCAGCGCGCTCACCAATTACAGCCGTTCGGGCGGCGATTACTCCACGACTATCGCGCCCAAGGCCAAATACAATTTCGAGCCGACCGGGATCGGCAAGTTCGGCGTCTCCGTGCTCGGCAGCGCGACCTTCGATGCGGTCACCGGCCAGAACACCGCGCTGTTCGTCGAAATCCCCGCGACCTATCGCTTCTCCGAGACCACGCGCATCAATCTGAATGCCGGCTGGCTCTGGGACCGCGTCAATGACTGGCACTATTTTACATATGGCATCGGCTTCGACTGGAAGTTCACCGATACGCTGCAATACACGATCGAACTGTATGGGCAGGCGGGCCGGGCGGACATGCCGAGCGTGATCCAGCCGCGGCTGCAGACCGGCATCCGCTATCGGCCCAACGAGACGTTTTCTGTCGATCTGATCTATGGCCGCAATATCACCGGCGAGGATTCCAACTGGATCACCATCGGCACGACGATCCGCTTCCCGCCGGAAGGCGGCTCGCGCAGCCGCGAGCCGCATCTATAAACATCGTTCAATCGCCGTCATTGCGAGGAGCGTAGCGACGAAGCAATCCAGCCTTTGACCAAAGAACTGGATTGCTTCGCTGCGCTCGCAATGACGACAGAAGGGTTTACGCCGCGAACGACTGCCTGACCGCTTCCGCATCGGCCGCGCTCAGCCCCACCAGCGGCGGGCGCACGCGCATCCAGCCGTCATTGCCGTATTGCCGCGCCAGCAGCACCTTGAGCGATGGCAGTTGCGCATAGGTCGAGACCGCATTGCGACCCGAGACGATGCGCTCCTGCGCGGCCGCGACTTCGGCCGCCTTGGCCGGATCGGCAAAACCGTTGAACACCGTGGCGAGATCGCCGCCCACCAGGTTCGACGTCGCGGTGATGCAGCCGGCGCCGCCCATGGGCAGCAGCTTGATCATCAGGGGATCGGCGCCGACCAGCACCGAGAAGCCGGGGAAGCGCTCGACGATGGCACTCATATTGGCGAAATCGCCCGACGAGTCCTTGATGCCGACCACGATCTCCGGGAAGCGCTTGATCAGGCGGTCGATGACGTCCAGCGAGATCGGCACCGACGACATCTGCGGGATGTGATAGAGCACCACGCGCAGCTTGGGATCATTGATGCGCTCGATGATCGCCGTATAGGCATCGACGATGCCGTCGTCGGAGACGCCCTTGTAGTAATAGGGCGGCAGCATCACCACGGTGTTCACGCCATTGGCCAGCGCATGCTGCGTCAGCTCCACCGTTTCCATGATCGAGGCGACGCCGGTGCCCGGCAGCAGCTTCTTCGGCGCGATGCCGGATTTCACCACGGCTTCGAGCAGCGACTTGCGCTCGCCGGATGACAGCGAATTCGCTTCGCCGGTGGTGCCGAGCATGGCGATGCCGGTGCAGCCGTCATCGAGCAGCCGCTGGCAATGGGCGGTGAACAGGCCCTGATCGACGGAGAGATCGGCATTGAACGGCGTGGTCGCGGCGCAGAACACGCCGGTAGGGAAGATGGCTGGCATGGGCGTCTCTCTCGTGTGTGAGGTTCTTGTTTCACCTCTCCCCACCGGGGAGAGGTCGACCGGCGTAGCGTAGCGAAGTCGGGCGGGTGA
>NZ_JBIIOT010000079.1:0-23561 GCF_044336785.1 Tardiphaga sp. | reverse complement strand
AGCCAAAAATAACTATAATGTCAGATGCTTACGAGGCGCCTGTTGGTATAATAAAGGTCTACGGTACAGGTCTCGGTACATGTTGGCTCCGCTTCATTTTCATTGCTTAAGTTGAGCGCTTCTTTTTATTGGCCATTCTCTTGGCGCGCCTCTCCGCGCGACTGGCATCCAGTTTTCTAGTGATAAACCGTACTAGTTCCGCTCCAGAGGCATGATTGGCTCGAGCTGGTCGTACGTCACGCTGAGATAGGCCTTCATGCAGTGAAGGTTCCTTGATGACTCGGCATCGCTCTCGCATTCGTTCGATAGCTGCCAATGTCGTGAAATGCTTTCCGGCGATCAGCTCTACCTCCAGACGGCCACGCGCGATTTCCTTCCGAAGCCCCGCCACAGTGAGACCGCCCGCTGGAAATGCTACCTTGACTGCAACGTCTAGTCTCAAAGGAGTATCAGATTTGAATTCAGTCTCCTCTCTATCCACTCACCATCTCCACCGCACCTCAAGCTCCGTCAGCTTATACGTGATTCTTGAATACTATAGTCTGTAGATCTTTAGTCTTCGGAGCTTGACTATGGGAGCGTGAGCAACTCAAATGTTACGCTTGGAAAAGTTATCGCTGAGATGCGGCAATCTGCCGGTCTCTCGCAGGAGGAGTTGGCGGAAAGAGCGGCTATTCATCGGACATATGTTAGCCAAGTAGAACGAGGGCTTAAGTCCCCGACAGTTGCCACGCTTTTCCGTTTGGCTCTCGCTCTTGAGACAGCACCGAGCAAAATACTAAAGCGGATTGAAGCGAGCTTGAGCCGATAAATCCGGCTGCTTTTGTAACTCAAAAACACTTCTTAACAAGAAATTGCATCGGTAAAACTTTACAACCGATTGCGCCATCGCCTACTCTGCCAGCATTCAATAGCAAGCAGAATTGGGCGAGGAAAATGGACAAGTTATCTGCAGCCGAGCAGAGAGCATTAGCTGCGACTGAATTGCCTTCGTTTCCAATTCAGCTCCACGAAGTTCGCAGAACGGTAAAGGCGATCCTCGATCAATTTGGGCGCAACAATATTTTTGCCGAATATACAGTCCATGACTTCTCGCATGTCGAAGCCATGCTGTCTGATCTGGATTGGATCGTGCCCGAGGCAACCAAAGGAGCGATGACGCCCGCAGATTGGCTCCTAATCACACTCGCTATCTATTTCCACGACTTGGGTTTGATCGTAACAGAGGACGAATTCCAGAACCGGGATAAGGCGGATTTTACGAACTTTTGCGATAAGCATCTTTTTAATCAGAATGACGGAGCGGACTATAAGATAAAAGTTCAGGCGCTCGGCTCCGATCGAGCTGAACGCTTCTTCTATCAAGAGTTCGTGCGCTTCAATCATGCGAAACGAGTTCGCACGTGGATCGAAGGCACTCCCTCCGAAGAGCTTGGCTATGCTCGAGCGCAGAGGGACGAACTCGCTCGCCTTTTCGCAAACATCGACCCAGAGTTCAGGCGCGACCTTGCGCTGATATGCGAGAGTCATAATCTTGACGACCTCGATGACCTGGCAAAGTATAAGCCTTTCAAGCCATACGCATCAGCCCCAGCTGAAACGGCAAACCTACTCTATGCTGCGGTGTTACTGCGCACTACCGATCTCTTGCAGATAACGCGTCAACGCGCACCGTCTGTTATGTTCAGGATGATCGATCCAAAGGACCCGATCAGTCAAACAGAATGGATCAAGCAAAACGCCGTTCGCGGCGTATTCCCAAAGCCTGTGGCAGACAAAAATGGTGAAGCAAAGGCCAGTTTGCAGTCTGACACTCTGTCAGTTTTCGCGAAATACGATAATGAGAACGGCTTCTTTGGCTTAACGGCTTATCTTGCCTACGCCGGAAAACAACTTGCTTATGCCTACTCCTGTGCGCAAAAGGCGCGCTCGCAAACCACCAACAAGTTAGATTTCCCTTGGCGGGCAATCGACGACTCACAAGTGGAGGCGGTTGGCTTTATTCCGAACCCTTTCGAGTTTCAGATTGATCAAACAAAAATCTTGGATTTGCTTACGGGCCACACGCTCTACAACGACAGCTCGGTCGCAATACGAGAGCTTGTCCAAAATTCGATCGATGCCGTACGCTTACAGTGCTCGTTGAAAGGCCTAGACTCAAGCTCTCACGGAAAAGTATCAATCGGTTGGGACTCAGCTCAACGTTCGCTGACTATTGTCGATAATGGGACCGGGATGACCCAAGACATCATTGAGCGCCATCTGCTCAACGTCGGATCGTCGCGCTACCAAGACACGAAATTCAGGGAAAAGCATCCAGATTTTTCTCCAATCAGCCGTTTCGGGATTGGCGTCCTTTCAACATTTATGGTCGCGGATAATGTTCAAATAGTCACCTTCCACGAGGATCAGGAAGATGGCCGAGAGATCACTTTACGATCCGTGCACGGCAAATATCTCATTCGACTTCTGGACAAGAAGAATAGTTCCGAGTCGCGAGAAATCGGCCCTCACGGCACAAAAATCATTCTGAAGATGCGAGCCAGCTCCAAGCAAGTCAACGTTCTCCAGACCCTGAAACAATGGATACTCTTCCCTCGCTGCAACATCTCCGCGACAATCGACAACGGGACCGCCGAGAAGATCGGCTATGCATCACCTAGAGAATCTCTGGAAGCGTTCTTACAAGAAGCACAGGTTGGACTCGATCGTGAACGGGTAGAAGTTCAGGAAAAAACTTTCGGAGACACCACGCTTGCATTTGTGACTGTCTACAACAAGCATTTTAGGGACAAACAATTCCTACAGTACTCCGACTCTATGCAGCAGCGACAAACTCTAGTTCCACCAATGGGCATATGTGTCGAAGGCATTCGCGTAGAGTTTGGTTCGCCTGGTTTCTATGGAAATAGAGCTGGTCTGCTTAGCATTGTGAACTGTACCGGCCGCAATGCCCCAAAAACGAATGTCGCACGAACGTCGCTTGAGTCTGACGCTGACAAAGCAACATTGAACACGGCGGTGTTTGACGCATACCTAGAAGAAGTTCAGCAAGAGATCAGCCGCCTTCAGGCTATCGAAGGATTCTCGCTTAGCTACGCGGTAGATCAATTTCCGTGGATTGCAGGTTCTCTTTACTCTTCCAACTCTCTCGCTCAAATCGCGGACTCCTTGAAGCAGTTTCCGATGTTTATGGTAGAGGATGACGATGGTCGACGGGCTGCTTCAGTCGCCGATCTCACGGCCAGCGGCGGCTTCTGGACTGTAGAGTCGACGTCGATGAACTCCTTAATCCGACTCCTCAAAGATACGCCCGCATCAATAACCTGTAAGAATGTGGCGGCCTTTTCGAAATTTAAAGGCGCAGATCTTCCAACTGGAAACTTGGTCACAAACTCGCCGCTCTCGTCCATGCCTCGTACCCTACTAGAAGCTGGCTTCGAAATTGCGGAGCTTCGCGCCTCAATCGATGACCGTCGATTGGATACGCAGTGGAAACCAGTCGATGTAGACCACCCTCGTTGGATCAACTCTCAAGATATCGAGCAAAGTGCCGCGATTGAACTTAGAGATGAACTCCGCATGTACCGTCGATTGCGTGACGAGCGTCGATTGGGCCGCACGGGTAACATCCAGATTGCCATGAAAGATTGTGCTCAAGTGGGACTGGATGGGTATTTGGGAGTAGTCGCTCTAGGAACAGCTCGAATTCTTCCGAACAACGCTATTGCAGAGTATTTGACTTCTCTAGATTGCAAACAAAACCCGAAAAACACGCTCGCTTTCTTGATATTTGTAGATGCGCTCAGCGTGTGCTTCGGCAGACTTCGCAATAGTGGTGGGGGAATTAGGGCGCAGATTGAATATGCACTTCAGGATGCTGTCAGTCGATTAGAGCACAAAGCCAGCATAGATACCGTCGATTTCCTTAAGGCGGTCTCGCAGACAGCTGATCGGCTGACTGTATTCAATCCGTGGAGCTGGGAGCGAAATGAGTCTGGCAGCTCACACGAAGGAATCGTTTTCGACGAGGATATATATTTCTAACGCTATCGAGAGCGCGTCTTCCGACGCAAATACAACATGCATGAAAGCGAATGAAAGCGTACAAACGGTTTGCATTTGTCGCTTTTCATTTGCTTGAATTCAAGTAAACATTTGATTTTATTACATTTTTAGAACCTGCGACGTGGTCCGCTCATAACGGTCTGGTTCCAGGTTCGAGTCCTGGTGGGCCCACCAATGATTTCAAGGGGTTGAACTCCAACCCTTTCTTCGTCCTCCGGTATAACCAACGGAATAACCAATTTTTCCCGCAAGCGCGTCGGACGCGAACCAATGGCCTTGGCTGCGTTCTGCAGAGAGTCCGTGTGGTGATGACCACAAGTGTCACGCAGCGTCTTCTCACTCATGCCTAGGAATCCTGCCGCTTCCTACATGGGCGCTCCTCGCTGCCTTAGTAGTTGAATCTGCGTATGGCGGTGAATTTCCCGGCTCGTTCTATGAATTCGTTTTAATCTTCCGAGTATTCCGTCGATGGCTGACCCGCCGATTCGCACGACGTCCACATATCGAATGCAGAACGACCTTCTCTGGAATTAAGAGCCAATGTTTATCTCGGCCATTGTAAGACTGCTGTGGCAAACGAGGATCACAGTCTGCAGCAGGTCATAAGCGTGGCAAAATCAATAGATAACCAACGATATCGGCGGATCTGCGCTCCGCAAACGACGTCGAAATGACTCGGGACCGTTGATCTTCCACGCTTTGATGCGAGTGCGGGACTTTTGTTTCCCGCTCACAACGGCTGAACTGAAAGCAAATATCGCACTTCTTCATTGCCAGCTCCACCGCCGACCGGAAGATATCAGAGCTCTTTTACAAGTTCGCTCACGGACAAACCGCTGTCTGCCCATGGACAGCATGCGCGCCGGTACTAACAATCCGGCAGTTAGCAGGAACTTCCACACAAGGGTTAGTTCCATTGCAAAGATACTGTGCCCGCCCGGATCCAGCCGCCGCAGCGCGCTTCGGACTTGTCGCAGGCTGATCAGCGGTCTTTGGTGAAAGCTTAGCTTTTTGCTTATCGCCAGCAATCTTCTCGCAGCTATTATCGTCTGCAATTGCATATCCCACGCGACACGTGATCTTCTTGCACTCGTCACCACTTGCTTTGTAACCGTGCTCACATGCTAGCGGGCACACTCGTCCAGCTTTCGCCTTTACGGTATTGAGAGCATCAATACTCACAACCTTCACATCAACCTTCATGCCTGAATATCGGCTGAATTTTTCAAGGGTTTTCTGCGAATCCGTATTCCAGCTTCCGTCTATCGCGCCTGAGAAGCAACCGACCCGACGTAGCTCGACTTTGATTTGACGCGAAAGGTCGCTCACGTTCGATGGAGGTTCTACTTTTGCGTCTGGCTGAAGACTGGCGACCTGACCAACTTGCTTGGCTGCGTTATCTGACTGACTAGTTGCAGACAGCGATTCAGGCTTTTTGGTCGATGCGACTTCTGTCAACCTTCTCTCATCCTCAACCTTTTTCTGATCTGCGAAACGACGCGCCTCTTCGGCCGCTAGCAGCCGACGACGTTCGATGTCGGCACTTTTCGCTTCATCTGCCAATCTTTTCTTTTCAGCAACGATACGTGTCTCTTCCAGCGCCTTCTCGACAGCCGCAGCCTTCCGACGTTCCGCTTCAACTAATTTCGCTTCCTCAGCGGCCTTCTTACGTTCAGCAGCAGAGCGCGCTTCTTCAGCCAACTTCGCTTTTTGCGCAGCATTTGCCAACTCAGCAGCTCTAGCGCCCTCTGCAGCAAGCTTCGCCTTTTCTTCCTCGGCGGCTTTGGCGCGTTCGGCGGCGGCGATTCGCGATTCTTCGGCTAAGAGCTTGTTACGCTGAGCTTTAGCAACGGCCGTGTAAAAACCGGCAGGATAGTTTGCAATGAATGCGTCCCACACATCCTTGCTGTTTGCGGATAACGCTATTTCATAATCACGGCGTGCATCAACAGCTGGCGAGGATGAGGGCAGAACGGTAGGCGCATCTGCAGGAACCAATGAGACATCATTTCCGCCCAAGGAGCCGTAAACGTAAGGCTCCTGCTTATTTCCTGTGCTCTTCATTACATCGTCGCGGACATAGCCAAAAGCCTTGCGCAAATCGAGACCGGGCTTCGCGATGTGGTTTATGAGGGCGGCTGCAAACGGACTATTTTTGCTGTCCCCGTCCGAAGCGGTCGAACCAGCTTTAGCCGCAAATGCTATCAAAGTATTAGGACTGGAAGGCTCGACTTTTGCGAGCCCTCGACCAACAGCTCTTGTGCCAACAGTCCTCTTCATCGTTTTAGCGAAGGGATTATCGCGACAAGCGTCTAAGATCACGAGCCTCAGTTGTTTTGCGGGCTCCACAGAAACAAGTACGCGGTCTAGTGGAAACGCTTCGTCGAACACATCGACGTCTTGCTCCAGTGAAGCATCGGTCGGAATGAGGTAATTTGTACCATCGACCTCAATGCCGTGACCGGCATAATAAACGACTGCGATGTCGGCATCACGTGCCTTGTTGCCGAACTCTCTAAGAGCTCGGCGCATTTCCGCAGTCGATAGATCTTTTCGAGCATCGACGACGTCAAACTTTGCATTTTTTAGTACAGCCTCTACGGCCGACGCGTCATTGGATGGGTTAAGAAGCCGACTTACGTTCTTATAATTTGAATTCCCGATTACCAGCGCGACACGCCGCTCCGCGCTCGCGGGCTGGACGCCAAATACGATAAAAGCGAGAACGACTAATATGGGCTTGAAATACACAGCCAAGATCCTGAAAGCTCGAATAATAGCAGATATTGGAGAAATCTGCGTACCTAATATTTGCATCCACTAAATACCGCAAATACCAGAGCCGTGATGTTGGACGCGGCTTGAAACACACAGGTTCATTGCGCGGTCAGCGCCAGAGATTTTTGGCGGCAAGTCCGCAACGAAATGTATGTCGTTCGCACGGCATCTCCCTAACCAAAACCAATAGATAACCAACGATGTTGGCGAACCAACATTTCGCAAACCTCGTCAAAGCTAGTCGGGATCGTTGATTTTCCACGCTTTTACGCGAATGAGCGACTTCTGTTCTCCGCTCATAATGGTCTGGTTCCAGGTTCGAGTCCTGGGCCCACCAATAATTCCAGCACGTATCAGAAAGATGCGCCTCAATGCGGCGCGAATGATTTTGGAGGATGGCGCGGTGATCGGGGCCGCGACCGAACCAACCCGCGACACGAATCCAAGGATTTTCTGACAGCGCCGAGACGTAACTTAATTCGCCGGCGTTGCCCCAGTTCGCGCGCCTCAACTATGTTTCGAAAAGCGGTAGGCGCACCGACACGCGACCGTTCCCTGAAGCCGTATTTTCGATCGCAAGGCTGCCGTGATGAGCTTCGACGAGACCGCGTGCAATCGCCAGCCCGAGGCCGGCACCTCCGGTGTTGCGGTTTCGTGAGGTCTCGAGGCGGCTGAACGGCTCCAGCATGGCAGCGCGTTGCGCCAGGGGAATGCCAAGCCCCTGGTCATCGACGGTGAGAATAACGTTCTTTCCGGAAACTTCGCTGCGCAGATGAGCGGCGTAACCGTATTTGATGGCGTTATCGGCGAGGTTGGCGATCACCCGCCGCAATGCCAGCCGGTCGCCGAGCACGACAGCAGTGCGGCCATGCGATCCCGCCGCGAAATCGATGCGCGCGCCATTGGCCTGACGATCAGCCACTTCGCCGCGCACCAGATCGTCGATCTCGATCAGTTCCTCCGACAATTCCGCGGCACCCGCGCGGCTGGCAAGCAGCGCGTCGTCGAGCAGCCGGATCATGTCGTGGATATCGGTCATCGCACGTTCGCGCTCGGCATCGTCGGGGATTTTCTCGACCCGCAGATTGAGCCGCGTGGCGAAGGTGCGGACGTCGTGCGAGATGCCGCCCAGCATCGCCAGCCGCGAACGCAGCAACTCGCCGAGCCGGCCCTGCAACCGGTTGAAGGCCTCAATCAGCGCGCGGATTTCCGGCGCGCTGCCGCGCGCTTCCGGCAGCGGTAGCGGATTGGGCGAGAGATCGATACGGTCGACGGCCTCAGCCAGCCGGGTCAGCGGCTTGGTCTCGCGGCGCATCGCCAGTAACGCGATCAACGCGACGAAAATGCCGATGATCCCCGCGCCGAACCCGATCGGCAGACCGAGCGGGCCGCGCAGCAGGGGCGTCACGATCGCGATGGTGAGCACATCGCCGTCGCCGAGATCGATGCGCAACCGCAGAATGTCGGGCCACAAGTGGCGAAACATGCGGCGCCGCTGGGTATCGTCAAAGGTCACGTTGACCTTGCGCCCTGCCAGCGCCGCGACATAAGGCTGTGCGGTGCTGCCGCTGAAGCGCGAGCCCGGCTCCGTGGCGTCGTCGTCATTGGCGGCGCTGCGCTCGACACTGACCATGAATCCATCGGTACTGGTGGCGCGCTCGACCAGTGCGCGCCCGTCCGGCGCGGTGCGCTCCATCAGCTCGACAACCGCTACCACATGCGCGGGATCACCGATCGACTGCAGGTCATTGCTGCGGCCGCCGACATAATAGGCCGCGATGGCGGTGACCCACACCAAGGCCAGACCGCTGACCATGATCAGGCCGATACGGGCGCCGAAGGACAGGCTGCCGGTCATGCCAGCGGGCTCACATGGGCGGTCATCAGATAGCCGCCATTGCGCACCGTGCTGATCAGGTTGGAGCCGGGATGTGCAACGTCGAGCTTCTTGCGCAGGCGCGAGATCAGCATGTCGACAGTGCGGTCGAACGGCTCCGCGGAACGGCCATGGGTCCAGTCGAGGATCTGGTCGCGGGTCAGCACCCGGCGCGGCCGCTGCACGAAGCACACCAGCAGATCGAATTCGGCGCTGGTCAGCGCCACCGCCTCACCGTCCTGGGTCGTCAACTGGCGCGCATCGATATCGATCGCGAAGGCATCGAAACCGTAGCGGCGATTGTCCGGCGCCTGCGGCACCGGCCGGGTCCGGCGCAGGATCGCGCGGGCGCGCGCCAGCAATTCGCGCGAGCTGAACGGCTTGGCGAGATAATCGTCGGCGCCCATTTCGAGGCCGACCACGCGGTCGATCTCGTCGCTCTTGGCGGTCAGCATCAGGATGGGAATGGTGCTGCTGGCGCGCAGCCGCCGGCAGATCGCCAGACCGTCCTCGCCGGGCAGCATCAGATCGAGAATCATCAGATCGGGATGCAGCCGCGCCAGCACCTCGTCCATGGCCCTGCCGTCTTCGGCAATCTCGATGGCAAACCCTTCCTGGATCAGGAGGTCGCGCACCAGTCGACGGATTTCCGGATCGTCCTCGACAATGAGAATGGTGGGCTGCGGCACTGTCATGCCGCCTGTTTCCAACAATGACGCGCGATCGGCAAGCCGCAGAACGGCGTTTTTACAAACTGTTACGCGACATAAGGGCCGCCCTCGCGGCTGTTACATCCCGTCTACAAACCAACACAAAACATTGCGCGGCATCGAAACGCGATCCACATCGGCCGGCTAGATGTCTCTCCGTCAGGACGCGATCCACCGTCGTGCACTGACGTTTCGAACATCCCAATGTGAGAACGAGAACATGAAAAAATCCGTCTACAAGACTTTTGCCGCGCTCGCGCTGCTCACGACCCTGCCCGCCGTTGCCCATGCGCAGGCACAGTCGCCGCGTGCGGCCTGCCGCGCCGACTTCAACAAGTTCTGCGCCACCGTCGCGCCGGGCGGCGGGCGGATCGCGGCCTGCCTCAAGGAAAAGGCCGACAAGCTGTCGCCGGAATGCAAGGACGCCCTGAAGTCGGCCAAGGCGGAATAGGCGCTGCCCGACCCAGCCGGCAATCCAGTTCCTGACAATCCCGATGAGGATAACGATATGAAGAAGTTTCTGACGCGGTCGGCGCTTGCCGCGATGTTGTCGCTCGTGACCATGGCCGAAGCCAATGCCTGGTCGCGCAGCGGCACGGTGACCCGCACCGGCCCCAACGGCAACAGCGTCACCCGCAGCGGCGCAGTCGGATGTGCCGGTGGCGTTTGCGCGGGCAAGAGCACCGTCACCGGCCCGCGCGGCGGCTCGGTGACGCGCGCCGGTGTCGCCACGCGCGGTCACTATCATGGTCACCACCATCATCCCGGCCGGGTTGCCGCGGGTGTTGCCGTGGGCGTCGCCGCCGGAACGGCGGTTGCGCGCTCGGCCTATGCCTCGACGGCGCCGGTCTATGTCGCGCCACGCGTGGTCTACGCGCCGCGGCCGGTCGTCTACGCACCGCGTCCCTACTACTATTCGCGTTACTATTACGGCTCCGCCTATCGGCCCTATTACGCGGCCCACGTCGCCTACTACCGCCCATACTGAGGAGCTGCGCCGCGCGCGCTGCTCACTTTCGAGTACCGGGGATCTGGCAGTGCCATCCCCGGTGCCACGTGCTGCTCGGGACAAGGACATGCCGAATGGATAGCGAACCACGACAATGGACAGGAATTGGCTGGGTACTGGTGGCGGGATGTCTCGCCTTGGCGATCTGTTGTGGACTGTCGGCCACCCTGGCCCAGAATAACCGCATGACGCCGCGGCCGGTGCGCGCCGATATGACGACGGTGGTACCAAGAGCCTGCTTGAGCGAGTTTTACGCCTATCTGAAGGTCGCCGATACAGCCAGAGAGCTTGGATCGGACCGCGACATTCTCGATTTCGCGCTCGACCGATTGCACACAGGTCTCGTCGCCTGTCTCACGGATGACGACACACCGGAGCCTGCCAGCGAAGCCGCGCTGGTGGATGGCCAGCGACACCGGATCGTCGCCTCGCATGCGCAGCCGTTTGCTGCATAGACATTGCCATGCGCCGGCGGCTCGCCGCGTCACGTTGGCTTGCACTCATTTCCTGCTTCATGTCCGACCATCGACGGAGTCGCCGCGTGCCTGCCTTTGCTTTCCGTTATTCCACTAGTCCGGCATTCGTGCGGGACAGGCATTTGCCTGCGCGCCGCGTGTGCCTCGCCATCGCGCTTCTGACACTGCCGGCCATGGTTGCCGGCTGCGGGCCGCGCAACTCCTACCAGGCGCCGCCGCCGCCCGAGGTCAAGGTGCAGGCGCCGGTGCAGCGCGACGTGACCGAATATATGGAATTTACCGGCCAGCTCGTGCCGGTGAAGTCGGTCGGCGTCGTCGCGCGCATCCAGGGCTTTCTGGAGTCGATCGGCTACGAGGACGGCACCACCGTCAGGCAGGGCCAAACGCTGTTCACCATCGAACCCGCGCCCTACCGGGCCAAGCTCGAGGAGGCCGAGGCAAATCTCGCAGCGTCCCAGGCCAAGGCGCTGTTCGCCACCCAGCAGAACGAGCGCTATGCGACGCTGGCGAGCCGTGAGGTCGCCTCGCAGATGCAGGCCCAGCAATCAACCGCCGACCTGAACGCGGCCAAGGCCTCGACCCAGCAGGCCAAGGCCGCCCTCGACCAGGCCCGCATCAACTACTCCTATACAAAGGTCACCGCCCCGTTCGACGGGGTGATGACCAATCATCTGCAAAGCGTCGGCGCCCTGGTGGGAACCGAGCAGACGGCGCAGCTGGCCACCCTGCTGCAGATCAACCCGATCTGGGCCAAATTCACCGTCAACGAGGGCGACGCCATCCGCGTGCGTGGGCTGGTGGCCGCGGCCGGCAAGACCGAGGCCGACCTGCGCACGTTGCCGGTCGATGTCGCGATGCAGGGCGAGCACGGATTTCCCCATCGCGGACAGCTCGATTACGCCGCGCCCGCGGTCGATCCGGCCACCGGCACGCTGTCGGTGCGCGCCATCCTGCAGAATGCCGATCGCGCGCTGCTGCCCGGCGCCTTCGTCAAGGTCCGGATTCCGGCCCGCAAGAGCAAGAACGCGCTGCTCGTCCCCGACACCGCACTGGGCAACATCCAGGGCACGCCGACGCTGCTGGTGGTCGATGCCGACAACAAGGTCGAGCAACGGATGGTCGAGACCGGCGGCCGCGAGGGCGAGCTGCGGATCATCCGCAGCGGCATTGCCGCCGGCGACCGGGTCATCGTCACGAATGCGCAGCAGGTCGCGGTCGGTCAGACCGTCGCGCCGCACGACAGCGCAGCCCCCGCGATACCTGCCACACCGGACAGCAAACCATGATCTCGCGCTTCTTCATCGACCGCCCCGTCTTCGCCAATGTCATCGCGCTGCTGATGCTGCTGATCGGCGCCGTATGCCTGCTGCGCCTGCCGGTCGCGCAATATCCCAATGTGGTGCCGCCCACCGTGCAGGTGACGGCGACCTATCCCGGCGCCAATGCCGCCGTCATCGCACGCACGGTGGCGCTGCCGATCGAGCAGCAGGTCAATGGCGTCGGCGGCATGCTCTATATGCAGTCCTACAGCACCGACAGCGGCACCTACACGCTCACGGTGACCTTCGAGATCGGCACCGATGTCGACCAGGCCCAGGTGCTGGTGCAGAACCGCGTGTCGTCGGCGCTGGCCTCGCTGCCGAGCAGCGTGCAGACCCAGGGCGTCAAGGTCGACAAGCGCTCGACCTCCATTCTCGGCTTCGCCGCCCTCGCCTCTCCCGACAACAGCCGCGACGGCCTGTTCCTGAGCAACTATGCCTCGATCAATCTCGTGAATGAACTGTCGCGCCTGCCCGGCGTCGGCAATGTCACCGTGTTCGGTGCCGGCCAGTACGCGATGCGGGTCTGGATGGACCCGCAGCAGCTCCGCGCCCGCAATCTCACCGCCGGCGACGTGGTCGGCGCGCTGCAGCAGCAGAGCCAGGTGGTGCCGCTGGGCCAGCTCGGCGGCCCGCCGGTGCCGAACGGGCAGGCATTCCAGCAGACGCTCGAAGTCCGCTCCAGCCGCTTCAGCGATCCCGGCGAATTCGGCGAGATCGTGGTCAAGGCCGCACCGGAGAATGGCGGCCAGATCGTGCGGCTCAAGGATGTCGCCCGGATCGAACTGGGCGCACAGACCTACAGCCAGGGCTTCAAGCTCGACGGCGCACAGGCGGCCGGCATCGCCATCGCGCAGGATCCAAGCGCCAATGCGCTCGACGTGATGAACGCGGTGAAGACCCGCATGGCGGAACTGTCAAAAACCTTCCCGCCGGGCGTCAGCTACCAGATCCCGTTCGACACCACCCGCTTCGTCGATGCCGCCATCCATGAGGTCTATGTGACGCTGATCGAGACCGGCGTGCTGGTGCTGGCGGTCATCCTGCTGTTCCTCGGCGACTGGCGCGCCATGATGGTGCCGGCCACCACGGTGCCGGTCACGGTGATCGGCGCCTTCGCGGTAATGGCGGCGCTCGGCTTCACGGTCAACATGTCGACCCTGTTCGCGCTGGTGCTGGCGATCGGCATCGTGGTGGACGACGCCATCGTCGTGGTCGAGGGCGCCGCCCACGGCATCGAGAGCGGGCTGTCGCCGCATGATGCCGCAGGTTCGGCCATGGATCATCTGCTCGGCCCGATCATCGGCATCACGCTGGTGCTGATCTCGGTGTTCCTGCCGGCCGCGTTCCTGCCCGGCCTGACCGGCCAGATCTTCGCGCAATTCGCGCTGGTGATCGCCGCGACGGCACTGCTCAGCGCGGTGAATGCCGTGACACTGAAGCCGACGCAATGCGCAACCTGGCTGAAGCCGCATGATGCGTCCGCCCGGCCCGGCCGGTTCCGGCGTGGCTTCAACAAGGTCTATGGTGCCGTCGAGCGGCGCTATACAGCGCTGGTGACAAAGCTGGTCCGCCACAGCATCGCAACCACGCTGGCCGGCGTTGCAATCGTCACGCTGGCGGTGGTGGGCCTGACGCGGCTGCCTACCGGCTTCCTGCCGCTCGAGGACCAGGGCTATTTCCTCGTCAGCGTGCAATTGCCGAGCGGTGCCTCGCTCGAGCGCACCAATGCGGCACTCGATCGCATCAGCGGCAAGCTGCGCAAGGTCGGCGGCGTCGACAACACGCTGTCGATCGCCGGCGTGTCCGCCACCGACGGCAATGCGTCACTGGCCAATGCCGGCGCGATCTATATCGTGCTGAAGGACTGGAGCGAGCGCGGCAAGAGCGAAAACCTGCCGAACATGTATGGCGCGCTGACCAGGGCCGTTGCCGATGTCGACGACGCCAAGGTCCTGGTGATCCCGCCGCCCGCCATCCAGGGCATCGGCAACAGCGGCGGTTTCACCATGCAGGTGGAGCTGCGCGACAACACGCTGGACTGGCAGCGGCTGTCGCAGGTCACCGACGCCATGCAGCGCAATGCGCAGGGACAATCCGGCGTGCAGCGGACCAATGCCAGCTTCCGCGCCGATGCGCCGCAGATCGGCCTGACCGTCGACCGCCTCAAGGCAGCCACGCTGCAGGTCGCGGTGGATGACGTGTTCTCGACCCTGTCGGCATCGCTCGGATCGAGCTTTGCCGGGCGCTTCGATCGCTTCGGCCGCACCTTCCAGGTGTTCGCCACCAATGACGGCACGGCACGCACCGACCTGCAGCAGGTGTTCGATCTCACGGTCCGCAATGCACAGGGCAATATGGTGCCGCTGGGATCGCTGCTGTCGGTCACCCGCAGCAGCGGGCCGTCGCTGGTCAGCCTGTATAATCTCTATCCGAGCGCGACCATCCTCGGCGCGCCGGCCCCCGGCTTCAGCTCCGGCGACGTGCTCGGCATCATGGATGCCGTGGCCAAACGCACATTGCCGGCCGGCACGGCGCATGAATGGACGGCGATGTCGTATCAGGAGAAGGCCATCGCGGGTCAGATCTATCTGGCACTCGGACTGGCGCTGCTGCTCGTCTATCTGGTGCTGGCCGCGCAATATGAGAGCTGGTGGACGCCGGCGTCGATCCTGCTGGCCGTCCCGCTCGCGCTGGTGGGCCCGGTGCTGACCATCGCGGCGCTCGGCATCAATGTGAATCTCTATTCGCAGATCGGACTGATCCTGCTGGTCGCGCTCTCCGCCAAGAACGCGATCCTGATCGTCGAAGTCGCCCGCAAGCGCCTTGAAGGCGGCGAGAGCCCGATCGATGCCGCAGTCGCAGCGGCGCGCGAACGCTTCCGCCCGATCATGATGACCTCGATCGCCTTTGCCGCCGGCGTGGTGCCGCTGATGCTCGCAACGGGCGCCGGGGCAAATGCACAGCGCTCGATCGGAATCGTGACCTTCTCCGGCATGCTGTCGTCGACATTGCTGGTCGTCGTGCTGACGCCCGCGACCTATGTCGTTGCCCGGCAGGTGGAGAACTGGGTCCACGGCGCGCGCAGCAAGCGCGTGAGCGCCTATGCCGCCTCGTCGCGCGACTGATAGAGCTTGTACAGCATGCGCTGGCCAATGCGGCGGAACGGCGCAAACGGATGTGTCGGCAGCGGCGAGGTGAAGATCGGCAGGTCCTCGCCCTTGAAGCTCTTGCCCCCGATCATTTCGGCCATGCGGCGGCCGGCCTGCGCCGAATAGGACACGCCGTTGCCGCCATAGCCCAGCGCATAGAACAGCGTCTGCGAAGGATCGGGCCGGAAGATGCGTGGCATCATGTCGTGGCTGACATCGACCCAGCCCCACCACGAGTAATCGATCTCGATGCCCTTCAACGCCGGGAACTTGCGGTGCAGGCCATCGATCAGGAGCTGCAGATGCTTCTGGTTGGCGGCATCGGCGCCTGTGATGGCGCTGCGGCTGCCGATCTGCACCCGGTTGTCCGGCAGCCGGCGATAATAGAACCGCAGCGTACGCGTATCGGTGATCACCTGCGTGGTCTTGAAACCAGTCGCTTCCAGCTCCGTTTCGGTGAGCGGCCGCGTCACGATGGAATTCGACATGATCGGCATGCAGCGGCCACGCAGGAACGGCGTCAGGCCGAGCGACGTATAGGCACCGGTCGCGATGCCGACGGCGCGGGCACGCACCGTGCCGCCGGGCGTGCGCAGATGATGCACGCCGCCGCGCGTCGTGATCTCCAGTACCGGACTGCCCGGATGCACCTTCGCGCCGAGCTCGCGCGCCATGCGCTGGTAGCCGAAGGCAAGCTTCGCAGGATGCACGCCGGTGCCGAGCGGCTCATGCACCGCGCCGACGCATTCCGCCTCGTTGACGTAGTCGCGGCGCACCTCTTCGGCCGACAACACGCGGGTCTTGTAGCCGAACACCTCGTTCTGCACCTTCGACTCGGCTGCGATCTTGTCCAGCATGCGCTGGCGATGGGCGAGATAGAGATGGCCGCCGCGCTGCGGCTCGCAATCGATGCTGCCCGAGGTGATCAGTTCCTCGAACGTCTCAAAACCGTCCTGCACTTCCGCATGCAGGCGCAGCGCCACGTCGCGGCCCCAGCGCTCGATCCATTGCGAGCGCGACAGCCGGCCCGATGCATTCTGCCCCTGCCCGCCATTGCGCGTGCTACAGCCCCAGGCGACGCGGTTGGCTTCGAGCACCACCGCCTTGATGCCGAATTCGCGCGCCAAAAAGATCGCGCAGGCAAGCCCCGTATAGCCCGAGCCGATGATCGCAACATCGGCGTCGAGATCGCCGGTGATCGGGCCGTCGTCCTCGGGCAGCGTGCCGGCGGTGGCCAGCCAATAGGTCGGCGCGTAGTTGCGGTTGGTGCCGGGGCCGGGCGAGACGAGCGGATCGTGATGCTGGTCGTAGGGCGCGATCGACATGGACAGCTTCCTTACGATGCAGGTTTGGCCGGCAGCGCCGGCCGGTCCTTGCGGAAGGCGCTCTTGCGCGAGAGCTTGTCGCCCTTGAAGGTGAAGAGATCGCAGCCCTCGGCCTCGATGCGCGTACCATTGGCGGCCGTCCCGCGAAAGATCCATTCCGACAGGCCGCGATCGCCGAACACGCTGTGCGACGTGCAGGTCCAGCTCACATCGGGCATGCCGCCCCACACCTTCTCGAACGCCGCCTTCACATCCGCCGTGCCGGTGATGCGGTTGCCATACATCTCCGCACCGACCGCGGTGTCAAAGACGATGTCGTCGGTCATGCAGGCCATCACGCCATCGGCATCGTGGCGGTTGAACGCCTCGAACAGCGTGACGAGAAGCTGGTGGCGCGCGGACGACTCGGACATTGCAAGGCTCTCTCGATCGTTGAAGCAGGCATCGGCACATGGCCGATCATGACCATGAGGGTGCCAGCGGTGATGCGCCGCGATTAGGGCCAGTTGCGCCGAACCAACCGGCCAGAGCCGGCCGGATCTGGACCAAACATTGGCCAGCGCTGGCCCTGCACCTTCGGGCGCAGACCGCCATGGTGGCGCCATGGCAAGGGACGGAACCGACTGACATGCATGACCTCGTGATCGCGATCGGCCATCTCGGCGCGGCGCTGACACCAAAGCTGGTTCTGCTCTCCATCGCCTCCATCTTCGTCGCCGCCGTGCTGCGCGGCTATACGGGTTTCGGCTTCGCGCTGGCCGCCGTGCCGCTGCTGAGCCTGTTCATGACCCCGACCGAAGCCGTGCCGGTGGCGATCGGCCTGCAGCTCGCCGGCAGCCTGCTCGACTTCCGCAAGGCGTCGCAGGCCTGCGACTGGCCCTCGCTGCGCTGGCTGATGCTCGGCGCACTGATCGGCTCGCCGCTGGGCACGCTGATCCTGAGCGCGATCTCGGCACCGGCCGCCCGGCTGGCGATCAGCGCCATCACATTGCTGGCGGTGTTCGCGCTGCAGCGCGGTTTCGCCTTGCCCGAGAATCCCCCCCGCCCGCTGACCTCGATCACCGGCTTTTTCTCCGGCCTGTTCAACGGCCTTGCCGCGATGCCCGGCCCGCCGGTGGTGGCCTATTACATGTCGCTGCCGATGCCGCGCCGGGCGGCACGGGCGTCCCTGATGGTGTTCTTCCTGATGACCTCGATCACCGCGACGGTGAGTTTTGTCGGCGTCGGGCTGATGAACCTGCACACCGTCGGCCTGTCGCTGCTCGGCCTGCCGGTGATGTGGCTCGGCACCCGGCTCGGCGAACTGGCGTTCCGCCGCGGCAGCGAGGCGATGCACCGTCAGGTGTCGATCGCAAGCCTCGGCGCCATCGCGCTGGTCAGTGCGGTGAAAGGGATTGGCGAATTGACGTAGCGAAGGCGGCCTTCTTCACCTCTCCCCTACCGGGGAGAGGTCGCGCGCCCTTGCGCGCGGGTGAGGGGGCTGGTGACGTCGGAGCGTGTGGCCCCCCTCACCCGCCCCGGCTACGCTGCGCTTCGCCGTGTCGACCTCTCCCCGGTGGGGAGAGGTGATCGCGCGTCGCTGCGCTATCCCGGCCGCGCGATGATGCGGCCGAGGCGTTCGATGCCGGGCTCGATGCGGTCGTTGCGGATCGACGAGAAGCCGAGCCGGAAGCTGTTGGCATGGCTGCCCTTGGTCATCGCAAAGACGTCGCCGGGCTCGATCACCACCCCTTCGGCCAGCGCGGCCTTGGCCAGTTCCGTGGCATCAACGCCGTCCGGACACGTCACCCAGTAGCTGGTGCTGCCGACGCCGCGTTTGAAACTGCAGCCGGAAAGATGCTGCGGCAGCAACCGGTCGAGAATACGCGCCCGCTCGAGCAGCACGCGGGACACCCGCTGCAGATGCGAGCGATAATGACCGAGGCCGATGAACAGCGCGGCCACGCGCTGGTTGTTCAGCGGCGGATGCCGCAGCATCAAGCGCCTGAGCGCGCGCAGTTCGCGGATCACCGGCGCCGGCGCGGCCACATAGCCGAGCCGCAGCCCCGGTGCCAGCGCCTTGGACAGACTGCCGACATAGAGCACGCGGTCGTTGCGATCGAGGCTCATCAGCGGCGGCAGCGTCGGCCCTTCCTGGATCAGCTCGCTTTCGTAATCGTCCTCGATCAGCACGATGTCGCGCTCCTGCGCCTTGCGCAGCAGTTCGAGACGCCGCGCCTCCGGCATCACGGACGTCGTCGGACACTGATGCCCAGGCGTGACATAGGCCAGGTCGCAGCTCTCGAAGCCCGCATCGGGCACCATGCCGTCGCCATCGACCGTCAGTGGCACGATATTTTCGGTCAGCATGCCGAAGATATTGCGGGCGTCCGGATAGCCGGGATCCTCCATACCGACCCGCGTGCCCTGCTTGATGAACAGCCGGGCGATCAGATAGAGCGCATGCTGGGCGCCCATGGTCATCATGATCTCGTCCGGCCGCGCGCGAATGCCGCGCCGTGGCAAGACCTGCAGCCGGAGTTGCTCGATCAGCGCCGGATCGTCCGCATCGATCAGGTCGCGGGCCCAGTTGTTGATCTCGGGCACGCTGAGGGCTGCGCGCGCGCTTTCGCGCCAGTCATTGGTCGGGAACAGGCTGGGATCGAACTGGCCGAAGATGAACGGATACGGATAGTCCTGCCAGTTGAGCGGCTTGACGATATTGCGGTTGGCCGAGGGGCGCACGGCGAACCGTTCCGCCCAGCGCGCCGTGCCGGCATCGTCAGGCGCGGCGCGCAGATCGCGCTGGGTGTCGAGATGCTTGGGCAGGCCCGCGACAAAAAAGCCGCTGCGCTCGCGCGAAACGAGGAAATTCTGATCGACCAGCTGCTCATAGGCGATCACGACGGTATTGCGCGACACTTCGAGCAATGTCGCCAGTTCGCGGCTCGACGGCATGCGGACGCCAAGTGCAAGGCGGCCTTCCTCGATCGCCGTGCAGATCAGCTGGCGGATCTGCAGCTGCAGAAACGGCCCGCGCCGGTCCAGCCCCTGGAACAGGGAGCCCCAGAACAGCGCATCGCCGATTCCCGACGATACCGGGCGACCTTCCGCCGCCTTCGTCGATCTGCCGGGATTTGCCATTCACCACTCCAACCTGAACCAGAACCCAACTTTCTCACGAAGCAAGAGCCGCGCCAGCCAGCCATTCGGCCAGCGCAGATGGCTGGCCCCATTCGTGCATCCGATCTGGCGCTGGCTCGGCGCCATAACTGGCCTCACGCTCCCGTGACGGAAATCGAGGATGATCAAGTGAGCCACGATACGGTTGTTTTCTCCGCCCGCAAGATCGTGACCATGAATCCGTCACGGCCCGTGGCCACCCATGTTGCGGTGCGCGAGGGCCGGATCGTCGCGGTCGGCAGTCTTGACGAGATCGGCCCTCTCGGCGGCGGCAAGGTCGACGACCGTTTCAAGGACAAAGTGCTGTTGCCCGGTTTCGTCGAGGGCCACAGCCACATCATGGAAGGCATGATGTGGTCGCTGCCTTATGTGGGCGCATTCGATCGCCGCGCGCCGGACGGCAAGGTCGTCCAGGGCGTGCCGACCATCGACGCAATCGTCGAACGACTGCAACAGGCCGAGCGCGCGATGACCGATCCGGAGGCGCCGCTGTTCGCCTGGGGGTTCGATCCGCTGCATATCGGCAGCATCTCGCTCACCCGCCAGGATCTCGATCGTGTCTCGACGACACGGCCGATCATGGTGGTGCATGCCTCGTTCCATATCAGCAATGTCAACTCGCTGGTGATGCAGCGCGCAGAACTCGACCGCACCACCAATATTTCCGGCGTGGTGATGGGCAAGGACGGCGAGCCATCGGGCGAAGTTCAGGGCATCGCCGCGCGTTTCCGCGTGTTCCGCGTGCTGGGCACCAATCCGCTGTCGGGCAATCTCACCGCCGAGGACGTCAACCGATACGCCTCGTCCTGCTGCGTGCAGGGCGTGACCACCGTGACCGACCTGCATAATGATCTCGCCGATCTCACCGTCGAGGTCTATCGCGCCGCCAGCCGCCGCGCGGATTTCGCGGTCCGCCTCGTGCCGGCCATGGCGTCGGTGTCGCACAGCCCGGAAGCCGGCGTCGCCAAGATCAAGGCGCTGCAGGCGTCGAATAACGACAAACTGCATTACGGCATCGTCAAGCTGGTGGTCGACGGCTCGATCCAGGGCTTTACGGCGCGGCTGCGCTGGCCTGGCTATCACAACGGCGCGCCCAACGGCCTGTGGTACATCGCGCCGGAGGAGTTGCCCGGCATCGTCGCCGCCTATCATGCCGCCGGCATCCAGATGCACATCCACACCAATGGCGACGAGGCCACCGAAGTGGCGCTCGATGCTGTCGAGGCCGCGCAGATCGCAACGCCGATGCCGGATCATCGCCATACGCTGCAGCATTGCCAGATGGCCGATGCCGCGCAGTTCAGGCGCATGAAGACGCTCGGCATGTGCGTCAACCTGTTCGCCAATCACGTCTATTACTGGGGCGACTCGCATTACGACCTCACCATGGGACCGGAACGCGCCAACCGTCTCGACGCCACCGGCACCGCGCTGCGCCTGGGCGTACCGTTTGCGATCCATTCCGACGCGCCGGTGACGCCGCTGAGCCCGCTGTTCACGGCGTGGTGCGCCGTCAATCGCGTCACGTCCTCGGGCCGCGTGCTCGGCAAGGAAACCGAGGCGCTGACCGTGCAGCAGGCGCTCAACGCCATCACCATCGACGCCGCCTATACGCTGAAGCTCGACCATATGGTCGGCAGCATCGAGACCGGCAAATATGCCGACTTCGTCGTGCTCGACGCCGATCCGCTCGAGGTCGCGCCGGAAGCGATCAAGGACATCAACGTCTGGGGTACCGTGGTCGGCGGCACGGTCCGGGAGGCGCCTCGGGCATGACGGCGACGCCGCGCATCACAACACCCGTGACGGTGATCGGCGGCTTTCTCGGCGCCGGCAAGACGACCTATCTGAACCATCTGCTGCGCGCCGCCAGCGGCCGCTATGCCGTGCTGGTGAACGATTTCGGCGCCGTGAATATCGATGCGGCGCTGATCGCGCGGCATGACGGCGAGACCATGACGCTGGCCAATGGCTGCGTCTGCTGCAGCATCGGCAGCGGCTTCCTCGATACGCTCGGCCGCATTCTCGACGACGGCACCAGCTTCGATCACATCATCATCGAGGCCTCAGGCGTCGGCGATCCCTGGCGCATCGCCGAGATCGCGCTGGTGGAACCGAGCCTACGGCTCAATGCGGTGATCGTGCTGGCCGATGCGTCGCGCATCGTGACGCTGCTCGGCGATGCCCGCGTCGGCGATACGGTGCGCGGGCAGTTCGACCGCGCCAGTCTTGTTCTGCTCACCAAGGTGGATCTGCTGGATCGCAGCGCGGCCGATGCTGCGCGGAGCACGATCGCGGCGCTGCGCCCGGGCGTCGCGGTGATCGAGACGACCGAGCACACGCTGCCGGCCCTGCCGGACGGCGCGTTCAGGCCGGCGTCGCGCTTCGCCGCCACGGCTGCGGATCATGCCGATCACGAGCAGAAATTCCGCCGCTGGTGCTATGCCCGCAACGGCGCGTTCGACCGCGATATGCTTGCCGACGCCCTCAAGGCACTGCCCCCGCAATTGCTGCGCCTGAAAGGTCCGTGCCGGATCGCCGGCGACGCGTCGCCGGCGCTGCTGCAGATGGTCGGCCAGGACTGGACGCTGTCACCGCTGCCCGATGGCATGATGACCGGGGACGACATTCTGCTGGTCGGCGTCGGCACCGACGCGCTTCCCGATACGGTCACGCTCGATGCGATCCTCGACGCCGCGCTCGCTGCACCGACACTGATGACAACGGCGGACACCAACCGCCGGCAAGCCGCATTCACCCTCTGAGAGAAGGACACCTGCCATGTCTCCGACCTGGTCTCGACGACCCCGCTCGCTGAAAGCCTCTCTTCTGACTGCAGCCCTCGGCCTTGCGCTGGTTGCGACCGCTGTCACGCCGAGCACACGGCCCGCAATGGCCGCCGATGGCGGCACGCTGGTGGTCGCCTCCACGCAGGTGCCGCGTCATTTCAACGGTGCGGTGCAATCCGGCCTCGCCACCGCGATGCCGTCGACGCAGATTTTCGCAAGCCCGCTGCGCTATGACGACAACTGGAATCCGCAGCCTTATCTTGCCAAGTCGTGGGACGTGGCGCCGGACGGCCTCTCGGTCACGCTGAAGCTGGTCGATAACGCGCTGTTCCATGACGGCAAGCCGGTGACCTCGGAGGACATCGCCTTCTCGATCATGACCATCAAGGCCAACCACCCGTTCCAGAGCATGCTGGCCGCGGTGGACAAGGTCGAGACGCCGGACCCGCTCACCGCCGTCATCCGCCTCAAGCATCCGCATCCGGCGCTGCTGCTGGCGATGTCGCCGGCGCTGATGCCGATCATCCCGAAGCACATCTATGGCGACGGCCAGGACGTGAAGGCGCATCCGGCCAACCTGAAGCCGGTCGGCTCCGGCCCCTATCGCCTCACCGAATACAAGCAGGGCGAATATTACACGCTGGAGAAGTTCGACAAGTTCTTCATCGCCGGCCGGCCGAAGCTCGACAAGATCGTGGTCAAGCTTGTCTCCGACAGCAATGCCGCCGTGGTCTCGCTGGAGCGCGGCGACGTCAACGTGCTGCCATTCATCTCGAATACCCGCGACATCGATCGCATCGAGAAGATGCAGAACATCACCATTACCGACAAGGGCTTTGCCGGCGTCGGTCCGATCAACTGGCTTGCCTTCAACACCAAGAAGAAGCCGTTGGATGA
>NZ_JBIIOT010000008.1:0-90767 GCF_044336785.1 Tardiphaga sp. | reverse complement strand
GCGTGCGCCAGGCCATCGCCTTTGCCGCCAACCGCGAATTCATCACCGGGAAGCTGATGAACGGCAAGGCCAAGATGGCCACCAGCCCGATCGCGCCGGGCTCGCCGCTGCTCGCGACCGATATCGAAATGTACAAGCTCGATCTCGCCAAATCGGCGAAGTTGCTGGACGAGGCCGGCTATCCCAAAGCCGCCGACGGTTCGCGCATGAACCTCACCATCGACTTCATCCCCGGCGACGAGGAACAACAGCGCAATGTCGCCGAATATCTGCGCTCGCAGCTCAAGCGCGTCGGCATAAATCTCGAAGTCCGCGCCGCACCGGACTTCCCGACCTGGGCCCAGCGCATCTCCAATTACGATTTCGACCTGACCATGGACAATGTCTTCAACTGGGGCGACCCGGTGATCGGCGTCAACCGAACCTATCTGTCCAGCAATATCCGCAAGGGCATCATCTGGTCGAACACCCAGCAATACAGCAATCCGAAGGTGGACGAGCTGCTCGCCGCTGGCGCGCAGGAGCCGTCGCCCGAGAAGCGCAAGGCCCTGTACGCCGAATTCCAGAAGCTCGTCGTCAATGACGTGCCGATCTATTTCATCAACAGCGCGCCCTATCGCAACGCCTTCTCGAAGGGGCTGGACAACCTGCCGACCTCGATCTGGGGCGTGATGTCGCCACTCGACGAGATCAACTGGAAAGAGAAGCCGAAGACCTGATTTGCTCCGTCATTGCGCGCGCAGCGAAGCAATCCAGAAAGCCACAGGCAAAGACTGGATTGCTTCGTCGCTACGCTCCTCGCAATGACGGCGGCGAGTAACGCAAACAAATCTTACGCAACGAACAGACCGGCACCATGAACCTCGTTCTCCATGTCATCAGGCAACTGGCCAATGCGATCGGCCTGCTGCTTGCCGTGCTGGTTCTGAATTTCTGCCTGATCCACGCCGCGCCCGGCGATCCCGCTCTGGTGATCGCAGGCGAGATGGGCGGCGCCTCGGCCGAGGTGATCGCCGCGCTGCGGGTGAAATACGGCCTCGACAAGAGCATGCTCGAACAGCTCTTCACCTATCTCGGCAAGGTCGCCATCGGCGACTTCGGCTATTCCTATTACTTCAACGAGCCGGTGGTGGGGCTGATCGCCCAGCGTATCCCCGCCACGCTTTATCTCGTGCTGTCGGCGCTGGCGATGTCGGTGATCATCGGCACGCTGATGGGCATCGTCAGCGCACGCAAGCCGAACGGGCTGTTCAGCCAGGGCGTCACCGTGATCTCGCTGGCCGGCTATGCGGCGCCGGTGTTCTGGACCGGCCTGATGCTGCTCCTGCTGTTCGGCTCGGTGTGGCCGATCCTGCCGGTCACGGGCATGACCGACGTGGCGCGGCCGAAGACCGGCTTCGCCCATGTGCTCGACATCCTGCAGCATCTGGTGCTGCCGGCGACCACCCTCGGCCTCGTCTATATCGCGCAATACAGCCGCCTCGCCCGGGTCAACATGATCGATGCGCTGACCGCCGACTATGTGCGGACGGCGCGCGCGAAGGGCCTGCCGGAGATCGTGGTGATCGGCAAACATGCCCTGCGCAACACGCTGATCCCCATCGTCACCGTGGCCGGCCTGCAATTCGGCCACCTGTTCGCCGGCGCCGTGCTGGTGGAGACCGTGTTCTCCTGGCCGGGCATGGGTCGGCTGGTCTACGAATCCATCCTGCGGCGCGATTATCCCACGCTGCTGGCGGTGCTGTTCTTCTCCGCCGTGCTGGTGATGGCCGCCAATATCGTCACCGATCTGGTCTATCGCCTGGTCGATCCGCGCATCCGTTCGGGGGCCCGATGACCACGATCGACTCCACCGCCGTCAAGCCCGACACCACGCTGCTGCCGGTGCGCCCGGCGACCTCGCCGATGGCCGCGGCCTTGCGCCAGTTCGCGCGCAGCCCCGCGGGCGTGGCCGGCGCCGTGGTGTTGCTGGCCATCATTTTCGCCACCCTGTTCGGTCCGCAGCTCTATGGCGTCGATCCGCTCGACATCGCCGGCGCGCCGCTGTCGCCGCCGGATGCCGACGCCTGGCTCGGCACCGATTATCTCGGCCGCGATATCCTGTCCGGCCTGTTGCAGGGCGGCCGCGCCACCCTGACCGTAGGCGGCGTCGCCGCGCTGATCACCATCGTCATCGGCGTCACCATTGGGTCATTGGCGGGCTTCTTCGGCGGCCCGATCGATACGGCGCTGGTCAAGGTCACCGAATTCTTCCAGATCCTGCCGCCGCTGCTGTTCGCCATGGTGCTGGTCACTTTGTTCGGGCAATCGCTGGTGGTCGTCACCCTCGCCATCGGCGTGGTCAGCTGGCCGTCGGCGGCGCGGCTCACCCGCGCCGAATTCCTGCGGCTGCGCAATCTGGATTTCGTCAAGGCATCGCGCGCGGCTGGCGGTGGCAATGGCCATCTCATCCTGCGCGTGGTGCTGCCCAATGCGCTGCCGCCGATCATCGTCTCGGCGACGCTGGCGATCGGCATCGCCATCCTGTTCGAGGGCGGTCTCAGCTTCCTCGGCCTCGGCGACCCCAACACCATGAGCTGGGGGCTGATGCTCGGCCAGAACCGCAATTACGTGCTCGATGCGTGGTGGACCGTGACCTTCCCCGGCGCCGCCATCTTCATCGCCGTGCTGGCGATCAGCCTGATCGGTGACGGCATCAATGACGCCATCAATCCGCGCCTGCGCAAGCGAGGCTGACGCATGAGCCCCGTCCTTTCCGTACAGAACCTCACCGTCACCATGAAGGGCAGCAAGGGCCCGGTGCCGGTGCTGGAAAATCTCTCCTTCGATGTCGCGCGGGGCAAGACCACCGCCCTGGTCGGCGAATCCGGCTGCGGCAAGAGCATGACGGCGCTCGCCATCATGCAGTTGCTGCCCGAGGATTTCCGCGTCACCTCCGGCCGCATCCTGCTCGACGGGCAGGACGTGCTGGCGTCGACGCCAAAAGAGCTGCGCAGCCTGCGCGGCAACAAGATGTCGATGATCTTCCAGGAGCCGATGACGGCGCTCAACCCGCTCTACACCGTCGGCGACCAGATCGGCGAGGTGCTGCGCCAGCATCGCGGCCTGTCGCGCCGCGACGCGCATCAACAGGCGATCCAGTTCCTCAAGGCGGTGCAGATCCCGGCTGCGGAGAAGCGCGTCGATGCCTATCCGCACGAGCTTTCCGGCGGCATGCGGCAGCGCGTGATGATCGCCATGGCGCTGGCCTGCAAGCCGAAACTGCTGATCGCCGACGAGCCGACCACCGCCCTCGATGTCACCGTGCAGGCGCAGATCTTCGATCTGCTGGCCGAATTGCAGGACGACACCGACACCGCCATCGTGCTGATCACCCACGATCTCGGCGCCGTGGCCGAAATGGCCGACGATGTCGCCGTGCTCTATGCCGGCCGCTGCATCGAACAGGGCGCCGCCGACGAGATCATCGCCCATGCCCGCCATCCCTATACGCGCGGGCTGATGGCCTGCGTGCCGCATCTGCAGCTCGGCAAGACCGACGGCCGTTTCGCCCCGCTCGAGGAGATTCCCGGCATGGTGCCGCCGCTCGGCGCGCGCGGACCGGACTGCGCCTTCCTCGCCCGCTGCGCCTTCGCCGCCGATATCTGCCACACCCAGCCGCAACCGCCGCTCGACCGCGTCGATGCGCAGGCCGCCGTGTCGTGCTGGCGCCATCTGGAGATCGCGCCATGAGCGACGGACTGCCGATGGTGAACGCGCCTGCCGACGTCCTGCTCGACGTCAACGACCTCGTCGTGCATTTCCCCGCCGGCCGCCGCGGCATGTTCGGCAAGCCGTCCAGGGTCCATGCTGTCGATGGCATCAGCTTTCGCGTTCGGCGCGGCACCACCTTCGGCATCGTCGGCGAAAGCGGTTCGGGCAAATCCACCACCGCCCAGGCGGTGATGCGGCTGATTCCGGCGACCTCAGGCCAGATCGTGTTCGGCGGCGAGAACATCGCCGATTTTCGCGGCGAGAAGCTGCGGCTGGCGCGCAGCAAATTCCAGATCGTGTTTCAGGACCCATTCTCGGCGCTCGATCCACGCCGCCGCGCCGGCGACTTGATCCGCGAGCCGCTCGATCTGCTCGGCATCGGCGCACCGCGCGAGCGCGACGCCCGCGTCAAGCAGTTGCTGGCCGAAGTCGGACTGCCGCCGCAGGCCGCCGACCTTTTTCCGCACCAGTTCTCGGGTGGCCAACGCCAGCGCCTCTGCATCGCGCGTGCGATGGCGCCGGAGCCCGACCTGATCGTCTGCGACGAGGCAGTGTCGGCGCTCGACGTCGCCATCCAAGCGCAGATCCTGAACCTGTTGAAGAAGCTGCAGCGCGAGCGTGGCTTCACCTATATCTTCATCTCGCACGATCTCGGCGTGATCCAGCATTTCTGCGATGAGATCGCGGTGATGTATCTCGGCAAGATCGTCGAACAGGCGCCCGCCGATATCTTCTTCTCGGCTCCGTCGCATCCCTATAGCTGGTCGCTGATCTCGGCCGCAGCGCCCCCCGGCCCGCTGCGCGACCGGTTGAAGAAGGACTATCTCGTCAAGGGTGATCCGCCGAGCCCGGTCGATCCTCCGCCCGGCTGCCGCTTCGCCCAGCGCTGCCCCTTTGTGATCGAACATTGTCGTGAGGAACTACCGATCCTCCAGGTGCAGACCGGTGACCATTTTGTCGCCTGCCACCGGGCCGGTGAACTCAACCCGCCGGAGTTGACGATTCCGTAGAGCATTGGAGCATTTTGCAGGCAGGTCATGCGAGGCTTACCGCCATGAACGGGCTCGTCTCAACAGAGCGGATAACCGCGAGATTCGCGTCACTAAATATCGACTATTTCAGATAGTTGGTCGGTACAGCGGTCGTAAATTTCAACTCCTCCATCGAGATCGATGAATTAATCTGCGAAAACTCCAGGCGCTCGATCATGGTCTTATACACTTGGTCGAGCGCCTCGACGTCGGGCACCAGGACCTTGAGGATGTAATCGACGGATCCTGTCAGTCGATAGGCTTCCACAATCTGCGGGATATTCTCCAGCAACTCCCTGAATTTCATCAGCCATGCCGCTTCGTGCCGCGGCGCCGTGATCGATATGAACACGGTCATCGGCACGCCTGCCTTTTTTTGATCGACCAATGTCACGCGCTCGCGGATCACGCCCGCTTCCTCGAGACGCCGGATACGTCGCCAGCACGGCGTCTGGGATAGCCCGACCTCTTCGGCCAGGACGCCGACGGCGCGATCCCGCTGCTGCAAGAGGTCGAGGATCTTGCGATCGATCTCATCAAAACGCGTCGTCATTTTCAAAGCTCCTATCAGCTACCACAGCCAAGCAAGGCCGAAATTCGATGCTCCTGAGGGAGCCAAGCCGAGCATCTGCACGGCCAAATCGAGCACAAACCTGAATCTTTGTTCTAGCAATAGCGGATTTTTGGATAATTTGATCTACGAAAACATCTTATGAATAGTATAAAAATGCAATTTTATTCCATTTTGTAGATCATTATTGACACTTTTGTGATTATGCCGCAATTTTGTTCCTGCCTGCAGCGTGAGCAACCGGCTGCAGCGACATCAACCCAAAAGGGATCATCATGAGAGGCGTGAAAAAGCGGCTTTGGCTGCTGGGCGGAGCTTTGTGCGCATTTGTGGCGTCGGCACAGGCCGAAGACGTCAAACGAGGCGGCACCGCGGTCATTCACATGAACACCGAGCAAGGCGTCCTCAACCCGGCGCTTCGCGCATCGACCGGCGTGTACCAGATCACCGGCAAATTCATGGAGCCGCTGATCGACAAGTCTTATGACGGTTATGTCGGCGTGCTCGCCACCGACTGGTCGTCATCCGCTGACGGCAAGGCGATCACTTTCAAACTGCGCCCCGGCGTGAAGTGGCATGACGGCGCCGCCTTCACCTGCGACGACGTTGCCTATTCCGCGATGAATCTGTGGAAGAAGCTGCTGAACTATTCCAGCACGCTGCAGGCCAATCTCGACGCGGTCGACTGCCCCGATCCGACCACCGCTGTATTCCGCTATTCGTCGCCGATGCCGCTTGACCTGCTGGTCGCGGCCATGCCGGATCTTGGCCACCCCGTGCCGAAGCATCTCTATGACGGCACCGACATTCTCAAAAACCCCTACAACCAGAAGCCCGTCGGCACCGGCCCATTCAAGTTCCAGAAATATGAGCGCGGCCAGTACATCATCGCCGAGCGCAATGCCGACTACTGGCGCGGCAAGCAGTATCCCTATCTCGACCGCATCATCTGGCGGTTCATTCCGGACAAGGCGGCGGCCGCCGCCGCGTTCGAAGCCGGGGAAATCCACGAATCCGGGTTCAACGGCATTTCGATGGAAGACATGCAGCGGCTCGGCAAGGATCCGCGCTTCGACATGGGGCCGAAAGGTTTCGAGAACAACGTCGCCCAATCCACCGTCGAGTTCAATCTGCGCAACCCGATCCTTGCCGACATCCGCGTCCGCAAGGCGATCTATCACGCACTCGACACGGATTTCGCGCTGAAGACCATCATGCGCGGCTATGGCAAGAAGGGCACAGGCCCGGTGCCGAGCGCCGGCGGCATCAACTACACCGCGGACGTAACGACCTATCCGTTCGATCCCGACAAGGCCCGAGCGCTGCTCGACGAGGCCGGCTACAAGCCGGACGCTAACGGCATCCGCTTCAAGCTCCGGCACCGCCCGGCACCCTGGGGCGAATACACCCAGCTCTGGGCAGAGTATTATGCGCAGGCGCTGAAGAAGATCGGGATCGCCGTCGAACTCGTCACGAACGATGCACCGGGTTTCCTCAACGGCGTCTATCGCGACCACAATTTCGATACGGCGAGCGGCTGGCATCAGTTCCGCGCGGACCCCGCGGTGTCCACCACCGTCTGGCTGCGCTCGGGCGCACCGGTCGGCACAGCCTGGTCCAACCAGTTCGGCTACAAGTCCGCCGAAATGGACAGGCTGATCGACGACGCCGCTGCCGAACTGGATACGTCCAAGCGTGCCGGCCTGTATCACCAGATACAGAAGCTCGCGATGACCGACCTTCCGGTGATCTTCGCCATCGAACATCCGTTCCTCGGCATCACCAGCAAGAAACTCAAGAACCACCACAACACGCCGCGCTGGGATTCATCCAGCTGGTACGACCTGTGGCTTGACAAGTAGCGCCGCCACGCCGGGGCATCGCCTGCCCCGGCGCCTTTCATCACGGGAAGCCCGCTGACATGAGCCTGCATATTCCGCCCCTTCTGGGTTACGCGCTGCGCCGAACCATCCAGTCGGCCCCGATCCTCATCATGATCATGATAGGCAGTTTCCTGCTGATCAAACTCGCCCCCGGCGACACCGTCGATGCGCTGGTCGGCGACATGGGCGGCGCCGATCCGGCCTTCGTGGCCCGGCTGCGTGTCGAATATGGCCTCGACCAGTCCGTCGTCGTTCAGCTGTGGCGATACATGGCTAAGCTGGCCCAGTTCGATTTCGGCTGGTCCCACGTCTATGAGCAGCCCGTCACCACGGTCCTTCTGTCCCGGCTCGGCAACACGCTGTTGCTGATGGTCAGCTCGTTGTCACTGGCCTTCGTCTTTGGCATCGCACTCGGCGCCTTCGCGGCACGCCGCGCCTATTCCATCACCGACAATGCGATCTCGACCCTCGGCCTCGTCTTCTATGCGATGCCGTCCTTCTTTCTCAGCCTGTTGATGATCCTGATCTTCTCGGTCAAGCTCGGCTGGCTGCCGGTGGGCGGCATCCGCACCATCGGCGCCTTCAACGAGGGCTGGGCCGATGTCGTCGATGTCGCCCGCCACCTGATCATGCCGACCGCGGCGCTGTCGCTGATCTATCTCGCCTTCTACATGCGCCTGATGCGGACCAGCGTGCTGGAAGTCTCCGACTACGATTTCGTCCGCACCGCGCGCGCCAAGGGCGCGGGCAGCGCGCGCGTCATGTATCACCACATCATCCGCAATGCACTGCTGCCGGTCGTCACTCTGCTGGGCCTGCAATTCTCCACCGTCCTCGGCGGCTCGGTGGTGATCGAGACCATCTTCTCGCTGCCGGGTCTCGGCCAGCTCGCCTACACGTCCGTGGTCAAGCGCGATCTCAACACGCTGATGGGCATCATCGCGCTCAGCTCCATCATCGTGGTGCTCGTCAATATCGTGACCGATCTCGTCTATGCCTGGCTCGACCCGAGGATCGAACTGAAATGACCGTGCTCGAAACCCGCCTCGCGCCCGCCGCCCCGCGGCAAAGCTCCGTCCTGTGGCGCCGCTTCCGCCGCAACCGCGCCGCCGTGCTCGGCCTCGGCCTTGTCATCCTCGTGATCGCCATGGCTGCGCTGGCCGGCGTGGTAACGCCCGGCGATCCGCTGCGCCAGGCCGGCGCACCGCTCACGCCGCCATTCACGGTGGCAGCAAATCCGTGGGGCACCGACCAGCTCGGCCGTGATATCATGGCCGGCATCTTCCACGGCGCCCGCATCTCGCTCGCCATCGGCGTCATTGCCACGCTGATCTCCATTGCGCTCGGCACCGTGATAGGCGCCCTCGCCGGCTATTTCGGCGGCCGCATCGACAATGCCTTGATGCGCGTGACCGAGACCTTCCAGACGATTCCGAACTTCGTTCTCCTGCTCACGCTGGTGGCGATCTTCGGCTCCAGCATCGAGCACATCGTGCTCGCGATCGGCGTCGTGTCGTGGACAGCGCCAGCACGGATGGTCCGCGCCGAGTTCATGTCGCTGCGCAAGCGAGATTATGTGGATGCCGCGCGCAATCTCGGCGTCGGTGACCTATCGATCATCTTCCGGGAGATCCTTCCCAATGCGCTGCCGCCCGTCATTGTGTTCGCATCCGTGGTCATGGCAACCGCGATCCTGATGGAAAGCGCGCTCGCCTTCCTCAGCCTCGGCGATCCCAATTATGCGAGCTGGGGCAACATGATCGGCCAGGGCCGCGCAGTCCTGCGCACCGCCTGGTTCTGCTCCGTCATCCCCGGCATGGCGATCCTGCTCACCGTGCTGTCCTTCAGCCTGCTCGGCGAAGGCCTCAACGACGCACTCAATCCGAGGCAGAAGAAATGACCAGCATGCCCGCCCCCATCCTCGAGATCGACAACCTGCAGATCAGCCTGCCGGCAGGCGCCGATCGCCCGCATGCGCTGTGGGACTTCAACCTCACGGTCGGCGCAGGCGAGATCGTCTGTCTCGTCGGCGAAAGCGGTTCGGGCAAGTCACTGGCGGCCAATGCGGTGATGCGTCTGCTGCCCGAACCGCATGTGCGCGTCACCAAAGGCGCGATCCGGCTTGACGGCACGGACATCTTGTCGCTGTCCGAAGCCGGCATCCAGGCGATGCGCGGCGATCGCATGGCCATGATTTTCCAGGAGCCGATGACCGCGCTCAACCCGCTCAAAACCGTGGGCTGGCAGATCGACGAAGTGCTGCGCCTCCACACCAAGCTCAACCGGACAGAGCGCAAGGCACGCACGCTTGAAATTCTCGCCGACGTCCATATCCCGGAGCCGGCCTCCGCTTACAATGCCTATCCACACCAGATCTCCGGCGGCCAGCGGCAGCGCGTGATGATCGCGATGGCGCTTGTCCTGAAGCCGCGGCTCATTATTGCCGACGAGCCGACCACGGCGCTCGACGTCACCACGCAGAAGCAGATCCTGAAGCTGATCAAGGATCTGCAGAGCGCCCACGGCACCGGCATTCTCTTCATCACCCATGATTTCGGCGTGGTCGCGGAGATCGCCGACCGCATCGCCGTTCTGTGCCTGGGTGAGATGGTCGAGCAGGGTCCGGCGCGGCAGATCCTGACCAATCCGCAGCACCCCTACACCCGCAAGCTGATCGCCGCCGTTCCGGCCATGACACCGCCACCGACCAAGCCGATGTCGTCGCAGCCGATTGTGCTCGAAGCCAGGGGCCTGTCGAAGACGTTTGCCGCCCGCGGAGGCCTGTTCTCCGGCAAGCGCAGCCGCGTCGCAGCGGTGAAAGACCTCTCGTTCCAGCTCCGCCGTGGCGAGACGCTGGGCGTGGTCGGCGAGAGCGGATCCGGCAAGACCACAGTCTCGCGCATCGTCACCCGTCTGCTCGAGGCCGATGGTGGCGAGGTGACGATCGACGGCCGCGACCTGCTATCGGCCTCGACACGCGAACTCCGCGCCTTGCGAAAAGACATCCAGATGGTGTTTCAGGATCCGATGGCGTCGCTGAATCCGCGCCGCCGCGTCATCGAACTGATCGCGCAGGGGCCGATCGTGCAGGGCGTGTCGCGCGATGTTGCCTATGCCCGCGCCCGCGAACTCCTGTCGCTGGTCGAACTGCCGGCCGCCGCAGCCGATCGCTATCCGCATGAATTCTCCGGCGGTCAGCGCCAGCGCATCGGCATTGCCCGTGCGCTGGCCATGGAGCCGCGTGTCATCGTCGCGGATGAGCCGGTGTCGGCGCTGGATGTCTCGGTGCAGGCCCAGGTGCTGCGGCTCTTGACCGATCTGCGGGAACGGCTGCATCTGTCCTTGCTGTTCGTCACCCATGACCTGCGCGTGGCCGCTCAATTGTGCGACAAGGTGATCGTGATGTCCCGCGGCGAGATCGTCGAGGCCGGACCGACCGCGGAGATCTTCGCCAATCCCACCCATCCCTATACGCGCGCATTGCTCGCCTCCATTCCCGGTCGCGACTGGGAACCGCCAGCCATCGTCGACGCCGCGTGAGGCCACAAGGAAGCAGACGAGATGACCACACTTGCTCCCGAATTTCCGAAGTCGATCTGGGCCGCCACGGCACCGCCGCGCGCGACTGCGCCGGCGCTCTCCGGCTCCGTCGAGAGCGAGACCGTGATCATCGGCGGCGGCCTCAGCGGCGTGTCCGCTGCCCTGCATCTCGCACGCACCGGCCACAAGGTGGTGCTGCTCGAAGCCATGGCCGTCGGCTGGGGCGCGTCCGGCCGCAACAATGGTCAGGTCATCCCCACCATGACCGCGGCCGAGCCGGATGCGATCCGCAAGCGATACGGCGAGGCCGGTGACCGCTTCGCACGGTTGATCGGCAATAGCGCCGCTTACCTGTTCGATCTCGTCCGCGAAGAGAACGTCAAGGCTGAGGCCGAGCAGAGCGGCTGGTTTCAGCCGGCGCATTCGCCCGGCCGCATCAAGCTGTCAAAGATGCGCGTCGATGCCTGGAGCCGGCTCGGCTTTCCCGCGCGCTTCGTCGATCGCGAAGAAACCCGCGCGCTGCTCGGATCGGACTTCTGGTATGGCGGCATGCTCAATCCGACCGGCGGCCACGTCAATCCGCTGGCGCTGTCGCGCGGCCTCGCCGCTGCTGCCGAGCGCCACGGCGCCGTCATCCATGAGATGACGCCCGCCACGGCATGGCGGCGCGACGGCAATGGCTGGGTCGTGACCACCGACGGCGGGACGGTGAAAGCCAAGAACCTGCTCCTCTGCACCAATGCCTATACCGGCGAAATCATCCCCGGCCTCGCGCGCCGGCTGGCCCGCACCGTCGTGCCGGTGCTGTCCTGGCAGATGTCCACGCCGCCGATTTCCGACAATCTGCGCGCCACCATCCTGCCGGGCCGGCAGGCGGTGTCGGATACCCGCGGCGACCTGCGCTTCTTCCGCTACGACGCCCGCAACCGGCTGATCACCGGCGGTGTCGTCATCGGCGAATATGACGTGCCGCGCCGCGTTGCCGCAAAAGCCTCGCAGAACCTGGCCGATGCCTATCCGGCGCTCGGCCCGGTCGAGATGAGCCATGTCTGGAGCGGCTATATCGGCATGACCTGGGACCGCTTCCCGCGCATCCACAATCTCGGTCCCAATGCCTGGGCCTGGATCGCCTGCAACGGCCGCGGCGTCGCGCTATCGGTCTCTCTCGGTCGCGAGATGGCCCGCGCCGTCAGCGGCGAGCCGTTATCCGATCTTGCGCTTCCGGTTTCGGAGCCAAGCCCGCTACCATTCCATTCGATCGCACGCCGCATCGCCCCCACCTATCTCGCCTGGCTCCGCCGCAAGGACCAGATCGAGATGCAGCCCTGACAGACGGGATCACCACCATGAAAGACCTGCCCATTCTTGAACGCCGCCGTATTGAAGCGATGATCCTCAAGCACGTGCACGACGTGATCACAGCCCGCTCCGGTACCGCCGAGGCCGATGCGGTGATCGGCGAAGCCTGCAGCCGCTCGGCCATAGAGCAGGGCAAGGGCTTTGCCGAAGCACTCGGCCACGCCCCCGATCTCGAGGACTTCGCGGCGATCATGCCACTCTGGACCAAGGATGACGCGCTGAAGATCGAGCCGGTGCAGACGACACCGGAAGCTCTCGATTTCAACGTGGTGCGCTGCCGCTATTCGGAAATGTATCGCGAGATGGGCCTCGGCCGCATCGGACATCTCCTGTCCTGCAATCGCGATGGCGATTTCTGCATCGGCTACAATCCCGACATGAAGCTCACGCGTACCCAGACCATCATGAGCGGCGCCAGCCATTGCGACTTCCGCTACCGGATGGAGCCCGGCACCAGCGACGCGAAGACCGAAGGCTGAAAGAACGATATCATGGCTGTTGATAACTGGGTCTCCGCCCATCTGGAGCAACTGATCGCGTTTCGTCGCGACCTACACAGTAATCCTGAACTGCTCTACGACCTGCCGCGAACGTCCGCGCATGTTGCCAAAGCGTTGCGCGAAGCCGGTTGCGACGAGGTCGTCGAGGGCCTCGGCAAGACCGGCGTCGTCGCCATCGTCCGCGGCAAGACCAACAATTCGAAGCGCACCATCGGCCTGCGCGCCGACATGGATGCGTTGCCGATCGTTGAGGAGACCGGCAAGCCATGGGCCTCGCAGGTCCCCGGCAAGATGCATGCATGCGGGCATGACGGCCACACCACCATGCTACTCGGCGCCGCCATCGGCCTCGTCCAGAGCCGCAACTTCGACGGCACCGTGGTGCTGATCTTCCAGCCCGCCGAGGAAGGCGGCGCTGGTGCCAAGGCGATGATCGATGACGGCTTGTTCAAGCGCTGGCCCGTCGATGAAGTGTACGGCATGCATAACCGGCCGAACCTGCCGGTCGGCGAATTCACTATCGCGCCCGGTCCCATCATGGGATCGGTGGATATTTTCGAGATCGAGATCACCGGCGTCGGCGGTCATGCGGCCTCGCCGCACCAGACCGTCGATCCGATTCCAGTCGTAGCGAGCCTGATCCATGCCGTGCAGACCATCACTGCACGTACTATCGATCCGATCGACTCGGCGGTCATCTCCATCACGACGCTGAAGGCCGGCGATGCGTTCAACGTCATTCCCCAGACGGTGCAACTAAGCGGCACTGTTCGGACCTTGCGCGACGCCGTGCGCGATCATGTGGAGACACGGCTGAACCAGGCTGTGTCGGGCATCGCCGCGACCTATGGCGCCACAGCAAAGCTCGACTACAAACGGCTCTATCCTGTCACGGTCAACCATGCCGGCGAGACCGAGCTTGCAGCACGCGCCGCCGAAATCGTTGCTGGTGTCGGCCGCGTCAGCCGCGACATGCCCAAAACACTCGGCGGGGAAGACTTCGCCTTTATGCTGAACGAAGTCCCCGGCGCGATGATCAATATCGGCAACGGACCGGGCGCGAACCTGCATCACCCGTCCTACGATTTCAACGACGAGGCCATCGCCTGGGGCTGCTCCTATTGGTGCGAACTCGTACGCCAGCGCCTGCCGCTGTGAGCGCGCAACCGGCCAGACTGACATGCCGCCTGCAGGCGGCTGGAGAACGATAACTGTGCAACAGACAATAACAACGACTGAAACCAGCGGATGCCCCGCGCTGATCCCTCTGCCCGATTGCAACGGACGGGAGTGGGCGCGGACGGCGATCTCGCGGCTCCAGGGCGATGGTCGACGCTCGGCCGATACACATCTGCTGAAACCGCTGTTTCCCGGCCTTCCCGGCATTTCGATCTATCTCAAGGACGAAAGCACGCATCCGACCGGTAGCCTCAAACACCGGCTCGCCCGCTCCTTGTTTCTATATGGCATTTGCAATGGCAAGATCGGGCAGCACACGACGCTGGTGGAGGCATCGTCAGGCTCCACCGCGGTCAGCGAAGCCTATTTCGCCCAATTGCTCGGCCTGCGCTTCATTGCCGTGATGCCGCGCTCGACCAGTCGACAGAAGATCCAGGCGATCGCGGGCTTCGGCGGCGAATGCCACTTCGTCGATCGCGCCGCCGACGTCTATGACGTCGCACTCGCGATCGAACGTGAAACGAACGGTCACTATCTCGACCAGTTCACTAATGCCGAACGCGCGACCGACTGGCGCGGCAACAACAATGTTGCCGAAAGCATCTTCCGCCAGATGGAGGAAGAGGAGTTTCCCGTTCCTGAATGGCTGGTCATGAGCGCCGGCACGGGCGGTACGTCGGCGACACTTGGCCGCTACATCCGCTATCGTAATCTCGACACCAGGCTTTGCGTCGTGGACGTCGAGAATTCCGCATTCTACGATGCGTGGAAGAACGGCGACCTGCAAGCAACCGCGTCCGGATCGCGCATCGAAGGTATCGGCCGGCCGCGCGTCGAGCCATCCTTCGTGCCTGGTGTCATCGATCACATGATCAGAGTGCCAGACGCCGCTTCCATCGCGGCGGGGCATGTGCTGTCCGAGCGCCTGTTCCGCCGGATCGGCGGCTCCACCGGCACCAACTTTTTTGGCCTGTGCTGGATCGCCGCCAACATGATCCAAGAGGGTCGACGCGGTTCGATCGTCACGCTGATCTGCGACAGTGGGCATCGCTATGCCGACACCTTCTATGATCGCCAATGGCTGGCGACGAACAAGATCGACATCGATCCCTATCGTCGGATGCTTGATCGCTTCCTCGACACCGGCGTGTTCGAGCAGCTTTTTCCCGACGCGATCGCATCATAATGCCATCGCTGAGTCTTCTGTGGCTCATCGATCACGACTGACTGACAACACCAACTGGCACTTTGCGGGCAGCACAGATGCTCGCCGCTGCAAAAACGATCGGTCGATATGACGGTCATCGAGGAAAGGCTGGCGGCTGGACGTCGAAATCCCGACAACCGCCGCCGTGAGCGAACTATGTGCCAGCTGTAACCTCGGGCAATCAACCGATCATCTCAGGCCAATTGTGCCTGCTTCTCTCTGGCAAGCTTGCTGATGCGCATCGCAGCACGCACGGGGAGTCCGCCAGCTTCGAAGTAAGTCAAACAGCAGCTTGGCTGTGCACGACCAGTCTACGCGCGTAGTAAGGCGCACTCGGCGGCAATTTCGACCGCATCAAATGATTCCCCCGCTATGGAAGGTCCAGCCTGGCACGGTTCTTGAATTCGTTTGAAATCGAGTCTCGAAACACGGCGACATCTCAAGGAAGGTGATCCGTATGCCAAGCACTGACCCGATTGACCCGCAGCGTTCAGACAATTCCATCGACGTGAGCGCGATAAACGACGACGCTGAGCGAGACATCCCATTCGCTATGGAGGGCATCATCTATTTTCACAATCCTGCGGCGATACAGATACGCGATTTGATCAAGACTCTAACCCAGCATATTTCGGACAAATCCCGCAGTGTTTGTTCGCGGCTAACGTCTTGAGCGACACGCCGCTGCCGCATCATAGCTGCGTTAATAGGCGCATCAATTCTCGATCAGCCAGTTCGCAACAGCGAACAATTTGGCATCGGCGTGCTGAGCACCAATGATCTGCAGGCCCAGCGGCATATTTTCGTCCGAGAACAGCGGCAATGTGAGCGCGGGCGCACCGAGCACGGAGGCGCCGACATTGAAGGAGGGATTGCCAGTATAGGTAATGCGCTTCGGCGCGGCGCCAGTTGCATCCAGTGTAACAAACGCATCCGCCTTGGTCGCAAGCCGCTCGAACGCGACACGCAACTCGACCCGGCGCTTCATCAGCTCCCGATAACCGTCCAGGCCTAGCGCGTCGGCCTTGACGATTTGATCCAGCGCGCTCGGGCTGAGGCCCTGTCGGTCGCGATAGGCGACGCTCTTCAACGGCCAGCGCGACTCATAGCCGATAATGTCAAAGCCGAACTGCAGAATATCCGTAATCGATTTTTCGAAAGCATCGAGATCGGGATCGTTGTCACGCGAGATGATCTGCACGCCGGCGGCGCTCAGAACACTGAGCTTGCTCTCGAGTTGCTGCCGCGCTTCATCCGTCGCCAACGCCCAACCGGGTGTTTCCAGCTTGATCAAACGAGTCGGCTTGAGTGGCCCCGCCAGCTCCTCTGAACCGAACAGACCTGGCTGGCCGGGATCGCCGCCACAGCGCTGCACCATGTCGTAGCTCGTGTGCCAGATATCCTCCAGGCTGGCGCCGATGAGACCGATGCAGCTATGGCTCTGGAAGTCGTGGCTGCCGCCGCGATTGATCGCACCGAATGTCGGCTTGTAGCCGAACGCACCGCAATAGCCGGCCGGTCGCAGCACCGAACCGATCACCTGCGTCCCGAGCGCCACCGGCAGAATACCTGCTCCCACCGCACTGGCCGACCCCGCACTCGATCCACCGGACGTACGCTCATGATCGTGCGGATTGCGCGTGTCGGTGGCATAGGCACCGGCGAATTCCGTTGTCTTCGTCTTCCCTACGACAGCCGCCCCCGCCTCGCGGAGCGCGAACACTGTGGCCGCATCGCGCCGCGGCTGGTTGCCGTCATGGGTGGGCGAGCCCATTCCGGTGGGCATGTCGAATGTCTCGATGACGTCCTTGATGCCGACCGGCATACCATCGATGCGTGACAGTGGACGACCATCGCGCCAGCGCGCCGTGGCAGCGTCGGCGGCAATGCGGGCACGCGGCAGCGACAGAGCTGCAAAAGCAGACAACTTCGGCTCGAGGACTTGGAGCCTTGCGATCGACCGCTCAAGGAATTCGCGCGGCGTATCCTTGCCGGTCCGAAACTCGTCCGTCGCGGCATGGAAAGAGACGAGAGATGGTGACGGTAAGTTGGACATCGGACACTCCGGATAACGGCGAAATCCGCAGACGGCGGATTGACGATTAATGTGCGGCTGCGCCGCTGAAATCCCGCGGCAGCCTCGTCTCGGCCACGCGCACCGTGCGGATCGCCGCCGGCGTATTGCGGCTTCGGCCGACGAAACGCGGCACGCCATCGCTGACGACGGCAGCCACTGCGGGCACATCGCCATTGCGCAGTCCTGACAGCGCATCGTCCTGCGATCCGCCGGCGCATGCATCGATCAGCACCAGATCGGCATCCTTGCCGACCTCGAGGAAGCCGCTGTTGAGACGGTAGACCCGCGCATTGTTGCCGGTGGCCGCCGCGATCGCCTGTTCGGGCGGGATGCCGCCGAGGCTGGCGAGATGGCTGATCGTATAGAACATGCCAAGCGGCATGATGCCGCTGCCGGTGGGCGTATCGGTGGCAATCAGCAGCCGCTCGGGCTGCTTGACGTCATCGAGCAATTTCGCGGTGAGCAGCGCAGTACGTAGATTTCCAGCGGTGCAGAGCTGCAGCGCGATGTCGCTCTCATTGACGAGGCGCGCAAAGCCCCCTTCCGGCATCGCCGTCGGTCCGCCATTGACGTGGAAGGAGACGCTGGGATTCGACTTCAGCACATGCTCGGCCCAAATGCCGGACGAGCCCGGAATGGAGGAGCCTCCGGTATGCATGGTCGTTACCATGCCGAGTTTTCGCGCGGCCAGCATCAGAGGAGCGTAATCGAACGGCGTGTCGAAAGCACCGAAGCCGGCTTTGGCCAGCCACAGGCCCGCTTTCACCAGCTCTGCGAGATCGTCTTCGGTGAGACCGGGCTCGAGAATGATCGAGCCGGCATGCACGCGCATGCCGCCGGGACGATAATCGAGAAAACAGGCGCGCGCCGCGAGCGCCAGCGCCTTGACGCCGGCGGGGTCCTTGGGGCGACCAGGCACGTGAACTTCCGACGCGGTGATCGACGTGGTAGTGCCGCCATGCACATAGCTCTCGAGATAACCGACCACGCGCTGCCGCGGGGTATAATCGCCGAAGGTGATGTGAACGTGGCTGTCGATCAGGCCGGGAATGGCGGTGGTGCCGCCCGCATCGATCACGACATCGGCCGCGGAGACCTGCTGCGCCGACAACGTGCCGATCGCACTGATGCGACCGCTCTCCATGAGGATGCCGTCGCCCTCGGCGAATGGCGACTTGATGTCGCCGGTGACGATGGTGCCGATATTGACGATCGCGGTGCGCATGGACTGCTCCTCCACTCAAAACTTTCGTTGCAGGCTTGGCGATACACCAGCCGGCTCAGCCGTGCCAGCGCAGCAGATGCCGGCGCAGGACGATGATGCCATGATCCGCGAGCCAGCCTGCGGCGAGCATCACAATCAGGATGGTGAACACCGTCGTGGTCTCGAAGAAGCGTTGCGCATAAACGAGATTGCCGCCGAGCCCGCCGCCGCCCGCGATCATCTCTGCCGTGAAGGCGCTGATCAAGGCATAGGGCACGGCGACGCGCACGCCGCTCATCAGCGACGGGAACGCAGCCGGAAGGATGATGCGCCGTAAGATGCCGAGCCGCGTCTCGCCCATGGCACGCGCCGCCCACAGCTGCACCCGCGATACTGTCTCGGCCCCGGCTTGGGCGACGATGATGAAAGGGAAGATGCTGGTGAACGTGACAAGCGCGATCTTCGACAGATGATCGATGCCGAACCACAGGATGAAGATCGGCAGGAACGCCACCTTTGGCGCAGGGAAGCCGAGCAGCACCACCGGATTCATCAGCCAGCGGAACCAGCGGATCTGCGACATCAGGAATCCGATGATGACGCCGCCGACCATGGCGATGACCAGCCCCGCCGCCGCACGATAAAGGCTGACGAAGAGTGGTTCGAACAATTCGCCGCTGACGATCTGCTGGAACAGGCTAGCAAAGACGCTCGACAGTGGCGGCAGGAAGATCGGCGATACCAGACCGGCGCGGGTGACGGCTTCCCAGATGAGCCCAATCAATACGATCGGATACAAAGCCAGCAGGCTGCGGGAGATTTGCTTCAGGCTGAACATGGCCGCTCCCTCAGATTTCGGCATTCGACCGGCCCTGCCAGCGCAGCAGGTAGTCGGTCAGCATCACGAGCAGCGCATCGACGAGACAGGCGACGGCAACGATCGCGACTACCGCGGCAAACATGTAATCATAGGCACCATTCTCGCCGAACATGAAAATCAGCTTGCCGATACCGACCTTGGCCGCGATCATCTCAGCGGCGACGGCAATGACGAATGAGAAGCCGAGCGCAATGCGGGCACCGGTAAGAATGCCGTGCATCGAGGCCGGCAACTGCACCAGCCGCATCACGTCGCGCGGCGACGTGCCCATGCAGCGCGCACTCCAGAGCAGGATGCGCGGCGTGTCCTGCACCGCGTGATAGGTATAGATGATCATCGGCAGCACGGTGGACAGCGTGATGGCGAGAATGCTGGTGGTGCTGCCAATGCCGAACCACAGCATCAGCAGCGGGACCAGCGCCGTCTTCGGCAGTGAATAGGTGCTCTTCACAATCGGACCGAAGAAGCCTTCCGCCCGCGGCGACACCGCCATCCATGCACCGAGAGGAACGCCGATTACCATGCCGAGCACGAGACCTGCGATGCTACGGTAAACCGTGGCGCCGAGATCCTGATAGAAGGACAGCTGGACCGCCAGCTTCTCGAGCGCGATGACCACCGCGGTCGGCGATGGCAAAAAGGACGGATCAATCAGGTTCAGATGCGGCAGCGCCGCCCAGACGCCGACCCAGATCATCAGCGGCAGAACGAACGAGGCGACCTTCTTCGCCCGGGACGCGATCGACATCAGACCGCCGCCGGAGCTGGCTGCGTCACCTGTTGGCGAACGCTCACCCAGACTTCGTTCCGAATCTTGCGATATTCATCCGACAACACAACCTGCTCCCGCGTCAGGCTATGGTCGAGATTGATCTCGAAATGCTCGACGAAACGGCCGGGGCGCTTCGACATCACACAGACGCGATTGGACAGGTAGACGGCCTCATCGACGTCGTGGGTGACCATGACCACGGTCTTGCGATTGATCCGCCACAAACGCAGCAACTCGTCCTGCATCACCTCGCGCGTCTGCGCATCGAGCGCACCAAACGGCTCGTCGAGCAGCAGAATGTCCGGCTCATAAGCGAAGGTGCGCGCCAGCGCGACGCGCTGCTTCATCCCACCACTGAGCTCGCGCGGGAACGATTGCTCGAACCCCGTAAGGCCCATGATGCCGACATAGCGCGCGACGATATCCTTGCACTGCTGATCCGGCACCGCCTTGCGTTTCAACGCATAGGCGATGTTCTCCCACACGGTAAGCCACGGAAACAGCGCATATTCCTGAAACACCACGCCGCGATCGAGGCCCGGCCCGGTGATCGGCTTGCCGCCGCTCGACAGCTTGCCGGTGCTCGGGCTCTCGAAGCCGCCGAGCATATAGAGCAACGTGCTCTTGCCGCAGCCCGACGGCCCCACGATCGACAAAAACTCACCTTCGGCAACGCTCAGATCGACATTGTCGAGCGCAAGCACCGATTTGCCATCACGCGAGAATGTCTTGGAGACACCGCGAACCGAGATCTTTGCACTGTCGCCCATCAGAATTCCGCCAATCGAGAAATCACGATGCTGCAGCATGCTTCCGCATTGCACCGCAGCCACCGCTCATCATTGCGCCATGATTTTAAGACGTTAAGATTATCAGACAATCGTGTCAAGCAAGCGACCGACGGCACGCTCTTTGCTCATCGCAATCCGATTGATTGCCAGACAATCTTATCTTTTGTTCCTGCTACACGACCAAAAAGGATATCATCATGACTTCTCCGACTACGCGTGAGACGAATGCATTTCAACGCGGCATTTCCCGCCGAAAAATCTTGCAGTCTGCTCTTGCAGTGGGCGCAACGATCGGCGCTCCAGGCATTCTGCGCGCCGCACCGCCTGTCATTCGCTACGCCACAGCCGGCGGCCTCGGCCCGAACGAGACCGAGACGATCATCTTCACCGAATATATGCGCAAGAATGTGTTGAAGCGGATCGACAAGGATTACACGCTGGATGTGACCTATACGCGCGCAACACCTGAAGCAGCATCGATGCTGGCAGCGGGGCAGGTCGACATGGGCATCATGACGCCACCGGTCTTCGCAACCTCCGTCGTCAAGAATGCCGTGCCGAACGGATTGAAGATCGTTGCCGACTGCTTCCAGGATGGCCGCGACGGCTATGCGTCGCAGGCTTTCTTCGTGCTTGATGACAGCAGCATCAAAACCGTCGCCGACCTCAAGGGCAAGACAATCGCCGTCAATGCCTATGGCAGCACGCCCGACGTGGTTCTCAACGTGATGCTGGCCAAAAACGGATTGTCGGCACGCAAGGATCTCAAGGTGGTGGAGATCGCATTCCCCAATATCGGCGCGGCGCTACGCGCCAAGCGCGTCGATTGCGGCGTGCTGCCGCTGCCGTTCGGCGCGACCGAGGCAGCAAAAGGCGGCATTCGTCCGCTCTTTGCCGGCAAGGACGTGCTGCCACCCTACTCCGTAACCATGCAGGTCGCGACCAACGACATCCTCAAGAAGAGCCCGGATGCGGTGAAGGCCTATCTCGCCGACTATGTGGACGCGCTGCACTGGCTCTATGCGCCGGAGAACCGCAAGAAGGCCGTGGAGTTCACCGCGGATCTCGTGAAGTCGCCGCCGGAAGTGCTCGATGCCTACTTCCTCACGTCGAAGGACTACTATCGCGACAAAAACGCGTGCGTGACGCCCGCACTGGTGCAGACACTGGCGGATGCCATGACAAAGGATGGCCTGCTGCCGCGCAGCATCAACATGGCCGACTATATCGACACGTCCTATCTGCCGTTCCCCTGCTGAGGGAGAACCGCAAGCGAACGGGGACCGCCTCGTTCGCTTATCGCCGCACTCAGCGTTTGAGATAACGGTGCGACATCTCGTTGGCATAGAGCGAAATCCCAAGCCCGGGCGCCTGCTGTGGCGCCATGCCTTCGCTGCGAGCAAGAAATTCCTTCACGAGCGCGATCGAGCGGCGATCATATCCCGCCACCTGCCCGGCCAGCTTCAGCACTAGCGCATCGAGTTCGGCGTCCACTACCGTGCGCGCCGCAAGGCCGATCTGCACGGCGTCGCGGCCTTCGATTTCGCGCCCGGTAAAAATGAGATCGCCTAGCAGATTGCGTGGCAACACGAAACGATAGTGACTAAGCACGATAGTCGGCGGAATGCCGTGCGGGATCTCCGGAAAACTCAGCGTCGCCTCATTGGCGACTACCACGATATCGCAGCGCCCGGCGAGCGACAGACCGGCACCTTCGGCACGGCCGCGCACCGAAGCGATAGTGACGGCGCGGCATTTCTGCACCGCTTCATTGAGCTGCTGGATGCTTTCGAACTCACGCACGATGTCGAGCGGATCCGATGACTGCTCCGCGGGACGCTGCCGGCCGAGCGAGAAGTCCGGCCCCACTGCGCCGAGCACGATGACCGCCGGTCCGCCCGCCAAGGGATCGGCCGCCGCAAATTGCGCCGTGAGTTCAGCGATGCCTGCTGGATCAATGCGGTTCCCAGCTTCGGGGCGGTTCAGCGACAGGAAGAGGATGTCGCCGTCGCGCTTCGAGAGAATGCTCATATCAGGTATCTCCTAAAATGCCGGACTGTTCAGGATGCGGTCGCTGACCGCAATGCGGTTCGATGCGTTAACGCGCATCTCCTCCCGCGCCGCTTCCATCTGCTCCGGCGTATGAATGCTTTGCTCGTCATCCAGCCATTGCCGGGCGAATGCATAGACGAAGGCACAACGCGCATAGCGCCCCTTCGCATAGCGCATCAGGCGATGCTCGACCGAACCTTCGGTCGCCGTCATTTCAAGAGCAAGAACGAGACCATCCTCGACCGCCATCGCCGCGCCCTGTGTGAGATGCGGCGGCACGACATGGGCCGCATCGCCGCCTATTACAACGCGGCCGCGATGCCACGGCCACGGTACCAGCATCGGCTCGATCGGACTATAAACGATATCGGATTTGGCATTCAGCCCTGTACTGATCTCCGCGACATAGCCCCCGAACTGCGCGAGACGCTCTTTCAACATATCCGCGAAAGTTGCGCGATCGTAGAACGCGTCGATGGGCTCCGGCCTGATATTGAACAGATACATCAGATCCTTGGTGATCGGCATCGCGCCCGCTTTGCCACCGAGGCCCTGCATGAATTCCATACCGGTCACCTCGGGCACGCGCGGCACCTGGATCCGCCAACCGCCTATTCCGCACGGCTTCGGCCGAAACATGGTGCCGACCACATGTAGTCGCGCGGTCGAGCGGATGCCATCGAAGCCGATCATCAGATCAAAGCTGCCGTGATTGCCATCGGACAGGATGACATCGACTCGATCGCCTGCGGCATCATCGATCTGCGTAACCTGGCAGCCGAATTTTATCTTGACGCCCGCACGCTCAGCCGCGCCGAGCAGGATGCGATGCAGATCAGATCGACGAAGCGCGCAGACTGGCGGCACGCGATGGTCACCCAGCAGGAATTTGTGCGCGGCGATCAGATTGTGATCAGCATCGAAGATGCTCATGTGGTCATAGACATAACCGGCATCGAGCACATCGGCGAGCAGACCGAGCTTGTCATAGACGCGCAGCGCATTGGCCGGCTGGCCGAGCCCGACGCCAGGCACGTCGAAATTCGGCTGCCGCTCGATCAGCGTGACTTCGACGCCGCGCTGGGCGAAAGCCAGCGCGCATGACAGACCACCGACGCCGCCACCGGCCACCAGCACATTCCCGATGACGTTCATTCGACTGCCCTCATATCCACGCCAGGTTCGCCGGAAAAGACGATGGACTTTCTGATTCTATTGTCAGACAACCTGACTTGTTATGTAACTTAAGTTATATATCTGGGCGCGAGCGTCAATGCATAAACGGAGGGTAAGATGACGGAATCGGAAACCGCGGTGTATCAGCGACAAGGCTTTGGCCAGAAGCTCGGCTTTGGCACGTCGAGCGCGCTGGTGATGATCGACTTCACCCGCGGCTTTGTCGATCCCGCCGTGCTGGGCGGCGGCAATATCCAGGATGCGGTAACTCATACTGCGACCTTGCTCGCCGCCGCGCGAAAGGCCAGCATCCCTATCGCCTTTACGCGACACACCTACGCACCGGACGGCAGCAATTTCGGCCTGTTCAATATCAAGCTGCCCGGCAACAACCTACTCACCACCGACAATAGCAATGTCGAGATCGTGCCGGAATTGACGCCGCAACCCGGCGAACTGGTGATCGACAAGCAATATCCCTCGGCCTTCTTCGAAACGGGCCTGGCGAGCTGGCTGGCGACCAAGCGAGTGGACACGCTGATCATCACCGGCTGCACCACCAGCGGCTGCGTGCGGGCATCGGCGGTAGACGCCATGTGCTCCGGGTATCGCCCCATGGTGGTGCGCGACTGCGTCGGCGATCGGGCCACCGGCCCGCATGAAGCAAACCTGTTCGACCTTCAGCAGAAATATGCGGATGTAATCTCGCTGCAGGAGGCGCTCGATCACCTGCCGCCGAGCGGCAGCAATATGTAACAGCCGCACGGCGGCTAGCTCTCCGGGCTGCCCACATAGAACGCAATGATTTCGTGGGCGGCCGCGCGTTCGCGTGCACTGGCACCGAAGCGGAATCTCTCAACCTGCGCATGTGCACGCTCGACGATGTCGTAAAGGCCGCGCTCGCCAGCCTCGGTGGCACGCACCAGCATTGTGCGACGGTCCTCTTCCGCAGGCGCGCGCGTGGCCAGCCCGGCGGCATCGAGTTGCTGCACCAAGCGTGACGCGAGCGCGGGAGCGACATTCAGGCGTTCGGCAAGCTGACCTACCGGAAGCGCACCTCCCTTCGCACCATAGATCTGGATCAGCGCCTGATGCTCAAGCGGGCCGAGCCCTGCATCGCGCGCGCAGCCATCGATGATCATCTGGACCTTGCGAATGACATAACGGGCCTGCGCGACCTCGGTCATATAGGCGCGAAACGTATAGCTATGCGACGAGCCATTGGTATCGCGCCACGACACGCGTTGGGTTTCGATCATGTGCTGGACGGCTTTCGCTCAAACAGGGCCCTGGGATCGCGGCAACTCGCGCGAAGATAACTTGATAGACCCGGCGCGTCGTCGCTACCAGTTCGAACTCCGCGCCAATGGCGCCACAGAAAAGAAAATGCCTCCGGCAGGGCATTGCCGGAGGCACGCGCAACACAATTGATGTTGCTGGGTGCAGCGATCAGAACGACCGCAGGATCTGGACCGAGCCGTTATAGAGGTTCTGGTTCTGGATCTGGTAGGTCTGCCCCGCCGGTCGGCCGCCGACATTGCCGACATACTGGCCGCCAAGGCTCTGCTCCATACGGCTGTAGGTGAATTCAGCCGACAGGGTCAGGTTCCGGACCGGGGTCCACGCAGTACGGGTGCCGATCTGCGCGATGGCGAAATCGAAATTGCCCGTGGTGTTCTGCAGGTATCCAGCATTGGTGCCGGTCGGGTTGGCCGCGTTGGCCGTTCCGAGACGACCGCCCGCCTGGCTGAAGGCCGCTGCCAGGAGCGCATTGCCGCCATCGCCATATGAAATCGAGCTATAGCTACCGAACAGCGAGGTGCGCCAGGCCGGGTTCCAGTAATGCTCGTAGAAGCCGACGACCGACCAGGCTTCGCTCTGCTGGATCTGACCGCCCTGACCATACACGCCGTCGAGCACATAGCCGAAGCCGACTGTATTGCCGCTGAACTTGGCGAAGCGACCGCCGCCCTGAGTATCGGTCGTGCCACCGGTGATGGCGTACTTCGCCGCGCCGCGGGCATATGTGGCTTCCAGCTTCAGGCTGTCGCCGGCTCCGGTCGGCAGATTCTTGAACTCGACGGCACCGTTGATCGCGAAGCCGTAGGAATCATCCGCATGACCGGTGGCGGCGTTGGCGCCGTAGAAGCCAGGCGTGATCGTGTGCATCGCGGCACCGAGATGCAGCGTACCCCAGGCCTGATCGAGGCGGAGATTGCCGACGATGTCAGGAATGTGGTTGCCGCCATACGAATTGCCGAGGAAGGTTGCTGACGACACGCCGTAGATATAGTTCAGGTAGCTGCTCGAACCCGGGCCGACGATGAAGTTCGACGTGTTATAGAGACCGGCATTGCGATAGGGCGATGCATTCTCCAGCGAGATCGTGCCCGACAGGCCGTTACCGAACGATGCCGTGTAAGCGAGCTGCGGCATACCCGTGGTGTTGTTCGAACCGGCCAGGAAGCCCGACGAAATGGTCGGCTTCGACAGCGCCCACTGGGGATCGAACTGCGACACGGCCTTGCCGAAGGTGAAGCCCGCGAACTGGATGAAGGCGTAATCGACTTCGGCGAAGCCGCCGGCGATCGATTCACGGTTCTGGCTGAAATCGAACTGCATGTTGGCGTAAGTGCGGACAACACCGTATTCGGTGGCGGTGCGCGTGTCGGTGGTCAGGTTGATGCGCTGACGGGTCGCGAAATAGTCCTTGGTCCAGAGATCGTTGCCGCCCGCGCCGCCCTGCCAGAACGGTGCGTCATAGGTGTTGCCGTTGAACGTGGTGTCGAGACGGATCGCGCCGCCGATCTTGATGCAGGTATCGGTACCCGGGATGTAGTAGAATCCTGCACCGTATAGCGAGCAGACCTTCACATACTCAACGGCCTTGGCCTTGACGGGCAGGTCCGCAGCGAGCGCACCGGACATCACAGCCAAGCTTGCCGCCGTGCTCAAGATTGTAGTCTTCATCAGATTCATTTCGATCCCCTAAATTCCATAAACAGAAGCCCAGACGCCTTCCTCGCGGAAAATGACGAGCACGCGGTCGATACGATCGAACTATTGTCTTCCCTGCATCTTGCAGTGGAGTATCTCGATGCATCGGCGCCGCAGAACATCTGCACCGCATGTCCTCGATATGATCGACGCCGCGCTGCTATCGCAACAACGGAATGACATGGAGACATGCTCTGACGTAGCTTTCCGGCGTAACGTGTCTGCAACTCAACGCGGGAAAAATGTTATTTCTGCAGGCATTATCTGCAATCGATACACAGATCATATGCTGCACTTCGGGCAAGCAGAGTGCGCCAGATCGCATCAGAGATCGTACACTTTCTTTGCAGAAAAGCGCGCAACCAACCCCGCGATGACATGATGGCTAAGCGCCGGACGCGACCAGTAGCACCGCTTTGTCGAGACGATTCCTCAGACGCAGTATCGCTTCCGACAATATGCAGACTTCGTCATCGCCCAATTCGGTGCGAACGAAATCCTGCAGGCGCGCCATACTCGGCGCCAGCGACGCCAGCTGCTCATTGGCCTTCGCCGTCAGCGACATCAAAACACTGCGACGGTCCTGCATCGACTGGATACGCTCGACCAGGTCCAGCTTCTCAAGGATCTTCGACTGTGTCGTCACGAAAGACGCGTCCGCATTGAGAAACGCAGCAACTTCCTTTACCGGAACGCCAGGACCATGACCCAGTTGACGGATCGCCATCAGGATCATCCATTGCGACCCGCTCACACCGATTCTCTTGCCCCACAATTCGGACAGACGCATCAGATCGACGCTGAGCGAAAGCACATCCCAAAGCAGCCGTTCTTCAGACACCTGCTCCAGATCGGAAAACCTCTCGTCTTTGGTTGTGCGGTTGAGCGATACTGATCCCAACGTTGCCTCTTATCTCGTTTGCAGCGCCGCAGGCAGCATTCCGAATTCCTTCGCGAAACGCTCGCTGAAGCGCGGCCACACTTCGGGATTTACGAGATGCTTCGGGACTCGACCATCGAACAATGCGATCCATTGCCGCGCTGCCGACGCAGCCATTTCGCGCAGGGCTTCGTCCGTCATTCCCGCTATATGCGGCGTGGCGATGAAATTGTCGAAAGCCAGCAGAGGGTGATCCGACGGCGGCGGCTCCTTAAGAAACACATCAAGCGCCGCACCGGCAATCAGGTCGCGGGCCAGAGCCGCTTCCAGATCGTCCTCGCGAACGATCCCGCCCCGCGCAGTGGAAATAAGGTATGCCGAGCGCTTCATCGCACCGAGCACCGTCGCGTCGATCATGCCGAATGTCTCGTCATTGCGCGGGCAATGCACAGAGACGAAATCCGATCGATCGAGCAACTCCTGAAATGTCACTTTCTGCGCACCGCGCCGCGTGACCTCAGTGGCATCGAGATAAGGATCATAGGCAAGCACCGTCATGCCAAACAGACCCCGAGAAAGCTCTGCGACTCGCGTGCCGACAAACCCCAGGCCGATCAGGCCGATGGTCTTGCCCTGGATATCGCGCCCGATATGGCCATAGCGATCTACCGGCGCGCTGCGGCGTAATCCTTTATCGGTAACTGCGATACGCTTCGACAAAGCCAATACGAAACCAAGAGTGTGTTCGGCAACAGCCTCGAAGTTCGAACCGGCCTGATTGCAAACAGCGATGCCAGCCTTTGTGCAGGCGGGGACATCGATCACGTCAAAGCCTGCTCCGCTGGAGAAAATCGCCAGCAAATTCGTGCATCGACCGATCAGATCGGCGTCAGCAAACCAAGGCGCATGCATATCCCCCCGTGTCGATGCCTGATAACCATGCGCCCGCTTCAGATTATCCCAATTATCCGGCTCCGGATCGGCATAGCTCAGCCGCGTCAACTCGATCGATGGCTGATCGCCGAGCATCTGCTCGGCGATCGGATCGAGCCAGCGCTCGAAGAAGCTGATGCGCGCGACATTCGTGGTCATGCTGTCTCCTGGAGCCGGATATCCGACATCAGCTGTTATGCCAGTGCGGAGGTTGTGGATGGTTCGGGAACCGCTCGGACGTATCGATATTGAACAGGCGCTGCGCGTTGAGGCCGAGAATGTTGCGCTTGGCCTGTTCGTCGAGAAACGGCAGGTCCCAGATCGTGCTCGGAAGATCCATGTCCCAATGAGGATAATCCGAGGAATAGAGCAGCTGCGTCTTCGCATCGATCATTTTGAAGGTCAGCTCGAGTGCCTCCATATTGTTCACCATCTCCATCGGCTGGGTGGTGTAGAACATGTCGCGCATGTAGTCGCTCGGCAGCTTCTTCAGAGCCGGACACTCCGATGTCCGCATCCGATAGTCGTTGTCGAGGCGCTGCATCAACCATGGCACCCAGGCAATGCCGGATTCGATCCAGATCACCTTCAGCTTCGGGAAGCGCTCCGGAAGACCATTCACCACCCAGTTCGCGCAATGAACCGCGTTGAAGAAAGTGAAGCCAAGCGCGTGCGCCGTGATGAAGCGATTGGTCGTCGCCATCATCTGGTCGGTCCAGTTATAGGAGCCGTGGAAGGCGAGCGGCAGCCCCATCTCCTCAAGCAGGCGATAAGACTTCATATAGGCGTTGTCGTAGACCCCCTTGTACCGGGTGGACACCACCATGAAGCCGATCACACCTTTGCGCCCACCATACTCCTTGATCATCTGATAGGTCGCTTCAGGATCGTTGAAGGGCAGATAGAGCATGGTCTTGATCCGTGAATCGAGCGGCATCAGCCGTTCGATCATCCAGCGGTTATAGGCCTTGGCCATCTGCGTCTCGACTTCCGCCTGCGGATGGAGGCCGAGGAACAGCATCGGTGTGGGGAACAGGCACGCATAATCGACGCTGAGCGAGTCCATCCAGCTCATCGCCTGCTCGGCGTCACGAGCGGCACCGACGCCGACGGTTTTCTCGGTCTTGCGACCGAAATAGCGTGTGACCCGGCCACCGAGATCCTGATAGCCCGGTTGATCATACAGCAATGCGGACACACTCTTGGTCTTGAGCGTGTTCATCATCACCTGCTTGAGCGGCTCATTCTCCACATATTCGAGAACCTGAACGATATTGTCAGTCTCGTAGTGGTGGCAGTCAACATCAACGATCAAGACGTCATCCAGTCCGCGATCGACGGCCTGCTTGCGCGCGTTGGAGAGATGGCGGCGGGTGTCAAACCCGTCCATAGGCATGTTGTATTCGGGAGCGCTCGAACGAAATTCCATCACCATACCCTCACCGCGTACCAGACCAGGATTGCCACATGCCGAGCTCGAACAATTCGAGATTGGCCGACTTCAACAGCCCCGTGGCCGTTACCATGATCGCCGTGGCGCTGACTTCGGCACCCATCGGCAGTGGCAGGCACTGCTCGCCGCTGTCAAACTTGGCAGCAAGCATTCCGACTCCAGCACCGAACAACTGTTGCAATGCCTCGACCGGAAACTGCGCGACTTCGCTATTGGCGTCGATCTCGCGCATGACGGCTGTCAGTTCTTCGATCAGCTCGATGGCGCGGGCGCAATCCAACGATTCCGGCATGGGCAGGCGATCAACAGCAACGCTCGTGTCATACAACGACATAGATCTCTCCCTCGCGCTCGACGATGTCGAACTTGCGGATGGCATGCTTGCCGTCGCCGGCACAGCGCCCCGTTTCAACGTTGAACTCCCAGCCATGCCATGGGCACACCAGATGCAGATCCTCGCTGAAACGCATGCCCTGATAGGTGCGATCTTCCGCGATGATCTCTTCGGGCTTGTGCACGAGCACGCCCTCGCAAACGGGTCCGCCCTGATGCGGGCAGAGATTCAAGAAGGCGTGGATCGCGCCCTTCGCGCGGAGCACGCCGATCTGCTGACTCTTGTGTTCGACGAGCGTGCGATCGCCTTCCTTCAAGTCCGCCGATTTTCCGGCATAGATTTCCATAGAACATCCTCCCGAGCTGCAATGCTGTCAGCGTGCCTGAGCGATTGCGCTCGTGGGAAACGAGAATTATTCTACGCGTCATGAAAATTTTTAATGACTGCATACTCACACGACCCGCATTGCCCACTAACAGGACGGCCTGATGCATAATCGCTATCTTCCATCGGTCGGATACCTGCTCGCATTCGAAGCGGCCGCGCGTCATTTGAGTTTCACCCGCACGGCGATGGAGCTCAACATCACGCAGACGGCGGTGAGCCACCGCATAAAGGCCCTCGAGGAGTTTGTCGGTGCTCGGCTGTTTGATCGCGACACGACAAGTATTCGCCTTACACAATGGGGACACGAATATCTCGAGACCGTGCGCGAGGCGCTGGCATCGATTTCGATCGCAACATCCCGCATCATCGATGGCCAGAACGAGAATTCGCTCTCGATCGCAACCCACGTCAATTTCGGCCTCAACTATCTGATCCCGCTGCTCCCCGCTTTCCGACGCGCATTCCCGCATGTCGCACTCCGGCTCGCGACGATCCCGTCTTTCGATGACCTGGAGCGTCACGACTACGACGTCGGCATCCGATACGGTACGGGCCAATGGCGCGGCTTCGTCTCGCTTCTCTGCCTTGGCGACGACGAGAGTTTTCCGGTATGTAGCCCGGCATTGTTGAGCAGAGGCAGGTGCTTGAAGAAGCCGAAGGATCTGGAAGGCTACGCCATCATCCGCACCGCTTCCCAGATCCTTGGCGACGACTGGCCGCAATGGCTGGAGGCTGCAAATGCAAAGGACGTTACGCTTCACAACGGTATCGTTTGCAATCAGCTCTACGCTACCATGCAGGCGGCGATACAGGGGCTCGGCGTTGCAATGGGACGCACATCCGTGGTGAGCAAGGAGATCGAAGCCGGCACATTGATCGCGCCGTTCGATATCCGGCTTCCGTTGACCACAAGCTCTTATGTCGTCTCCACGCCCGATAAGGCGGTCCGTCCAGTCGTGCAGCACTTCACAAACTGGCTGACGGAACAGCTTGGCCCGTTCCAGATGGTCAATTCTGTCTAACGGCCGGCAACTGACCATGCGCAGATACGCCCCGGCGCCGAGCGCCGGAGCGTTAGGCTTGATCGACGCGGGGGTCAGCCCTTGCTGCACGGAAAAGGAAGATACGACGTGTCGATCACTTTCGATGCATCGATGGACGTGGCGATCACACCTTCCTTCGCCATCGCATCCAGAGCCGGCTGGAACAGGCTTGGATTGATGCAGGCCGTTGCGTCACGATAGTAATCGCTCTTCGTCAGGAAGAAACCATCGATCACTTCGGGCGCAGACTTCGTCAGCGCAGCAGTGACTTCGATGACCTTGGGGCGGTTGGCCGGATCGTAGATCCACTTCAGGCCATCAACATAGTCGGCAAGCCATGCCTTTACCGCTGCAGGTTGCGCCTTGAGGAAATCGTTGGTTGCCGTCTGGAAGATGACCGAATAGGGAGGAAACGCATCGCTGCCCTTGAATATCTGGCGGATGCCGCCTTTGGCCCGCTCATTGGCGATGAAGGGAAGCGGGAGTACGCCAGCGTCGACGCGTTTTTCGCGGATCGCCGCACCGATGCTCGGAAACGAAATTTCGACGATCTTGAGATCCTTACGCGGGTCGATGTTGTTCTTCTTTAGAACGACGCGCAACAGCAGGTCGGTGGCTGTACCGAAGGCATTGACCGCCACCGTCTTGCCTTTGAGATCCGCAGCATTGCGGATTGGGCTGTCTTCCAGCACATAAAAGCCCTGGGTGGCAAAGCCATCGCGGCCGTCCTGAAAATTATCGGCGATCGCTTTCACCCCGTTCGGGACGGCGCCGCGAGCGATGGTCGTCGCGAAAGCCGGCAGCGACAGCGTCGCGAGATCGACCTGCCCTGCCGCCATCAGCGATGCAGCCTCCGGCGTGCCACGCGTATAGGTGACATCAAGGATGTAGTCCTTCCCATTCCGCTTCAGCAGATTGGCGCGCCCCCATTCGCTCATATGCACGGTGCTGATCTCGTTCGCACCGAGGCCGCCACCGGTTGCATAGCGAATGTGCGGAATGCCCTGCGCGCGAGCAACATGGGGAGCAGCAATCGTCAGCGCCGCTCCAGCCGCCCCCGCTTTGAGAATTGCGCGACGTGAAATCGGTTGGCGCGCGTCTTTCAGCATCTCGGACATTCATCTCTCTCCATTTGTCCCGACAATTGGACATTAAGATCGTAAGACAATATCATCTGATTATCATTGTCGAGTGAACAAATTAGAGGCGCCGCAGTGCGAAAAGACTTGCAGTCGGATTATGTGATCATCGGCGGTGGATCGGCCGGCTGCGTGCTGGCCAATCGGCTAAGCGAGGATGGCGACGTCAATGTCCTGATGCTGGAAGCAGGCGGATGGGATCGCGATCCGCTGCTACACATTCCGCTCGGCTATGGAAAACTACTCGCAGACCGGCTGCATGACTGGATGTATGTGACCGAGCCTGTGCCCGGGCTCGACGGTCGCCGCCTGCCCTGCGAGCGCGGCAAGGTGATGGGCGGCTCATCCTCCATCAATGCCATGGTCTATGTACGCGGCCATCGCAACGACTATGCAAGATGGTCGGCAGCCGGCCTGCCTAACTGGTCATACCGACACGTTCTCCCTTATTTTCGCCGCGCAGAGACGTGGGAAGGCGGCGCCGACACCTATCGCGGTGGCGGAGGTCCGCTCGCGACCACGCTATCGAACTACAACGATCCGCTGGTGCAGGCCGGCTTCGATGCGGCACAGAGCGCCGGCTTTTCCTATACCGCGGATTACAACGGCGCCGAGCAGGAAGGCTTTGCGCGACTGCAATCCACCATCGGTGGCGGACGCCGCGCCAGCACGGCGACGGCCTACCTCCGTCCGGTCCTGCATCGGCGTAATCTATCGGTGGAGACCAAGGCACAGGCCCTGCGCATCCTGATCGATGGCGACCGCGCCATCGGCGTGGAATTCCTCCAGGGCGGCGAGAAGAAGACCGTATATGCCGATCGCGAGGTGATCGTCGCGGCCGGCAGCGTCAAGACGCCGCAGCTGATGATGCTGTCCGGCCTCGGCGATCCCAAGCAACTGGCAACGCATGATATTGCGGTGAAAGCCTCATTGCCCGGCGTCGGCGCCAATCTGCAGGATCATGTGCAGGCCGGATTTGAATTTGCGCGTCGCGACGGCGGTCCATTCCAGCGCGCGCTCCGCTTCGACCGCATCGGACGCGAGATGACGCGCGCCTATCTGCTCGGAAAGGGTTTTGCGACGGATCTGCCGAGCGGCTGGACGGCGTTTCTAAAGACTGAATTCGCCACCACGATGCCGGATATCCAGTTGCTTTTTCGCGCGACACCGCTGACGGCCGATCCGTACCTGCCGCCATTCCGTCGCGCATTCCGCGACGGCTTTGCCTGCCGCGCTGTGCTGCTCCGCCCTGAAAGTCGTGGCCATATCACGCTGGCATCGGGCGATCCGCTGGCGCCGCCGCGGATCACCCAGGCGTTTCTGGCGACCGATCAGGACCGTCGGGTGCTGCGAGCAGGTGTCCGGCTGGTGGAGCGCCTCGCCCGAGAGCGTGCCTTAAAGTCCTATATCGAGGCGCAGATCGATCCACTGCCGTCGGTCACATCGGATATGGATCTCGATGCCCATATCCGCGCCAGTGCCGGTACCGTCCGCCATCCGCTCGGCACCTGCCGCATGGGCTCTGATGGCGATGCAATGGCCGTGGTGACGCCCGATCTGCGCGTTCGCGGCACACGCAACCTGCGCATCGTCGACGCGTCCGTCATGCCTGACATGACCGGCGGCAATATCAACGGCGGCGTCATCATGATCGCCGAGCTTGCATCCGACCTGATCCGCGGCCGGACTCAACTGGCGCCGGCTGTGATCTGAAGCTCACCAGCCGTGGACGAGATAGTCGACGCCCGACGGGGTGTCGATGGAAAGGTCCGGATCGAGTTCGCGATAGCGACCGCGATAGAACAGCAACGGGCGCGGATTGCTGCTGGCCGTGGTCGTGTATGAGACGACACGGCCGATCAGCAGCAGATGGTCGCCGCCGTCATGCTTGGCGTAGCTTTCGCATTCGAAGCAGGCGCTCGCATCGGGAAATACCGGCACGTCATGCGCACCGGTGGCGGCCTTAACGCCATCCCACTTGTCGGTCATGGCGCGTGCAAAACGATTCGACAGTTCGCTCTGCGATTCCGCGAGAATATTGACCGCATAATGCTGCGCGGCTGCCCAAACGTTATGGGCCTTGGCGTTATTCGCGATGCTGAACAGGATCAGCGGCGGATCGAGCGACACTGAATTGAACGAACTGACAGTCGCCCCGATTCGCTCGCCATCGGCTGCAAGCGTAGTGACGATGGCAACGCCAGTGGGAAACAGGCCCAGCGCGTTGCGAAAGGCACGCGGATCAACGGTCATTATTCGATCTCCGGATTTCCAGAAGCGGATCTTTCAAACACGTCATCTAGCCGACCTTGCCTGCACGCGGGATGCCACCCCGATGCAGTTCGGAGAAAGCCGTATCCGTATTGACCATCAACAGCCGCATGACGCGGACGACGGCCTGAAAATCACTGTGGCTGATATTCTGAAGCAGCACGTCATTGACCCCGCGCACCATCGGCGTCACCTGCTCGACAGCAGTTTCGCCCGATGGTGACAACGAGACCAGCACACTGCGGCGATCGACTTTGTTCGGCCGCTTGACGAGCAGCCCCATCTTGATCAGGCGGCTGACCTCCGTGGTTACATGCGGCGGCGCAAGCCGCACATGCTCTGCGAGGTCGCGGATCGTGACGCCGTCCGGTCCTTGCCGGTATGCCGCCCCGATCAACACGGCGAACTGGCTACCGGTGAGGCCGAGCGCACGCCCGAACTGGTCGCGGCAGCGCAGCAGGCCATCGAGCGCCATCACCATGACATAAAGGCCGTCACGAAAGGCGCGGTCGTGGCCGTCCTTGAGGAAATCAGCCCGCGAAATGGTGAGCGGCGGCACATAGGACGCTGCGGCGGCGCGCGTTGCAGCCTTTTTGGCGGGGCTGCGCGCCTCCTTGGCTGTCGTCGCCGCTTGGTTTGTTGCTCGTTTGGGGGAGGCGCTCTTCTTGACCACAAATCTCATCACTGGTTCGGGGAACATCGACGTCATGCTGTCTAACATCTCCGCATATGACTACCAAACGGGCGACCTTCCGCGATTGACATCATACAAAATACATTCATTATGTACATATATTTTCTAGCGGCCCCATCCTGAGGTCGCGCCCGCCAGGGAGGAACGCATGAATATCCAGACAGGCAAGCTGACCGCCGCGAGCAAGCCCGGAGCCTATCGCACCGGCGCCGATTACCTCGCTCATCTGAAGGCCACGCCACGCAGCATCTTCGTGGATGGCGAGCGCATTTCCGATCCGAGCGAGCATCCCGCTTTCCGTCAGGGCGCCAAACAGGTCGCCTCGCTGTACGACTTCGCTTTCGCGCCGGAAAATATCGAGGCGATGACCTATGTGGAACCGGAGACCGGTTTCCGCGCGCTGCGCTGCTTCCAGATTCCGAAGACCGCCGCCGATCTTGCCGACAAGCGCAAGGCCGCCGAGATGTGGGCCGAACAGTCGTTCGGCCTGATGGGCCGCACGCCCGACCACGTGGCGAACTTCTTCACCGGCTACGCGGCCAAGCCGTCGGTTTTCGCGAAGTCCGGCCCGCAATATGCCGAGCGCGTTGTCAACTTCTACAAATATATCCGCGATCATCATCTCTATGTCGCCTATGCGATCGTCCCGCCGCAGATTGACCGTAGCAAGACTGCGGCCAACCAGTCGGAGCCGGATCTCTATGCGGGCGTCGTTCGGGAAGTGGATGGCGGCATCATCGTGCGCGGCGGCCAGCAACTGGCCACTGGTGGCGTGTTCGCCGACTACCTGCACCTCTCCAGCATCCACCCGCTCCAGCCGGGCGACGAAAACTACGCCATCAGCGTCGCCATTCCGATGAACGCGCCGGGCCTGAAACTGTATTCGCGCCGCGCTTTCGCGACCCAGGCCGACAATTCCTTCGATTATCCGCTGTCCAGCCGTTTCGACGAAACCGACAGCTTCGTCGTTCTCGACGACGTGTTCGTGCCGTGGGAGCACGTCTTCATCTATCGCGACATCGAACTGTGCCGGAACCAGTGGTGGATGGCGCCGTCGCATGCCTATGGCAACCATCAGGCCCAGACCCGCTATGCCACCAAGCTGCGCTTCCTGCTGGGCATGGCCAAGCGCATGAACGAGGCCACCGGCAACGACGCTGTGCCGCCCGTGATGGTGCAGATGGGTGAACTGGCCGCGCTGGCCTCGATCGTGGAAGGCATGTTGCTGTCGCAAGAGACCCAGGCCACCATCGACGACGAAGGCGTGCTCTGGCCGGCCCGCAATATGCTCTACGCCGTGATGGCCCTGCAGAGCGAGATCAATCCGCGGATGATCGACATCGTGCGTGAACTGACCGGTGCTGCGATGATAACTTTGCCGTCGTCGGTCAAGGACTTCGACAACGCGGAAGGCGCCAAGGACATCGAGCGCTACTACCGCTCGTCGAAGATGGGCGCCCGCGAACGCGTTGCCTTGATGCGCCTGGCATGGGACTTCATCGGCACCGAATTTGGCAACCGCCATCAGCAGTATGAGAAGTTCTACGGCGGCGCGTCCTTCATCGTGAAGATGAACATGTTCCGCAACTACGACTTCAAGCGCGCCGGGGCGCTGGTGGACAAGGCCCTGAGCCTGCCGCCGGTCTCGCTCGACTGATCTGGGAAGCTCCCAAACTCAAGGGGCGCCGGTTCTACCGGCGCCCCTTTTCTGTTTTACTTGTCCGATCGACACGGCGGATGGCGCCGGCTCATTCCTGTAGTGCCTCTTCGCGCTTCTCGCGCACGGCTGGCGCGATCAGGATGACCAGCATGATCGCCGAGGCGATCAGGAAGGAAACGCTGATCGGCTGCGTCAAGAAGGTGGAGGCGTTGCCGCGAGAAATCAGCAAGGCGCGACGCAGATTCTCCTCCATCATCGGGCCTAGAACGAAGCCGAGGATCAAGGGCGCCGGCTCGCAATCTAGCTTGATGAAGATGTAACCAAGCAGGCTCAACCCCACGAGCAGATAAACGTCGAACAAGTTGTTGCTCGATGAATAGACACCGATCACGCAGAACACCAGGATCGCCGGAAACAGCAGGCGATACGGAATCTTCAATAGCTTGATCCAGATCCCAACTAGCGGCAGGTTGAGCACCAACAGCATCAAGTTGCCGATCCACATCGAGGCGATAAGCCCCCAGAACAGGCCGGGGCGATCCGTCATCACCGAGGGCCCTGGCGTGATGCCTTGCACCATCAGCGCGCCGATCATCAGGGCCATGGTCGGGTTGGACGGCACGCCCAGGGTGATCATCGGAATGAACGACGTTTGCGCCCCGGCATTGTTGGCGGATTCCGGTCCGGCAACGCCGCGGATATCGCCATGGCCGAATTGACGCGGCGGCTTGGCGACCTTCTTCTCCAGCATGTAGGACGCGAAGGAGGCCAGCAGCGCGCCGCCGCCGGGCAACACGCCGAGCAGCGAGCCGAGCATGGTGCCGCGCAGGATCGACGGCGTCGACAGCTTGAGGTCAGCCCAGGACGGCAGCGCACGCCCGATCGGTTGTGCGGTGATATCCTGATCCTGGTTGTTCTCCAGATTGCGCACTACCTCGGCAATGCCGAACAGCGCCATGCTGATGGCGATGAAGCCGAGGCCGTCGGTCAATTCGGGAACGCCGAAGCTGTAGCGCGCCGTGCCGGAATTCGGATCGGTACCGACCAGCCCGAGCAGCAAGCCGAGCACAACCATGCCGATCGCCTTGATCACCGATCCGCGCGCGAGCACAACCGCAGCGATGAGGCCGAACAGCATCAGCGAGAAATACTCGGCGGGCCCGAACTGCAGCGCCACTTCGGTGAGGATCGGAGCGAAGTAAGCTATCGCGATCGTGGAGACGCAGCCTGCGAAAAATGATCCAATTGCAGCGATGCCGAGCGCGGGTCCGGCGCGGCCCATACGCGCCATCTTGTAGCCGTCGATCGCCGTCACAACTGAAGAAGACTCGCCCGGAATGTTGACCAGAATCGCAGTGGTCGAACCGCCATACTGCGCACCATAATAAATGCCGGCCAGCATGATCAGTGCCGATTCCGGTGGCAATACGAATGTGATCGGCAGCAGCATGGCCACGCTTGCCACCGGGCCGAGCCCAGGCAGCACGCCTACCAGCGTGCCAAGCAGAACTCCGGTAAAACAATAGGCGAGATTGGACGCGCTCAGCGCAACGCCGAAGCCGAGACCGAGATTTGCAAGAATATCCATGGCGACTTACAGCGCTGGCCAGAGAGGAAGCTGAAGCTTGAGCGCAAATACAAACAGCGCCGCGCACAAGAGAGCGAGGAAGAGCGCGAGCGGGATGCCTTCCCTCCAATTGAAATCGCGATTGGCAAATCCGCCAAGCAGCACAAGAATGATCAGCGACAGGATGATGCCGAGTGGCCGCAACAACACGCCGAACAGCAGGATCGCGCCAAGCAGGCAGATCAAGGCGCGCCAGTTGAGCTTTTCAATACGATCCACACTGCCCGAAAGACTCTGCATCAGGATGGCAACCCCGATGACAGCAAGCACGATGCCGAGAATGAGCGGAAAGAAACCTGCTCCCATCCGCGAGGTGGTGCCGAGATTATATCCTGGGGCCAGAACGGCGAAGATCGCCCCAAACGCCAGGAATAGCAGCCCGGAAGCAAAGTCCTTCTGGCTCCTCACGCGCATCTCAAATCCTTCTCGCAATAATAACAACAAGATTGAGCTTGCAAAAAGGGCGCCAACCGGCGCCCTTCCCGCATGTCACAATCAGGCGACGTCGTAACCGATGACAGCCTTGATCTCGAGAAAGTCTTCAAGACCGTAGAGCCCCATCTCGCGACCATTGCCCGACTGCTTGTAGCCACCGAACGGCGCTTCGACGTCCTGCAGCTTGCCGTGCGGCGCGCCATTCAGATAGACGCGACCGCAGCGTAGACGCGCACCGACCCGACGTGCATCGTCGAGCGATCCCGCCCAGACATAGCCCGACAGACCATAGATGCTGTCATTGGCGATGCGGATGGCGTCGTCCTCGTCCTTGTAGGCGATCATCGACAGCACAGGTCCGAAGATCTCCTGCTGCGCAATGGTCGCCTTCGGATCGACCCAGGCAAACACGGTCGGACGTACATAGTAGCCGCGGTTGAGGCCAGCCGGCTGGCCAGCGCCGCCGACAACGCATTTCGAACCTTCCTTCAGGCCGGCTTCGATCAGCGCCTGCACGCGATCATATTGCAGCTTGCTGACCAGCGGGCCGAGCTTGGTGCCCTCCGCCAGCGGATCGCCAACGACCACATCCTCGGCCGTCTTCACCGCGAGCGACACCGCTTCGTCCATCTGGTCCTTGTGGACTAGCATGCGGGTCGGTGCCTGGCAGGACTGTCCCGTATTAGTGAAGGAGCGCAGCACACCGGCCGGCACGGCCTTGGAAAGATCGGCGCCCGGAACGATGATGTTCGCCGACTTGCCGCCCAGCTCCTGATGCACGCGCTTGACGGTCTCGGCCGCGGTCTTCGCCACCATGATGCCGGCGCGGGTCGAGCCGGTGAAGGACACCATGTCGATATCCGGATGTGCGGAGATCGCCTCGCCCACCGTCGGGCCATCGCCGTTGACGAGATTGAATACGCCCTTCGGCAGCCCCGCCTCGTGCATTACTTCAGTGAGCAGGATCGCGCTCAGCGGCGCGACTTCACTCGGCTTTGTCACCACCGTGCAGCCGGCCGCGAGCGCCGGTGCGAATTTCGACGCGATCTGGTTGATCGGCCAATTCCACGGGGTGATGAAGCCGCATACACCGATCGGCTCGCGCACGATGCGGGTCGTTCCCATCATGTGGCCGAAGTCGTAGTCCTTCAGCGTGATGATGGCCTGCTTGAAATGCGCCAGTGTGGTGTCGGCCTGAACGGTTTTTGCGAACCACAGCGGCGATCCCATCTCCGCGGTGATCACTTCAGCGATCTCGTCGAAACGACGTTCGAAGGCAGCGACGATGCTGGCGAGCAGATCGAGGCGTTCCTGCTTGGTCGTCTGCGAGAACGAGGCAAAAGCCGCACGCGCCGCTTTCACGGCGCGATCCACATCGACCGCGCTGCCGAGGCTGATCTGGCCCGCGACTTCCTCATTCGCGGGATTTATGACATCGAACAGATTCGGCGTGATGGGATCGACCCACTCGCCATTGATATAGAACTTGGTGTTGTTCTTGCTCATGCAAATCTCCTGGAAACTGCTGACCTGGCGATCTTACTCGCCACGCGACAGCGGAGGATTGGAATAGCCCGGCTTGACATGGGCATCGATGAAATAGGGCTTGCCGGCGCGAACCGCGGCAAGACCGCGCTCGATCGCCTTTTCAAGCTCGCTCGCCGTCTTGATCGGACCTTCGGCTTCGACGCCCTGGGCACGTGCCATGGCACAGAGATCGAGCTCGGGATCGGCGATCCGCTGACCAATCCAGCGGTTCTCCGGCGGACGACCGCGCATCTTGGCGACCGCTTCCTGATGCAGCTCGTCATTGAAGTTCGAGCGGTTGTTGCTGACGATGAACAGCGCCGGAATCTTGTAGTGAGCTGCGGTCCAGAGTGCCGAAACGCCCTGCATGAAGTCGCCATCACCGAGCACCGACACCACCGGACGATTCTGGTCCTTCAGTGCCAGCGCGACGCCGACGGTGAGGCCCGGACCGGCTGCAAGACCGGCTCCGCCATCATGCCCCATGAAATCAAGCGGATCGCGGAACTTGTAGACGTCGCCGGCCCAGCCGATGGTGACATGGGCGAGGGTGAAGGTCTGGTCGCCCCGCACCTTGGCAAGCGCCACTTCGATGTCGCGCGGACCCATTTCGGTTTCGGCATTGTCCGTATAGGCCGGTACCGGCGCGGTGTTGCGGTTGTCGCCAGTCCACTTGCTCTTGCCGCCGAGCTTCTTGTCGAGCGCCGCGAGCACGTCCTCGACAAAACCGTCGGGACCGGCGACCACCGGCACGTCCACCGGCGGCAGCGCGAAATAGTCCATGCTCCATCCGCGATGCAAGCTGGCATCCAGCGTGCAATGCGCGATCTTGGCCGGATAGGTGTCGGTCTTGCGTGTGATCTGCAGCAGGAAGCCGTTGAGATCAACCCAATCGAACGAGACGATGACGTCGGCCTTCTTGACGATCTCCTTGGCAGCCGGGCTGAGCCAGTAGAACGGCGGCACCACATGCAGCTTGTGCTCGGACGGAAACGCAGCGCGTTCACGCACCGATGTCATCACCGATGCGCCGGCGAGTTCGGCCAGCTTGACGCGATTATCCCAGGCTTCCTGGCTGCGCAGGCCGCGACCAAACAGGATCAACGGGTTCTTGGCATTGGCAAGCAGCTCGGCCACGGCTTCGATGTCCTCTGCGCGCGCGCGCGGCGGGCTGGCGGGCAGATAGCGCGTCGTGGCAGGCACGGTCATCGGCTCGTCCAGCTTCTGCTCCTGCAGGCCGGCATCGAGACAGATATAGACAGGCGCCGTAGGCTGGCTGTTGGTAAGCTGCGAGCCGCGGAGGAAGGCTTCGACGATGCCGTGCGGCGAGCGCGGTTCATCATCCCATTTGATGAAATCGCGCAGCAATGCGCCCTGGTCCTTCGCGGTGTGGATCCAGTCGATCCACGGGCGGCGCTTTTCCGGAGCGACCGGGCCAGTGGCTCCGACCACGATCATCGGTGCGCGATCGCACCAAGCATTGAAAATGCCCATCGAACCGTGCAGCAGTCCGACATTGGAATGCAGCACACAGGCCATCGCCTTATCGGTGACCTTGGCATAACCATGGGCAATCGAGACAACGTGGTCTTCGTTCAGGCACAGCAACATCTGCGGCGTCTCGTTACCGAGATTGTTGACGAGGCTGTCATGAAAACCGCGATAGCTAGCGCCGGGATTCAGCGCGATATAGGGGATATCCAGCTGACGAAGCATCTGGGCCGCAACGTCGCTGCCATACTCAGCAGCATTCGAGGGCGTGACGTTGGGGCGTTCAATATCTTTCATCGTCCAGTGCTTTCTTTCTCAAATGCTGTCGCTCGGAATGAGGCGAAGCGCAGTTCAAGGGTGATGTGATAAGTGAGGAACAGAAACGGGTGCGGCGCGCCGCAGATACGAGGGCCCGAGATCGTCGATATCGGGACAGCCCAGCAAGGCCAGCGACGTGCGGATCTCGTTGCCCATGATGGTCAGCATGCGTGACACGCCGTCGGCGCCGCCGGCCGCGAGCGCTACTCCTTGCAGCTTGCCGAAGCCGACGAAGTCCGCGCCCAGCGCCAGCGCTTTCAGCACATCGGTGCCGCGCAAAAACCCGCCATCGACGAACAGGCGACAAGCGCCGCGCACGGCTGCTGCAATACCTTCGAGCTGATCGAGGGCTGCCGCCGTATGATCGAGCTGGCGCCCGCCGTGATTGGAGACATAGATGGCATCGATGCCATGCTCGACGCAGAGCAGCGCGTCCTCCACGGTCATCACGCCCTTCAGGATCAATGGCAGATCGGTGCGACGGCGCAGCCAGGCGATCGTGTCCCAGCTCAGCGCAGCCTGCTCGCGGGTGATCTGAACGTCATGGCGATCGGTGAAATTGACACGATCGACGGCGGCCGCAGATGAGAAGCCGTTGATGAGATCGCGCTCGCGGCGACCATAGACGGCGGAATCGACGGTCATGCAGAGCGCCGCGCAACCGGCCTTCTCCGCACGTAGCACAGTATCATCCAGCCAGTTGCGATCGCCGCGCATATAGAGTTGCAGCACAAGGGTCGTTGCCGGCGACTGGCGCACCAGATTTTCAAGCGACGGCTGAGCCATGATGCTGACGAACATAGGAACATTCGCTTCGGCGGCCGCGATCGCAGATGCGAGCGCCGCATCCTTGTCGAACAGGCTGAGCGAACCGATCGGTGCCAGATGCACGGGCAAGGCCATGTCGCGACCGAAAAAGCTGCGCTTGGTGAATAACCTTGAGACATCACGCAGCACACGCGGCAGGAATTCGCGGCTATCGAGCGCGAGACGATTGCGCGCGATCGTCGCTTCGCTTTCGGCGCCGCCGAACAAATAGTCTGCAACATCGGGTTCGAGTCGACGCCTTGCGAGGCGAAAAAGCCCCGTCATCGTCAGCTCCTGATCCAACGCTCCCATGCAGATCTTCTCAGCCCCTCAAGAACACATCTGACGTTAAGATTGTCAGACAAAGATGTCAATCAGGCCGAAGGAGCTTTTGCAGGCATGCATGCCGATTGAGCAATGCGCCTGACATCGATGCAATCACGTCACAGACTTGCTGTAGCGCGCTGCCGATAGCGGCGGATATCTAAACGAAAAGAACTGGATATTATTGACGAAGAACGCGCACTCATCATGCGTCAGGCAGCGCTATCTTCTTTGGCATTCAGCTGCTCGTAGACGGCATTGGCCGAGCGATGCGCGTTCTCGACATGTCGAACGGCTGCCGTGCGTGCCGCAGATCCGTTGCGCGCTTCGATCGCCTCGAAGATCGCCTTCATTTCCTGCAGGCTGACCTTGGCGCGGCCCGGCCGCGACATGGAACGCCCACGTAGGAAATTGATGCGGGCGAGCAAACCGTTCAGCGTCTCTTCGATGATGCGATTGCCACAGATACGCAGGATATGACCGTAGAATTCAGCGGTGGTCGCGACCTCGATCTTCATGTCATGCGCGCGAACGGCCTTGCCGAAAGCGGCCAGCGACGCACGCATGAGCTTGAGGTCGTCCGGCGTCGCCTTCTTGGCGGCAATGAACGCCGCCTCGCCTTCGAGTAACGCACGCATCTGGTAGATTTCGGTAGCATGCTCGGCGGTCAGAACCGGGATCTGCGGACCCCGGTTCGGAATGATCTCGACCAACTTCTCGGCTTCAAGGCTGCGCAGCGCCTCGCGGATCGACGGCCGGCTGACCCCGAGCATTTCGCACAGATCAGCCTCGATGAGCCGATCGCCCGGCTTGAAGACGCCCTCGATGATCGCTCCCCGAAGCTTCTCCACGATCTGCTGCTGAACGGTTTTGGGAGATATCCGGAGATTGGGCGTGGCCATTGTCTATCGTCTTCCGCTATCGTCTTCCGAGATGCCGCTGTCCTACACGGTCGAACACGGTGTAGCTCGCTTTGAACCAGTCGTTCTTGGCCAGCTTGTCCCGCCAGGCGGTCTTGCGCGCTTTGTCACGCGCCGGAGACTGCAGAGCCTTCGAGTCGGCCAAATAATGCAAAGCCATATGTGTATACGTTTCGGGAACGCCATCGGCAACGCGCATCCGGCGCACCATCAGCCAATCCGGGCACTCCATCAACAAGGGAATGTGCTCGGTCTCATACCAGGAATCGAATTCGGCCGCTGCCTCGGCAGGAACATTGAAGCTGACCGCATAAAGAACGGCGGCATCCAGCGTCGAATCCGGCGCCTCCTGCGACTTCACCGACGTCTCGCCCGCAAGGTAGCGGGTGAAACCGGTCACATTGGCCAACATCCATGCGGTCTCTTCCGACGGCTGACTCTTGATTACTTTATAGGCATCGCGGGACAGCACCCCGACATCATCCATCTCGTAGACCGCGAGATAACCCTCGGTATCCTGCCGCTTGTAACGCTGCGCGCTGACAAAGCCGGGGCACGCCATCCGCACCGGAATATGATGCGTATCGTACCAGTTGTGGAAGCGATCGACGAAGTCCGGTCCCGGCGTCATTTCCGAAAACAGAACGGCTTGGCCTTTGATTTGCATATGCTGAAGCCCTGATTGACAGATTGTCTGACGAAGTGTTAGCTCTCGATCAGCCAGTGTCAAGCATTCGAAAGCCAATCGAAATGAATCTGAATATTCGCCGCTCCTATTCGATCGTTGAAGACAAGAGCGAATTGGCGGGTCGTCGGGTCGAAGTACCCGTCCGCAAGGTCGCCGTGGTGACTGTCCTCGAGAACCCCTATCTCGGCCGCTACGTTGAAGATCTCAGCCCTCTCGTAGAGGCCAGCGTCGGCCTCGGCAAGACCATGGCGCAGATGGCGCTCGATGCGCTCGGCACCTACAAGGCACAGAGCTATGGTAAGGGCGCTCTGGTCGGCCTGCTTGGCGAAGCGGAACATGCAAGCGCCCTGGTAACGACCGCTTATGCCAATCCGATCCGCGATGCGCTCGGTTGCGGCAAGGCATGGATCTCGTCGATGGTGAAACTCGGCTCGCCCGGTCAGCTGATCGACATTCCCATGAACCATGTCGACGACGTCTATGTCCGTTCGCATTACGATGGCGTGACCCTGTCGCTGCAGGACACGCCGATGCCCGACGAAATCGCGATCATCTTCTGCCTGGCCAGCGGTGCGCGGCTCAATGCCCGCGTCGGCGGCCTCACGCATGACGAAGTAGCAAAGCGCGGTTAGCGGATCTGGCAGAGACAGGTACGCCGTCAGCGTCCTTTCCTGCCTGCCTACCATCGCCGACAACATCGCGAGCGACACATCCTGCGATCGATCATATCGGTCGTTGGGTAGCTGCGGCTTGTCTGTGCGACGACTCATGCTGTGTCTCGGCGACGCCATCGCGCGACGTCGTAACAGCAAACAACGATCAGTGACTTACGGCCATGCGCATCATTGCGCGCACAACACTCTACTCGCTTACACCTGCATGCTTGCAATCCAGTTTTTTTGAGAACGATCGGCGCCAAGTCATATCTTGGCGTCAAATTTGCAAAAGCAAAAAAATCTCGACGACATTCTAGCGATCGATAACGACTTTGGGGGTTACATGAAGAAGATGCCAACAATCACACGGCGTGGCTTCCTCGCAACGAGCGCCGGCGTCGCCTCGTTGCTTGCGGCACCATCGCTGTTGTCGGCGCAATCCGCTCCTGTGACGATGAAGGTCGGTACACCGACGCTGAACGATGTGCAGCACGAGTGGATGAAAATCTTCCAGCGCATTCTCGAATCTGACAGCGGCGGACAAATCAAGGTCGAGATTTATCCGGCGAGTCAGCTCGGCTCGATTCCGCGCATGATCGAAGGCACGCAATTCGGCTCGATCCAGGCTTTTGTCGGACCGCCGGAGTTCCTCGCCGGCGTCGATAGCCGCTTCGAAGTGCTCGGCGCCCCAGGTCTGTTCAAGGACATGGCCCATGCCAACCGCGCCATTCAGGACAGCGGGTTCAACAAGGCCTTTCTCGCGCTCGGCGCCAACAAGGGACTGAAGGGCATCGGCCTCTTCGTCAGCGGACCAACCATTTTCAACACGCGTACCAAGATCGAGAAACTTGCCGACTTCGAAGGCAAGAAGATCCGCGTGCTCGCCTCGCCGATACAAACAGACCAACTGAAGGCGGTGAGAGCCACTGCGGTGCCGATGCCGCTTGGCGAGGTTCTGCCCGCTTTGCAGCAAGGCACGATCGATGGCGTGATGAGCGTACTCTCGGTGCTGACCGCATTGCGGTTTTACGATGCCGCGAAGTATGTCGTGGAAACCGATCAAGCAATGGTCACCGTTGCCGCCGTCGTCAGCAAACAGTGGTACGACAAACTGTCTCCCGCGCTGCAGGCGAAGGTCGATGATGCCGGCCGCAAGACGAGCATCGAGGTATTTCCATGGGCCGTTGATTTCACCACCAAGCAGCGCGCTGCATGGAAAGCGAGCGGCGGCGAGATCACCGAACTGTCGAAAGCCGATCACGATGAGTTCGTGAAGCGCGTTCGGCCCATCGGCGCCGAGGTGACCGCCAAGAAGCCGGCTGAGCGCGAACTGTTCGAGCTACTGCTGAAGACTGCCGAGGCGACTGCGTCATGATGGCAGGCGAGGCATCGGCGCGCGGAGTTCTGCATCGGCTAGGCGACAGCATTTCGTCGCTCTGCACGATGGTCGCCGGCGCTGCATTGATCGCAATCGTCACCATCAACGGCGCCAATGTCGCCGGCCGCTACTTCTTCGCCAGTCCCATCGCCTGGGCCGAAGAATCGATGCTGTATCTCATGATCCTGGTCGTGTTTTCGGCCGTCGCCAGCGTGACCTGGCGCGGTTCCCACATCAAGATCGAGCTGCTGCTCGACCATGTATCGCCGACGCTGCACAGGATCGCGACGCTCTTTTCGGCTGCACTCACCATCAGCATCTGCGGCGTCGTAGCTGTCAGCAGCCTTGACGTCGTGTCGCAGCTCTATGCTTTCGATCAGCGCAGCGATGCCATGGAATTTCCAGTCTGGATCGCACAGTCGGCCGTCCTGGGAGGATTGGTGCTGATCGCGGCAATGACCGTCATGCGGCTCGTGGTGTTTGGCCCATCCGCAATCGGCCACACGGAAATCCAGGACCACGTATGAACGCGCTCGTCTTCGGTGTGTTGCCCATCGCATTGCTGGCCATCGGCACGCCGATCTTCGTCACGCTGCTGATCGCGACCGCTGCCGGCATGCTCATGCTCGGAGATATTCCGCTGCGTGCGATGCATACGGCGCTGTTCGGCAGTCTCGACGCTTTTTCCCTGCTCGCTGTCCCGCTGTTCATCTTCGCCGGCGACATCATGTCCCGCGGTGGCATCGCGCGCCGGCTCATCGAACTGATCATGGCGCTGATCGGCGGCATCCGCGGCTCGCTGCCGCTTGCAACCGTCGCATCGGCCTCGGCCTTCGGCGCGATGTCGGGTTCCAGCGTCGCCTGCGTCGCCGCCATCGGCAAACTGACGCTGCCTTCACTTGGCAAGGCTGGCTACAACCGCCGGTTTTCCGTCAGCCTGGTCACCGCCACCGGGGTGATCGACGTGATCATTCCGCCGTCGATCCCGATGATCATCTATGCCATCGCAGCCCAGCAATCGGCGACGCAGCTGTTTCTCGCCGGCATCGTGCCTGGCCTGATCGTGGCTTCCGCCCTCGGCATCTATGTCGTCATCTATTCCCGAATGAAGGGCGTGCCGGTCGGCGAAAAGCCGCGTTGGGATGTGATCCGCCCGGCCGCTAGGCGCTCCCTCTGGGCGATCCTCGCGCCGATACTCATTCTCGGCGGCATCTATGGCGGCATGTTCACCCCGACGGAAGCCGCTGGCGCCGCCTGCATCTATTCGATCGTCGTATCGGTCTGCATCTATCGCGAACTGGCATGGCGCGACGTCTGGCAAACCGCGGTCGATTCGTCCTTCCTTGTTGCGCAGATCATGATCATCGTTGCCGCCGCCGGCACTTATTCATGGCTGATCACCACCAGCGGCTTTCCGGCCCAGCTGGTATCCTTCATCGACAGCCTGTCGCTGCAAACCTGGGCGTTGTTGCTGGTGATCAATGTGATGCTGCTGCTGGTCGGCAGTGTGCTGGAGCCACCCGCCGCGATCCTTGTCCTAGCGCCGCTGCTCACGCCGATCGCAGCCAAAGCCGGGATCGACCCGATCCATTTCGGAATCATCGTCACGGTGAATCTGGCAATAGGCATGTTCATGCCGCCCTTCGGCCTGAATCTGTTTGCGTCCAACGCCATCTTCAAGATGCCGCTGCCGCAACTCTATCGCGGCGTCGTGCCGTTCTTCTTCATCTATCTGTTCGTACTGGCTCTGATCACTTACTTCCCTGCGCTGACGCTCGCTCCGATGGCTCTCTACAAATAGGCCATCGGCGCGGACGACTGCGTTTTCTTTTTGCAACAAGGAGACGATTTGATGAGACGACTTCTTCTGGCGGCCATGGCGGGACTTCTGAGCGTGACATCGGCGCAAGCTCAGAGCTTTCCATCCAAGCCGGTGACCATGGTCATCCCCTATGCGCCCGGCGGATCGTCCGATGTGGTCGGACGCATCCTCGCGCAGAAGCTCAGCGAGCTCTGGAAGCAGCCTGTGGTCGTCGAAAACCGCCCCGGTGCTACCACCACCATCGGCGCCGAATATGTCTCGCGCGCCGCGCCGGATGGTTACACCATGCTGCTTGCGGCGCCGCCTTTCGTCATCACGCAGCACGTCTACCCGAACCTCACTTACACCACCGACAAGAGTTTCGAACCTGTCTCGCTGGTGGCCTATTTTCCTCTGATCATGGTGGCACATCCGGCGCTTCCGGTTCAGAATCTGAAGGATCTCGTCGCTTATGCCAAGAAGAAGCCGGGCGCTGTCTACCCGTCTCCCGGTGCCGGCACGACGCCACATTTGATTGGAGAACTGCTCGGGCAACACGAAAAACTAGACCTTATTCACGCGCCGTATAAGAGCGGCGGACAAGGCGTCATCGATCTCGTCGCAGGTCGTTTGCAATTCTATGCAGGTGCCCCCGCGGAAGTGGTCGCACATGTGAAGGGCGGGAAGCTTCGAGCCATTGCAGTTTTGGACTCCAAGCGTGTCTCCATCTTCCCAGATGTCCCGACCTCGGTGGAACAAGGTCTCGATTTCCTTCAAGCTCAGACCTGGTCGTCGGTCGTGGTTCCCAAGGGAACACCAAGCGACATTGTCAACAAGATGAGCGCGGACATCACCACGGCGGTCAAAGATGCCGACTTTCAAGAGCGCCTGACCTCGCAGGGCGCGGTCATTGTCGGATCCACGCCGGAGCAACTGCGCGATTGGTATGTCGCCGAGCACAACAAGTACGGCCCGCTCGTCAAATCCGTCGGTCTCAAGCCAGAGCAATAAGCATTGCGTCGGCAATGATCGTTGGACGACGATCAACACGCTGTGAGCTACACACGCTCACAGCGTGCCAATAGATCGACCGTCAATCTGATGAAGGACTGCGCCAACTTTGTCGCAGAATCCGGCAAGGATCCGGAGAGCAAGAAGAAGGCTCAGGAAGGTCGCAATCTTCATAACGAGGGGCGTTTGAAGGATGGCAAGCCACCGAAGACGACACCGCCGGCTCAAATCATCCGGAAAAGTAATGACCCGAAAGCCCGCCCTTACCGGCGGGCTTTTTGCTGCGCGATAACCGGTATGAATGTCAGGTACCGGACAGAAATAAACAGCGCCGCGTGATAGCGCGAGCCATGAGCAATGCCATCAGTCATTTGAAAGCCCGTTATTGCCGCTCGATCATGAATACCGCATCCATCAGTCCTGATACGGAAGCGCGGCATCTGATTGATGCGCTCACAACCGAGCGCCCCACAGCAAACGTCTCCCCTGCCGTCGCTACCGCGGAGCGCGATGCCTATCAATGTTTTCACACGCTCTCGGATCGATTGACTGGTACGACGATGTCGGCTGCCGCACTCGAATGGGCGCGAGCGCGCAAGGCGATCCTGCGCTGGATCGACATATCGGCGTGATCCGATTTTCTGCGATCCGCCGAGAGTTGCTCCAAGCTTTACACGCTGTTCCGATCCGAAACTGGCGATGATCGGTAGAAGCTTACGCTGCGTTCCCGACATGGCGCCTTTGAAGCTTACTCGACCAAACGCATTAGCCCGGGATTGTCCCTGCCGACCTCTGCTCACCTGCCAGACGAAACGTTGCGCGCCGCCTGAAATTGCCACTGCACTGCTCAACGAGCGAGGAGATGCAGAATGTCAATTTCCCAGCAAGTCGTTTATCAGCCACCATCCGAGGACATCAAATATGTAGACGGCCCGCCCGGCGCCGGATCCGATGGCTCCGGCACTCCCCCCGGTGCCGGAAGTGGAGATGGCGGTAGCGGTTCGGCGCCTCCTGTCGCCGGCGGCGGTGATGGATCCACGCCTCCGGGCGCAGGCGGTGGCGGCGGATCAACTCCTCCGGGCTCAGGCGGCGGTGACGGATCGACACCTCCTGTCGCAGGCGGTGGTGATGGATCAACACCTCCAGGCTCGGGCGGTGGCGACGGATCAACACCTCCTGTCACAGGTGGCGGTGATGGATCGACACCTCCCGGCTCGGGTGGCGGCGATGGATCAACGCCTCCTGGTGATACTGGCGGCCTGACGATCGGCATCGATCCCGTGCTCACGGTTGGTCTCGGCGGAGCAGACGGCAACGGCCTGTCGGTCAATGTCCTCACACCACCGGACGCGACCGATAGTCATGGCATCAATGTGAATGTGCTTGGCGATGGCACTGGTGAAAACCTGCTCGATGTCGGCCTGCTTCCGAACACCGGTGGCATCGGCCTGCCTGGCACCGGCGATCCCGGATCCGGCGACGCACTCGGTCTCGGTCCCCTGCTCTCGGTCGATACGGGAGGTGATGGCCAAGGCCTGGCAGTGAACGTCCTTGCGCCAGCCGATGCCTCTGACATGCACGGTGTCAATCTCAACGTCCTCGGCACCGGCAACGGTGAGAACCTGCTCGATATCGGCCTGCTTCCAAACACAGGCGGCATCGGCCTTCCCGGCACGGGTGAACCAGGATCCGGCAATCCGCTCGATCTCAATTCCCTGCTGAGCATCAGCCCCAGCGGTGCTGACGGGAATGGTCTATCAGTGAATGCGCTGACGGGGCCGGATGCGACCGACACCGACGGTCTCAATGTGAACGTGCTCGACACCGGGGACGGCCAGAACGTGATCGATATCGGCTTGCCGCCGGCCTCCGGCCTTGGCCTGCCCGGCATCGGCGATACCGGGTCTGGCAACCCGCTCGGCAACCTCCTTGGCAGCGGGTTGGCTGGCGGCCTTCTCAATGCAGAGGGTGGGCTGTTGAACGGCACTGTCGGCGATCTCAACGGATCTTCGACGGGCCATCTGATCGATCTCGATGTCGGGCCGCAGACGCCAAACGGGCTGGGACTCGATCTGCTATCGACGCCCGATACCGATCCGACGCATGCCGTGAGCATCAGTGCGATCGATGTCGGTGCTGATGGGCCGCAGCTGGCAGATCTCGGTGTGCTGACAGGCAGCGGCATCCTCGACGTTCCCAGCTTGGGCGGCGCAGGAACGGACGGCCTGTCCGGCAACCTGCTTGGCAGCAATGGCCTGCTCGGCGGATTGCTTGGTGGCGCTGGAATTCCCGGCGGCATCCTGAGCGGCGATATCGCATCGGGCAACACCGTCTCGGCTCCGGTGAACGCGCCGCTCGATGTGGCTGCGCTCACCGATACGATCACCGCACCGCTGGCAGGTGACCACGGCCTCCTCGATCTGCACGGTGCTCATATCCTGTAGTGACAGATGATATGCGATCATGCAGATGAAATAATGGCCTCGGCGCACTGCGCCGAGGCCATCTGTCGATCTGGGTGTGCAGGCGCGCGAAGCATGATAAAGTCACGCGGCTTCACCGACAGATTGGTGCTTGGTGACTTCGCGATATCATTTCCTTCTCGCCTACACGACCTGCGCGCTGCTTTGCAGCGTGCTGAGCTGTTTTGTGACGGCTCCCACACGCGCCGATCCCCGCCAATTGTCGCTGATGCCGGATCCGCGCGGCGAATTCATTCGCCTCTGCGCCCCCTTCATGGCGCCGCGCTATGCACGCCCGGAGGCCGTGTGCGATTGCGTGCGCAACGCGATGTTCGATCAGGTCGATGATGTCGAAATGCTCGACGCATTGCTTTATGGCGTCACCGAACGGGGCGTCCCGACGCTGAACCGCGCATGGCTGCAGGCAGAAAAGTGGCCGCGGATCGAAACCACCATGACGGCGATCGCAGAACCGACTATGGAATGCATGTTCGGCGCTGGTGCTGAAATGCGCCTTCGGGAATCTGTGCCGCCTGACGGACCGGTCGGAATGCCTCCGGTACAGGACCTCACGCCGTAGCAAAACGCGCTGTTTCCAGCGCAAATTCCGATTTCTCTTGCGGCTTCCTTGCGTCCAAACCATGACCGACTTGCAGCACGACATCGACAGCCGCGAGGAGCGCAAAGCCCTCGTTTATTCCATCATCGTCACCGCCTTCGACGCGGCCGTCGGTATCTCGGTGGGACTTGTCATCAATTCGTCATCGATTGTGTTCGATGGCGTATATTCCGTCATCGATGCGGCGATGACCGGATTGTCCGTCGGCGTCTCGCTGCTGCTGACGCGCGGATCGACTCGCTACTTCCAGTTCGGCTTCTGGCAGTTCGAGCCGATGCTGGTGCTCCTCAACAGCGTCGTGCTGGCACTATCCTGCGGCTATGCGCTGCTGGGTGCGCTGAATGACTTGTTCAGCGTCGGCCGTTCGGTGTCGTTCGGGCCCGGCGCCGCCTACGGCATCATCGCGGGACTGATCGCGCTGGTGATGGCCTATCTGATCGGGACGCGTGCGAAGCGGCTGAATTCAGAACTGCTGCTGATGGACGCGCGCAACTGGTTTGCGTCGGGTTTGGTCAGCGTCGCGCTGGGTCTCAGTTTCTGGGTCGCGGCGCGGATGCATGGGACAAGCTATGATCATCTCGTGCCCTATCTCGATCCGGCGGTGCTGGCGACGCTCAGCGTGTTGCTGCTGCCACTGCCGCTGCGGTCGTGCTGGCGATCGGTGAAGGATATCATCCAGGTGGCGCCGGTGGATCTGGATGAGGAAGTGCGCGAGATCGCGCGTGATATCCAGAAGCGCCACGGCTTCGAGAATTTTTCGAGCTATGTCGCCAAGATGGGTCGCGCGCGTTTCGTCGATATCACGTTCCTCGCACCCGACGATCTCGGGCCGCGCGAGGTGGATTACTTCGATGGCATTAGGCGGGAGATTGCGGAGCGGCTGGGCGCCGTGCCGCCGAGCCACTGGCTCAATATCGAGTTCACCAGCGACGAAGCGTGGCTGTAGCCCTTACGCGGCAGCGCGTAGCGTCATCGCCGTCCGCTTGCGCGCTCGCATCAACAGCCATGTGACGATCGCGACGTTGAACAGATTCCAGCAGATGCCATTGATGAAGGCAGCCCGATAGGAGCCGGTGGCATCGAAGATGACGCCGGACAGCCAGCCGCCCAGCGACATGCCAGCAATGGTGCCGAGGATGACGATGCCGACGCGCGTCGCGGCCTGCGAGGCCGGCATCGCCTCGCGCACGATGATCGCATAGGCCGGCACGATGCCGCCCTGGAACAGGCCGAACATCGCCGAGATGATATAGAGCGAGCTCAATCCGTCAAAGAACAGATAGAACATCAGTGCCACGCCCTGCGCGATGGCACCGACCAGCAGGGTGCGCAGCCCGCCGATGCGATCGGCTAGGAAGCCTGAGCCGACGCGGCTGATGATGCCGAGTGCCAGCATCACCGACAGCATCTCTGCGCCACGTGCGGCGCCATAGCCAAGGTCGCTGCAGTAAGCGACGATATGCACCTGCGGCATCGCCATGGCGACGCAGCAGCCGATGCCAGCGATGAAAAGGATTGCTGTCAAAGCATTGTGACTTAGCTGCAGATCGACTTTCGGTGGCGGCGCATTGGCATGGCTGCGGCGCTCATTGGCGCCCATTTTCGACCGCAATACCGCGAGCGTCACCAATGTGAGAGCCGTCGTAACGACCGCGATGCCGATCTGTGTCGGGCGCCAGCCGAAAGTGAGCATGCCCCAGCTCACCACTGGCGGCCAGAAAGTGCCGCCAATATAGCTGCCCGTCGCAGCCAGCGCGACCGCGATGCCACGGCGGCGTTCGAACCAGTGCGAGGCTTCGGCCATCAATGGCGCGAAAGTGGCGGATGAGCCGGCGCCGATCAGAAGATGCAGCAGGATGAATTGCCAGAGGGCCGTTGCAAAGGACGACAGCACATAGCCGATCGCCATCAGCACGGTGGCAAGTGCGATGCTCGCGACGATGCCGAAACGGTCCGTCAGCCGGCCGACGATGATGCCGCCGATGCCGAAGCCGACCATGGTGAACGTGAAAGCCAGCGCCGCGGCGCCACGAGTGGCGCCGAAATCGGCCTGCACGGCCGGGAGCACCACCACGACGGACCACATGCCGACGGAGCCCAACGAGCCCACGACGAGTGCCAAGGCAAGGCGGGTCCATGCCTGACGCGAGTCGGGCTGGAAGGCGGGCGTTTCCGGGAGGGCCGTTTCTGAATTCACTGCGGCAACCTGAAGGGGAGTTCCTTCCGGGTCAAGCCAGCCTGCTGAAGGATTAGGCATGCGAAAGTGACGGGGTGGAGAATGAATTTTCCTTCCACCAGGAGTACTGGCCGCAGTGTCCCCTCTCCCGCGTGCGGGAGAGGGTGCTTCAGCAAACTCCGACGTCACGTGGGGCTCCCTCTCCCCGGCCCTCTCCCGCAAGCGGGAGAGGGAGCACTTGTGCTGCGTCACGCTGCCTTAACTCGCCGTCAGTTAACCAAAATTAACCCTTTGCTAACCATACACACGGCAAAAATTGCCGAGTGAAATCGTGTCTCGTCAGCCGATCGGGGGAATGCCCGTGGATGCCAGTGCGGTGCCTCACTTGCGGATCGGCGGCCCTCCGGCTGCCAAGCATACGTTTGGCGCGCATGACCGGCATGCGCGCGGGGAAGCTTTGACGATGACGGACATGACGGTGAGCCAGGGCCCAACAGCCCCCGGCGGCGGCTTCGATCTCGGCAGGCTTAAAACCGCGGTACTGCGCGGCGATATCGCGCTGGCGCTCGGCGTCCTGATCATCCTCGTCGTGCTGATCATGCCGCTGCCGGCGATCGTCATGGACCTGTTCCTGGCGATCTCCATCACCATGTCGGTGCTGATCCTGATGACGGCGCTGTTCACCCAGACGCCGCTGGAATTCTCGTCGTTCCCGACCGTTCTGCTGATCTCGACCATGCTGCGGCTGTCGCTGAACCTCGCCTCGACCCGCCTGATCCTGTCGCATGGCCACGAAGGCACCGCCGCTGCCGGCCACGTCATCGAGGCCTTCGGCCATTTCGTGATGGGCGGCAACTTCGTCATCGGCGTGGTGGTGTTCGCCATCCTGGTGATCGTGAACTTCATCGTCATCACCAAGGGTTCGGGCCGTATCGCCGAAGTCGCTGCGCGCTTCCAGCTGGACGCCATGCCCGGCAAGCAGATGGCGATCGACGCCGATCTCTCCGCCGGCCTGATCGACGAAGCCACCGCCAAGAAGCGCCGCAAGGACCTCGAAGACGAAAGCGGCTTCTTCGGCGCCATGGACGGTGCCTCCAAATTCGTCCGCGGCGACGCCATTGCCGGCCTGCTCATCACCGCCATCAACGTCATCGGCGGCATCATCATCGGCGTCGCCCAGCAGGGCATGCCGTTCTCCGAAGCCGGCCGCACCTACACGCTGCTCACGGTCGGTGACGGCCTGGTGACCCAGGTGCCGGCGCTGATCGTCTCGGTCGCCGCGGGCTTGCTGGTCTCCAAGGCCGGCATCACGGGTGCTGCCGACAAGACGCTGCTGAAGCAGTTTTCGGGCTATCCGCAGGCGCTCGGCATGTCGGCCGGCGTGATGCTGACGCTGGCGCTGCTACCGGGCATTCCGATGCTGCCGTTCCTCGCCCTGGGTGGCGGTGCCGGCTGGCTCGCCTACTCGGCCAGCAAGCGTAACAAGTCGCAGAAGGCCACCGACTCGCAGCAAGCAGTGCCTGCTCCCGGCAGCCCCGCCGCCGCCGCGGCCGCGCAGGCCGCCCAGGCTGCAGCGGACGAGCCGATCTCCGCCTCGCTCAAGATCGACGACCTCAAGATCGAACTCGGCTACGCGCTGCTGCCACTGGTCAACGGCCCGGATGGCACCGATCGCCTGACCGAACAGATCAAGGCGCTGCGCAAGTCGCTGGCCGTCGAGATGGGCTTTGTGATGCCGTCGGTGCGCATCCTCGACAATGTCCAGCTCGAAGCCAACACCTATGTCATCAAGATCAAGGAGGTCGAATCCGGCACCGGCCGCATCTGGCCGAACCAGTTCATGGTCATGGATCCCGGCGGCCAGCAGGTCACCGTGCCCGGTATCCACACAACGGAGCCGACCTTCGGCCTGCCCGCCACCTGGGTCGATGCCGCGCTGAAGGAAGAAGCCTCATTGAAGGGCTACACCGTCGTCGATGCGGCTACCGTGCTGTCCACGCATCTGACAGAGCTGCTCAAGGGCAACATGTCGGATCTGCTCTCCTACGGCGAAGTGCAGAAGCTGCTCAAGGATCTGCCGAAGGAACAGGGCGAGCTGGTCAAGGATATCGTGCCCAGCCTCATCACTGTCTCCGGCATCCAGCGCGTGCTGCAGCTCTTGCTCACCGAACGCATCTCGGTGCGCGATCTGTCGACCATTCTCGAAGGCATTGCCGACGCGCTGGCCTATTCGCGCAATCCCTCGACCATCGTCGAACATGTGCGCGCGCGCCTTTCCCGCCAGATCTGCGCGCAGAACACCTCCTACGCCGGCTATCTCCCGCTCATCGCGCTGTCGGCGCAGTGGGAACAAGCTTTTGCGGAATCCATTATCGGACAGGGTGAAGACCGCAGCCTCGCGATGCAGCCGTCGCGCCTGTCGGAATTTATGGTCGCCGTGCGCAACAGTTTTGAGCAGGCGGCCCGCGAAGGCGAAGCCCCGGTGCTGGTGACTTCGGCCGGTATCCGACCGTTCGTGCGCTCCTTGGTGGAACGGTTCCGCTCACAGACCACCGTTCTGTCGCAGGCCGAGATTCATCCCCGCGCCCGGTTGAAGACCGTCGGCAGCGTCTAGTGCCTTCTCCCGCACGCGGGGAGAAGGTGGCCCGGCGAAGCCGGGACAGATGAGGGGCTCTCCACACACTGCAGAGCTTTTGGAGAGCCCCCTCACCCGCCTTCCACATGCTGCGCATGTTCCAGGCGACCTCTCCCCGCAAGCGGGGAGAGGTTAAATCGCCCCCGGAACACGGATCCGTCGCCGCAAATCACTGCCGGTGGGCGGTGCAAATTCGTCACACACAAGAGACTTGCCGATTCGTAATGTTTTTCGGCAAGCCTCGCGCAAGCTGCGACGATCTTGACTATCGCTTTCTAAACAAATGAGTATTTCGTAAATGTCAGACCTGACACGGCCAAAATGGCTCCGGGCCTCACGGAATATCACCGTCTTGTGATTGATAATCCGGAACGTACGCCCTCGCACTGACGTTCTTTGCCACACAGATGATGAACCTGATGACGAAAGCTCGACACCAACGAGCAGTCAGGCATCGGACGGCAGGAGCGTCTCATGAACCACTCGATTTACAGCGCGGACCGCATGACCCACCTCAAGGTGGTCGTTGTTGCCCTGATCGCCGGTATCTTCGTGGCCGGTGTGGGTATCTCGTCTCGCATGAATTCAGATCAAGGCTACACGCAGACCGCGCGCGTCATCAAAGCAGGTGCCCCTGTGACGACGGCGACCTCGAACAGCAGCATGGTCCGCTAACGAGTTTTACGAATTCGCATGCCGATGTCCCCCAAGGTCGTCATGCGATAACGCAGCAGATCCCACTCCCCCCAAGTGGACTGCGAAACGGAAAACGCCCGCTCCCCACGGGCGTTTTTCTTTTGTCTGTACTTCTGTTTGTGTAGTTGGCTTTTCGCCTCGCTGCCCCTCATGGTGAGGAGGCGCGCAGCGCCGTCTCGAACCATGGGCTGGTGAAGCTGGAGCTTGGCGCCATCCTTCGAGACGCCGCGCTTTGCGCGGCTCCTCAGATGAGGGGGAGTTGGTAACCGCGCCAAATTACTTCGGCGGCGGGACCGTTTCGATCAGCTTGCCGGTGAACACGATCGGGCCCGTCGCAGAACCGGTCGGCGAACCACCTTCCGGTTCGACGGTGACAGCATAGGTCGCCTGATTGACCGTGTCCGGATCGTAAGCCGCAAGCGCTGCACGCGTCGTGAATTCATCGCTGCCGATCACGCCGAGCGAACGCGGCGCCTGGAATTTGTCGGACACGATCCACAATTCATAGCTCTTGCCGACCTGCGGCTCGGCGCCGACCTTGCGCACCGTAAAGTTCTTGGTCGCAGCATCGACAGTGAGAATGAAGGCCGGCGACGACGCGTCGGTCTGCAGCAGAGCGACATATTGCGACTGTGCGGCAGCAAGCTGGACCGGCGTCTGTACGGGCGCCTGCGCAACCTGTTCTGCCTTCGGACGCAGCGCGACCGGAAGTAGATCGGGGCGCGTCACCTGCACGCCGACCAAAGCGATCAGAGCAGCGGCGATCGCTGTCATCGCCGTCGCCACACCCTGCCAGCGTTGCGCACGGCGGGTGAGCGTGATGACATTGGAAGTGGCGGCTGGCGATGGCCCGCGCGCCGCTTCGATAGCAGGCGCTGCAGCGGGCTCCGGCGCCGATGGCAGGACCATTGATAGCTGCGCGCCGGACAGACCGATCGCGCTGCGGATATTCTCCCAGACTTGTGGGCCAGGCTCGACCATGCCCACCATCTGGTTGAGCGCCGAGAGCGCACGCTCCCACGACTCCACGACGACGGCGTAGTCCTTGTCTACCGCCATCATCTGCTCGACCTGCGCGCGCTCATCGGCATCCAGTGTGCCGAGCGCATATTCTGCAGCCAATGCGATATGGTCTTCGCTATAGTCCATCATGCGAGTCCCAGACATGCGCGGATGTCCAACATGCTCCGGCGCAGCCACGTTTTGACGGTGTTCACAGGCTTCTCGAATTTCACCGCGAGCTGTTCGCGGCTCCAGCCATTGTAGTAAGCGAGCAGTACGAGTTTCTGTCGTTCCGGTTCGAGCTGCCCGACACATTCGAGCAGACGCCGCAACTCTTCGGTCATCTCGCGACGCGCGAGCGGATCGGGTGTATCGGCGGCGACATCCATGGCGGACGGCTCTTCCTCTATCGACGTCTCGCCCTTCTTACGCACGACATCGATCGCGCGATTGCGCGCGATGGACGCCATCCATGTGATCGGCGAGGCAACACCGGGATTGAACTGGCCGGCGCTATTCCAGATCTTGATATAGACCTCCTGGATCACTTCCTCCGCGAGGTCCTGTCTGCGCAAGATACGGAGCACGACGCCGAACAGTTTCGCGCGTGTAGCGGTATAAAGCCGCTCGAATGCAGCTTCATCACCCTTTGCGACCGCGGCGAGCAGCCAAACCAATTCTGCCGGCGTCAGCATTCCGTCTCCTCGACCTCAAATTACCTTTCGCTGCGCGATCGGGTTCGCCCAGCGGTATTCGCGACTCGTAACATGAATACCGGCGCGCAGGCCATGACACTGTTCGCGTTGTGGACGGCACGCACGAAAAACCCGGACCTTGCGGCCCGGGTTTTTCAGATTCTAGCTACCGTCATTGCGAGGAGCCACTTGGCGACGAAGCAATCCAGAGGCACAAGCTAAGGAAGACTGGATTGCTTCGTCGCTGCGCTTCTCGCAATGACGAAGGTAATTAGGCGACCGCGCCGATGCGGGCGCGCATCAGACCGATGCTGTCAAGGTCGGCCTGCTCGCGGGCATTCTCCTCCTCGCGGGCACGGGCCTGGTCGCGCTCGTCGAGCAGCTCGACCTTCTTGAGTTCTTCGAAGGCTTCGCCGAGCAGCGCCTTGGCGTCCTCGAGCTGGCCACGCAATTCGTCGGCCGAGCGGGTCAGGTTTTCGCGACGCTGGATCGCGGCCTTGGCATAGGTGGGATAGGCGAAATGGGTGGGATCCTGGATACCGGCGCGATCCTGCTCGGTCTGGATCTCGCGTTCCAGATCCACCGACATGCGCTGGAAGTCGGCGATCATGCCTTCGATCTGATTAACGCGGCGGCGCTTCTCGTCGACCTGAAATTTCTTCAGGCGGATCAGTGTGTCACGTGACTTCATCGACTCATACTCCCCAGAAGTCCCTGTCTCACAGCGGGACAACGCCGGCCGCCCAAACAGGTGCGGCCGGCTGAATTCCTTGTCTGGCGATCATGATGGCGCGACAAAGTTAGCGTTCCGTTGCTGAAGTACCAACAATTTGGTGCAGTTGCTGGTATCCTTCCAGCAATCCACACACCTCGTCCTTGCGCTGCCGCAGGAATGCCTCGAGCGGCTCGTGCAGCTGAATCGCCTCGTCCACCTCCGGGCTGGAACCGGCGCGATAGGCGCCGAGGCGGATGAGTTCCTCCATGTCGGAATAAGTGGCCATGATCTGGCGCGCACGGGTGATGGTCGGGAGGTAAGCGGGATCGCAGGAGCGCGGCATGGTGCGCGAGACGGATTTGAGGATGTTGATCGCGGGATAGCGGCCGCGCTCGGCAATGCCGCGCTGCATCACGATATGGCCGTCCAGAATGCCGCGCACGGCGTCGGCCACAGGCTCGTTGTGGTCGTCGCCATCCACCAGCACCGTGAAGATGGCCGTGATGGAACCTTCGTCAGTGCCCGGCCCTGCCCGTTCCAGCAGCTTTGGAAGCTCTGTAAAGACGGTGGGCGTATAACCCTTGGCGGTGGGCGGCTCCCCAACAGACAGGCCGATCTCGCGCTGCGCCATGGCAAAACGCGTGACCGAGTCCATCATGCACATGACATCCTTGCCCTCGTCGCGGAAGAATTCCGAAATCGACATGGTGAGATAGGCGGCCTGGCGGCGCATCAGCGCCGGCTCATCCGACGTTGCGACCACGACCACGGCGCGGGCCAGACCCTCCTCGCCAAGATCCTCCTGCAGGAACTCCTGCACCTCGCGGCCACGTTCGCCGATCAGGCCGATCACGGAGACGTCGGCATCGACATTGCGTGCCAGCATGGACAGCAGAACCGATTTGCCGACGCCGGAACCGGCGAAAATGCCCATGCGCTGGCCGCGGCAGCAGGTGAGAAAGGTATTCATCGAGCGCACGCCGAGATCCAGCGGCGCACCGACGCGGTTACGCGAATGCGCCGGCGGCGGCGAGGCGCGGTAGGGCATCGGTGCCGGCCCCTGCGGCAGCGGTCCCTTGCCATCGATGGGCTCCCCCATCGCATTGACCACGCGGCCGAGCCAGGCGATCGACGGCCGCACCATGCTGGCGGCATTGGCGATGACGGCACGGCAGCCGCGGCGCACGCCCTCAAGCCCGGCGAACGGCATCACCACGGCGTTGTCGCCGGAGAAGCCGATCACCTCGGCCGGGATGAAGCGGTTGGTGCCGGTCTCGATGACGATGCGGGCGCCGACCGACATGGCATGGATGGGACCGGCGATCTCCACCATGAGACCACGCACGCCGACCACGCGTCCGTAGATATTAATGCCGTCGATATCGGCGAGTTGTTCAGCAAGTGCTTTCAAAGAATCTGGGCTTTCACGGAAGCTGCGCTGTCACGGAATATCGGCCTTCCCTGCCTTATGGTCGCCTTCAACGTGAACGCTTCGTAGCGAAAGCTTTAAAGTTTCGCCTTATTGCTGGCGTCCCCTTAACTCCGTGTTTACCCGCATCGTTAATCATTCGATCACTGTCTTGAATGACTGAGAGCATTTGCGCCGGCAGAATGCAGGGCGTGAATCGATGGGGTCGGTTAGCTTCGATTCCTTATGCGGAACTTGAGCGGACACGGTTACGAAAAGAGTCTTTGACGCAACATCTTACGGCGATTCGACAAAAATTGCACGATTAGAGCTTGCGCGGAAGAATCAGCATTTGTTAACCATATCCCGTCAGGATCCGAATCAGTTGTTCGTAGGCGTTTTTTGGTGCCGCAAGTATGGCGGCCGACCTGACGCCCACAGCGGCGACTAAAGGGGACTGGCATGCGCGTTTTGCTAATTGAAGATGATAGCGCTGTTGCGCAGTCGATTGAGCTGATGCTCAAATCCGAGAGCTTCAACGTCTACACGACGGATCTCGGAGAAGAGGGCGTCGATCTCGGCAAGCTCTACGATTACGATATTATCCTGCTCGATCTCAATCTCCCGGACATGTCCGGCTATGATGTGCTCAAGCAGCTGCGGGTCTCGAAGATCAAGACCCCGATCCTCATTCTCTCGGGCCTCGCCGGCATCGAGGACAAGGTCAAGGGTCTCGGCGTCGGCGCCGACGACTACATGACCAAGCCTTTCCACAAGGACGAGCTGGTTGCCCGCATTCATGCGATCGTGCGCCGCTCCAAGGGCCATGCCCAGTCGGTCATCCAGACCGGCGACCTGGTGGTCAATCTCGATACCAAGACGGTGGAAGTCGGCGGTCAGCGCGTCCATCTGACGGGCAAGGAATATCAGATGCTGGAGCTGCTCTCGCTCCGCAAGGGCACCACCCTCACCAAGGAAATGTTCCTGAACCACCTCTATGGTGGCATGGACGAGCCCGAGCTGAAGATCATCGACGTCTTCATCTGCAAACTCCGCAAGAAGCTGGCCAACGCTTCCGAAGGCCGCAACTTCATCGAAACGGTGTGGGGCCGCGGTTACGTGCTCCGCGAGCCGCACGAAGAAGAGATCCGCATCCCGGCGTAAGCCGACACTCCCCGAACGTTCTCATGAAAACCCCGCCGCAAGGCGGGGTTTTTGTTTGTGGTAATGAACTCTCCCCCTACCAGCCGCGACGAATGCAAGGCATGGCATCGGACGATGTCGCGTGAGATGCATTCGGGGGCGTGATGGTTCTGCAATCCCTGGCCGGGCTGCCGGCCTTCCTGGTCTATTTCTGCACCGGCATCGTCGCCGTGATGCTGTATCTGTTCGTCTATCTGCGCGCGACATCGCATGACGAGTTCGCACTCATCCGCAATGACTGCGCGCCTGCCGCGATTGCGCTCGGATTGAGCCTGCTCGGCTTCGTGCTGCCGGTGGCCAGCGCGATCGTGCATTCGGCCAATGTGATCGACTGCCTGATCTGGGCGGTGATCGCGCTGATCGTGCAGATCGCCGTCTATTTCATTTTGCGCATCCCGGTGACGAAACTGTCCGATCGCATTGCCGAGGGACGGATGGCGCCAGCCCTGTGGCTCGGCCTCGCCTCGCTTGCGGCCGGCGTGCTGAATGCCGCCTCCATGGTGTATTCGCCATGACGAATGCGAGCATCGATAATTTCAAGAAGCGCAATCCACGGCGGCCGCCCGTCGAGGAACCGGCGCAGAAAAGGTCGCATCATATCGCATTGCTGCTGATGGGCACGATGGCCGTCGGCGGCAGCGCCTATGCGCTGATGCCACACGAAAAATGCGACACGACCCAGCCGATGACATCGGAAGAGCGGCTGCAATGCGTGCAGCGGAACGGGTCGTCATCGTCGTCGAGTGGGCACAGCTATTCCGGCAGCGGTTCGTCCTGGAGCAGCTCGGGCAGCAGCTCGTCGTCCGGACGCAGTAATTTTGCCAGTAATACTTCATCATCGAGTTCCGGTCTTTCGGCGGCATCATCGAGCAGCAGTCATGTGGCGCGCAGCGGCTTCGGCTCGTTCGGCTCGCATTTCTCCGGCGGCGGCTGATGCAGCGGATCACCTGCACCGAACGCGACGACTGGCAGGACACCGCGGCCAGCATGGGCTTCGCCTTCCACACCGATGCCGGCGAACGCTATTGGGATGAGCGCGCTTATTATGCCTTCACGCTCGACGAAATCGAGCAGCAGATCGAAGGACCGACGGCCGAGCTGAATGCCATGTGCCGCGAGCTTGTCGGCCGCGCTGTAAAGGATGAGCGCTATCTGCAGCTCCTGAAGATTCCCAAAGCCTATTGGACCTATATCGCGGCGAGCTGGCAGCGCAACGAGCCGAGCCTCTATGGCCGCTTCGACTTCTGCTTCGATGGCAAGGGCACGGCGAAACTGCTCGAATACAATGCGGATACGCCGACGTCGTTGTTCGAAGCGGCTGTGTTTCAATGGACATGGCTCGAACAGGCGATCGCGCGGCAGATCATTCCGAAGCGCGCGGATCAATATAACTCGCTGCACGAGAAAATGATCGAGGCCTGGCGCAAGATCGGTGCCGGCAAGAGACTGCATCTCGCGGCCGGCATGGACAGCGCCGAGGATCGCGGCACGGTTCAGTATCTCGCTGATGTCGCGCAACAGGGCGGCCTGTCGCCGGAGCTGATCGACATCACCGAGATCGGCTACACCGACGCCGGCCATTTCGTCGATCTCAAGGACCAGCCGATCGAGCTGCTGTTCAAGCTCTATCCGTGGGAGTGGATGTTCCGCGAAACATTCGGCGGCAAGCTCAAGGGCGCATCAACGCGCTGGATCGAGCCGCCATGGAAGGCGATCCTCTCCAACAAAGGCATCCTGCCGATGCTGTGGTCGATGTTTCCCAACCATCCCAATCTGCTGCCGGCCTATTTCGATGATGATGCAGCGGCCAGCGAACTCGGCACATCCTATGTGCGCAAGCCGCTCTATTCGCGCGAAGGCGCAAATGTGACGCTGGTGAGCGGCGGCAATGCCATCGATGCGCAGCCGGGGCCCTATGGCGAGGAAGGCTATATCCGGCAGATGTTGATGCCGTTGCCGAATTTCTCCGGCAACTATCCGGTGATCGGCAGTTGGCTGGTGGACGAGGTGCCGTGCGGGCTCTCGATCCGCGAGGATGAGAACCCGATCACGGGCAATACGTCACGCTTTGTGCCGCATGCGATTTTGTGACGTGAGATCGGGTGAGCTCAATCTGTCACCACCCGCGAAAGCGAGTGATCCAGTAAGCGCTATGCAGAGTAATTAACGTCAGCCGACCGTGTCTACTGGATCGCCCGGTCAAGCCGGGCGACGACAGCCTCAGAGGTCAGCGCATCATGCTCAACGCGCCGGCATCGCCGTCTTCAGACCCACCGGGGCCATCGACGGCACGATCGACGGCGCGGCGCGCATGGCGGTCGGGCGATACAGGCCGCGCTTGTCGGCATGGGGCTTGAAAGCGTCGGTGAGACCGACCACCGTCTCCGCAGCGCCGAGCGCGAGGAAGCCATCGGGCTCCATGCATTTGGCGAGGCGGCCAAAGATCTGCGACTTCATGTCCTGATCGAAATAGATCAGCACGTTGCGGCAGAAGATGATGTCGAACTTGCCCATATGCGAGAAGTCGGTCAGCAGGTTCAGCGGCTTGTACTGAATCATGGCGCGCAGTTCGGGCGCGATCTGCCAGAGGTCGCCGGTCTGCTTGAAATACTTCACCAGCAGCTGGATCGGCAGCCCGCGCTGCACTTCGAACTGCGTGTAGATGCCGGCCTTCGACTTCTCCAGCACCTGCTGCGAGATGTCGGTGCCGATGATCTCGATACGCCAGCCGGAGAGCTGTGCGCTCATTTCCTTGATCACCATGGCGATCGAGTAAGGCTCCTGCCCCGTTGAGGCAGCGGCGCACCAGATGCGCAGGCTGCGGCGGGCGCTGCGCGCCTGGATCATCTCCGGCAGCACCACGTCGCGCAGATGGTCGAACGGCATCTTGTCGCGGAAGAAGAAGGTCTCGTTGGTGGTCATCGCCTCGACCACGTCGCCGGCCAGCAGTGAATTGCCGCCCTTGATCTTCTGCACGAGATCATCGATGCCGTTGAGATTGGCCTTGCGGGCCAGCGGCACCAGGCGGCTCTCGACCAGATATTGCTTGTCCGCCGACAGATCCAGGCCGGACTTTTCCTTCAGGAACTTGCGGAGGAAATCGTAATCGGCGGGGGTCATGAACGATCTCCAGAAAACAGGCGGGTAATTTTTGCGCCGATCTGATTAAGCGGCAGAATGGCGGAGCAGATGCCGGCATTGGCGGCCGCACCGGGCATGCCCCAGACAACGCTGGTGGCTTCATCCTGCGCAATCACATTGCCCCCGGCAGCGACGACTTCCTTGCCGCCGCGCATGCCGTCGGAGCCCATGCCGGTCAGCACCACGGCGAGCACGCCGCCCTGCCAGACATCGATACCCGAGGTGAACAGCGGATCCACTGCGGGCTTACAGAAATTCACGGGCGGGCCGTCATCGAGCGCGATGACGATATTGGCGCCCTGCTTCGCAGCGCGCATATGCTTGCCGCCGGGTGCGAGATAGATCGTGCCGGGTTTGACGAGTTCGCCGTCGATGCCCTCATGCGCCGGGCGCTTGCTGGCGCGGGCGAGATGTTCGGCGAGAATGGTGGTGAAGGTCGGTGGCATGTGCTGGGTGATCAGCACCGGCACGCGATCGATGACCGAACCGATCTCGGCGACCAGCGCCATGAGCGCCTGCGGACCGCCGGTGGATGAACCGATCAACAGCGCACGCGGCATGCTCGGGCTGAACGGACGCGTCACCACTTTCGACGACACAGCAGCAGCGACAGGCGCCAGCGCGGGACGCGCGGCGGGCGCAGCCGGTGCAGCGTGCGTTGCCGGGGCGATCGATGGGCTGGTCACGGACTTCAGGCGGCGAACGCGCGCACCGAGACTGCGGATCTTCTGCAGCAGATCGTGCTTGAACACATCGGCTGCGGAGATTTCACGCGTGCTTTCGGGCTTCGGAATGTAGTCGGCGGCGCCGAGCGACATCGCCTTGAAGCTGATCTCGGCATTCCGGCGCGTCAGCGTCGATGCCATGATGACGACGAGGTTGCGCTTCTTCGCCAGCAGCTGCGGCAGCGCGGAGATGCCGTCGAGGTCGGGCATTTCGATGTCGAGGATGGCGACGTCCGGGCTGATGCGCTCGACCTGGTTGACTGCATCGAGACCGGTTCGGAGCGAGCCGACCACCGTCATATCCGGCTCAGCATCGATCCATCGCGAGATCAGGCCGCGAATGACCACGGAGTCATCCACCACCATCACACGCAATGGCTCATAACGCGACTCGGCCGCAGCCGGACTCATCACAGCAACACTCATCAACCCACCAAACGCAACTAACGCAACAAATGCACTTCATCATAAAGGCATTAACTAAAAAGAATCGCGCCGGTACTTGAATCCGTACCGACGCGAAAAATCAGATCAAGCCGACTTCGGCGAACTTCGCAGAGACGATATCCTTGTCGAACGGCTTCATGATGTATTCGTTGGCACCGGCATGCAGCGCGCGTGCAATATGCGCGACGTCATTCTCGGTGGTGCAGAACACGACCTTCGGCACGTCGCCGCCAGGCATCCGGCGCAGATTGCGCAGGAATTCGTAGCCGTCCATCACGGGCATATTCCAGTCGAGCAGCACGGCATCGGGAAGCGTGTGCTTGCACATTTCCAGCGCCTTCTCGCCGTCCTCAGCTTCGGTGATCTCGAATTCGAGACCTTCGAGGATGCGTCGAGCAACCTTGCGGATGACGCTGGAGTCATCGACAACCAGACATGTCTTCATGTGAGCCTCACTTTCATGTCCCTAACGGGACATTTCCTCCGCGGACAGGATCGTCCAATAGCTGATCTTTATTAATGCATGATCTTTCCCCGAAAACCGGAAGCCGCTTTTCGGGATCATGCTTTACGCGGCCAGCTTGTCAGTCGGAATTTCGAGCACGCGATCAACGTCCAGCACGACCATCAGCTGGCCATCGAGGCGATGAACGCCGTCGGCCATCTTCGCCATGCGCGGATCGAGATTGACGGGGTTCACTTCGCGGCTGTCATCGGCAAGCTTCAACACTTCGCCGATGGAGTCGATCAGCAGACCGTAGGATTCGCCGCGCAGCTCGACGCCGACCGCCATCGGCGGCTTGCCATCGGTGTTCTTCGGCAAGCCAAGACGCGAGCGCATGTCGATCGCAGTAACGATGCGGCCGCGCAGATTGAGCACGCCGGCGACGTCGCTGGAGGCCAGCGGCACGCGGGTCAGGCGCTCGGGCATGAACACGTCCTGCACACGCGAGATCGGCATGCCGAACAGCTGGCCTCCGATCATGGTGGTGACGTATTCGGTGACGGCGCCGTCGGCGGTGTGGGTCACGTTGGTGGTGGTCATGTCGATTCCCCTTAAGCCGCCTGCTGCACTTCAGTCGTCTGTTCCTTCAGCGCGGCAATCAGGCCGGGCCGATCGAACTTGGCGACATAGTCGTGGAAGCCGGCCTGACGGCCGCGCTCGATGGCGGCCGGCGAGATCATCGCAGAGAGCGCGATGATCGGCGTCTGGCCGTATTTCTGATCCGAGCGGATGGTCTCGGCGAATTCGAAGCCGTTCATGTCGGGCATTTCGATATCGGTGAGGATGACATCGAATTCCTGACCCGAGCGCAGGACGGTGAGACCTTCCTGAGCATTGGTGGCGGTGCGGACCTTGTAGCCCGCCGCCTTCAGAACCGGCGACAGCATGTTGCGGAAGAAGGCACTGTCATCGACCAACAGCACCGACTGTGCCGATGCCGAGACACGCATTTCTTTGCGCGAGAACCAATCCGAGAAAGCCATCGGCAGGAAGTGACCGACATCGATGACTTCGGTGGCGAGGCCCTTGATCACGGCAGAGCCGAGGATGCCTTCGCGGCCCGAAGCTACTTCGATATGCAGGCGCTCTTCGACGATATCGACGATCTCATCGACCACGAGGCCCATGGAGCGACCGTCGTCGGCGAAGACCAGGATCGGCTGGGTGCCGGATGTGCGAACGGTGACGTTCTCCATCTGCACCAGCGGCATCAGCTGATCGCGATACTGGACCATGTAGCGGCCGTTCGACAGTTCGACCTTGTCGACGCCGATCTCTTCGAGACGGGTGACGAGGCCGAGCGGCACCGCCTTCGGCTGCGACGAGCCGGCGCGGAACACCAGCAGCGAGGTCAGCTGCTCGGCACCCAGAGCGCGGGCCGCGGCGTTCTCGTCGGCGATCTCGCCCATGTTCGACGCCTGCGCGCCGAGTTCCTGCGCGATACCGTTCGGATCGACGATCATGATCACGGCGCCGTCACCGAGAATGGTGTTGCCCGAGAACATGTTGATGTGGCGCAGCTTCGTGGACATCGGCTTGACGACGATTTCTTCGGTGTGGAAGACGCCGTCCACGACGATACCGAAGGTCTGGTTGCCGACTTGCGTGACGACAATGAAGCCGTTCTCCGGATCGGCCGACGAACCGTCATCGATATGCAGGAGCTTCTTCAGATGCATGAGCGGCAGCAGCTTGTTGCGCAGGCGGAGCACCGGAGTGTCCTTGATGCGCTCGATGCGATGTTCGGAGTTGGCGCGCGCACGCACCAGCTCGACCACTGCGAGCTGCGGGATCGCAAAGCGATCGCCACCGGCTTCAACGATCAGTGCAGACACGATAGCGAGCGTCAGCGGGATCTTGATGGTGACGCTGGAGCCCTCGCCGGCCACCGACTTGATGTCGATAGTACCGCCGATCTGATCGATATTGGTACGCACCACGTCCATGCCGACGCCGCGACCCGACACGCTGGTGACAGCGGCAGCGGTCGAGAAGCCCGGCGCGAAGATGAACTTGTGGATCTGCGCTTCCGTCATCTTTTCGATGTCGGCTTCGGTCGCAAGACCGTTCGAGATCGCTTTCGCCTTGATCCGCTCGGTGTTGAGACCGCGGCCGTTGTCGGCGATACAGATCAGGATGTGGCCGCCTTCATGATAGGCGGACAGACGGATCGTGCCCTGCTCCGGCTTGCCTTCGGCAGCGCGCTCGGCCGGGGTCTCGAGACCGTGATCCGCCGAGTTACGCACCATATGCGTCAGCGGATCCTTGATGAGGTCGAGCACCTGGCGATCGAGTTCGGTGTCGGCGCCGTGCATTTCGAGTTCGATCTGCTTGCCGAGTTCACCGGCGAGATCGCGGACGATGCGCGGCAGCTTCTGCCAGGCATTGCCGATCGGCTGCATGCGCGTCTTCATGACGCCGTCCTGCAATTCGGCCGTCACCGTGGACAGACGCTGCAGCGGCACCTTGAATTCGGTATCTTCGTGACGACGCGAAATTTCGAGCAGCTGGTTGCGGGTCAGCACCAGCTCCGAGACCATGGTCATCAGATGTTCGAGCGTATCGACATTGACGCGGATCGACTGGTTGGCGACCTTGTCGGCACCTTCCGGATGATCGACCTCGACGGCGGTCTTCTTCTTGGCGGCGGGCGCAGCTGCCGGCTTGGCGACAGGCTTCACCTCAGCCACCGGAGCCGCTGCCACCACAGGTGCTGGCGCTGGCGCCACCGGCGGAGCGGCCACGACCGGATGGAGTTCGGTTTCGGTTTCCTGGAAGGCGCGCTCCAGTTCGTCGAGCGAGACTTCGCCCGGACGCAGTTCGCGCTCCAGGGCCTGTACAACCAGCGGCGCGTCGGCAACGGGTGCAGGCGCAGCCTGTTCGGAAGCCGGGTTGTTCATCGCTTCCATGCCCTTTTCGACCATGTGATGAAGCTCGCCGATGAGGTCTTCATCGACCCCCTCCGGTTCTGCCTCTGTCGCCTCGAGCTGGCCGAGGATGTCTTTGATGCGATCGATGGTGGTCAGGATCAGCGTTACCGCCTCTCCCGTCACGGGCATCCCATCGCGGAATTTACCCATGAGCGTTTCGGCGGCATGAGCCAGCGCCTCCAAACGAGGCAGGCCGAGGAAGCCGCAAGTACCTTTAATCGTATGAACAAGACGAAAAATATTATCGAGAATTTTCGCGTTATTCGGATCCTGTTCGAAGCGGACCAGCTGATTATCAACCGTGTCCAGGCTCTCGTTGGTTTCCGTCAAAAACTCGCGGAGGAGATCATCCATGAAAGTAGGCCTTCACACAATCGGAGCCCGCGCCGTCGCGTGACCCTTATCGAAGTAGTGCTACTCTCGCCGCAAAGCGTTTAATATTAGTTGAGCATTCCGAGAAAGACCGAACGACACCGCTCGAACCAAACCGCAACAACGAAAACGGGCCGCCTCAATGGGCAGCCCGTAAAGAGTTCGTTAAGTTAGCAGCGCCGCCGCGTCATCAGGCCGCGGTCACCACGGCCGCCTCGTTCTCCAGCACCATCGTGATTTTCAGTGCAGTCCCTTGCGCGAGCAGGCGCGTATAATACGGCTGCACAGCATGGGCATCGATATTGCCGACCTGCTCGGCGGTGAGCATGTCGACGATGTTCTGCGGCAGGCGCGCATTCATACCGGTCGCGGTGATACGGAAGCCCGTGGGTTCGCCTTCGCCGATCGGATCGACCTTGAGCAAGCCGCCGCGCGGAATCGTCTGCTGTGCAATGATCAGCATGTTGAGCAGCAGCTTCACCTTGTTCTTCGGCAGCAGCAGGCGCGGCAGATTCCACTCGATCTTGGTCTTGTTATCTTCCAGGTGACCGCGCGCCATGTTCTGCGCATCGCCAAGGTCGATCACCGCACCGGCCGAACCGGCCGCACCGAAAGCGAGACGGCAGAACTGCAGACGCGCCGAGGCCGTCTTTGCGCTCTTGCGGATGAGGTCGAGCGCGAATTCCTTGTCCTCGGGCTTGGGATTGTCATCGAGCACTTCGAGCCCGTTGACGATGGCGCCGACCGGGCTGATCAGATCGTGACAGACGCGTGACGACAGCAGGGCTGCGAGTTCGAGTGCGTCGGGTGCCGGACCGGGCGTAGATGCATCAGACATGAGGTAGGCTCCTGAAGCCGCACGAATGAACGGCGAATCAAACATTTGCTCTTTGGTTTGATACACTGCACAGATCAGGCCGGCCACCGCCGGGCCTGTGCCCTTAATGGGCGAGGAAACAGCCAAAATTACGAGCGAGACACGAAAGCTTGCCATGACCGCCGATTCGCTTCCGCATCTGGACATCGACAGTGCAGCCGCATTGCTGGAGCCGCTGACACACCTCGCAGCACAGGCTGGCGCCGCCATTCTCGCCGTGAACCGCAGCGCGATGACAGTGGATGACAAGTCCGACGGCTCACCGGTGACGCAGGCGGACCTCGCTGCGGACCGCGTGATTTGTGAGGGCCTGACACGGTTGTTTCCGGGCATCCCCACGCTGTCCGAGGAGCGGCTGCATCTCGCCCAGCCGCCTTATGCCGGTGCACTGTTCCTGATCGACCCCCTCGACGGCACCAAGGAGTTCGTCGCAGGGCGGCAGGAATTCACCGTCAATATCGCGCTGATCGTCGATGGCGCGCCGCTGCTCGGCATTGTCGGCGCTCCCGCGCTCGGGCTGATCTGGCGCGGCCTGGTGGGGCGCGGCGCCGAAAGGCTGGAGATCAAGCCGGACCTCTCTATCGGCAAAGTGGCAGCCATCAGGGCACGCCGTATGCCTGCCACGGGCCAGCCCTGGGTCGCTGCGGTCAGCCGCTCCCATGGCGATATCCGCAGCGAGGCCTTCATTGCCAGCCGGCCGGGTGCAGTGCGTCAGGAATTTGGCTCGGCGCTGAAATTCTGTAGGGTGGCCGAGGGCCAGGCCGACATCTATCCGCGCCTGTCCCCCACCTGCGAATGGGACGTGGCGGCAGGCCATGCGGTGGTTGTCGCTGCCGGTGGCCATGTGGCGGACAGCCACGGCCAGCCGCTGCATTTCGGCGGCCGGCGTGAGGATTTCATCGTCCCGGAATTCATCGCCTGGGGCGAGCGGGGAGCGCAGGCTTAACGCGCCAGCGTTTCCTGCAGGATCGGCCACTGTTTGCGCGCCACCGGCAGGAATTTGTCAGGCGCAGCGGCAAAAGCCGCGCGGGTGTCTTCGCGGCCGAACAGATAGAGCCGCTGACCGGCCACCAGCCAGAACCGCGGATTGCCCGCAATCGTCACGCCCCGCGCCATATCCACGGGATCATAGCCACCGAATTGCGGCCCATAGACTTCGGGATGCTTGGCGAATTCCGCACGATTACCTTCGTTGCGGAACCGCCAGACGGCGCCATCTTCGGTCAGTTCATAATCCGGCAGACCTGCCAGCGCGTTCGATTCGGTGAAATAGGCGACGGGATCGAAACCGCCAATTGCCAGACCGGTGTAGCGATCGGTGACCACGCGCTCATTGGTTCCGGCCCATATCGGGGTGCAAAGGCTCGAAATCAGCCAGATCAAGGCAATTCCGCGGCCAAACTCACACCAATCCCGCCGTTGTGCCGTCATAGTTCATACCGATATTATGGAGACTCGGGGACACTGACCGCGGATTAAACGTGGTGCTTCTCAGCATCAGGTTAAGCCTGCGGTCTTCAGATTGAATACCAGGGGTTCTTTTCATGACCTTCGCATCACGCTTGGCAGCGCTCGCGCTTGCCGCGATCACACTCGCCGCCACACCGGCCTTAGCCCAGCAGAGGGGCCGCGAGGCGCCCGACACCTACCGCTCGGAAGAGCTGGTTGGCGCCGGCCACCGCTTCTTCGGCAATGTGTCGCGCGGCCTCGCTTCGGTGATCGAAAAGGCCGTCAGCCAATGGGGCCTGCCAAACGGCTACATCCTGGGCGAGGAAGGCTCCGGCGCCATCGTCGCCGGCCTGCGCTATGGCGAAGGCACGCTCTACACCAAGAATGCCGGCGATCTGCGCGTCTACTGGCAGGGCCCCTCGCTCGGCTTCGACTGGGGCGGCGACGGCGCGCGCACCATGACGCTGGTTTATAACCTGCCAGCGACCCAGGCGATCTATCAGCGCTTCGGCGGCATCGATGGCTCCGCCTATATTGTCGGCGGCTTCGGCATGACGGCGCTGACCGCCAACAATATCGTTCTGGTGCCGATCCGCTCCGGCCTGGGGCTCCGCCTCGGCGCCAATATCGGCTATCTCAAATTCACGCCGTCAGCGACCTGGAACCCTTTCTGATTTCGTCAGAACGGGCCGGCGCATCAAGGTTAACGAAGCGTTACGCTGTCTTTGCCTGCGCGCGCATGGCATGTTAACCGCGACTTTTCAGCGCGTGGGAGCATGTCATGGTAGAGCCGATCATGTATCTGGCGATCGGTTTTCTGGCCGCGATCTTGTGCAGCCTACTGATCATGCCGCTGGTCCATAACCGCGCCGTGCGCCTCACCACCCGCCGCCTGGAAGCCGCAACGCCACTGTCGATGGCGGAAATTCAAGCCGACAAGGACCAGCTGCGCGCCGAATTCGCCATGTCGGCGCGGCGGCTGGAAATGAGCGTCGAGCAGCTCAAGGGCAAGACCACCAACCAGCTCGCCGAACTCGGCAAGAAAACCGACGCCATCAACCGGATGAAGGTCGAGCTGACCGAAAAGACCGCTGCGATCTTCGATCTGGAAAACCGCGAGACCGCGGTGAAGCAGAAACTCGCCACCACCGAAACCGAATTCGCCGCCAAGACCGATGCGCTGGCCGCTGCCGATCGCGCGCTGACCGACAAGCAGGCCGAGCTCGCGCGAATCACGGCCGAACTCAATGATCGCACCCAGACGGCCGAGGGCCGCCAGGTCGAGCTGGTGACCGTGCGTACGCAGGTGGAGGAGCTGCGCAGCCGCCTCGGCCTCGCCGAGCAGGATTTCACCTCGACCCAGCACAAGCTCGAACTGCAGCGCGGCGAGTCCGTGTCTGCCACGCGCGACCTCGCCGAAGCGCGCGCCCGCGTCGAGAGCCTCAATCACCGCGTCACCGATCTCGATCAGCAGCTGGCGATCCAGGTGCATGAAGCGGAGCTGCTCGGCAACCGGGTCGATCAGCTCGAGACCCAATTGCTGGAACAGACCAAACTGCTCGCCGAGCGCGACTTCGAGAATGCGCAGCTGCGCCAAGCCCATGAGGCGACCGAGCAGATGGCGCGCAACCTGCGCGTCGAGATCGCCGCCAATGCCGGCGGCAAGTCCTCGCCGCTGGTCGAGCAGCTTCGCGCGGAGAAAGCCGGCGCGGAGGAAGAACTCCGTCTTGCCCGCGAGGAGCGCAGCAAGCTGCAGCGCGACCTTAACACCATCCATCAGCAGGCCGAGAGCGCCTGGGCCACCGAGCGCATGGAAAACGCCCTTCTGCGCGAGCGCATCAATGACATTGCCGCCGAAGTCGCCAAAATGGCCATGGCGCTGGAAGGGCCGAATTCGCCGATCGAGGCCATTCTGGCCGCCGATCCCGCTGCCAGCCAGCCGCGCCCGGCCAATGACGCCGGCTTTGCCCCCAACAGCACCCTCGCCGACCGTATCCGGGCGCTGCAATCCCACGCGTCGCGGGCCCGCCAGCCGGGCTGAACCGGCCCGTTTTACCCGTCAGTGCAACAATGTGGTCGCAACCGGCAGGGCGTGCTTGACACCCCCACCCCCAATTCCCTAAATCGCGCCACTGACGTCACGCATCGCCGGGCTCCCGCCCGGCCTTTTGGTTTCCGGACCCGTTCTGGACCCGCCGCGACGTCCGGGCGCATAGCTCAGCGGGAGAGCGTTCCCTTCACACGGGAGAGGTCCAAGGTTCGATCCCTTGTGCGCCCACCATTCAAGTCATCCGAAAACAATCAATTGGTCGCTCTGGCGTCAGCGCGTCGCGCTTGAGGGCCGGAGCCAACGCGTCATCAAGCCGTGCCGGATTTCCGAGCCACCGTGCTAGCGTCATCACTGGCCCGTTTCCGGGCCGGAGGACCAAGCCATGCCTAAGGGTGAGCAGCGCGGCAATCGTGAGACCAAGAGGCCGAAGAAGGTGAAGCCGAAGGAAATCGCTGCCAACGCCTCCACCACGGGAGTTCTGAACATCTCCGCCGTGAAGAAGAAATAGCCCAAACGCCGCGCTGGGCTTGTCCTGGCGCGGCGGTCTATATGCGAACGGAGAGCGCGGGACGTCAGCTTCAAAGCCCGAACAGACCGGCCAACACCGGCACCAGGATGAAAGCCGCGAGCCCAAGCGCGCCGCCGATCGCGAACTTCATCCGACGCCCTGGGATCTTCGTATCGAGCCAGGTGAGTAGCTTGATTACGAGCACACTGGCCCAACGCCATATCACGACGCGAATGATCGAGATCAGAACGTCTGCGAACAGATTGGCCATGATCCAATGGTCTTGCGGCTCGCCGCCAAGGTTCATCGCGCTGCGAGTTCGCGGATCGCTTCAGAGACCGGAATCATCGTCAGGCGAGAGTTGAATGACACCACCGCTCAGCCAGAGAAGCTTTTTCGTCGCAGGGCTGAACCTTTCCGGCAGCCGCGCGTCTACTGAGCGTGGGTGGTCCCCCAAGCGCCCACAAATCCCCAGACTGGAAGCCCCGTTCCCCCGACGGGGCTTTCATCTGTCTGGAGGAAGGGCTTTGCACCTTTACACACGCCGCAGCGAAATCTTGCGTCACGCCGATCTTCAATCGAGGGAGATCGACTGTCGGCGAGACGATCCCCGCCAGCTCGTCGGCGAGGACGGCAGGTCCAGTCGCGATGCAGAGCACTCTGGTACCCGAGGACCATCCAAAGAAAGATCCTTCGATACGCGCAAGTCCAGCGCAATGTGTGACATTGCCGGTAAGACCGACTGCGCGATTGCCGATGATTGCTTCAAACCGAAATGCCTGGGCATCGCATCCTCCTTCCGCGGACAGCCTGACAGCGCCAATCAACGTGCCGTGGTCCGAGCCACGGATACTATGCGCGGCCATGCTTGAAAGAGACTTGCGTTACGTCAATCAATTTGCGTTTTCGCCACTCGCCTGCATCCGCAGTTCGCACAAACACGAAATCTGATGAGGTCATCACTCCGCGACGCATGTTCAGTGAGGTTTCGTTACCCATGATTGCCCACTCTTCTCACATTGATCGCGAGATTCGGAGTGGGGAATATGACTGTGCAGAACGAGCAGGAGCGTCTGGTTGCCGATACGCTGGCTTTCGTCCAGCGCCTTGCGGAGCAGCCCGCCGAGACTGCCAGTCCGTCAACATTCGCTACGGCGACGGCTGCTTCCCGAGTGCCGCGCTACGCCACGGAGACTGACCTGCGCCAGGAAATGCGATCGCGCCTCGAGGCATTTCGCAACAGGCAACGTTTCCTCGAAATCGAGCGCGAAGCCTATTACCAGCAGGCCATGCAGCGCATTCGTGCGGTTACAGAGTCGTATGCCCCGCTCTAGCTGCGCGCAGGTTTGCGAAAGTCTTCGCTACTTCAAGCTTGACGGCAGGATCGCTTTCACATCGATCACAGCCACTTCGTTTCCACCTTCCGAGACGGCGACAACAAAGCGCGGAATACGCTGCTGACCAAGCTTGATGGCTTCGGCCAGAATTTCGCGCGCCGAAAGTAACGCCTGCTCACGCGCAGCCGCGATGCCCGGAAGATCACTGCCCTCCGCATCACAAATCACATCGTCGCCATCGACGAGATGGAGAAAGTATTTTGCCATGGCTGCCGCTCTTTCGATGAGGGACAAGCTACTTGTGGGTAACTAGTTTCGCTGCAAAGGGCGGGCGTCTCGCATTTGGCCTACACGATCCCGCATCTGCGCATCCATGGCGCGATCGATACGTCCGACGCTCACGGCGGCGCGCACATGCTCACCCGCCAGTTCCTGCCACCGCCGCGCTTCCGCCAGCCAGAATGCGCGATCTGAATCATCACGATCTGCCTGCTCTCGGCAGATCGCAGCCTGCGCTTCGCAAATCGTTCTCCGGTCCATGATCGTTGCTCGCGCATTGAACCAGATCACAGTCTAGCAGCTCATCAATATCCGTCGGTCCGCTAGCCGACATTCGGCGGAAAAAGACGATCGTAGTGGTGGCGCACGTCTTCATGGCATTCACAGGCCCAGCGCCGGATCTTCTCGACGTCCAATATCTGAATACGGCCGCGGCTATGGGAGATCATGCCGGCCTTCTGCAGTTCGATGGCGACGCCCGTGACGCTGGTGCGCCGCACGCCCATCATTTGCGCAAGGAACTGCTGGGTGACGGTGAGTTCGTCTCCAGCGAGCTCGCGCATGCGCAGCAGCCATTTGCAGGTTCGCGCCTGCACCGAATGCACTGCATTGCACGCAGCTGTCTGCTGCACCTGCGCCAGATGGAAATGTTCGTAGGACATCATCATCCGGCGAAAGGCCGGATGCTTCTCCGCCAGATGGACGATGAACTTGGCATCGAAGCTCGAGGCCGGGCCACCGACCTGCACCGCAACATGATTGAGCGAGATCTTGTCGTCGAGCGCAAGGCCCGCGCCGAACTGACCATCGCGGCCAATCATGCCGGTCTCGATGGCACCGCCGCCGGCAAGCTCGACCACGCAAGAGATGATGCCTGCGTGGGGGAAATACACTTTCTCGATGGTATCGTGCGCCTCGGCAAGCACATCGCCCTGAGACAGCTCGACCACGACAGCATGCTTGGCCAGCTCCTCATATATCGCAGTCTCCATACGCGATAGGAGGCTGTTATCGTGCTGTCTCATAATTGCTCCCGTAAGCAGACCGAAGGGAGCGCAGTCGAATTACCCGTTGGGAGCACTGACCATTCTCGTCCCCCGTCCTTCAGCTGGAACAACGGATACTTGTCCGTTCCGACCATGTCGGTCCGGTACCCGACACTACCGATTCAAAATCCGTCAGGGAGCGTTGCGTTCCACGCGTTGACGGCGGATTGGCCTGTGCTGTGCGGCAACCAGTCGCAAACGTCACCAGGAGGTGCCATTCCACATCTTCAAGGTGAGATCGCGGAGCAATCGGGTCGCCGCACTGCGCCGCTATTCACACTGCTATCTTGTGTCAGCTAGCGGACCGACGCTGGAGCGCGCATGTCCTAACGTTCCCGGCAAAGACACCGCAAGGAAGGACCATGGCTCGCCCCATCACACGTAAATGGACCGATGAGGACATCAGCCGCCTGATCGCACTCGCCGAACAAGGATCGTCCCTGATTCGCGCCGCGGGCGCCCTGAACCGCAATACGGCTTCCGTGCAGAAAATGGCCCGCCAGCTCGGCCGTCGTTTTCCGGGTGTCCGCGAGACCAAAGCAGGGCTGCGCGCCATCAACATCCACGAAAAGTAAGCCGCCCCCGATCGCCACACGGCCTGACAGAGATCGAACGGCAAACCGCTCTGACGTCCTGCGGCCTCAGCGCCCTGCCCGCCATGGAACCTTTCGCCCGTTCTGGCGTTTGAGCCGGTTTAGAGTCTCAGTTTCTGGCATCAGATAACAGGCCCGAGTGAACAGACACGATTTCAAGGTCGATCTCACCAATTGCGATCGCGAACCCATCCATATTCTCGGCGCTATCCAGCCGATCGGCTTTCTTATCGCAGTCAGTTTCGACTGGATCGTCGCTCGCGCGTCCGAAAATGTTCGGGATTTCATCACGCGCTCGCATGAGGAGATGATCGGCCACCCCCTTGCCGACTTCCTGCCTTCCATCGCCATTCACGATCTGCGCAATCGCGTCGCGCTGCTGCGCGGAGCGGACGCCGTCGAGCGCGTGTTTGGCTGTGAGTTGGTTAAAGGAGCCGCACCATTCGACGTCGCGCTGCATATGTCGGGCGGACAGATCGTCATCGAAGCCGAGCCCGCGGCCGGAAATCCCGGCGATACGACCGCCATGGTGCGATCCATGGTCAGTCGCCTCGATCAGGCGCCGGACATGACCGCCTTCTTCCGCGAAGGCGCGCGCCAGATCCGCGGGTTGCACGGCTATGACCGGGTGATGGTCTACAAATTCGACCCAGAAGGTTCAGGCGAAGTCGTCGGCGAAGCGTGCCGCTCCGGCATCGGTACGTTCAAGGGCTTGCATTATCCCGCCAGCGACATCCCGCAGCAGGCGCGCGCGCTGTACAAGCGCAATCTGCTGCGCATCATTACCGATGTAAACGCAAAGCCCGTGCCGGTGGTACCGGCTCTTGATGAAGACAATCGCCCGCTTGATCTGTCGCTATCGGTGCTGCGCTCGGTATCACCGATCCACATCGAATATCTCAAGAACATGGGCGTCGGCGCCTCGCTGTCGATCTCGATCGTGGTCGATGGCGAATTGTGGGGTCTGTTCGCCTGCCACCATTATTCGGCGCGCTGTCCGGCGTTCCAGAAACGCGCAGTTGCCGAGCTCTTCGCACAGATGTTTGCGATGCGTCTCGAGAGCCGCGAGCGCCGCGAAGCGATCGAATATGAGCGGCGGGCACGTGACATCTCCGATCAGTTGCTCGGCGCAGTCGCATCCGATGAGACGCTGCTGAAGGATCCCGACTGGCTTGCGGACATTCTGACCCATGCCATTCCGGCCGAAGGCGTGGCCGTCTGGATCAATGGCAGCTACGCTTTTTCCGGCGTCACGCCACCGACCGACGGCTTCCGCCGCATCGTGCGTGCACTCAATGGCACCGCAGCAGGAAAGGTATTCGCCACCGACTGCATTTCCTCGCTTGTGGACGGCGCCAAAGAATATTCGTCAGAGGTCGCCGGCATGCTGGCGATCCCGATCTCGCGCTCGCCGCGCGATTACGTGGTGCTGTTTCGATCCGAATTGATCCGCTCGGTGCGCTGGGCCGGCGATCCGCACAAGCCTGTCGAATATGGCCCCAACGGTCCGCGTCTGACGCCACGTGAGTCCTTTGCAGAATGGAAGGAGCTGGTCGAAGGACGCTCGCGGCCATTCACGACATCGGAGATCCGCGTTGCTGAAACGCTACGCGCGACGCTGATCGAGGTTGTGCTACGCCTTGCCGACGAAGCCGCAGCGGAACGCCACCAGGCGAGTGCGCGACAGGAGCTGTTGATTGCCGAACTCAATCATCGCGTCCGCAACATCCTCGGCGTCATCCGCGGCTTGATCCGGCAATCGCAACCCGATGAAGACGCAGTGAAGCAATTCGTGAAGGTCGTCGATGGCCGCATTCACGCTCTCGCACGCGCGCATAATCAGATCACCGATGATCACTGGGGCCCCGCGCCGCTGCAGGCGCTGATCGATGCGGAAGCAGCCGCCTTTGCCGACCGACCTGAAGCGATCATTGCGAGCGGTCCACCAACGCTCCTGAACCCGTCGGCCTATTCCACCATGGCATTGGTCGTCCATGAGCTTGTTACCAACTCCACGAAATACGGCAGCCTGTCTACGACGGATGGTCACGTAAATATCGACTGGCATCGCGAACGCAATCGCGATCTCGTTCTGACGTGGAAAGAATCCGGTGGCCCCGTCGTGAAGGCTCCGACGCGCAAGGGCTTTGGCACGACGATCATCGAACGCTCGGTGCCTTACGATCTCGGCGGCACCGCGGAGGCGAAATATGAAGAGAGCGGCTTCAGCGCCCGCTTCAACATTCCGGCGCGCCATGTCTCGGAGCCCAAAAACCATGCCGGCCCGGCGATCAAGCTGATGCGCCCGACCCATGGCCACGCTCCGAAACCGGTGCCAAACCTGCTGATGGACAAGACCGTCATGCTGGTGGAAGACAGCCTGATCATTGCGCTCGACGCCGAGGATATCATCAGCCGGCTTGGCGCCGAGACGGTCGCGACATCCTCGACGGTCGAAGCCGCGCTCGACAATCTCGGGCAAATGACTCCGGCGATCGCCATTCTTGACATCAATCTGGGCGATCAGAACAGCTTTGGTATCGCCGACCGGTTGCTGGAAATGAACGTCCCGTTCCTGTTCGCCAGCGGCTATGGCGAGCAGGCCAAACTGCCGATGGATCATCGCTCCCGGATCGTTGTACAAAAGCCCTATACGATGGAAAATCTCGCCCGCGGGATCGCTGAATTGCTCGGCATCGACGGCGAGATGTGATGGCCCACCTGACCTTCTAAGAAACTCCCACGATGAGTATTGCCGATCAGGACGACAATACCGGCCAAGCAACCGCTGCCGAAGCGCGCGATCGCTATCGCCTGCTGTTTGAAGCCATGGATGAAGGCTTCTGCATCATCGAATTCTTCGACGGCCCGCACGGCCCGCTGAGCGACTATATCCATATCGAGGCCAATGCGGCTTACGCGCGGCACACCGGCATCCCAAATGTCGTCGGCCAGAAACTCCGCCAGATGGTTGGCGACGAGGCTGATGGCTGGGTGGAGCTCTATGGCGGCGTGCTGCACACCGGCAACGTCATCCGCTTTCAACGCGAGCTGGTCGCGACCGGCCGCCACCTCGAAGTCAGCTCATTCCGCATCGGCAATTTCGAGGACCGTCAGGTCGCAGTCCTGTTCAAGGACATCACCGATCGAGTCCGCATCGAGGCAGCACAGAAACATCTTCAGGAGACGCTGGAGACGCGCATCGCCGAGGCGCTATCCGAGCGCGAGAAAGTGGAAGGCGCGCTGCGGCAGGCACAGAAGATGGAAGCCGTCGGCCAGCTCACCGGTGGCCTCGCCCATGACTTCAACAATCTGCTCGCCGGCATCTCAGGTGCCTTCGAGATGATTCATGCACGGCTCGCCCAGGGCCGGCACGGCGATGTCGAGAAATATCTGTCCGCCGGACAAGGCGCGGCGCGCCGCGCGGCAGCGCTGACCCATCGCCTGCTCGCCTTCTCGCGCCAGCAGACCCTGAGCCCGCGGCCACTGGTGGTCAATCGTCTGCTGCCGGACTTTGCTGAACTCGTCCGCCGCACCGTCGGCCCGGCGATCGAGGTGGAGACCATCGGCGCGGCCAGCCTGTGGACCACGCTGGTCGATGCCAACCAGCTCGAAAACGCGCTGCTCAATCTCTGTATCAATGCCCGCGACGCGATGCCCGACGGCGGCAAGATCACCATCGAGACCGGTAATCGCTGGCTGGACGACCGCAATGCGCGCGAACGCGGGATCGATGCCGGGCAATATATCAGCGTCTGCGTGAGCGACACCGGCATCGGCATTGAGAAAGTCAATATCGAGCGGGTGTTCGACCCGTTCTTCACGACCAAGCCGATCGGCCAGGGTACAGGTCTCGGCCTGTCGATGGTCTATGGCTTCGCGCGGCAGAGCCACGGCTATGTGCGGATCTATTCGGAAGTCGGCCAGGGCACGATGGTCTGCATCTATCTCCCGCGCTTCCATGGCGAGGAGGATGTCGCCAGCGAGACGTTGAATGCCGAACGGATCGAGACTGGCTCTGGCAAGACCGTGCTGGTGATCGATGACGAGCCAACGGTACGGATGCTGGTGACGGATGCGCTATCGGACCTCGGCCATGCGTGCCTCGAAGCCGGCGACGGGCCGTCCGGTCTGAAGTTCCTGCAATCGGACGCGTCGATCGATCTGCTGATCACCGATGTCGGGCTGCCCGGCGGCATGAATGGACGTCAGATTGCCGAAGCCGCGCGGCGGCTACGACCTAACCTGCAAGTCTTGTTCATCACGGGTTATGCGGAGAATGCCGTACTCAATCACGGCCATATCGAACACGGTATGGAAGTGCTGACCAAGCCTTTTGCGGTGGACGATCTCATCCGGCGGGTCAGCCGCCTGCTGCTCAGCGATCAGCAGGATAGTCGGGGCTAAAAGCGATCAGTGCAGGACGGCGTGGGCAACCGGCGCTTCGGCGGCGCGTGCGGCCACGAGCTGCGCCTTCAAGTCGGCCAGTTCGGTCTCCAGCTGACGGTTGACCATGATGAGCGCGCCCACAACACCGCGGGTATCACCGTGGCAGGCGGCAACGAGGTCATCGATTTCGGAATCGAGTTGGGTCACAAAAATCTCCTGCCAAACTTTCAGATGGCTTCAATTATCGGGGAGGTCTTGCATCAATATTAATTAATACTGGAGTCCTAGGCGGCATCGCTAACGTGCATGATTACCGGTTAAGGGCCTCTTTCCGGCGTCACAGAATCCACAGCCGACTTTCTGCGATCGCCCAAGCGCGCCGAGACCGGCGCGCGGCCCCAGTTGTCGCAATAATCGATATCCACCAGAGATTTAGCGCCACCATTGCAATGCACTAATTTGATACCTCCGCGCCGGCGCCGATGGCACGGAGGTAAATATTTTTGCTAGCCGAAGCCAGCAACCGCGTGCGGAACGTAAGGCGTCTCCAGCGCAGCGATCTCGTCCTTCGTCAATTTGAGCGACAGCGCCGCCACCGCATCGGTCAGATGCCCCGGCTTGGACGCCCCGATGATCGGCGACGTAATGCCCGGCTTTTGCAGCAGCCACGCCATGGCGACCTGGGCCTGCGGGACGCCGCGCGACTTTGCGACGGCGGCGACCTGCTCGACGATCTTGCGGTCGGCCTCCTCGGCCTGGACATAGAGCCCCTTGCCGAATTCGTCGGTATTCTGTCGCTCGCTGGTCTCGTCCCAGGCGCGGGTCAGGCGGCCGCGGGCGAGCGGGCTCCATGGCATCACGGCAATACCCTGATCGGCGCAGAACGGCAGCATCTCGCGCTCTTCCTCGCGGTTGAGCAGATTGACGTGGTTCTGCATGCTGATGAATTGCGTCCAGCCATTCAGCCGCGACGTATAGACCGCCTTGGCGAACTGCCACGCATACATGCTGGAGGCGCCGATATAGCGCGCCTTCCCCGCCTTCACGACATCATGCAGCGCTTCCATCGTCTCTTCGATGGGCGTTTTCTTGTCGAGGCGATGGATCTGATAGAGATCGACATAGTCGGTCCCGAGGCGGCGCAGGCTGTGATCGATCTCGGTCATGATCGCCTTGCGCGACAAGCCAGCGCCGTTCGGCCCCGGACGCATGCGATTGAAGACCTTGGTGGCGATGACCACGTCGTCGCGCCTGGCAAAATCCTTCAGCGCACGGCCAACGATCTCTTCCGACGTGCCGTCGGAATAGACATTTGCGGTGTCGAAGAAATTGATGCCGAGTTCGATGGCTTGCTTGATCAACGGCCGGCTATTGTCTTCGTCCAGAGTCCAGGCATGCGACCCGCGATCGGAGATGCCATAGGTCATGCAACCCAGACACAGACGTGACACTTCGAGACCGGTATTTCCGAATTTGACGTAATCCACGCGTTCACTCCCTGTTTGATTATTTGGTTTTCACGAATTCGGCAAAAGCATCCGCATAATCGGGATGCCAACGCGACAGCGCCGGACGGTTCTCGACGACATCGCCGATCGCCCACAACATGCGCCGCTCGTCGAGCGCGCGCGGCACGTCATTGTCCGGGCAAAGGATGTAGAAGTCGCCGGCCTCGATGCTTTGCATCATGAATGCGACGGTCTCCTCCGGCGTCCACGCTGCAGCCGGCTTCTCCTTGCGATCACCGGCGGTCAGGCCGGTAAAGACGAAGCCCGGAATCAACAGATGCGCGGTGACCTGGCAGCCCTCGGTATTGCGCAGCTCATGCGCCAGTGCTTCCGTATACGCCTTCACGCCGGCCTTGGAGACGTTATAGGCGGGATTGCCAGGCGGTGTGGTGATGCCCTGCTTGGAGCCGGTATTGATGATCAGGCCCGGCTTCATGCTGGCGATCATGTTCGCCGCAAAGGCCTGGCAGCCATTGACGACGCCCCACAGATTGACGCCGATCAATCGCTCCCAGTTATCGCGCGGACCGAGTGCCGACGTCGAGACCTGGATGCCTGCGTTGTTCATGAGCACATCGCAACCGCCGAAGCGCTGCCGGACATCGGCCGCCAGTTTTGACATCGCGGCGAGATCGCTGACATCGACATCAGCCGTCATCACATCGTCACGTCCGCCCTTCGCTACCGCGATGATTTTCGCGGCTGCATCGGCGAGACGATCCTCGCCGAGATCGGCGATACAGATGCGCAGCCCAAAGCCCGCGAATTGCAGTGCAGCAGCAAGGCCGATGCCCGACGCCCCTCCAGTGATGACGGCGACAGAGCCGGCGGACAATGCGGCGTGAGGCATGACACACTCCAGGGATGCAGGATTGGAAATCGTCTAAGAGGGATCGCCACCGATCGCGCGATCGGAGCAGGTTAATCCTATAACATAGGGTGGTGCGATCCGGTGTCACGTCACCGCGAGAGAATTCACCGTCATGAATTGCGTGCGTAGACCTCCTATGCAGTGCATCCGGTGTTCCCCAGCTTTACCCATCGGGCGGAAACGATATATTCCGCGCGCCACAACGGCAGAAAATTTAAAAGCTCCGGGAGGATCATCATGGGCTTGATGCAGCCAATCTCCGCCACCTCGCACCCCTATGCGAACGGCTCCTACAAGCAGATGCTGATCGACGGCAAATGGGTCGATGCGCAGTCGGGCAAGAAGTTCGAGACGCATAATCCCGCTACCGGTGCACTGCTCGCCACCGTCGCCGAAGGGGATGCCAAGGATATCGATCTCGCCGTTGCCGCCGCACGCCGCGCCTTCGAAGGCCCGTGGAGCAAGGCCAAGCCATTCGAGCGCCAGGCGCTACTGCTGAAATTTGCCGACCTCGTCGAAAAGCACTTCGATGAACTCGCACTGCTCGACACGCTCGACATGGGCGCGCCGGTCAGCCGCACATTCGCAGGCAAGCAGCGCATCATCGGCATGCTGCGCTTCTATGCCGGACAGGCCACGCTGATCTATGGCGAGACCATCGAGAACTCACTGCCCGGCCAGATCTTCTCCTACACGCTAAAGGAGCCGGTCGGCGTCGTCGGTGCGATCATTCCGTGGAATTCGCCGCTGAGCGCCAGCGTCTGGAAGATCGGCCCCGCGATCGCGACCGGCTGCACCGTGGTGCTGAAGCCCGCTGAAGAAGCGCCCCTGACCTCGCTGCGCCTCGGTGAGCTCGCGCTCGAAGCCGGCTTCCCGGCTGGTGTCATCAATGTCGTCCCAGGCTATGGCGAGACTGCCGGCGCTGCACTCGCCTCGCATCAGGACGTCAATAAGGTCGCCTTCACCGGTTCGCACTTCACCGGCCAGTCGATCATCCGCGCCTCGGCCGGTAACCTCAAGCGCGTGTCGCTGGAACTCGGCGGCAAGTCGCCGAACATCGTGTTTGCCGATGCCGACCTCGACGCCGCAGTCCCGGGCGCAGCGATGGCGGTGTTCGCCAATTCCGGCCAGATCTGCAGCGCCGGCACCCGGCTCTTCGTCGAGAAGAAGATCTACAACGAATTTGTCGGCAAGGTCGCCGAATTCGCCAAGACGCTGAAGGTCGGCAACGGCGTCGATCCCTCGATCCAACTCGGGCCGCTGGTGTCGAAGGAGCAATTCGACCGCGTCAGTGGCTATCTGACCACTGGTGCTGGCGAAGGCGCCAAAGCACTGGCTGGTGGTGGCCTTCTCACCGACGGCGATCTGGCCAAGGGCTTCTTCGTGCAGCCGACGGTGTTCGCCGACGTGCAGGACGGCATGAAGATCGCACAGGAAGAGATCTTCGGACCGGTGATTTCGGCTATTGCCTTCGAAGACATGGACGACCTTGTGACACGCGCGAACAACACGATGTTCGGCCTCGGCAGCGGCGTCTGGACCAAGGATGTCAGCAAGGCGCATCGCCTCGCAAAATCCCTGCAGGCGGGCTCGGTGTGGATCAATTGCTATCAGGCGATGGACCCGGCCGTGCCATTCGGCGGCTACAAGATGAGCGGCTATGGCCGCGAGTCCGGCGTTCATCACGTGGATGAATATCTCAACATCAAGTCGGTCTGGATCAACACCTGATCCGATCGGCCTGAAACAAAGGGCGCGAGGCAATCAGCCTCGCGCCCTTTTTCTGTAGGCAGGACACGGCGCGAGCGTGCCTTTGCCCACCCTACCGTCTACGCAGCTGCCTTCGCCGCATACTGGTCGCGCAGCTTGCGCTTGAAAATCTTGCCCGTGGATTCCCGCGGCAACGCGTCGTGGAAGTGGATTTCCTTCGGCACTTTGAAATTCGCCAGGCGCTGCTTCAGATAGGCCTGGATATCCGCCGAGGAAATCGTCAAGCCATCCTCGATCTCGACACACCCGACCAAACGCTCGCCGAATTCATCATCCGGCACGCCGAACACCGCGCAATCGCGGATTCCATCCATCCCGATCAGCGTGCTCTCGATTTCGGCCGGATAGATATTGACGCCGCCGGAGATCACCATGTCGCGTTTGCGGTCGCACATGAAGAGATAGCCATCTTCATCGAGATAGCCGACATCGCCGACGCTGATGAGCCCGTCGCGACCAGCCTCGGCACGCGCTTCCGGCCGCCCCTGATAGTCGAAATCCGGCACGGAGGTCTGGCGCATATAGATCTCGCCGGGCTCGCCCACATCGCATTGCGTGCCGTCCGGACGATAGATCCGCACCACACCGCCGTCGATGGTGCGGCCGACGGTGCCGGGCTTCTTCAGCGCTTCCTCCGACGAATGCCAGATCGGCACGCCGGTCTCCGTGGAGCCGAGATACTCATTGATCACCAGCCCCCACCATTTGATCATCGCCTGCTTCACATGCACCGGGCATGGCGCCGCGCCATGGATGACATTGCGTAATGAGGACAGATCGTAGCGGGACTTCACATCGTCCGGCAGCCGCAGCAGGCGCACGAACATCGTCGGCACCATATGCATATTGGTGACGCGATGTTGTTCGACCAGCTGCAACAAGTCTTCCGGATCGAAGCGCGGCTCCAGCACGATAGTGCTGCCATGGCGGAAGGCCATCAAGCCATAGGAGCTTGGCGCCGAGTGATACATCGGCCCGTTCATGAGTACGATCTGGTTGTCCGGTTTGAGGCCATACGCGATGGCGCCGACGCGCTCGGATGCTGCGGCCTGCTCCGGCGTCATGGTCCCGCGCTTGACGCCTTTCGGGCGGCCGGTGGTGCCGGATGTGTAGAACATGGTCAGCGCGCGCTTGGGCGGATTGTCCATCGGCACCTGCTGCTCGCGCCATAGGTCGAAGTCGGTCGCGCCAGCAGGGACATCCGTCGCCGCCTCCGCCACGCCATAAGCAGCAGCAATCTCGGGCGGCGTGCGCACGATCAGGACCGGGAGATCCTTCGACAACCCATCAGCGATCTGTGGCAGCAGGTCCGCATGGCAAACGAGCAGCTTGGCCCCGCTATCGGCGAGGATGTAGCCGACCTCTTCGCCTTTCAGATGCCAGTTGATGGGAACGATCCGCGCGCCGATGGCGCCGGCGCCGAAGGCAGTCTCGAACAGCGCGAAATCGTTGCGCAGCATCATTGCGACAGGCGTAGCCTCGCCGGCACCGAGTGCCTTGAAACCGGTCGCCGCTTTGGCGATGCGCTGCATAATATCGGGATAGCTGATGCTGCGGTCGCCGCTGATGATCATGATCCACCCTCATATTGATCTTCTTGCCGCTGCCTT
>NZ_JBIIOT010000051.1:0-37562 GCF_044336785.1 Tardiphaga sp. | reverse complement strand
CCCTCACCCGCGCGCAAAGAGCGCGCGACCTCTCCCCGGTGGGGAGAGGTGAAGGGAGAGGCCGGTGTTTTTATCCGGGCCGATAGGCGCCGGTGGCGGGGTCGCGGCGGAGGGTCTTGGCTTCGGGCGTGGTGGTCTCGGCCATGCGGGCCTGACGGGCCGCATCCAGCTCCTGATTGACGCGCTTGACGGTGCGATAGGCCCAGCGAACCACGGCAGCGCTTCCAAGCGCACCCGCAATGGCGACCAGCGGCGGCATTTTAACATCCTTGCTCATGACGAGCCCCCTTCCCGGCAATCTCGCTCAACTGCTGGCGCGGAACAATGGCGATTTGCGGGACGAACGCCCGTCTCCCACAAGCCCCCCTCAACCCTCATCCTGAGCGCGCCACATACTCACCCCTCATCCTGAGGAGCCGCGACTTGTCCGCCGAAGCTCGCAGAGCGAAGGCGGAAGCGGAGGCTCGAAGGATGGCCGCACACTCCGAGCCCAGCCAGCTCATGGTTCGAGACGCGTGCCAAGAGGCGCGCTCCTCACCATGAGGGGCGGAGCGGAGGCTCGGCGACCATCAAAACCCGTAGCGCGACCACAGCGCCCGGGTTTCCAGCGTGGTGACGATCTGGTCGGGCAGATCGGCCAGCGCACCGAGTTCCAGCTGCGCGCCGCTGGAGGATTTGCGGCCGAACAGGTTCGACAACATCCCGGTGGGCTGCGCGATCACTGGCGTCTTCACCTCGTCGCCATAGCGGGCGCGGAGCACCGAGCGGAGATCGCCGATGGCATCGACGAGGCCGAATGCGACGGACTTCTCGCCGGCCCAATAGGCGCCCGTGAACAGCTCGTCCTCCGGCCCCTTCAACCGGGCGCCGCGGCTCTCCTTCACGAGACCGATGAAAATCGCATGGATCTCGCGCTGGAGCGATTTCAGCCGCGCGACGTCATCGGGGTTTTCCGGCAGGAACGGATCCAGCGTCGCCTTGTGTTCGCCGGCCGTATAGAGCCGGCGCTCGACGCCGATCTTCTTGATCAGTTCCTGAAAACCGAACGTGCCGCCGACCACGCCGATGGAGCCGACGATGGAGGACGGATCGACGAAGATCTCGTCGCCGGCGCAGGCGATCATGTAGCCGCCGGAGGCTGCGACATCCTCGACGAAGACGAACACCGGAAGCTTCTTCTCGGCGGCGAGCTGGCGGATGCGCAGATAAATTTGCCGTGATTGAACAGGCGAGCCACCGGGCGAATTCACCACCAATGCGACGGCTTTCGCGTTCTTCGTCGCGAAGGCTTTATCCAGCAGTTTTCCCACGCCCGCGAGCGACATACCCGGCCGCAGCGGCGTCACGGCGCCGATGGTACCGGACAAGCGGACCACCGGAACGACCGATGTCGCGCGACGGAAACGCGCAGGCAGCAGCCTTGCAATCGCCGCTTTCAAACTGGATTCGCTCATAGAAGGTTACCTCGACATTAACCGTACATTATCACGCGCGTGTCATTGAACCCGCAGAGAGTTTCAGCGTTTGCAAACCATAATTGTCAAACGCGCGTTGGGAGTGAACATGAAGATCTATCTGCTGATGCTGATCATCGGCACGCTGCTCACGGCGATCCATCTGACGTCCGCGCCGCAGAAGCGTTCCGAAACAGCCCCTCAATAACAAGCATTGGCGCATCGCTCATAGCGATGCCCATGGAAGTGCCGCATGCCCCGCCAGGATTTGCTGGATATGGGCATCGGGCGCGCCTTTCGCATCCCGTAGCGCAATGCCGGGGTGAATTGCCGCAGGCGCCCTCCCCCCTTTCACCGCACGCACCAGAATCCGGATGGCCGGCGCCGTTGCACCGCCATGCACCGGCATCAGCGCGAGGGAGCCGAAGCCGCGATGGAGTGCTGTAAGCACGTCAGCGACCCCGTCAGCGCGCCAGATCATCGTCAGCACACCATTCGATTTCAGCACGCGACGCGCGGCGTGGACCCAGGTCGCGAGCGTCTCGTCTGTCGCAACATGCGCGATCTCGCGGGTCTTGTTCGGCGAGGCGCGATGGCGTGCGGGATCGTTGAAGGGCGGATTCATCAGAATGACGTCGGCGCTGTCCGCAGACAGGCCCGCGGCCGCGAAGGTTTCGGCATTGGATGCGAGATCGAGCGTGATCACATCGGCCGCCACGCCATTGGCCTCGGCATTGTGGCGCGCGAGATCGGCAAAATCCGGATTGATTTCGATCAAGGCGAGCGAGAGGCCGGCCACGCGTCTCGCGACAGCCAGACCAGCCGTGCCAACACCCGCGCCGAAATCCACCACACGCTGGCCCGGCCGCGCCGATGTCGCGGCGGCCAGCAGGATCGCATCGTGACCCGCGCGATGACCGGAGGCCGGCTGCCGCAGCAGCAACTGGCCGCCCAGCACGTGATCATCGGTGGTCGCCGGCATTACTTCTCCTCGGCGCGCAACTCATGCGCGAGCCCGGCTTCGGTCAGCAGTGTCCGCGCTTCCCGCGCATCGTCCTCATGCACGAGAATCCGTCGTGGAATGACGCCCAATGAGCCTTCCAGAATGCTCATATTCTGGTCGAGCACGAGGTGATGGATATTGGCGCCATCGAGCAGCGCGCCCACCGCCGAGACCAGCACCACGTCATTCGTCCGCATGATTTCGCGCAATTGACCACCATTCCCTGTTCACGGCTGGTATATCTGGATTTGATCCAGGTTCCCTAGCCCTTGCCGCGCCCCTGCGCAGTTCCTATTCTGCGGACATATTGTCTAACCGGCCCAGTCTGCGCATGAATTTACATGATTTTCGCGCCAATTCGGCCTATCAGGGCGTGCGCGCCGGCCGGCCACGGCCTGTTGCGCCAAGATTCTGCAATTCGGAGACTACAGCGTGGCGGTGATTGTTCCTTTCGAGAGTCACGCAACAGCGTCGATCGATCAGCTTGTCAGCCTCGTGTCTGCTGACATGGAGCGCGTGAACGCGACCATCCTGTCGCGCACCGGCTCCGACGTCACCATGATTCCGGAAGTGGCCAACCACCTGATTTCCTCGGGCGGCAAGCGCCTGCGCCCCATGCTGACGCTGGCGATGGCCAATCTCACCGGCTACACCGGCGACGGCCATATCAAGCTCGCTGCCGCCGTTGAATTCATGCACACGGCCACGCTGCTGCATGACGACGTGGTCGATCAGAGCGAACTCCGCCGTGGCAAGCTCTCCGCCCGCATGCTGTGGGGCAATGAGGCCTCGGTGCTGGTCGGCGACTTCCTGCTCGGTCAGGCGTTCCGCATGATGGTCGAAGTCGGCTCGCTGCGCGCGCTGGACATCCTGTCGTCGGCCGCTGCAACGATTGCCGAAGGCGAAGTGATGCAGCTCGCCGCCGCCAAGAACACCGCCACCACCGAAGACGAATATCTCGCGGTGATCCGCGGCAAGACCGCCGAGCTGTTCGCTGCGGCCTGCGAAGTCGGCCCGGTGATCGCCAACCGTCCGAAGGCGGAGCAGACCGCCTGCCGTTCGGTCGGCATGAATCTCGGCATCGCGTTCCAGCTCGTGGACGACGTGCTCGATTACGGTGGCAAGGCCGCCAAGCTCGGCAAGAATGTCGGCGACGATTTCCGCGAGGGCAAGATCACGCTGCCGGTGGTGCTGGCCTTCCGCCGCGGCAACGATGCCGAGCGCGAATTCTGGATCAAGTCGCTGGAGCGCGGCGAGATCGGCGACGGTGATCTCGATCACGCCATCGGGCTGATGACCAAGCACCGCGCGCTGGAAGACACGATCAGCCGCGCGCATCATTATGGTGCGATGGCTGTCGATGCGCTGGCGCTATTCCCGTCGTCGCCGATGAAGACGGCGCTGGAGCAGGTGGTGGCGTTCTGCCTGGCACGGACGCATTGAGCCAGGCACATAGAAAGCCACGCACTCCGCCCTCATGGTGAGGAGCGCGCCAACGGCGCGCGTCTCGAACCATGACTGGGGAGCATGCGGCCATCCATCGAGACGCCGCTGCGCGGCTCCTCAGGATGAGGACGGAGTGTGTGGCGGAGTTTAAATCCGCGCCACCAATTCCTTGATCAACACCGTGATCCGTCCCTCCGGCTTCTCCAGCTCCGCCATGATCGAGAAATGATCGGCGCCCGGAATCTCCTCGTAGCTCACCGGCAATCCATGCTGCACGCGGTGCACCGCGAGGTCTGCGGTCTGCTGGCGCAGGATCGGGAGCTCCGCGCCGCCGACCACCAGTGCCAGCGGCTTGTCCGGGCCGGCGCCCTGCAGCAGCGGTGACTGCCGCTTCGACATCGCTTCATCGAGCTTGAGCTTTTCGTTGAGATACGACGCGCGGATCGGCTCGAGATCGTAGATGCCGGAGATCGCCACCCCGCCTTTCACCTTCGGATGCGACAGCGTGGTCGCGGTCATGTGGCCACCGGCCGACCAACCCGTGACCACGATGCGATCGGCATCGATGCCGAGCGTTCCGGCCTGATCGACCAGCGCATCCACGCCCGCTTTGATCTCGGCGACGATCTCGTCCAGCGTCGCATCCGGCGCCAGCGTGTAGCCGATCGCGGCGACATTGATGCCGTGGGCGATCGGCCCCGCTGCGAAGCAGGTGAAAAAATCCTTCGAGCGCATCTGCCAGTAGCCGCCATGGATCAGCAGCAGCACCGGGCCACCGTCCGTCACCTTGATCAGATCGATCCTGTTGCGCTCGCGCGGGCCATAAGCGAGGTCGAGATGCGCAGGATATTTCGCCTTCATGGCGTCGGAGCGCTGGCCCCAGCCATTGGCGATCTCGGCGCTCCCCGCGACAGCCACGCTGTTGTTGAGGCCGGCATCGAGCTGTTCGCGCGACATCGCGCGCCAGTTGGAATCGCCGAAGGGATTACTCATGGTTGTTGTCCTTAGCTGCATCTCAGTATTGTGCGGCGCGCGGCCGCTCGCGAGTCCCAATTATGCAAGAAATAGGCTAGACCGCCACGCGCCGGACGAACATGCTGCATCTGCTTTTTCTGCATCACACTTTCTGCATCATTCCTGGAGACGTGCGTGGCCTCTCATCAAGACCTCATCAAAGCAACGGCCTGCGCCGTCGTCGATCAACTCAATAACGGCACAGTCACGCCGCTCGATGTGCTCGATGCACTGGAATCGCGCATCAAGGAGGTCGATGGCCAGGTCAATGCGCTGCCGATCCTGTGCTTCGATCGCGCCCGTGACCACGCCAGGGAATTGATGAAGAAACCGCTCGGCGAGCGCGGCATCCTCGCCGGCCTCCCGGTGCCGATCAAGGATCTCACCTCCGTCGCCGGCGTGCGCACCACCCAGGGATCGACGATCTTCAAGGATGTGGTGCCGACCAAATCGAATGTGCTGGTCGAGCGCCTCGAAGAAAATGGCGGCGTGGTCTATGCGAAATCCAACACGCCGGAATTCGGCGCTGGTGCCAACACCTTCAACGAGGTGTTCGGCGCGACGCTGAATCCGTGGGACCTGTCGAAGTCGGCGGCCGGCTCGTCCGGTGGTGCGGCTGCAGCGCTTGCCAGCGGCACGGCCTGGATCGCGCACGGCTCCGACATGGGCGGCTCGCTGCGCAACCCCGCCAGCTTCTGCGGCATTGTCGGCCTGCGCCCGAGCCCTGGCCGCGTCGCGTCAACGCCGAGTATCGCGCTGGCGCGCATGGTGAGCGTGCAGGGTCCGATGGCGCGCACCGTGGAAGACCTGGCATTGATGCTCGACGCCATGAGCGGCGAACATCCCGCCGATCTGATCTCGCTGCCGAAATTGCCGACCTCGTTCCGCTCCGCCGTGCGCGGTGGTACCAAGCCGAAGCGGATCGCCTACTCGCCCGATCTCGGCATCACGCCCGTCGATCCGGAAGTCGCAGCCCTCACCCGCAAGGCGGCAGAGCGTTTTGCGGAAGCCGGCGTCATCGTCGAGGAAGCGCATCCCGACCTGCGCGAAGCGCACGAGTGCTTCCATGTGCTGCGCGCCTATGATTTTGCGATCTCCAAACTCGGCCTGCTGCGCGATCACCGCGACAAGCTGAAGCCGGAAGTGATCTGGAATATCGAGGAAGGCCTGAAGCTCAAGGTCGAGGATCTCGCCAAGGCGGAAACGCAGCGCGTCACGCTCGCGGCCCGCGCCTATGAATTCTTCCAGACATACGACCTGCTGCTCTGCCCGGCGACCATCACGCCGCCCTTCCCGATCGAGCAGCGCTATCTCGCCGAATGCAACGGCACCAAGTTCGACAACTATGTGCAGTGGCTGGGTATCGTCTATGCGATCACCCTGACCTGCTGCCCGGCGCTGTCGCTGCCTTGCGGCTTCACTTCAACGGGGCTGCCTGTCGGCCTGCAGATCGTCGGCCCGCCGCGCGGTGAAGCCTCGCTGCTCGCCGGCGCGCGGGTGCTGGAGGATATTCTCGGCCTGCAGAGCTCCACGCCGATCGATCCGCGCCCGGCGAGGTAAAACCGGGCCCGTAGGGCGGATGAGCCGAAGGCGTCATCCGCCGCGGAGTTTCAGCAATAACTTCGGCCGGCGGATGACGCCTTCGGCTCATCCGCCCTACGGCCCTACCGCCTCAAATACCGCCACCTCTCGCCATACTTTCGTCTAAGCCACATTGTCGCAGCTAACGGCTAATCATGCATTGTAGCAGCCGGAACGATCCCGCTGCCTGACAGAACGCCCCATGCCAGCAGCAATGCATTTGGCGGCATTGGCTTTTGCGGCCTCCCGTGGCAACGGGGCATTTCATTTCACGGAATACGAGGGCTTTACGTGGCTGACTCTTTCGCACCGCCGGCCGACGGCAAACTTCATTTCGACGACGCCAAGAAACGCATCAAGGCCATCTTCATCGGCTCGATGGGCAATCTGGTCGAATGGTACGACTTCTACGCCTACACCGCCTTCGCGCTGTATTTCGCACCGGCCTTCTTCCCCTCCAATGATCCGGTCGTCCAGCAGCTCAATGCGGCCGTGCTGTTCGCCGCCACCTTCCTGATGCGCCCGCTCGGCGGCTGGCTGTTCGGCTTCCTCGCCGACCGTTACGGACGCCGCCTGTCGCTCACCGTCTCCGTGCTGTTCATGTGCTTCGGCTCCTTGATCATCGCACTGTGCCCGACCTATGCGACCATCGGCTTCGCCGCCCCCGTCGTGCTTGCGCTCGCCCGCATCATCCAGGGCCTCAGCCTTGGCGGCGAATACGGCGCCTCCGCCACTTACCTCTCGGAAGTCGCCGATCCCAAGCATCGCGGATTCTATTCGAGCTTCCAGTATGTGACGCTGATCGGCGGCCAGCTCACCGCCATCATCGTGCTCCTGCTGCTGCAGAAGGTGTTCCTCACCGAGCAGGAGCTGAAGGACTGGGGCTGGCGCATTCCGTTCTTCATCGGCGCCAGCCTGGCCATCTTCGCCGCCGTGATGCGTCGCGACCTGCACGAGACCGAGCAGTTCACGGAAGCCAAGAAGCAGTCAAAGCCGATGGGCTCGATGGCTGGCCTGCTGAAGTATCCGCGCGAATTGCTGCTGGTTGTCGGCCTCACCGCCGGCGGCACGGCGGCGTTCTACACCTTCACCACCTATATGCAGACCTTCGTGAAGCTCTCGGTCGGCCTCACCGCCGACCAGACCACGACGGTGATCTTCGGCACGCTGATCTTCGCCTGCATCCTGCAGCCGATCTATGGCGCGCTCTCGGACCGTTTCGGCCGCAAGCCGCTGCTGATCTTCTTCGGCATCGCCGGCACGCTGTGCACGGTGCCGATCCTGACCACGCTGCAGACCACCAAGTCGCCTTTCGTCGCCTTCCTGCTGATCTGCGGCGCCTGGGTGTTCGTGGCCGGCTACACCTCGATCAATGCCGTGGTGAAGGCCGAGCTGTTCCCGACCAATATCCGCGCCATGGGCGTCGGCGTACCCTATGCGCTGACGGTCTCGATCTTCGGCGGCACGGCACCTGCCGTGGCGCTGTATTTCAAGCAGTCGGGCCACGAGCAATATTTCTACTATTATCTCTCGGGCATCATCTTCCTGTCGCTGATCATCTACGCCACGATGCGCGACACCAAGCACAACTCGGCGATGCACCGTCACGAGTGACAGTCACAGCCTAACCAAGGAGCGTCAGCATGGATGAAGACAACACACCTTCGGAATCCAAGCTGACGCAAACCAAGCAACGCTGGGCGCGCGAGGGCCGGTTTCTCACCGGCCGGCATGCGCGCCCGGAGACCGACCGGCTTCCACCCGGCCAGCACCTGACCCAGGACTGGCCGGTGCTGGATCTGGGCATCACGCCCAACATTTCCCGCGAGCGCTGGCGCCTCGATGTCTATGGCGCCGTGGACACGCCACTGTTCTGGGACTTTGCGCAGTTTTCGGCGCAGCCGCAGTCCACATTCATCTCCGACATTCACTGCGTCACCACCTGGTCGCGCTACGACAATCAGTGGGAAGGGCTTTCGACCCGCGCATTGCTCGACGCATGCCAGCCGAAGCCCGATGCGCGCTTCGTGTCGCTGGAATCCTACGACGGCTACACGACCAATCTGTCGCTAGAGGATTTCGCCTCCGACGACGCGCTGCTGGCGCATTCGTGGCAGGGCACGCCGATCGAGCGCGACCATGGCGGCCCCGTGCGCGTGATCGTGCCGCATCTGTATTTCTGGAAGAGCGCCAAATGGCTGCAACGCATCGAATTCCGCAGCGATGACAAACCGGGCTATTGGGAAATCCGCGGCTATCACAATCGCGGCGATCCGTGGGACGAGCAGCGCTATTCGGAGGATTGAACCTTCTCCCCGCGTGCAACAGGGGAAGAGCAGGTTGCCGAAGTAGCCTGCGACCATCCTTCGAGACGCGGCCAAACGGCCGCTCCTCAGGATGAGGGCAGAGTATGTCGCTGGAGAAGACCCTCATGGTGAGGAGCCCGCGAAGCGGGCGTCTCGAACCATCCAGGCCGACCACTGTCCTCATCGCTCAAACGGCATAAGCGATCGTCTTGCCGCTTGCAGTGCGCATCGGTTCCCGTTGCTAACGCAATGTCCGACAATGTGAATCCCGGCCGTTAACCTTTCTTAAAGATGTCGCTCGCGGCCTGCGCCGTGCGTGGTAAATCTCTTGCGAGCCGAAGGAATCAGTTTCACGCCGACGCAGATTCGCGCCGGTGTCCTGCCCGCAGATTGTTTGGGAATTTCATGAGCGAACGCCTGTCGTACCAGCCTACCCGCGCTCCCCTCCCCGATCAGGAGCAGAAGCAGGCGGCGCTCAGCTATCTCAACGAGGCATGGGCCGAAGCGCGCCACGACGGCGTGGATGGCGACTGTCTGGCGCAGGCCAGCCTGTTCGCGGCCTTTGCCGAGCTGGTCGGGACCTATGGCGAGGATGCGGTGGCGAAGTTCGTCGAGGGCCTGCCCACGCGCGTGCGCAATGGCGAATTTTCGCTGACGCTGGCAAGGCAGTAGGTCTATCTCCCAACTGTCGTCGCCCGGCTTGACCGGGCGATCCAGTACACTCCACCGATCGCGCTTCTACACTCTTACATCGTTTACTGGATCACCCGCTCCAGGCGCGCAATTGCGCGCCAGGGCGGGTGATGACAGTTTGAGCGTGCCTTACTGCTTCAACGTCTCCAGAAACTTCACCGTCTCGCCCTGCGATGGCGTGACGAGTTCGCCCTGCCACATCACCTGCCTGCCGCGCACGAAGGTGCCGACCGGCCAGCCCTTCACGGTCACGCCGTCATAGGGCGTCCAGCCGGCTTTCGAGGCCACCCATTTGTTGGTGATGGTCTCGCTGCGCTTGAGATCGACCACGGTGAAGTCGGCGTCGTAGCCCGCCGCGATACGGCCCTTCATCGCCATATTGTAGAGCCGCGCCGGGCCGGCACTGGTGAGATCGACGAAACGCTGCAGCGACAGCCGGCCGGCATTCACATGATCCAGCATCAGCGGCACCAGCGTCTGCACGCCGGTCATGCCGGATGGCGAGGCCGGATAGACCTTCTGCTTCTCTTCCAGAGTATGCGGCGCGTGATCGGAGCCGAGCACGTCGATGATGCCCTGCTCGATGCCCTTCCAGATGCCGGCGCGATGGCTGGCATCGCGCACCGGCGGATTCATCTGCGCCAGCGTGCCGAGCCGCTCATAGCAGTCCGGCGCTGTCAGCGTGAGATGATGCGGCGTCGCCTCGCAGGAGGCGACATCCTTGTGATCCCGGAGATAGTCGATCTCTTCCTTGGTCGAGATATGCAGCACATGGATGCGCTTGCCGGTCTCGCGGGCGAGATTGACCAGACGCTGGGTCGCCATCAGCGCCGCGGTCTCGTCGCGCCACACCGGATGCGAGCGCGGATCGCCCTCGATGCGCAGGCCCTTGCGCTCGTTGAGGCGATATTCGTCCTCGGCATGGAAGGCGGCGCGGCGCTTGATGACCTGAAAGATCTTGCGCAGGCTATCGTCGTCCTCGACCAGCAAGGCGCCGGTGGAGGAGCCGATGAAGACTTTGACACCAGCGCAGCCCGGCGCACGCTCCAGCTCCGGCAGGTCCTGCACGTTTTCACGCGTGCCGCCGATGAAGAAGGCATAATCGCAATGCATGCGGTGATGGCCGCGTTTTACCTTGTCGGTGAACGTGGCCTCGTCGATGGTGAGAGGATTGGTGTTCGGCATTTCGAACACCGCGGTGACGCCGCCCATCACGGCGCTGCGCGAGCCGGTTTCGAGATCTTCCTTCTGCTCGAGGCCGGGCTCGCGAAAATGCACCTGGGTATCCATCACGCCGGGCAGAATGTGCAGGCCCTTGCAGTCGATGGTCTTGCCCGCCTGTTCCGGCCCGAACGTGCCGAGCGCCGCAATGCGGCCGTCGCGGATGCCGATGTCGCGCTGGCCCTCGCCATCCTGATTGACGACGGTGCCGTTCTTCAGAATCGTATCGAAAGTCTCGCTCATACCGGTCTCGCTTGCAGCTTGTGGATGCCTGCGCGCATGGCGCAGGCCTTGTTACCGGCATCTTAGCGGCTTAACTTTGGCGATGAAATCCGTCCGCCGCGATTCCTGAATTTTTTCGAGATTTTCCGTATGAAAGCAGCATTTCTCCCCGATCGGGGTGTGGTGAAGATCGCCGGCGACGACGCCCGCGCTTTTCTCAACAACCTCATCACCTCCGATATCGACGACCTCGCGCCCGGCCGCGCGCGGTTCGGCGCGCTGCTGACGCCGCAGGGCAAGATCGTGGCGGATTTTCTGGTGACGGAAGCACCTGCCGGCCATGGTGGCGGCCTCCTGATCGACTGCCCGCGCGAACTGGCCAAGCCGCTCGCCACCAAGCTCGGCTTCTACAAGTTGCGCGCCAAGGTGACGGTGGAGAATCTCTCCGACGGGCTCGGCGTGCTGGCGGTCTGGGACGGCGAGCCAATGATGAAGCCGGATCTGACCTTCGCCGATCCGCGCAATGCGGCGCTGGGCTACCGCATTCTCGTGCCGGCCGATCTCGCTGAGAAGACCGCTTCGGTGCTCGGCGCGGAGCTTGTCGATGAGCCGGCCTATGAGGCGCATCGCATCGCCTGCGGCGTGCCGCGCGGCGGTATCGATTTCGCCTATGGCGATGCGTTCCCGCATGAGACCAATATGGACCGCATGGCCGGAGTCGATTTCGACAAGGGCTGCTATATCGGCCAGGAGGTGGTGTCGCGCATGCAGCATCGCGGCACCGCGCGCACGCGTATCGTGCCGGTGACGCTCGATGGCACGACACCTGTGGCCGGCACGGAAATCCGCGCCGCCGACAAGCCGGTCGGCTCCATGGGATCGTCAGCCGGACACAACGGTCTCGCGCTGCTTCGCATCGACCGCGCGACGGATGCGTTCGACGCCGGCGCAGCGCTGATCGCTGGTGACATCACCATCCATCTGGCCGATCCCGAAGCCGCCCGCGCCTTCATTGCCAAGAAACACGCATGAGCAAGCCAGCGATCACCCATGCCGACGGCAAGACGCGCTGCCCGTGGCCGGGCGAAGACCCGTTCTACGTCGCCTATCACGACACCGAATGGGGCGTACCGGACTATGACGATCGCGCGCTGTTCGAAAAGCTGATCCTCGACGGCTTCCAGGCCGGCCTGTCGTGGATCACCATCCTGCGCAAGCGCGACAATTTCCGAAAGGCGTTCGACGATTTCCAGCCGGAAAAGATCGTGCGCTACAGCGAGAAGAAAGTGCATGCGTTGATGAACGATGCGGGCATCGTGCGTAATCGCGCGAAGATCGAGGGCACGATCCTGTCCGCCAAGGGCTATCTGAAGATCATGGAGGAAGGCCCCGGCTTCTCGAAATTCCTCTGGGACTTCGTCGATGGCAAGCCGATTGTGAACAATTTCAAGACGCATGCGAACGTGCCTGCTTCGACGCCGCTGTCGATCAAGATCTCGAAGGAGTTGCAATCGCGCAATTTCAAATTCGTCGGACCGACCATCGTCTATGCCTTCATGCAGGCGACCGGCATGGTCAATGACCACCTCACCTCCTGCTATTGCCATGCGCTGTGCAGCAAGAAGAAAAAGCCGCTGCGGCTGAAGGCGACCTGATGGCGAAAGCGACCGTGACCGGCGGCACACCGCGTGCCTGGCAACGCATGCTATCGGGGCGCAGACTCGACCTGCTCGATCCCTCGCCGCTCGATATCGAACTGGCGGATATCGCCCATGGCCTTGCGCGCATGGCGCGCTGGAATGGGCAGACGCGCGGCCCCCATATCTTTTCGGTGGCACAGCATTCACTGCTGGTCGAGGCGATCATGCGCGAGCAGGCGCCGCGCGTTGACGATCAATTCGGGCTCGCGGCATTGCTGCATGATTCTCCGGAATATGTGATCGGCGACATGATCTCCCCGTTCAAGGCGGTGATCGGCGATGCCTACAAGGTGGTGGAGCATCGCCTGCTCGCGGCGATCCATATCCATTTCGGCCTGCCGGCCACGCTCGATCCGAAAATGACGAAAGCGATCAAGAACGCGGATATGGGTGCGGCCTATCTGGAAGCCACGCGGCTTGCAGGCTTTGCCGAGACGGAGGCGAAGCGGCTGTTCGGCAAGGATCCGTGTCTGGATCTCGAGGTGGAGGCGGATTACCTGACCCCATGGTCGGCCAGCAAGGCGGAGAAGCGGTTCCTTGCGCGGTTCGAAGCACTGATAGCGGGATGACATGCAGCGCCTGAGCGCGGTAGAAAGACCATCATGATCTATGTCTGCTCCCTCGCCGACCTGCATCCCACCGTCAAAACGACGGGTGCCAGCCATGTGCTGACCATCATGGCCAATGTCGCGCAAGTGGTGCGGCCGGAGACGGTGATCGAGGCCAATCACCTGCGTGTGCAGGTGGACGATATCACCGAGAGCATGGACGGGTTTGTCGCGCCGAACGAGGGCCATGTCACGCAAGTGATGGATTTCGTGCGCGGCTGGAATCGCGCCTCGCCGCTGGTGATCCATTGCTATGCGGGCATCTCGCGCTCCACCGCCAGCGCCTTCACAGCGGCCTGCATGCTCAACCCCGATCGCGACGAGCACGAGATCGCGCAGCGCATCCGCGCGGCGTCCCCCATCGCATCGCCGAACCGGCTGATCGTGTCGCTCGCCGACAAGGCGCTCGGCCGCAATGGCCGCATGGTCCGTGCGCTCGACGATATGGGCCCCGGTAGCCTCATGGTGGCCGGCAAGCCGTTTCGCCTCGATCTGGATTGATGCGCCAGGGTTCACGCGATGTGAACCATTACGACTTCGACAAGCACTAAGTCCCAACGGCTTCCCTCACCCCATCCCTTGTGGGACAAGGATGGGAAGAAGAGTGAGGGCTGACTTAAGATGTTTGATTTCGATTTCATTGCGCTTGTCGTCGCCATCGTCGCCTTCTTTTTTGCACGCAACGCACGCAATGAAGTCAGAATTCTGCGGGCGCGACTGGATGCATTCGAGGCCGTGCCACGCGCGGTCACTGCGCCAGTGGCCGCGGCCGAACCAGCACCGCCGCTCGCACCAGTGCAGCCTGCCACCAGCAATGTGCCACCGCCTCCGCCCAGCACGGCGCCAGCACCTAAACCAGCGATCCCTGCTGCTGCATCGACGCCACGTGTCGCGGAGACCGTCACAAGGCCGGCAGTAGCGGCACCGGCAACCGAACGCCCGAGCTTCGAAGAGCGCATCGGCACGCGCTGGGTGGTGTGGGTCGGCGGCCTGACACTGGCCCTCGGTGGCCTCTTCATGGTGCGCTATTCCATCGAGGCCGGATTGCTCGGCCCGGAAGTGCGCGTGCTGCTCGGCGGGCTGTTCGCCCTGGCGCTGCTCGCTGTCGGCGAATTCGCTCGCCGCAAGGAATCGCTGTCATCGATCGCGCCGCTGCCGATTGCCAATATCCCGGCGATCCTCACCGCAGCGGGCACCGCCGTGGCCTTCGCCACGATCTATGCGGCCTATGCGCTCTATGATTTCCTCGTGCCCGGCACCGCTTTCGTGCTGCTCGGCATTGTCGCCATGGGCACCATGGCTGCGGCGCTGCTGCATGGCCCCGCGCTCGCAGGACTCGGCCTCGTCGGCGCTTTCGTCACGCCGATGCTGGTGTCGTCGGGCAAGCCGGATTACTGGGCACTGTATATCTATCTCGCCATCGTCACCGCAGCCGCCTTCGCGCTGGCGCGGATGCGGATGTGGCGCTGGCTGGTGCTGACCACCATCGCTTTCACCACGTTCTGGACGTTGCCCGGCCTCGACAGCGGCCCTGCGATGGTCGCGCCGCATGTGTTCCACGTCATCGCCTGCTTCGGGCTCGCATCACTGCTGGTCGTCTGCGGCTTCATGTATGGGCCGCCGGCCGACGCTGGCCGCATCGAGGGCATCTCGTCGGCCGCGCTCGGCACCAGCCTGTTCGGCGCCACGCTGATCGTGCTCGCCGGCTCCCATGCAGACTTGGCGATGATCGCTTTCGCTTTGCTGGTCGCCGGCACGCTGTTCGTGGCCTGGTATGCGCAGGCAGCAACCAGCGCCGTTGCCATCGCTGCCATCTTCGTCGCCGTCGTCTTCCTGTCCTGGGCCATCCAGGGCAATCTCGACATGCTGGTGCTGCCCGGCGGTCCGCTCGACGGCATCGGCCTCAGCCCGATCGAAGGCTCGGTGACTCTGCATCTCGTCAGCGCTGCAGTGTTCGCGCTCGGCTTCGGCGTCGTCGGCTTCCTCGCCCAGGGACGCTCGGTCAGCGCGGTCATTCCGGTGATCTGGGCCGCCTGCGCCACCTTCGTGCCGATCGCGCTGCTGATCGCGCTTTATGCCCGCATCGCGCATCTGGATCGTTCGATCCCGTTCGCCATTCTTGCGGTGATCATTGCCGCCGCTTTTGCCGCTGCGACGGAACTGCTCAGCAAGCGCGAGCAGCGGCCCGGCCTCGCGATCTCCACCGCGCTGTTCGCCACCGGCACGCTCGGCGCGCTGGCGCTGGCATTGACCTTCGCGCTGGAGAAAGGCTGGCTCACCATCGCGCTTTCGCTGATGGCGCTCGGCACCGCGTGGATCTCCATGCAGCGGCCGATCCCGTTCCTGCGCTGGTTGGCCGCGATCCTCGCCGCCATCGTCTGCGCCCGCATGGCCTGGGAGCCGCGCGTGGTCGGCAATCTCGTCGGCACCACGCCGATCTTCAACTGGCTGCTCTGGGGCTATGGCGTGCCGGCTGCATCGTTCTGGGCGGCCTCCGTGCTGATGCGCCGCCGCGGCGACGACAAGCCACTGCGCATGGTGGAATCCGCAGCGATCCTGTTCACGGTGCTGCTGGTGTTTCTGCAGATCCGCCACTACGTCAATGGCGGCGACGTCTATCGCGTCTCGTCCGATCTCGTCGAAATCGCGCTGCAGGTCTGCACAACGCTGGCCATGGCCATCGGCCTCGAACGGCTGCGGGTGCGCAGTGGCAGCATCGTCCACAATGTCGGTGCCGTCCTGCTCACGCTCTATGCCGGTCTCGCTTCGCTGGGCGGCCTGCTGTTCATCGCGAATCCGAACATCTGGCGGGTCGATGTCGGCGGCGCCGTCTTCAACCTGCTGCTGCTCGGTTATGCCCTGCCCGCGATCCTCGCGCTGCTGCTGTCCTATGCAGTCGCGGGTCGTCGCAAGCCGGCTTATGCCAATACGATTGCTGCGGGCGCGCTACTGCTCGCGCTGACCTATGTGACGCTCGAAATCCGCCGCATCTATCACGGGCCGATCTTCTACAATGCGCGGGTGCTCGATGCCGAGCAATATACGCTGTCGATCGCGTGGCTCGTCTTTGGCGTCGCGCTGCTCGCTGCCGGGCTGATCTTCTCGTCACAACGGGCGAGGCTGGCTTCGGCGGTGGTGATCGGACTCACGGTGCTGAAAGCCTTCCTCATCGACATGTCGTCGCTGACCGGCGTCTGGCGCGCACTCTCCTTCATGTGCCTCGGCCTCGTGCTGGTGGCGATCGGCTATCTGTATCAGCGCATCCTGTTCTCCCGGAAGAAAGCAAACGAGGTTCGTTCCGAGATTGCCGGAACTTAATTCGACATCACAAATTTGTTGGGGCGTGATGTTAATGCTGCAATGCGACAATTGAGCATCCATCTGTTCTATCGATCGATGCCGCGGCCGCTATCCTCGCCGCGGTGTCCCCCATCAAATCTGGAGCCTACCGATGTCGAAGACCGTTGCCGATGACCTCGTCCATGTCCTCGAACAGATCGGCGTGCAGCAGATTTTTGGCCTGATCGCCGACTCGCTCAATCCGCTGGCGGATTCGGTGCGTCGCTCGAAGATCGAATGGGTCGGCGTGCGCCACGAGGAAGGCGCGGCATTGGCTGCAGCGGGCCAGGCGAAGCTCACAGGCAAGCTTGGCGTTTGCGCGGGCTCGACAGGACCGGGCAGCACGCATCTCGTCGCCGGCCTCTATGAAGCCGCCCGCGATCATGCGCCGGTGCTGGCGCTGTCCGGCGACATGGCGCGGGCCATGAAGGGCTCGGACTTTTTCCAGACCACCGAGCCGGACCTGCTGTTTCGCGACGTCTCGCTCTATACGCAGACTGTCACCACCGCCGCGCAAGCGCCGCGGGTGTTTCACGAAGCGATTGCCGCCGCCTATGCCGGCCCCGGCGTCGCGCATCTGACGCTGCCGATGGATGTGCTGTCGCTGAAATCCGACGTGCCGACATCGAGCATCGCGACGCTGATCCCGCGCGGCGAGATCCTGCCGAACGAGGCCGCCATCGACGATGCCGTGCGACGCATCGACGAGGCAAAAAGCGTCGTGATCATGTGCGGCCATGGCGCCCTCGGCACCGCGGACCTGCTGCGCGCACTGTCCGACAAACTGAACGCGCCGCTGGTGCATTCGGTGCGCGGCAAGGAAATCATGGCGTTTGACGATCCGCGCTGGATGGGCGGCCTCGGCATGATCGGCACCAAGCCGGTCTATGACGCCGTCCATGACTGCGATCTGCTGGTGATGGTCGGCACCGACTATCCCTATTCCAACTTTCTCCCGACCAAGGGCCACGTGATCCAGATCGACGAGCGCGCGCAGGCGCTGGGACGCCGCACGCCGACGGCGCTTGGCGTGATCGGCTCGGCGCGGCCGGCTCTCGCGATCCTGCTCGGCCGTGTGCAGGCCAAGACCGACAGCAAGTTCTTCGAGAAGACCGTGCATGCGCGCAAGAAGTGGGACGAGATGCTGGACAAGCAGGCCGATCCCGCCCGCAGCAAGAACAAGATCCATCCGCAAGCCGTCGCACGCGTCACCAGCGATCTCGCGCGATCTGATGCGATCTTCGTACTCGACACCGGCCTCAACACGCTGTGGTCGGCAAACTGGATCCGCCAGAACGGCAACCAGCGCATCACCGGCTCGTTCAATAATGCGGCGGTCGGCACCGCCGTCGGGCAGGGCAACGGCATCCAGATTCTGGATCGTTCCAAGCAGGTGATCGTGCTCACCGGCGACGGCGGCTTCAACATGCTGATGGGCGAGTTCATGACCGCCGTGCAACACAAGCTGCCGCTCAAGGTCATCGTCTACAACAACTCAGCGCTTGGTCTGATCACGCTGGAAGCCGAGAGCGTCGGCCTGGCACCTTTCCGCGAGGCGATCGAATTCCCGAATCCGGATTTTGCAGCACTGGCGCGTGCCTGCGGCGGACAGGGTTTTACGGCGAAACAGCCGGGTGAACTCAAGAAGGCCATCGCCGATGCGCTGGCCTGCGAGGGCCCGGCCATCGTCGATTGCGTGGTGGCTGCCGATGAGATTCCGAACCTGCCGCATGTCGATGCCAACATGATCGGCAATTACGCGCTGGCGAAGATCAAGGAAGCCGTGATGTCGGTGACGGGTTGATACTTTGCGCCTCTCCTGCCACCGGGAGAGGCGCGTCAACTGTATCGAGAAAATACACTTCCTCATGCCTGCTCATTTTCTCGCCCAGAACTATTCCAGCCTGCACAAAGCCAAAGCAATCATGCGCGCATGGCGGGCGAGTGCTGCGAGAAACTCCGCGATTGCCGGCCGGTGCGTGATGTTTTGGGGTGGCACGCTGTTTGCGTAACAACGGTATCCAACGGGGATGCCGTCATGCCGCCGAAGCAAGTGCAATTGAGCGTCGCCAATGTCAGCAAGTCATTTGCTGGCAAGAATGGCGACGTCACCGTGCTGGACGATCTGTCGTTCAGCATCAATGAAAGCGATTTCGTCAGCATCATCGGGCCATCCGGCTGCGGCAAGACCACGATCTTCAACATCATCGCCGGATTGCTGGAGCCCGACAGCGGCACCATCACCTATCGGGGCCAGGAGATCGAGAGCCTGCGCGGCCGCGTCGGCTATATGATGCAGAAGGATCTGCTGTTTCCATGGCGCACGGTGCTTGGCAATGTGCTGCTCGGGCTCGAGACCCGTGGCGTCGATGCCAAGGAAGCCGAGGCCAAGGCGCGCGAATATCTCAAGCAGTTCGGCCTTGCCGGTTTCGAGAACGCCTATCCAAAAACACTGTCCGGCGGCATGCGCCAGCGCGTGGCGCTGATCCGCACGCTGATCATGGATCCCGATATCCTGCTCCTGGACGAGCCGTTCTCCGCGCTTGATTACCAGACGCGCCTGTATCTGGAAGGCGTGCTCAAGGACGCCGTACAGACCTACAAGAAGACGGTCATTCTCGTCACCCATGACATCGATGAAGCGGTGGCGCTGTCCAAGCGCGTGGTCGTGCTGTCCGGTCGCCCGGCACGGGTGAAGGTCGTGCACGAGATCGACATCGACGCGACCTCTCCCGTGACCGCGCGCAACGACGCCAACTTCGCGACCTATTTCAAGACGCTTTGCGCCGAGCTCGACATCCAGACCGAGAAAACCCCATGACGATGACGATCCAGACCAGCGCTCCCATTCGCGCCAAGCGCAAGCCCGTGCGTACACGCAAGCGCGCGACGTTCGACACGATGCTTGGTCGCGCCTTCCTGCAGATCGCGGCCATCGCCATCTTCTTCGGGATCTGGGAGGCCGGCGTCCATGCCGGCTATATCTCGGCTTTCCTGATGGGCTCACCCAGCGGCATCTTTGCCAGCTTCTATCAAAAACTGCTCAGCGGCGAATTGCTGATGGATTCCTGGATCACGCTGTTCGAAGCCATTCTCGGCTTCGTCATCGGCACCATCTTCGGATCGCTGTTTGGCCTCGCGCTCTGGTATTCGGTGTTCGTCGCCAAACTGGTCGAACCCTTTATCGTCGCCATCAATTCGGTGCCGAAGATCGCGTTGGCTCCGATCGTGGTGCTGTGGTTCGGCACCGGGCTGATCTCCAAGGTGGCGCTCGCTGTCTCGCTTACCGCGCTCGTGGCGCTGATCGCAGCGTATCAGGCTGCCAAGGATGCCGATGTCGATCTGCAGTCGCTGATGATCTCCATGGGCGCCGACAAGCATCAGGTGTTCTTCAAGGCCGTGGTGCCGTCCACCCTGCCGGCGATCATCGCTACCTTCCGCATCAATATCGGCTTCGGCCTGGTCGGCGCCGTGGTCGGCGAATTCATCTCGTCGCAGCGCGGTCTCGGCCACATGATCTTCAACGCTTCCAGCCTCTATGACCTCAACTCGGTCTGGGTCGGCCTGTTCACGCTGATGATCATGGGTTTTGCGCTCTACTACGTCATCGACATCATCGAACGCACCTCGCTGCCCTGGAAGCAGGCGACCACGTCGCATCAGGTCCAGGTTTGAAACAAGCCGTCTAACTCCCCGTCCTCATCCTTCGCATCACGGAGAATCCCATGTCGTTGTTCACGCGTATTGCCTGAGCCACCGCGCTGGCCGGGTTGCTTATTGCCTCGCCCGCCTCGGCGCAGAACAAGAAGGTCGTGCTGTCCCAGGCTTTCCAGTCGATGCTGTATCTGCCGCTCTATGTCGCCATCAATGAGGGCTTCTTCACCGCGCAAGGCCTCGACCTCACCAAGGAGACCGCGGGGTCGCCGACGGTCGCTTTGTCCGCGGTCATCTCGGGCAGCGCGCAGTTCTCGATCCACGGGCCGGAATGGACCGCGATCGCTGCCTCCAAGGGGGCACCGGTGGGCATCATCGCCAATGTCGTCAATGGCGCCGCCGTATGGCTCGCCGCAGCGCCCGATTTCGACTTCAAGGACATCAAGAGCCTGAAGGGCCAGAAGGTCGTCACCGGCACGATGCCGACCACCAGCACGTCGCTGTTCCTGAAGCTGCTCAAGGAGAACGGCATGGATGGGAAAACCGACGTGGAGATGATCCCGGTTGCCATCGGCACCGAGCCCGGGCCGTTCCTCGCCAAGCAGGCGCCGGTGGCCGTGATGTATGAACCCGGCCTCGATCAAGTTGTCGCCAAGGGCATGAAGGTCGTGTTCGGCTTCCCGAAGACCTATGGCGCCTATGCGTTCTCGTCGGTGACGGCGCGCAATGACGTCAATCCTGATCTCGCCCAGCACGTCACCAACGGGATGGAAATGGCGATGCGCTTCATGGCCAAGAACGAGGCCCGCACCGTCGCCATCGCGCAAAAGGAATTCCCGTCGCTGGAGCCGGCCGTGGTCGAAGCCGCGGTCAAGCGCATGCTGGCCGATGGCGTCTATCCGCCGAGCGTCGATATTTCGGCACCGTCGTTGAAAGTCTCCATGGACACCCAGATCGCACTCGGTAATCTCGCGGCGCAGCCGGACTACGACAAATTCGTGGTGCGGAAATATATCGAGCCGGCGCTGGCGATGAAGTGATTGGCATCCTGTTGGATTGACGGGCGACATGGTCTCCCTCCCCCAAGCAGCGCAGCTGCGCAGTGGGGAGGGTCTGCCGATAGGCGGGGGTGGGGTGACTCCGCAAACTCCGGAGTTTGTGGAGGCACCCCACCCGTCCGGCCTGCGGCCGTCCACCCTCCCCACGGCGCCGCTGCGCGGCTTGGGGAGGGACAGAAAGAAAGCTCTGAGGTTTCGACGTGACTAACTCCACCAAGACTGAAGCCGGCGTTCTCGAGCTGCTGCGCCAGTTCAAATCGAACCCATCCGCAGCCGACCACTACGCATCCGAGCGTCTCGCTCAGGCAAAGGCCGTCGAGCCGGTCCTCAAGGCCTTCGAAGTGCTGCCCACCGACACTGCGCGAAAGCCGGGGCCGCTGTCGGGCATCCCCGTTGCCATCAAGGACATCATCGCGACGACGGACATGCCGACCAGCAATGGCTCGCCGATCTATCGCGACCATGTGCCGGCTGCCGACGCCTGGGTGGTCGAGCGGTTGCGCAATCTCGGCGCCACCATTTTCGGCAAGACCGTCTCCACTGAATTCGCCTGGCGCCAGCCGGGCCCGACCACCAATCCCTGGAACAGCAAGCACACACCGGGCGGATCGTCCTCGGGCTCGGCTGCGGCCGTTGGTGCCGGCCTCGTCCCGCTCGCGCTCGGCACGCAGACGCTAGGGTCGATCATCCGCCCGGCCGCCTTCAATGGCGTGGTGGGCTTCAAGCCAAGCTTTGGCGCCATTCCGCGCAGCGGCGCGCATCCGCTCAGCCATTCGCTCGATCATATCGGTTTCTTCGCGCGGCAGGTCGATGACGTCGCCTACGCGCTGTCGCTGCTGGCCGGCACCAGCGACAGCGATCTGCATGGGCAGCCCGTGCCCGCCTTCGAGGTATCCGTTACGCAGGGCATCCAGCCACTGCCGGCGCCGCGTCTCGCCGTGGTGCATTTTGCCAAATTCGCCAAGGCCGAAAGCGAACAGCAGCAACTGTTCGGCGCATCGATCACCCGCCTGCGATCCGGCGGTGCTGTCATCGACGATCTGGAAATGACCGAACTCGATCATCTCAACTGGGACGTCATCAACACCATCCTCGCCAGCGAAGCGGCGGTGATTTTCGGCGAACTGGTCGCGCGTCATCCGGAGAAAACCAGCGAGCATCTCAAGCTGCTGGTAAAGACCGGCAATGGCATCAGCGCAGCAGACTATCTCAAGGCCAAAGCGCAGCAGCTGGCCCTGCGCGACGCATTCACGGCGCAGATGGCACCCTATGATGCGGTCCTTACACTGCCCGCCACCGGCGAGGCACCCGAGGGGCTCGACTTCACCGGCGACGCTGCCTTCTGCGCACCATGGACGCTGATGGGCGTGCCGGCCGTGGCCCTGCCGGCCGGCTTCGGAAAGACCGGACTGCCGCTCGGCCTGCAGGTCGTCGGGCCGTATCGGCACGATGTCCGCACGCTCCGTGTGGCGAAATGGATCGAAACCACGCTGGGATTCCAGCCCGGCCTGCCGAAACTCGTCGCCTGATTTCCCAAAACTGCGGCGCAATAGGTCTTGCGCATTCTCCCTGATCGTCAATCATGACGCTGGCGGTTCCATCTCGCGGGACCGCCAGACAAGCATCCGCGCACAGACCGCGGAGCCAGACAAGATCGGGAGCCCATGAACGTCCAGGGAAACATCGCCACGAATCCGTCCGTGGCCCAACCGACCGAACATTTCGATGTCATCGTGGTCGGCGCCGGCATTTCCGGCATCGGCGCCGCCTATCATCTCACCCAGCAAAGCCCGAACAAGCGCTTCGCCATCCTCGAAATGAAGGACGGTTTTGGCGGCACCTGGCATACCCATCGCTATCCCGGCATCCGCTCCGACAGCGATCTCCACACCTTTGGCTATCGCTTCAAGCCATGGACCTCGGCGCCGATCGCAACGGCCGCCGAGATCAAGGCCTATATGGGCGCGGTGATCACCGAGAACGGCATTGACCAGCACATCCGCTACCACCACAAGATTCTCAGCGCGAACTGGTCGAATGACGACAAGCTCTGGACGCTGACGGTGACGCGCACCGACACCGATGAGACCCTATCCTTCACCACGCGCTTCCTGTGGATGTGCCAGGGCTACTACAATCACGCCAAGGGATTCACGCCGGACTGGCCCGGGCTCGATTCCTTCAAAGGCACGGTGGTGCATCCGCAGACCTGGCCTGATGATCTCGATCTGTCCGGCAAACGCGTCACCGTCATCGGCTCCGGCGCGACCGCAGCCACGGTGGTGCCTGCCATTGCCGATCAATGCGCGGGCGTCACCATGCTGCAGCGCTCGCCGACCTTCTTCATCACCGGGCGGAATGCCAATGTGCTGGCGGAGACGCTGCGTGAACTCGATATCGACGAGACATGGGTCCACGAGATCGTCCGCCGCAAGGTCCTGTTCGACCAGGCCGCCTTCACCAAGCGCGCGCAGAACGAGCCGGACGCGGTGCGCGATGAATTGCTGAAAGGCGTCCGCGCCCATCTTGGCGACGACTATGACATCGCCACCCATTTCACGCCGCGCTACCGGCCATGGCGTCAGCGCATCGCCTTCATCCCCGATGCCGACCTGTTCAAGAGCGTGCGCGCCGGCAAGGCAACGGTGGTGACCGACGAGATCGCGCACTTTGACGAGACCGGCATCGCGCTGAAATCAGGCGACCGGATCGATGCCGATATCGTCATCACCGCCACCGGCTTTGATCTCAACGTGCTCGGCGACATCGCCTTCTCCATCGATGATGAGCCGCTGAATTTCGCCGACACGGTGACCTATCGCGGCATGATGTTCACGGGCGTGCCGAACATGGTGTGGATTTTCGGCTATTTCCGCGCCAGCTGGACGCTGCGCGTGGATATCGTCGCGGATTTCGTCTGTCGTCTGCTGCGGCATATGGACGAGAAGGGTGTCGATATGGTCGCGCCGGCCTTGCGGCCCGAGGACAGCGACATGCCCTTGCTGCCATGGATCGACGAACAGGACTTCAACCCCGGCTACATCATGCGCGGGCTGCATCTGCTGCCCAAGCGCGGCGACAAGCCGGAATGGCAGCACGACCAGAATTACTGGAGCGATCGCGAGGTATTTCCGGCGATCGATCTCGATGATCCCGTGTTCAAATATAGCTAGCGGCCTTCGCCTTCTCCCCGCTTGCGGGGAGAAGGCGGCGCGGACGAAGTCCGCGACGGATGAGGGGGCTCTCCGCACGCACGAAGCAAGTGGAGAGCCCCCTCACCCGACTTCCACGCGCTTTGCGCGTAGCAGTCGACCTCTCCCCGCAAGCGGGGAGAGGTTAAAAAAAGAAACTACTTCTTCACCGCACCATCGGGATGGGTCGGATCGACCCACAACACCGTCTCCGGCTTCTCCACCGGCTCGATGTCGATATTGACCGCCACTGCTTCGCCGTCGCTGCGCACCAACACGCATTCCAGCACTTCGTCGCGGCTGGCATTGATTTCCTGATGCGGCACATAAGGCGGCACGAAGATGAAATCGCCCGGGCCGGCCTCGGCGGTGAACTGAAGCTGCTCGCCCCAGCGCATCCGGGCCTTGCCCTTGACCACATAGATCACGCTTTCGAGATGGCCATGATGATGCGCGCCGGTCTTGGCGTCCGGCTGGATCGAGACCGTACCGGCCCACAGCTTCTGCGCGCCGACGCGGGCGAAATTGATCGCTGCGGCGCGGTCCATGCCCTTGGTCGAGGGCACATTGGTGTCGAGATTATCGGCCGGAATGACGCGCACGCCGTCATGCTTCCAGCGATCGGTGTCATGGCTGTGATCGTGAGAGTGATCGTGCGGATGGGTGTGATCGTGACCGTGACCGGACATGGCAGCGCCTTCTTCAGATCCGTGACAGCGAGCGACACGGCATGTGCGGCATCACGATCGCGGAATTCCAGGAACATTCAATCAAGCTGGCAATTGACCTTGCGAAGCTCAACCGGGGCGGCGTCATTCGAGAATAATTCTCGGAACAAAACCGCCTCACGTCAGACAGGAGTATCTCATGGGTGCCACCGCAGACAAGATCAAGGGTAACGCCAACGAAGCCATCGGCAAGGCCAAGCAGGGCATTGGCGAGGCTGTCGGCTCCGAGAAGCTGCAGGGCGAAGGCCTGATCCAGGAAGGCAAGGGTCACGCGCAGAAGGCAGTTGGCGATGCCAAGCAGGCCGCGAAGGATGCCGCCGACAAGGCGTCGGATTTCGCGAACCGCAAGCTCTAAGCCTTCATTTCGCAAGCGTGGCATGACTACCACGCCTGCCGCAGGTGACGCTGCACGAGAGCCGGTCCTTCGGGGCCGGCTTTTGTGCGTCTGAAGACTGGCATACCAGCGCGCGGAAGGGTTTCGCCACCGCCTGCGCTTTGCTACATCCCCGGCATGTACAAGGTTGCTGCCCTTTACCAATTCGCTGCCCTGCCTGACTTTCGTCAATTGCAGGCGCCGCTCCGCGCGCTCTGCGACCAACTCGGCATCAAGGGCAGCCTGTTGCTGGCCGATGAAGGCATCAACGGCACCATCGCCGGCAAGGATGCCGAGATCGCTGCGCTGGTGCGAGAGCTGGAAAGCGGCGTGCTGTTCGGCGGTCGGCTGAACAATCTCGAACTGAAATATTCCCGCGCCAGCATGATGCCATTCCTGCACATGAAGGTGCGGCTGAAGAAGGAAATCGTCACACTCGGCGATCCCCTCACCGATCCCAACAGACTGGTGGGCACCTATGTGAACGCCGCTGACTGGAATGCGCTGATCGCTGCCGAGGACACGCTGGTGCTCGACACCCGCAATGCGTTCGAGGTGGCGATGGGAACATTCGACGGCGCGATCGATCCACAGATTGCCAGCTTCGGCCAATTCAAGGACTTCGTCGCCAAAACGCTTGATCCGGCCAAGCACAAGAAGATCGCCATGTTCTGCACCGGCGGCATCCGCTGCGAGAAGGCGAGTTCCTACATGCTCGCCCATGGCTTTGCCGAGGTCTATCACCTCAAGGGCGGCATCCTGCAATATCTCGAGGACATTCCCGAAAGCGAAAGCCTGTGGCGCGGCGAGTGCTTTGTGTTCGACCAGCGCGTTGCGCTTGGTCACGGGCTGGTCGAGAGCCAGTCGATCCGGCCAGACCTGCCGATCAATTCTGAAGACTTTGCCCTGACGCGTGAGGCTGAAGATGAGTGAGATCGAAGGCCTGCGCGAGCGGATCGAGACGATGGAGGTCCGCATCGCCTATCAGGACGACACGATCGAGACGCTGAATGCGACGATCACCGCGCAGTGGAAGCAGATCGACATGCTGACGCGGCAGATGGCAGCACTGGGCGAGCGACTGACCGAAGCCGAGACGGCGGCAGGCACGCCCGGGAATGAACGGCCGCCGCATTATTGACAGTCGTCCCCGCGCAGGCGGGGACCCATAGCCTCTGTCGGATGTGGTGAGAAAGCAGAGTTACGACGACGATCGATCATCGCCTCCACAGCGTGTATGGATCCCGGCCTTTGCCGGGATGACAGCTACGCCGACAAATCGCCACTCAGCCTGCGATCCCGCAACTCGCGCTTCAGCACCTTGCCAATCGCACTGCGCGGCAGCACATCGACCATGACGACATCATTGAGCCGCTGGAATTTACCGAGCCGCTCATTGGCCCAGCTCTTGAGCCCAGATGCGTCTGCTGACGCACCGGGCCGCAGCACGACGAACGCCACCGGCGTCTCGCCCCACTCCTCCGATGGCATCGCGACCACCGCCGCCTCCAGCACCGCATCGTGCTGGACCAGCACGACTTCCAGATCGCTCGGATAGATGTTGAAGCCGCCGGAAATGACCATGTCCTTCTTGCGGTCCATCAGCGTGAGGAAACCATCCTCGTCGAAGCGTCCGACATCGCCGGTGCGCACATAGAGCTTGCCTGACGCATCGCGCCAGAATGTCTCGGCGGTCTTGCCGGGCTGGTTGAGATAACCCTTCATGATGGTCGGTGAATGCCCGACCACCTCGCCGATCTCGCCCTGGGCGACGAAATTGCCTTCGTCATCGATCAGCCTGATGTCATGGTCGGGCCCCGGCTGTCCGACCGTATGCAGCTTGGTCGGATGTTCATGCGCCAGCAATATGCAGGTGCCGCCGCCTTCGGTCATCCCGTAATATTCGGTGAGACCACCCGGCCAGCGCTTCAGCACATCGGCCTTTAGTGCAGCAGCGAAAGGCGCCGAGGTCGAGAACTTCATGACGAAGGACGACAGATCGAAGCGATCAAAGTCCTCGACTGCCATGATGCGGCGATACTGCACCGGCACCAGCATCGCGTGGGTGGCGCGATGTTTTGCGCTGAGTTCGAGGAAGCCGCGGGCATCGAATTTCTTCATCAACACCAACGTGCCGCCGCCTGCTAAAGTCGGATTGAAGCAGACCAGTGTCGTGTTGGAATAAAGCGGCGTCGAGAGCACGGTGACCGCATCCGGCCCGTAGCCGAGCGGATCGAGCTGGCCGTATTGCCGCCAGCGCATCTGATGCGTGTGCACGATTCCCTTCGGCGTGCCCGTGGTCCCCGACGAATAGATGATGTTGAACACCCATTCCGGATCGATCGTCACGGGCTCGGGCTTGCTGCCGTCCGGCGCCAGCCACTCCTTGAATGCTTTGCCGGCCTTGCCGCCATCAAGCGCCACGCGCTGGATCGCGGGATCGATATCCGCTGTCGCGAAGCTGTCGGCGGTCGCATTGTCCATAAACAGGATTTTCGCAGCCGCATCCTTCACCATCGCGGCAAAATCACTCGGCGTCGATGACGGCGCCAGCGGAGCGACGGCGACACCGGCGCGCAGCGCACCGAGGAACGTCGCGGCATATTCGATCGACGAGAGCGCACAGATTGAAATCGCGTCCTGCGGTTTCAGGCCGCTTGCCTGCAGCGACGCAGCAATACGGTCGATCAGCGCATTGAAATCCGCATAGTTAATGGCGCGATCGGGATCGATGACCGCGGTCTTTTGCGGCAGCCGCTCGGCGGTGTTACGGACCAGCGCATCGAGCGTAACGAATTCGGGCATCGGTTTCCTCGTTTCTTGTTTTGTCTTGTCCTGCGAGGGGGCTCGAAGGATGGCAAAGCGGGTGATCCCGCCTATATTCACAGCACGTCGCCATGCCGACGGACGGGATCATATCCGATCGGACCTCCGCGAAAAGAGCCTTCATGACACAGCAGACCTCCAAGATTTCAGCCCCGGTTGCGCCGATCCATCCGCATTCCTTTACGACCCATGGCGTCACCGTCAGCGACGACTATGCCTGGCTGAAGGACGCCAAATGGCAGGAAGTGCTGCGCGATCCCGCGGTGCTGGAGCCGGAGATCCGGACCTATCTGGAGGCCGAGAACGCCTATACCGAGAGCCTGCTGGGCGGCACGGCTGCGCTGCAGAAGAAGCTCGTCGCCGAAATGCGCGGCCGGATCAAGGAGGACGATTCGTCGGTGCCCTCCCCCGATGGCCCGTGGTCCTATTTGCGCAAATTCCGTGAGGGAGGACAACACGAGCTGTTCGGCCGCACGCCACGCGATGGCGGCGAGGCGCAGATCATTCTGGACGGCGACGCGCTGGCCAAGAACCACGACTACTTCAAGTTCGGTGAGGCCCGGCATTCGCCCGATCACACGCTGGAAGCCTGGACCGCCGACATCAAGGGCTCCGAATATTTCACCATCCGCGTACGCGACTGGGCGACGGGCAACGATCTCGACGACCTCGTCGAGGAGACCGATGGCGGCGTGGTGTGGACGCTGGATTCGAAGGCGTTCTTCTATGTGAAGCTCGACGACAACCACCGCCCGATGCAGGTCTGGCTGCATCGCCTCGGCACCAAACAGGCTGACGACAAGCTTGTGTTCGAGGAGCAGGATAGCGGCTGGTTCACCCATATTCATGAAAGCGCCAGCGGACGTTTCTGCGTGATTGCCGGCGGCGATCACGAGACGTCCGAGCAGCAGCTGATCGATCTCACGACCCCTGATGCACCGCCACGCCTCGTCGCCAAGCGCGAAGACGGCGTGCAGTATTCGCTGGCGGATCGCGGCGATGAGTTGTTCATCCTCACCAATGCCGACGATGCCATCGATTTCAAGATCGTCACCGCGCCGATCGCAGCGCCGGAGCGCGCGAACTGGAAGGACCTGATCCCCTATCGCGAGGGCATCTATCTCATCGACATGGAGCTCTATGCGCATCACCTGATTCGGCTGGAGCGCGCCAATGCGCTGCCGTCGGTGGTGATCCGCGATCTCGCGACAAATGAAGAGCACGCCATTGCGTTCGACGAGGCCGCCTATTCGCTCGACACGCTCGGTGGCTATGAATTCGACACCACCAATCTGCGCTTCGCCTATTCGTCGATGACGACGCCGTCGGAAGTCTATGACTACGACATGGTGACGCGCGAACGCACCTTGCGGAAGCGGCAACAGATTCCATCCGGCCACAATCCGGCTGATTACGTCACCACGCGCATCATGGCGAAGACAGAAGATGGCGCCGAGGTGCCGGTCTCGATCCTGCATCGCAAGGATTTTACGCCAGACGGCAAGGCGCCGCTGCTGCTTTATGGCTACGGCTCCTACGGCATGGCAATGCCGGCCTCTTTCTCGGCGAATCGTCTCTCCTTGGTCGATCGCGGCTTCGTCTATGCCATCGCCCATATCCGCGGCGGCGCCGACAAAGGCTGGGGCTGGTATCTCGACGGCAAGCGCGACAGGAAGACGAATTCGTTCGACGATTTTGCAGCATCGGCACGTGCGCTGATTGCGGCGAGATACACGTCGGAGAAGAACATCGTCGGCCACGGCGGCAGTGCCGGTGGCATGCTGATGGGCGCAGTCGCCAATCGCTCCGGCGAGCTGTTCTCAGGTCTTGTCGCCGAAGTTCCGTTCGTCGATGTGCTCAACACCATGCTCGACGACACGCTGCCGCTGACGCCGCCGGAATGGCCGGAATGGGGCAACCCGATCGAGAGTGCCGAGGATTTCAAGACGATCCTGTCCTATTCGCCCTACGATCAGGTGGCAGCAAAGGCCTATCCGAAGATCCTGGCTATGGGCGGCCTCACCGATCCCCGCGTGACCTATTGGGAGCCGGCGAAATGGATCGCGCGCCTGCGCGCGACGATGACGGGAGGTGGTCCAGTGTTGCTGCGCACGAATATGGGCGCGGGGCACGGCGGTGCGTCCGGCCGGTTCAATCGGCTGGATGAGATCGCGATCGTGTATGCGTTTGCGTTGTGGAGCGTGGGGTTGGCGGAGAGTTGAGGCCTTCAACTCCGCCCTCATCCTGAGGAGCGGCCGTCTTCGGCCGCGTCTCGAAGGATGGCCGCAAGCGCGGAGCCAGGCCAACTCATGGTTCGAGACGGCGCTGCGCGCCTCCTCACCATGAGGGCGGAGATCAATGCTCCGGTCGTGTCCGCTCGATCAATTCCGCGGCGCCCTTGTCCAGCAAATCGAGCCCCACAGCACGACCCAGTTCACGCGGGCGATCGGCAGGCCCCATCCGCGTCACTTCGATAAAACGCTCGCCAGCTTCATCCAGCACGGATGCCGTCAGGCACATCTCGCCGCCATTGATCACCGCATAGGCGGCGATCGGCGAGTTGCAGTGGCCGTTCAGCACCCACAAGACTTCCCGCTCGGCATCGCAGGCCAGATGCGCCGCGGGATCGTCGATCAGCGACAGATGGCGCCGCGTGCCCCAGTCATTCGCCGCGCATTCGACGGCGACAATGCCTTGCCCGGCCGCCGGTAGCATTTCCTGCGGCGAGAAATCGCGTGCGATGCGACTGGCTAGACCAACGCGCTCCAGGCCGGAACGCGCCATGATCAGCGCGTCGGCCGGGCCGACCTCGCCGCCACCCGGCAGGCGTTGCATCTCGCTATTGTCGAGTTTTCGCACCCGCGTATCGGCAGCGCCGCGATAGTGAATGACTTCGATCTCGGGAAACAGCCGACGCAGATAGGCGGCGCGGCGCACGGCATTGGTGCCAATTTTAAAACCCTTGCCGCGTAACCGCGTGAGTTCATCCAGCGTCAGCCCCGGGCGCAGCACCAGCGAATCGGTCGGCGGATCGCGCACCAGCGTGGCGCCGATCACGAGGCCCGGCGTGTCTTCGTTGCCCGGCATGTCCTTCAGCGAATGCATCGCCGCATGCAGCTTGCCGGCACGCACGGCATCGCGGATTTCACCGACAAAGGCGCCGCCCTTGCCGCCATGGCGCAGCAGGTTGCTGGTCTGGTCGCGGTCGCCGACAGGGTCGAATTTGACGATCTCGACGGCGAGATCCGGCGCAGCCACATTCAGGCGGCGCGCGATTTCTTCCGTCTGCGCCAGCGCCATCGTGCTCTTGCGGGTGCCGATGCGCATCTGATCCGTCACGTGTCTCGCTCCGTCGCGCCGCCCACTGCAGGCGGCCATTGCAGCGCGGACAATAGAGCCAGCGCATGCACGGGGCAATGCGCTGGCTCAATGTGCAGGGCGGATAAGGCGTAGCCGCAATCCGCCGGCCGATTGCACGTGGCGAAGATCGGCGGATGACGCTTCGCTCATCCGCCCTACGCCGCCACGGCAGTCTTCTTCGGCACCACCAGATTGACCAGCACCGCGACGACGATATTCGCAACCAGTGCAATCAGCCCCACATAGACCGTTGCCTCAAAGCTGCCGACCGAGAGCAGATGCAGCGGCTTGAGGCCATCCATCCAGGTCAGATAGGTGCCGCCGAACAAGCCGACCACCCAGCCGGCGAGCAGCGCCGGTGCGGTGAACCAGCCGGTGAAGAGGCCGAAGATCAGCGCCGGCAGCGTCTGCAGGATCCACAGGCCGCCGAGCAGTTGCAGATCGAGCGCAAACTGCGTCGGCAGATAGATGATCACCAGCAGCGCGCCGACTTTCACCACCAATGATGCGAGCTTCGCCACCGTGGCTTCGCCGGCCGTATCGATCTGCGGATTGACATAGGCCTTCCAGAAATTCCGCGTGAACAGGTTGGCCGCGCCGATGCTCATGACGGCAGCGGGCACGAGCGCACCGATGGCAATCGCGGCGAAGGCGAAACCCGCAAACCAGCTCGGGAACAGCGTCTGGAATAGCGCCGGCACCACGTCATTGTTGCTGGCGAGCTTGAGCTGCGCCGCATGGCCCATATAGCCGAGCAGGGCGAGCAGGCCGAGCATCAGCGTATAGGCCGGCAACAGCACGGCATTCTTGCGGATCGTCGTCGCGCTCTTGCTGGCGAAGATGCCGGTCAGCGTATGCGGATACATGAAGGCCGCAAGCGCCGAGCCCAGCGCCAGCGTGGCATACGCAAAATACTGGCTCGGCCCGAGCAGGATGCTGCCGGAGCCCTTGGCCTTGAAGGCCGCGTCCGCCATGTTGAACACATTGGCATAGCCGCCGAGCTTGCCGGGGATCACCGAGATCGCTGCGATCACGGCGATGTAGATCATGATGTCCTTGACGAAGGCGATCAGCGCCGGCGCGCGCAGGCCCGACGAATAAGTGTAGAGCGCGAGCACAACGAAGGCTGCGATCAGCGGCAGTTCGCCTTCGAAGCCGAGTGCCTTGACTGCTGCGGCCATGCCGATGAGCTGCAGCGCGATGTAGGGCATGGTCGCGACGACGCCGGTGATAGCCACAGCGGCTTCCAGCGTACGCGACGCGTAGCGGCCGTGAACGACGTCAGCAGCGGTGACATAGCCGTTGTCCTTGGCGACCTGCCACAGTTTCGGCATCACCATGAAGACGAAGGGATAGACAAGGATCGTGTAAGGCAGCGCGAAGAAGCCATAGGCGCCGACCGAATAGACGAGAGCCGGTACGGCGATCACCGTATAGGCCGTGTAAAAGTCGCCGCCGACCAGGAACCAGGTGATCCAGGTGCCGAACTGGCGGCCACCGAGACCCCATTCATCGAGGCTTGCGAGGGTCTTCGGACGCTTCCAATGCGAGGCGACAAAACCCATGACCGTGACGAGGGCGAAGAAAAACAGGAAGACGGCGATTGCCGGAATGTCGAGCTCAGTCTTCATTGGGATAGGTCCGGTAAGCGAGCCACGTCAGGAAAGCGGTCACCGGCACCCAGGCGAGCTGATACCAGTAGAAGAACGGGAAGCCGAACAGCACCGGATCATGAAAATTGTAGAACGGGATCCAGAGCAATCCGATGAAGGGGATCAGCAACAGCCACAAATAATGGCGGCCCATAGCGGGGGTCCTCTCAAAAACGGGCAGCGCCGGATGCCACGATTATTTTACGGCGCAGAATTTTTCGGGGTGTAGGAGCGCAGCCATGGCGTGTAAACACAACTTCGCCGCAGAGCTGCCATTCGCGCGGCGGACGCGATTTCCGGGAACTTTTGCGTGATCAGTCGATCACGAAAAACGCCCACCACATCGAAGATGTGATGGGCGTCGATGTCCTGGAATCGAAGTCCGATATCAGCGCGCACCAAACGTCGTATCGCCGAACAGCGCCTTCTGCGTCGAAGGCTGGGAGCGCCAATATTGCGGCGGCGCCTGGACTTGACCACCGAGTTCGGCTGCCGCGTGCCACGGCCAGCGCGGGTCGTAGAGAACGCCGCGCGCGATGGCGATGAAGTCGGCCTTATCTGCCTGGAGGATATCCTCGGCCTGCTGCGTCTCGGTGATCAGGCCCACGGCCATGGTCGGCAGCCCTGTCGCCGCTTTGACAGCCTCAGCAAAAGGCACCTGATAGCCTGGCCCGAGCGTGATCTTCTGCTGCGGCGAGACACCGCCGGACGAGACGTCCATCCAGTCCACACCGCGCTTCTTCAGTTCCTGCGCGAAGGCGATGGTCTGTTCGACATCCCAGCCGCCCTCGACCCAGTCCGATGCGGAAACACGCACGCCAACCGGCTTGTTGGCCGGGAAGGCCGCGCGCACCGCGTCGAACACTTCGAGGGGGAAACGCATGCGGTTCTCCAGCGAGCCGCCATAATTGTCGGTGCGCTGGTTGGCGATCGGCGACAGGAATTCGTGCAGCAGATAGCCATGCGCGGCATGAACCTCGACCGCATCGATGCCGAGACGATCTGCACGTTTTGCGGTCGCCGCAAAGGCATCGCGGATGCGCGCGAGGCCCGCGGCATCGATCTCCTTCGGAGCTAATTCACCGGGCTTGGTCGGGATTGCCGAGGGCGCTTCGGCGACCCAGCCACCCTTGTCGGGCGTGATCTGCTGGCCGCCATTCCACGGCGCATTGCTGGATGCCTTGCGGCCGGCATGTCCGAGCTGCATGGCAACCGCCGTTTTCGAATGTTTGCGAATGGCCGCCAGGACGGGCTTCAGGGCCGCCTCGGTCGCGTCGTCGTAGAGACCGAGATCGCCGGGCGTGATGCGACCGATGGCTTCCACCGCCGTCGCCTCGATGATCAGCATGCCGGCACCGGACAGCGCCAGATTGCCGAGATGGATCATGTGCCAGTCGGTGGCACGGCCTTCTTCCGCCGAATATTGGCACATCGGCGCAATGACGATGCGATTGGACAAAGCGAGGTCGCGCAGCTTGGCGGGAGAAAACAACTTGCTCATGAAGGATTCCGAGGCAGGAGGGGCGTGAAGGCCGACGCGGCGCCGGCTCGCAGTTCGAGATTGGGGCAGCGCGCGAAAAAGGCAAGACGGCACGGCGCCGCCAGATGCGCCTTGTTCAAAATGCAGCGGTCCCATGCAAATGAATATGGCTCAAAAACAGAAAGGCGCCCCGGTCACCCGGAGCGCCTTCGATTCATGATGCCGTCATCGCTGAAGATGACGATCGCCGATCAATACGGGCAAACCACGCGGCCCCAGCGACGGCTGAAATAGCAACCTGGAGCCACGAAACGCGGACCGCCATAGAAGCCATAGCCACGGCCGTAACCGCGACCGCCGCCACGATAGAAACCGCCGCCGCGGCCACGGCCGAAGCCGCCACCACGACCACGGCCACCGCCGCCGCGACCACGCTGGGCCTGTGCTGCGGTGCTGCCAGCAGTCAGCATGACCGCAGAGGCACCAATCAGACCAAAGCAATAAACAGAGACAAGCGCCGCGGCTGCGAGGCAGCGGGTCAGGAGGTTACGGCGCTTCGAAGTCGTTTGAGCCATTCTTGGGATCTCCCATTCTGCAGAAGCACGGCTTTAGAATGCTTCCGATGTCGAATTGTTCAACAGAGTTACTCGGCGAGCAATTCCAGTTCACGCATGCTGATGTAGCAGACTTTGAAACCAGACCAGCAATATGGCCGCGGCATGGCGTGCATGCAGTATCGACGCGAGAATAGGATCAAGCGCGAAGGCCGGTCAAGTTGACAGGTGCGCTGTGACTACGAACAAAGACGCATCGTGATTTGCGCTTGTCCCTGTTCATCTTCTCTTCATAGTACCTTGCATTATCCTCGCCGGCTCGGCTCGCAGCTGCGAGATGGTCCCGCCAGCCAGTATCCTGAACACAAAAAGTGAGCCGCATGGCCAAGTCCCGCTACATTCTCGGTCTCAACACCTATGATCACGACGTCAGCGCCTGCCTGCTGCGCGACGGCGAGATCGCTTTTGCAATCGAGAAGGAGCGCATTACCCGCGAAAAGCACGCCACGGGCTTTTACCAAGAGGTGATCGAATACTGTCTGCAGGCCGAAGGCATCGGCCTGAACGATGTCGAGCTGGTGGTCAGCAATTGCTACATTCTCCCGGTTCCGGAGATGGAGGACCGGCTGATCTATCAGGACATGCCCGGCTTCCTGCCCGAATATGAACGGCAGGATGCGCGGCGCCATCCGCTGTTCCGGTCGCGCAATGGCAAGGTCGTCGCCATCTCGCACCACCTTTCGCACGCTTACAGCGCCTTCGCCGTCTCGCCTTTCGAGGACGGCGCGGTGATGATCGTCGACGGCGTCGGCAGCTATCGCTCCGACGTGATGGAGCCCTACCCGGCCGAAGACGGCGGCTCGCCGCTCGCCCGCGAATCCGAAAGCTACTATACATTCAAGGGCACCCAGCTCAACTGCATCAAGAAAGTCTGGATGGAGCCGGATCGCGGCTTCCTCAGCGACGAATTCACCAACATGCCCGGCCTCGGCGCGCTCTACAGCCGCGCCTCGACCTATGTGTTTGGCGACTGGAACAAATGCGGCGAGTTGATGGGCCTCGCGCCTTATGGACGTCGCGAGCAATTCCCCTCGCTGATGTCGATCGAGAATAACAAACTCTCGGTGCCGCGCTGGTCGGCCGAATTCGATCAGCCCTATGTCGCTGACAGCGAAGGCAAGTGGGACACCAGCCCTTCCATGAAACACTGGGAGGATCTCGCCTGGCGCGTACAGGACGACACCGAAAAGGTGCTGCTCGCCCGCGCGCGCTGGCTGCGCGAAACCACCGGTGCGAAAAATCTCTGCATCGCCGGCGGCGTCGCCTTGAACTGCGTCGCCAATGGCCGCCTCGCGCGCGAAGCCGGCTTCGAGAATGTCTGGATCCAGCCCGCCGCCGGCGACAACGGCATCGCCATCGGCTGCGCCTATTACGGCCTGCTCGAAGTGCAGAAGCAGCCGCGCAGCTATGTGATGAAGCACTCCTACACGGGCCGCGCCTATGACGACCGCGAAGTAGAAGCCGCGACCCAGCGCACGCTGGTCAAGGCGCAGACCAGCACGGTTCGTAGCGACAATATCTGCCGGGATACGGCGAAACTACTCGCCGACCAGAAGGTGATCGGCTGGTTTCAGGGCCGTTCGGAATATGGTCCCCGTGCGCTCGGCAATCGCAGCATCATCGCCGATCCCCGCCATGCCGAAATGAAGGACATCCTGAATTCGCGCGTGAAGCACCGGCAGCCGTTCCGGCCGTTTGCGCCGCTGGTGCTCGCCGAGCGCTGCGAGGAAATATTCGAGGGCAAAGAGGATTCGCCGTTCATGCTGATCGCCAAGCCGGTGCGGCCGGAATGGCGCGACCGCATTCCGGCGATCGTGCATGTGGATGGCACCGCGCGCGTGCAGACGGTGACCGAAGACACCAACCCGATCCTGTATCGCCTGCTCAAGGAGTTCGAAGCGCTCACCGGCGTGCCGGTGCTGCTCAACACGTCATTCAATGTGAAGGGCGAGCCGATCGTGGAAACGCCGCGCGATGCGATGGCGTGTTTCATCAATACGGGAATCGATCACCTGATCCTGCATGACCGGATCGTGTCG
>NZ_JBIIOT010000196.1:0-2684 GCF_044336785.1 Tardiphaga sp. | reverse complement strand
CGAAGACGGCCGCTCATCGCGTCGTGGCGCCGCTGGTGCGGACCTATATGGATATCGCGGGACTGGTGACGTCGAGCGTGAGATAGGCAATCCTTCCCTCTCCCCTTGTGGGAGAGGGTGGATCGAATGCGGAGCGTTCGAGACGGGTGAGGGGTAGCCACAAGCTCGGAGCCTAGCCGTACCCCTCATCCGTCTTCGCTTCGCGAAGCCACCTTCTCCCATAAGGGGAGAAGGAAGAGGAACGCTTTAAGCCGCGCGTACCGCGTTCAGGAACTTGCCGACTTCATCCTTCAGCCGCGTCGAGTCCGACGACAGCGATTGCGCTGCGGACAGGACCTGCGTCGAGGCTGAACCGGTCTCGCTGGCACCGCGCTGGACGTCGGTGATGTTCGACGACACCTGCAGGGTGCCCTGAGCAGCCTGCTGGACGTTGCGCGAGATCTCCTGCGTCGCGGCCCCCTGCTCTTCCACCGCGGACGCGATGGTGGATGCGATCTCGGACATACGGCCGATGGTGTCGCCGATCTCCTTGATGGCGCCGACGGATTCCTGCGTCGCCGCCTGGATACCGGAGATCTGGGTCGAGATTTCTCCGGTCGCCTTGGCGGTCTGCTCGGCCAGCGCCTTCACTTCGGAAGCGACCACCGCGAAGCCGCGGCCCGCTTCGCCTGCACGTGCCGCCTCGATGGTCGCGTTCAGCGCCAGCAAATTGGTCTGGCCGGCGATGTTGTTGATCAGCTCGACCACGTCACCGATACGGGCGGCGGCGCTGGCGAGCTCGCTGACACGATCATTGGTCTTGCGCGCCTGATCCACGGCCTGATTGGCGATATTGGCGGATTCCTGCACCCGACGGCTGATCTCGTTGACCGACGACGCCATTTCCTCGGTTGCCGACGCAACCGACTGCACATTGGTGGAAGCCTGTTCGGACGCGGCGGCGACGGTGGTGGTCAGTTCCTGCGAACGTTCCGCCGTGGCGGTGAGCGTGGTGGCCGACGCCTCGAGTTCGGTCGATGCTGACGACACGGTTTCGACGATCTCGCCGATCATCGCCTCGAAATTACGCGTGATGCCATCGACACGACGACCACGCTCGATCTTGGCTTCGGCATCGATGGACGCCGCTTCGTCTGCCGCACGCTTGTCGATCAGCGCCTGTTTGAACACCTGCAGCGTATCGGCCATCGCGCCGATTTCGGTCTTCTCGCCCTGGTGCGGCACATGCGCGGTGAGATCGCCGGTGCCGAGTGCCTGCATCGGCTTCACGATGGAGGCGATACCCGACGACACGTCACGCACCAGATAGATGCCGACGGCAATACCAATGACCGCGGAAAGGCCGATGATGGTCATGACCATCAGGAACGCCGAGTTGTAGCTATCGACAGCCTTCTCGCCAGAAGCAGCAGCGCCCTTGTCGTTGAATTCGATGGCCTTGCGGAGAGCAAAATCAGCCTTGGACCCGAGCGGATTGATCACATTCAGGTTCAGCTCGTGCGCTTCCTGACTGGACTTGCCGAGATTCTTGCGATTGAGCGCGAAGACTTCCTTGCTGCGCGTCAGATAATTGTCCCACTCCTTCGCCCATTCATTGAAAATAGCGCGCTCTTCAGGCGAGGAAACCAGCCTGTCATAGGTGGCACGCTCTTCGCCCACGCGCTTGACGATGACGTCGATGCCCGTTTCGGTCTTGCCCATCTGCTCGGCATTGGCGGCCAGGATGTGAGCGCGGACAAGATTGCGATAGTCGATGGTGCTCGCGCGCAGACCGCCCAATACACGAATGCTCGGCAGCCAGTTCTTCTGGATCTCCGACGAGTTGGTATTGATCATCTGCATTTTGCTGACGGCCAGAAGACCCATGCCGGTCATGGCAATGAGCAGGAACGCGATGACGGTCGTGATCTTGGCACGAATGGAGAAGCTCGCGAGCATAACTATCCTATCCCTCGGTTTTCGACCGTTGGCTGAGCACAATGACAAAGCTGGATTTTTTTGTTTCCGCGAAGAAGCAGCATCGACTGCCGACGTCATGGGCGGATTGGCGTCAGAATTTCACTTTCTGCGCCTGCTACCTTGACGGTAGAAAGTTAAAAACAAGTGGAGTTGTGCGCACTCGCCGTTGCGTTCCGGCCTGCGCAATCGATTGAGAAACTCAAAGAAAAAGGGCCGGCGTTGTGACGCCGGCCCTGATCTGAATATTGATGATCAGGCTGCGCGCACCGTATCCAGGAAGCGACCCACCTGCTGCTTGAGCCGGCCGCTTTCCGACGACAAAGACTGCGCCGCCGACAGCACCTGCGATGATGCGGTGCCAGTCTCGCTGGCGCCGCGCTGGACATCGACAATGTTCGACGAGACTTCGCGGGTGCCATGCGCCGCCTGCTGAACATTGCGGGCGATCTCCTGCGTGGCTGCGCCCTGCTGTTCGACCGCTGACGCGATGGTCGAGGCGATCTCCGACATCTGGCCGATGGTGGTGCCGATCTCCTGGATCGCCGAAACCGATTCGTCGGTGGCCGTCTGGATGCTCGCGATCTGTGCGCTGATTTCCCCGGTGGCCTTTGCCGTCTGTTCGGCCAGCGCTTTCACTTCAGCGGCCACGACGGCAAAGCCGCGACCGGCATCGCCCGCGCGCGCGGCCTCGATCGTCGCATTAAGCGCCAGCAGATTGGTCTGGC
>NZ_JBIIOT010000049.1:0-37890 GCF_044336785.1 Tardiphaga sp. | reverse complement strand
CCGGAATTGGTGGGCTCAGCACGCGCCGACGTCACCGGGGCCGCCCCACCCCGGCCCTCCTCACTGCGCGGCTCCGCTGCTTGAGGGAGGGAGCACGACGATCGCGCTCTACTTTCTGATCGACATGTCAGACAGCCATGATCTCGCATTCTCGCGGCGCTTGCGCGTCCGAGGTGTGAGCATGTTCCCCCTCGCGACATGAGGGGAAGTGGCACGCCGCAAGGCGCACTTGGGTGGATCTTGACGCCGCCCGTGCAAGCTGGATCGCCAGCGAGACCGGACTGCGCAACGCCTTACGGCGCGCCACCGCGACGTTTTTCGGCCGAAGGACCGTTCTTCCGGGTACTGGGCGCTTCCGTCAGGGAAGCCATCCGACGGATTTCTCCGCCTTCGCCCGCACCACGTCCAGCCGCGCTAGCGGCAGGGCCCCGTAGTGGGCCCGGACGGTGACCCCCGACCGCCCGAGTGTGAAGGATACGTCCTCCCTCACCCGCAGGCGCCGCATCCTGCCCCACTCAAAGACGCCTCATGAGAGCGCCCCTCGCGAACAAGACGGGTGGGATAATGGCGACGATGGGAATTTTGTCAAGAACGAAATAAGAACGTTTATATATCGCCCGCGCTCTTCACGTCGGTCATCCCCGCGCAAGCGGGGATCCAGTATACACCGGCGGTGCGGCTCAATCCGAAAGGCCGGAGGATACTGGGTCACCCGGTCAAGCCGGGTGACGACAAGGATAGCTAGGTCGGTCTCTACCCGTCGACCCGCTCCACCTTCGCGACCACGGCTTTCGCGCGCAGTTGCGCGATGATCGCGCTGAGGTGCTTTAGGTCATACACGCCGAGATCGATCGTCTGCTCCGTAAAGTCCGGTGAGCGGCGGTGCATGCTGATATTGTCGATATTGCCGTCGTGATCGGCGATCACCTGGGCGATCTGCGCCAATGAGCCGGGCTCGTTGACGTTCTGCAGGAACAGGCGCGCCGGGAAACGTTGCGGTGACGACGTGTCCACATCCCACTTCACATCGACCCAGCGCTCCGGCTCTTCCTCGAACTCGCGCAAGGCCGGCGACTGGATCGGATAGATCGTGATGCCCTCACCCGGCGTGACGATGCCGACGATGCGGTCGCCGGGCACGGCGCCGCCATTGGGCGCGAATTTCACCGGCAGATCCGCATTGACGCCGCCGATGGAAATCACCGACAGGAATTTCCCGGCGCCGTCGCCCGAGCGGACCTTGTCGGCGGTGCTCTTCTTGTTGGCGGCATAGCGGCCGACGCGCTCTTCCTTGTAATCCGGATACATCGCGCGCGCGACATCGGCGGCGCGCAGTTCGCCGCGGCCGACCGAGGCCATGACCTCCTCGATGGATGAGCGTGCAAGACGCGGCAGCGCGCCCTTCAGCTGATCATCGGCATATTCGATCTTGGCGCGGGCAAACAGACGCTCGACGATGCGGCGGCCGAGACTCGCATATTGATCGCGCATCGCGGTGCGCGTGGCGCGGCGGATCGCAGCGCGCGCCTTGCCGGTGATGGCAAGCGACTCCCAGGCCGCTGGCGGCGCCTGCTGCGCCTTGGAGGTCAGCACCTCGACTTCGTCACCGTTCTGTAGTTCGGACGACAGCGGCGCAAACTTGCCGTTGATCTTGCAGCCCACCGCGCTGTTGCCGACATCCGTATGCACGGCATAGGCGAAGTCGATCACATTGGCCGCGCGCGGCAAGGCGATCAGCTTGCCCTTGGGCGTGAAGCAGAACACCTGGTCGTGGAACAGTTCGAGCTTGGTGTGCTCGAGGAATTCTTCCGGATTGGTACTCTCGGAGAGAATGCCGATGGTATGGCGCAGCCACGCAAACGCATTCGACTCGCGCTTCAGGCGCTCGTTCGGCGAGCCCGCGCCTTCCTTGTAGAACGCATGCGCCGCGATACCGTATTCGGCGATGCGGTTCATTTCCTCGGTGCGGATCTGCAATTCGACACGCTGGTTTCCGGGGCCGATCACCGTGGTGTGCAGCGAACGATAGTCGTTCTGCTTCGGTGTCGAAATGTAGTCCTTGAAGCGGCCGGGCACGACGGGCCAGGTCGTATGCACGACGCCGAGCGCGCGATAGCAGGATTCCAGATCGTCGATCACGATGCGGAAGCCATAGATATCCGAGAGCTGCTCGAAGCCCACCGACTTGCGCTTCATCTTGGTCCAGATCGAAAACGGCTTCTTGCGGCGGCCCGAGACGCGCGCCTTCATGCCGTTCTTCTGCAGCTTGGTGGAGAGATGGCTCTCGATCATGCCGATCAGATCGCGATTGCGCTCGGTCAGCGTATCGAGGCGCTGCATCACCACGAGGTGCGCGTCGGGATCGAGCACCTTGAAGGACAGTTCCTCCAACTCCTCACGCATCGCCTGCATGCCCATGCGGCCGGCGAGCGGCGCATAGATGTCGAGCGTCTCATCGGCAATGCGCCGCCGCGAGGCCGGCGGCATGAATTCCATGGTCCGCATATTGTGCAGACGGTCGGCGAGCTTGATCAGCAGCACGCGCACATCGTCGGCGATGGCAAGCAACAGCTTGCGTAGATTCTCGGCCTGCTTGGCCTCACGCGACACCAGTTCGAGTCGCTTCAGCTTGGTGAGGCCCTCGACCAGCGCGCCGATATCCGGACCGAACAGCTTGTCGATCTCGGCGCGGGTCGCCTCGGTGTCCTCAATGGTGTCGTGCAGGAGCGCCGCCACGATGGTGGCGTCGTCGAGCTTCAGATCGGTGAGAATCGCTGCGACTTCGAGCGGATGGGTAAAATAGGGATCGCCGGAGGCGCGGGTCTGCTCGCCATGGGCAACCATGGCATAGACATAAGCGCGGTTGAGCAGGTCCTCGTCGGTATTCGGATTATAGGCGCGGACGCGCTCCACCAGGTCATACTGACGCATCATGCGGCCACGGCTGGCGCGCGTGGTCTTGCCAGCAACGGTTGTATCGGCCACCGGCGTGGTGCCCGCAGCTGCAGGCACGACCGACCCGTCCACGCGTACCGGCGGAACCGCCGTGGTCTCATTAGCGGCCTGCATCTGCCGTGACTGACGGCGCGACGTCGCCATAACCTTCCTCAATTCTCGGGAGTCACCGGCGACTCCATCTGCTTGAGATAATTTGCCCAGAAACGTTCTCCAAATGCAAAGGCCCGGACGTGTGGTCCGGGCCTTTGCGCAACACTGTGATCGAAAGACAGTTTAAGCGTATCCGCTTACTCGTCTTCTTCCGGCTGTTCTTCCGGCGGAGCCAGGCCTTCGAGGCCCTTGAGCAGCTCTTCTTCGGTCATGCGCTCGACGGCAACTTCGGTGTCATCGGCATCGACGCTGGCGCCGGCCGAGCCGATCAATGGCACGACATCGCCTTCCGGCTCGTCCACTTCGACGAACTTCTGCAGCGAATGCACCAGTTCCTCGCGCAGATCTTCCGGCGAAATGGTCTCGTCGGCGATCTCGCGGAGCGAAACCACCGGGTTTTTGTCGTTGTCGCGATCAATCGTGAGTTGTGAACCCGACGAGATCATACGAGCCCGATGTGCTGCCAGCAGGACCAGATCGAAGCGATTGTCGACCTTGTCGATGCAATCTTCTACGGTGACGCGCGCCATGAAATGTCGCTCCGTTGGATGAGGGACCGAAAATAAAGGATTGTTGCCGGTTAGGTATAGCGGCTTCGCACGCAGCGCAAGAACGAAATTAGAATCCCGCTTCGTGGTTTTGTTTTGGTCAGGACTATGTTACCCTCAAAAGACCCTTGGATATGAGGGTCTTAGGACCATTAAATATTGGCCTTTCCGACACCATTTGGGCCACCAAAAGGCTTCATTGCAACTGCAAAAAGATGGGCTTATCGCTCTCCTCTTCAATTGCGTGAAAGTACGGTTTGCCGATCTGCCAAAAGGCAGGCGACGACTTGACGCTTACGACTTGATGCGAATGTGCGGCGAAGCTTCGCTGTGCCAAAAACGTAAACAACAACAAACCCTATGAGAAAACTTGATGTCTCAATCTGCTAACAAGATCGCGCTCTTCATCGATGGCGCCAATCTCTACGCCACGGCAAAGACGCTCGGTTTCGACATCGATTACAAGCGCCTTCTCAAGGAATTTCAGAGCCGCGGAACCCTCGTACGCGCTTTCTATTACACGGCCATTATTGAAGATCAGGAATACTCGTCGATTCGCCCGCTGATCGACTGGCTCGACTACAACGGGTACACGGTGGTGACCAAAGCCACCAAGGAATTCATCGATGCGTCGGGCCGACGCAAGGTGAAGGGCAATATGGACATCGAACTCGCTGTCGATGCCATGGAGCTTGCCGAGCATGTGGACCAGATCGTGCTGTTCTCCGGCGACGGCGATTTCCGCTCGCTGGTGGAAGCCGTGCAGCGCCGCGGCGTGCGCGTCACGGTGATCTCCACCATTTCGAGCCAGCCGCCGATGATCGCCGACGAATTGCGCCGCCAGGCGGACGTGTTTACGGACCTGATGGAATTGCAGAGCAAGATCGGCCGCGACCCGTCCGAGCGCCCTGCTCCGCGCGAGCCGCGCCATCAGACGCCGCAATTCCTGCAGCGCTCGGCCACCGTGGCACCACGAGGCGACGACGATTTCGAAGACTAGTACTCAGCTCAGTCGACAACAGCCGGCGGTGGTCGCAACTGCGATCTCCGCCGGTACTGCGACCGATCCAGGCCGCGACTGCCCGCTCTGCCCTCGCCTCGTCGATTACCGCACCGAGCTGCGCGCCCGCGAGCCCGATGGCTTCAACGCGCCGGTGCCGTCCTTCGGCGGCGCGGATGCGCAACTGCTAATCGTGGGGCTCGCGCCGGGCGCCCAGGGCGCCAATCGCACCGGGCGGCCCTTTACCGGCGATTATGCCGGCGACCTCCTCTACGACACCCTGCTGCATTTCGGCTTCGCCAAAGGCACCTTCCTGGCGCGACCGGATGATGGGCTGACCTTGACCAACAGTCGCATCACCAATGCGGTGCGCTGCGTGCCGCCGCAGAACAAGCCGCTGCCGGTGGAAATCACCACCTGCCGCCCATTCCTGATTGCCACGATGGACGCGATGCCTCGCCTGCGCGCCATCGTGCTGCTCGGCCGCGTGGCCCATGACACGATGCTGAAGACGCTGGGTATCCGCGCGGTGACAGCGCCGTTCACCCATGGCGGCGTGCATGATGCCGGCCGGTTCAAGCTGTACGACAGCTATCACTGCTCGCGCTACAACACGAATACGGGCGTGCTGACGCCGGAGATGTTTCGTGCCGTGTTTGCGCGGGTGAAGACGGATCTGGCGGCAGAGTGATCTTCACTTGTCGTCACCCGGCTTGACCGGGTGACCCAGTAGACATCGCCAGTGTTTATTGGATCGCCCGGTCAAGCCGGGCGACGACAGCAGGATGTAAATCGCGCACGGCCATCTACACCGGATTGGCCTTCAGCCATTCCAGCACATCGCCCGCATTCCGATCCGGCGGAAACACCGGATAGAAAACATTGGTGATGACAGCATCATCCACGACCAGTGCGAGACGCTTGATCAGTGTGAGATCGGCGACATCCATGGTCGGCAGGCTCAGCGCATCCGCGAGGTCGAGCTTCTCGTCGGACAGCACCGGAAACGGCAGATGCAGTCGCGCGGCCATCTCGGTTTGATAGGCGTTGCTCTGGGTCGAGAGACCGAACACATGCTGTGCGCCGGCTGATGTCAGGTCGCGAAACAGATCGCGGAACGAACAGGCCTGCGGTGTGCAGCCGCGCGCACCGGGGATCATGTCCCAGTCATCGGTGAGCCCGATCTTGCCCGGCTCGCCGGTGCGCGGATAGCCGAACACCACAGTGCGGCCTCGCAGCTCGGACAGATCGACCGCGGTGTCATTGGTCGCGCGCAGACTGACTGAAGGGATTGTCATGCCGACGAGATGCGCGGCACCGCCGTCGTCCTCGGGTGCCGGGATCTTGCTCCAGTCGACGTCGGTCAGACTTGGTTGGGTCATATCCACTCCCAGTAGTCACGATCACTCCGCCCTCATGGTGAGGAGGCGCCCTTGCGCCGTCTCGAATCATGAGATGTGGAGCTCTGCCGCCATCCTTCGAGACGCCGCTACGCGGCTCCTCAGGATGAGGGCTTGAGCTATCCCCGCGCCCGGAGCAAACGCCCCTTCTCGCGGCCCCAGTCGCGGTCCTTCTCGGCGGCGCGCTTGTCGTGGAGCTGCTTTCCCTTGGCAAGCGCGAGCTGCAGTTTCACGCGGCCGCGCTCGTTAAAATACATTTTCAACGGCACCAGCGTCATGCCCTGACGCTCCACCGCCCCCATCAGCTTGTTGATCTGCTTCCTGTGCAGCAGCAATTTGCGCGGGCGCTTCGGCTCGTGATTGAACTGGTTGGCCTGCAGATATTCAGGAATGTTGCAGTTGATCAGCCAGATCTCGCCGCCCTTGGGATCGGCGTATGATTCCGCAATGGTGCTCTTGCCGTTGCGGATCGACTTCACCTCGGTGCCGGTCAAGGCGATGCCGGCCTCCACCGTGTCTTCCACGGCGAAGTTGAACCGCGCCTTGCGGTTCTCGGCGATCACCTTGATCGGACGTTCTTTCTTTTCGGCCATCATATTCTTTCGGTGCTAGGCACCAGATATAGGAACGTCCGGCCCGCGCGGCAAATCAGGCCTTTGCCTTGAGCAGGTCGCGGATTTCGGTGAGCAGTGCGGCTTCCGCACTCGGCTTCGCCGGCTCGGCGGGCTTGGCTTCTTCCTTGCGCTTCAGCGTGTTCATGCCGCGGATCACCATGAACAGCACGAAGGCGACGATGATGAAGTTCAGCGTCAGCGTCAGGAAGCTGCCCCAGGCGAGCACGGCGCCCTGTTTCTTGGCATCGGCGAGATTGGTCGCCGTAACCGACTTCGACAGGCCGGTGAAGTAATTCGAGAAATCGAGACCGCCGGTGATGGCGCCGATGATCGGCATGATGATGTCGGCCACCATCGAGGAGACGATGGCACCGAACGCCGCGCCGATGATCACGCCGACGGCGAGATCGACCACGTTGCCCTTCATGGCGAAATCACGAAATTCCTTCAGCATGTGCAATCCCTTTCCAATTCAAAATACTCCGTCATCGCGAGGAGCGTAGCGACGAAGCGATCCAGAAAGCCAGAAAAAGAAAGAACTGGATTGCTTCGCTACGCTCGCAATGACGTCCGAAGCTTAATTGATCAGGCCGGCATGGACCATGGCGGCGCGGATCGCCTTGCCGGTCGGCTCCGTGACGGACAGCAGCGGCAGGCGCACGCTTTCGTCGCCGCGGCCGAGCAGCTTGAGGCCATGCTTGGCGCCGGCGAGGCCGGGCTCCTTGAAGATGGTGTCATGCAGCGGCGTCAGGCGATCCTGGATTTTCAGCGCGCCGGCATAGTCGCCCTTGAACACCAGATCCATCAATTCGGCGCACAGCTTTGGCGCGACATTGGCGGTGACGGAGATGCAGCCATGGCCGCCGGCAGCCATATAGGACAGCGCCGTCATGTCCTCGCCCGAGAGCTGGATGAAATCCGGGCCCATGGCGTGGCGCTGCTTGGAAACGCGGCCGACATCGGCGGTGGCGTCCTTCACACCGGCGATGTTCTTGAGTTCGTACAAGCGCGCCATGGTCTCGACGGACATATCAACCACGGAGCGCGGGGGAATGTTGTAAATGATGATCGGAATACCGATCGCGTCATTCACCGCCTTGAAGTGCTGATACATGCCCTCTTGCGTGGGCTTGTTGTAATAGGGCGTGACGACCAGCACGGCATCCGCACCGGCCTTCTCGGCATGCTTGGCGAGCGCCACGGCTTCGCGGGTCGAGTTCGAGCCAGCGCCGGCAATCACGGGCAAGCGGCCCTTGGCCTCGTCGATGCACCATTCGACGACCTTGGCGTGCTCGTCATGGGTCAGGGTCGGGCTCTCGCCGGTGGTACCGACGGGAACCAGGCCGTGGGAGCCCTCGGAGATCTGCCAGGCCACATGGGCGCGCACGGCTTCCTCGTCCAGCGCACCGGCTTTGAACGGGGTGACCAGAGCGGTGTAGGACCCCCGGAAAATCGTCTTGGTGGCTGCCATGGTCTGCTCCGAACGCGATGCGGCTTCCGCCGTCTGCTTGAACCTATTGAATGGACTGCGAGTCTTATCGACTTCGAGGCTGCGGCGAAAGACCGCCCAAGACGCGATCGGTCGCTATCGGGCTGGTTTTGCGGGCTTTCCGCCCCGATTTCGCCGCTGTGGCGGCGCACATCAGGATGCAAGGCGACCGGCGTTGACGAATTGGTCACCCTTTCAATCAAATACATCAGGGGAATGTCGGCGAAGATGTGATTCGCCGCGAGGAAACAGCGTGACGCGACTGATCCCAACTCCTGCGGCCCGACGGACGGCGCTCCGCGCCAGTCTGGCGCTACTGCTGAGCGTCTCGATTCCTGCGCTCGAAGCCGGCGCTGCCGGTACGACAGAGGCATCGAAGACTAGTCAGACAGCCAAGGACGCTACGGCGAAGCCGGCCGGTGCCAAGCCTGCGGCGGCCAAAGGCGCTGCAGACAAATCCGCGGCGAAGCCCGCCGCGGCCAAGCAGGCTCCCGCCAAATCAGCCACTGCGAAGCCCGAAGCCGCGAAATCGACTGCGGCAAAGCCTGCTGCTGCGAAGCCGACCGCGAGCAAACCCGCCGCCGCAAAACCTGTCGCGGCCAAGCCTGCGACTGCGCATACCGGCACCGTGACCCCTGCGCCAGCGATTCAGCCGGCCACGCGCCAACATGCCGTTGCCCCGCCAGCCGCGAAGAAGCCGCCGCCTGCCCGTGCCGCCATTGCGGCCACCAGTTCGACCTCCCAGGCCGATGGCCAGGCGCTGGAGAATGTCATCGAGCTCGTTCGCAAGGGCAAAAGCTCTGAGGCCGGTCAGGTCGCGCAGACCATCGGCGATCCCGTCGCGCGCAAACTCGCCGAGTGGATTTATCTGCGCAGCGAGAACAACGGCGCCTCCGTAGAGCGCTATCGCGCCTTCATCGCCGCCAATCCGAGCTGGCCGTCGCAGACCTTCGTGCGCCGTCGCGCCGAGGCCGCGCTGTGGGATGACAAACGCGACGACAGCGCGATCCAGTCCTATTTCGATGACGAGAAGCCGATCTCGGCCAAGGGCAAATTCGCGCTTGGCAAATCGCTGCTCGCACGCGGCGATCGCGCCAATGCCGAGCGGCTCGTTCGCGACGCCTGGCGCAACGATCCGATCTCCGGCGACACCGAGGCCATGGCCATCGACATGTTCGGCCCGCTGATCACGCCCGGTGATCACAAGGCCCGCATGGACATGCTGCTCTATGGCAGCGATGGCGATCCCGGCCTGCGCTCGGCCAAGCGGCTCGGCGGCGCCCAGATGGCGCTGGCACGCGCACGCATCGCCGTCACCAAGAAGGCATCGAATGCGAAGGCACTGCTTGATGCCGTGCCATCCGAATTGCATAGCGACCCCGGCTATCTGTTCAGCCGCATCCAGCAACTGCGCCGCGACGAACGTTTCGCCGAAGCCGCGCGCCTGATGTCGGCAGTGCCGCGCGATATCAATCGCCTGCACAATCTCGACGAATGGTGGATCGAACGCCGCCTGCTGTCGCGAAAGCTGCTCGATGTGGGCGAGCATCGCGCGGCCTATGTGGTGGCGCGCGACGCCGCACTGCCCGCGCGTGACATCTACAAGACCGAACAGGAATTCACGGCCGGCTGGATCGCATTGCGCTTCCTGAAAGACCCTGCGACAGCCTCGCAGCATTTTGCGCGCATCGGCGTCGGCAGCGTCAATCCGACCGCGCTGGCCCGCGCCGGATATTGGCAGGGTCGCGCCGCGGAAGCCGCTGGCCGCAGTTCTGAGGCCCGCGCGGCCTACACCCGCGCGGCGGAGCAATCGACCAGCTATTACGGCCAGCTCGCCCGTGGAAAACTGGGCCTGCCGCAGCTCGATATCAGCGGCTCGCTATCGACGCGCGCGCGCGGCTCCGATCGGCTCGAAATCGTCCGTGCCGTGCAGCTGCTCTATGCGCTCGACGAGAAGGAGATCGCGATTCCGATTTTCGCCGATGTCGGTGAGAACGGCGATCCCGAAGCGGTGCTCGGCCTCAGCGAACTCGCATCGCAGAACAAGGATGCGCGCGGCATGCTGCTGGTCGGCAAGGCCGCGCTCAATCGCGGCCTACCCTTCGATCACTATGCCTATCCGACCATGGGCATTCCGAGCTACCGGCCGGTCGGACCGGAAGTCGAGCCCGCTGTCGTCTACGCGATCGCGCGGCAGGAAAGCGCGTTCAATCCCGCTGTCGTATCTCCCGCGCAGGCTTATGGCCTGATGCAGGTGACGCCGAGCGCCGCGCAATATGTCGCCAAGCGCCACGGCGCCACTTATGACCTCGCGCGGCTGAAGAACGACTCGACCTACAATGCTGCCCTCGGCGCCGCCGAGCTCGGCGGCCTCTTGGAAGACTATCGCGGCTCCTACATCATGACCTTTGCGGGCTACAATGCCGGCCGCGGCAGCGTGCGCAAATGGATCGAGCGCTATGGCGATCCGCGCGATCCCAATGTGGATGCGGTGGACTGGGTGGAGTCGATACCCTTCGCCGAGACGCGCAACTACGTCCAGCGCATCATGGAAAACCTGCAGGTCTATCGCGCCCGCTTCGGTGGCAGCCAGAAGCTGCAGATCGATGCCGATTTGCATCGCGGCCGCGGCAGCAGCGTCGAGTAACTGCTGCGAACGAGCCAACCGCCCTCAGCGCGCCTTGTCTGTCACCACCCGCGCAAGCGGGTGGTCCAGTAAACGCAATCGTTTCAGCACAACCACCACTGCCGGTGTCTACTGGATCGTCCGGTCCTAGCGCGCAAGTGCGCGCGGCCGGACGATGACAACGGAGTGGCAGGCAGACACCTTTCGCAACGACCGCCCACAAACAAAAGCCCACGGCTCAGCTGCCGCAGTCATCACGTCCGCACAAACAAAAACCCCCGGCAGTTGCCTGCCGGGGGTCTTGTATTCAGATATCGATTGCCGTGAGGCGCTCGATATTAGAACGAGCGCAGGATCTGAACCGAACCGTTATACAGGTTCTGGTCGCTGACCGAGTAGCTCTGGGCTGCACGGCCCGGAACGGTCGCACCGGTCACAATGCCACCCAGGTTCTGCTCGAGGCGGGTGTAGGTGAATTCGGCCGACAGGGTCAGGTTCTTGACCGGGGTCCAGGCGGTACGGGTACCGATCTGGGCGATGCCGAAGTCGAAGTTGTTGGTCGAACCGACGAGCGAGCCGTTGTTCGAACCCGGAATCGTGCGACCCGGAGCGAAGGCAGCGGCTAGAAGCGCGTTGCCGCCGTCACCATACGAGATGCTGCTGTAGCTGCCCCAGAGCGAGGTGCGCCAGGCCGGGTTCCAGTAGTGCTCGAAGTAACCGACGACCGACCAAGCTTCGCTCTGCTCGATCTGGCCATTCGTGCCGTAAATGCCGTCAAGCACATAGCCGAAAGCCATCGAGTCGCCGGAAACCTTGGCAAAACGACCGCCGCCCGAGGTGTCGGTGGTGCCGCCAGCGATGGCGTACTTGGCCGCGCCCTTGCCGTAGCTGGCTTCGAGCTTCAGGCTGTCGCCAGCGCCGGTCGGGAGGTTCTTGAACTCGACAGCGCCGTTGACGGCGAAGCCGTAGGAGTCATCCGGATGCGCAGTGCTGCCGGCGTAGAAACCCGGGGTGATCGTGTGCATCGCAGCACCGAAGTGCAGCGAACCCCAAGCCTGATCGAGGCGCAGGTTGCCGACGATGTCCGGAATGTGGTTGCCGCCGTACGAGTTACCCGCGAAGGTGTTCGACGTCGCGCCGTAGGCACCGGTGTTGCCGCTGGCGCCGAACGGGCCAACAAGGGCCAGACCGTTGTTGTAGAGACCGGCGTTGCGGTAGGGCGAGGCGTTTTCGAGCGAGATGGTGCCCGACACGCCGTTACCGAACGAAGCGGTGTAGGCGAGCTGCGGGATACCGGTCGTGTTGTTCGAACCAGCCATGAAGCCCGACGAGATGGTCGGCTTCGAGAGAGCCCACTGCGGGTCGAACTGCGAGACGGCCTTACCGAAGGTGAAGCCGGCGAACTGGATGAAAGCGTAGTCGACTTCGGTGAAGCCGCCAGCGATCGATTCACGGTTCTGCGAGAAGTCGAACTGGATGTTCGCATAGGTGCGGACAACGCCGTATTCGGTGGCGGTGCGGGTGTCGGTGGTCAGGTTGATACGCTGACGGGTGATGTAATAGTCCTGCGTCCATGCGCCGGCGCCACCAGCGCCACCCTGCCAGAACGGGGTGTCGTAGTTGTTGGCGTTGAACGAGGTGTCGATACGGATCGCACCACCGATCTTGACGCAGGTATCGGTGCCCGGGATGTAGTAGAAACCGGCGCCGTAGAGAGAGCAGACCTTCACGTATTCAACGGCCTTGGCCTTGACGGGAAGATCGGCTGCCTGAGCGCCACCAACAGCGAGGATGCCCGCTGCGGAGCCCAGGATAAGGCCCTTAATCGTCTTCATGTAACCTCCAAGTTGCTAAAGGGAAGGTTCCGTCACGGGGCGCGTATGCACCCTGAAGACAAGTTCCTAGATCCCTGACAACCCGCGCCGAGACTCCTGATCCAAGCCACATGCCCGCAGCTCGAATCCATCATCAGTACGGGACGACCTCGGGATGCCCCCCTCCGTCGCGTGATGAACATCTCCCAAGCTCCGCCGCTTCGCAACAATGGAACGCCTCGAAACCGCCCTGCTTCGGCCATTTGCGCCAAGGTGTTGCGTAAATCACACGCGCTTGTGATTGCACAATTCGACCAAGCAACTGATTTATTTAGCTAATTCAACATTGCAAAAATCATGTCACAAACATCGCGCGCAACGTGTGCGGCGCTATTGTTCTCGGAAAACACTCATATCGGGCGCCAGCAAGTCCCGAATCGAGGAGATTCGGGCGCCGCTCACGCGGCTGCCGGCGCCATGCGCGCGTTTTCGCCGGGCGCGCAGGCTCGCCGATGGGCTGGACATATATAGAAGTGTGTATCGCGCCGGCTCTGACGGGAAAATTATCTGCACAGCTGCACGAGATGCGATCTGGTGCTTGCGGCTCACGGCGCTGTCGGGCATATGCAGCCATGATGGAGCTGTGGCCGAGTGGCTGAAGGCACCGCTTTGCTAAAGCGGCATACCTGTTAAAGGGTATCGAGGGTTCGAATCCCTCCGGCTCCGCCACTCTGAAAGTGGCCCCTCATTTTCCAGCAACATTGGAAATTTGCGTGCCGCTTTCGAGCGGCGGGCTTGGTGCGCGGTGGCGCAACGCTTGCCTGGATTCAGTGCCAAGCGTCACATCACTCGACTACAGATCTGCCAATGACGGGAGACATCACGCCCCTCCCCTTGTCCGGCGAAGCGGACGCGATGTCGGCCCATCGGCACATCACGTCCCGCGCGCTGCCGCGTTACCAGGTCTGGTTACGGGCATTGTCGCCGCTGCCGTAGCCGTAATTGCTCCAGGTCTGCGACGGGCCGGCGGATGCTCCTCCGACATAGGCGCCATAGGCGTTGCGTACCGATTTGCGCTGCGCCTGATGATGACGGCGTGCCGAACTCAGATCAGTCGCCGACGCGCTGACGGACGCGGTCTTGGCAGGCGCGGCCGAAGCCGGCTCGGTGGCGGCGACAGCAAAGGTGGCGAAAAGCGCAAGCGCGCCGGCGCGCAGCGAAAGGGTCTTGATCGACATGATGATGTCCTTGTGTTGAGAGGCCGACCGGTCTCTGTGGAGAGGTGACACACAGGACATTGGGTGGCTGGCGCTTGTTACAAGCAAGCTGCGCGTCACAAGCCCGTGACGCAGTGCGGCATGGCGATGCGCCTGCCCATGACCGAATTGAGGAAAAAATGTGGAGCGGCTTCGAACCCGGTTTCTGCGGGCCGCGACGACTGGGTGTGACCATCACACACCGGAGAGGACATCATGTCCACGCAGGCCACCACGACCATCGGACGTATCGCGCTGCTCGCCACTCTCATGATGACGGCCTCAACGGCCCTCGCCTCGGCTCAGACCTTCAGCTCCGAACAACGACGGCTCTGCACCGGCGATGCGTTCCGGCTGTGCAGTTCGGCGATCCCGAATGTGGAGGAGATCACCATCTGCATGCGCAAGCAGAAGGCCAGTCTCAGCAGCGGCTGCAAGGCGGTGTTTGACAAGCCGGTCGTCACCGCCGTGAGCAACAAGTCGGACGATTAGTGCGCGGTCACCATCCAGGCGCGGGCATCGCGCTGCGCGGCGGCGATCTCGACATCCGACATCATGTCGGCGACTTCGCGGCGCATCGGGATCGCATCGACCCGGCCCTTGAGCGCTGCGAGATTGAACCACTTATGCGCGGCCACGAGATCAACGATCCCGGCGCGGCCGCTCGACCAATACATGCCGCGCTCGAACAGCACGTCCTGGATCGCGGTGTCGGTGACGGGCGTTGCCGCCCCGAAATCGATCTGCCCCTGAAACATCACTCATTCCTTTTTTATGTTTGCCGCCCCAACCGAGCGCGGCTCCTGTCCGTGTCTGACTTGTCCCAACCGCCAGTTATGTCCGGCGTGTTGAGGCAAATATGCCGGTCAAATTTGAATGGCAGTTTAAGCATCGCGATGAACGGTTTCTGAACGCGGACAGGCGGCACGCGCGCATGCGCGGGCGAAAACCCAGCATTCATGCGGGTTTTCTGCATTTTTGCGGATTTCGGTTTACCTTGCCGGTTGGCGATCGCGTAACCATCGCGAAGACAGGCTCCGCCGTAGGGCGGATGAGCCGTAGGCGTAATCCGCCTCGGAGTTTCAACAATGAACTCGGCCGGCGGATGACGCTTCGCTCATCCGCCCTATGGCACAGCACTATCAAAATGGGAAAACTTGATCATCGCCGGGGATCAACCGCACCGGCGGAAAAGACGAGGGCGTCGGCAACACGTCAGGATCATGCCTGCCGGCATCATGCCGGAGACTGCGGATCAAGGATCCGCCCGTAGAGGAAAGCCGATCACTGCATGACCGACTTCTCTGCCGAACCGATGCGAAGACGAACTCCGCAGTGCCGATCCAGCCGTTCGACCTGATGTCTCGCCGACACCCTCTTTCGTCGATCGGAGCCGTAACGCCGATGACGGCGCCGGCATTGCTGCCGGCGTAGTCCGGAAAGAAGAAGTTACTTCTTCTTGGCGGCCTTCTTCGCGACCTTCTTGGTCTTCTTGGCGGTCTTCTTGACTGCGGTCTTCGCAGCCTTCTTCACCGTCTTCTTCGCCTTAGCGACTTTCTTCACTGCCTTCTTAGCCATGTTGCCCTCCATAAGAGATGACTTAAACGCTGCGTGCAGTCGTGAATCGATATGCACACGATTCCGAATACACCAACGATTTCAAAAGAACAGTGGGCTGCTTAAGGAAGTGTTGAAGCTGTGTCGCCGAGGTCAACCCCGTTCGTGCAGCTGCGGAGCGTTCATGCGGCTTTTGCATGGCGAAAGAAACACCCGGAAAACCTACATCATCGAAAGTCAAGTGCGACGCACAGGCCTATTTTTCCAGAGCGCGCGCACGGTGAACTAACAAACAACTACACAAAGTGCGGGCGTCCGCGAATCGGATTGGAGCGACCGGAATCGCCTCCCGCCGGCTCCGAGTCGGTTCACCCGGCAACGAAAATATTTTTTGGATAACCGCGCCGAGAGCTACTCTCGAAGGCTCACAACCCGCTCTTCCGTCATGTCACTCGCCACGATTCGCGACTCGATTCTCTCGCCGAACGCGGTGAACGGCATCGATAGAAACGAAAACGGCGCCGCTCGAAGCGACGCCGTGAGGTCTGTAGGATGGGTTGAGCGAAGCGAAAACCCATCGGCCGAACGATGCGGTAAGCTCCGCCGATGGGTTATCGCTTTGCTCAACCCATCCTACGCCCGAGCTCAGAGGCCGAGCTTGCTCTTCAGGAGATCGTTGACGGCCTGCGGATTGGCCTTGCCGCCCGACGACTTCATCACCTGGCCGACGAACCACCCCATCAGCGCCGGCTTCGCCTGCGCCTGCGCCACCTTGTCCGGGTTCGCCGCGATGATGTCGTCCACCACCTTCTCGATGGCGCCCATGTCGGTGACCTGCTTCATGCCGCGCTCGTCCACGAGCACGCGCGGGTCGCCGCCTTCGGTCCAGACGATCTCGAACAGATCCTTGGCGATCTTGCCGGAGATGGTCCCCTCACCGATCAGGTCGATGATGGCAGCCATCTGCGCCGACGACACCGGCGACGACGCGATGTCCTGGCCTTCCTTGTTGAGGCGGCCGAACAATTCGTTGATCACCCAGTTGGCGGCCAGCTTGCCGTCGCGCGCCTTGTCCTTGAGGCCGTCGAGCACGGCTTCATAGAACTCCGCGCTTTCGCGTTCGGTCACCAGCACGGCGGCATCGTAATCCGACAGACCGAAGGCGCTGACGAAACGCGCCTTCTTCGCGTCAGGCAATTCCGGCAGTTCCGCCTTCAAGCCGGCGACGAATGCCTCGCTGAACTCGAGCGGCAGCAGATCGGGATCGGGGAAGTACCGATAGTCATGCGCCTCTTCCTTCGAGCGCATCGAGCGGGTCTCGCCCTTGTTGGGATCGTAGAGCCGGGTCTCCTGATCGATGGTGCCGCCGTCTTCGAGAATCTCGATCTGGCGCCGCGCCTCGTAATCGATGGCCTGGCCGATGAAGCGGATCGAATTGACGTTCTTGATCTCGCAGCGGGTGCCGAACGGCTCGCCCGGCCGGCGGACCGAGACATTGCAGTCGGCACGCAGGTTGCCCTTCTCCATGTCACCGTCGCAGGTGCCGAGATAGCGCAGGATGGTGCGCAGCTTCGACACATAGGCCTGGGCCTGTTCGGAGGTGCGCATGTCCGGCTTGGAGACGATCTCCATCAGCGCCACGCCGGAGCGGTTGAGGTCCACCGAGGTGCTCGACGGATTGCGGTCATGCACCAGCTTGCCGGCATCCTGTTCGAGATGCAGACGCTCGATGCCGACAGTGGCCGTGCTGCCATCGGCGAGTTCGATGGTGACCTCGCCCTCGCCGACGATCGGCGACTTGTACTGGCTGATCTGATAGCCCTGCGGCAGATCCGGATAGAAGTAATTCTTGCGGTCGAAGGTCGAGCGCAGGTTGATCTGCGCGTTCAGGCCGAGGCCGGTGCGCACCGCCTGGCGGACGCATTCCTCATTGATGACCGGCAGCATGCCCGGCATGGCGGCGTCCACCAGCGACACATGCGTGTTCGGCGCGCCGCCGAAGGCGGTGGACGAGCCGGAAAACAGTTTTGCCTTGGAGGTGACCTGGGCGTGGATCTCCAGCCCGATGACCATTTCCCAGTCACCGGTGGCGCCCTTGAGCAGCTTGGAAGTTTTGACAGGTGCGTTCATGGGGGCGTTTTACAGCGGCAAGCGGCGAGGGAAAAGGGCGTATCTGCGGCCGGCACGAACTCCGTCGCGAGCATAGTCCAGCAGCATGCGGTCGCGGGTCACCAGTCGCCAGCCATTTGCGCGGACGGTTGCCGCGAAAATCCGGTCCGCCGGATCCTTCGGCGGCTTCCCCGGCAGGAAGGATGAGGCAATCAGGACGGCGGGTGAGATCTTTACGAGTTGCAATCCGGGCTCTTGCGATAGGCGGTCAAACCAGCTCTGCGGGTTAGAGCGCAAAGTCATGCGACCACGCGACACCAGCATGCCAAGCTCCCAAGCCGTGACCGGCGAAATGTATAGCGGTTCTCCGGCATCCGCTGCCCGTTTGAGCTCAACCATAGCGGGGGCCGCAATGGGCATACCTTCGAAGAACCAGACAGCCGCGCAGGTATCAAGGAGCCGGGCCATATTTTTTCTCGATCCAGTCCGCCAGATCGGGGTCTGCTGGTTCGGTAAGATCGACGCCGGGTGCGATCGTGACCGTCCCCTTCATGCAACCAAAAAGAGGATGGTGGCCGGTCTCAATCTTGGCCGGTTCGTCGCGCTCAGCCGAGGCATCCCGCCGGAAGGTTAGTTCCTGCGCGGCCAGATCGACCCCCTCGCTGCGAAATCCCGCCGCCACCCAGGCCTTGTCCTCCGCATCCGCCGGCGCATTGCTCCACCACGCGCGCTCCTGCTGGGCGGCGGCGGGCAGTTTGAAACCGACGATTTGCTCAATCTGCGCAAAGCTGAGGCGCACTGCGCGGCCCGGCTGGTTCTGCAGAAACTGGGTCAGCGGCTCATAGCGGCTCATGGCACTCTCCCACTCGGCACCATCAAGCTAACAATTCAATTATTGCACATCAAGGTTGCGCGCAGACCGCCTACATCCCCGATACGAAGGCCTTGAACACCGGGCTTTGCCGGAGCGTGTCCCTGCCCGCCGCGATCACGTCATCCACCTGCGCCTGCGGCAGCGAGAAGCGCGTCGGCACGCTCTCCAGCACCGCCGCCCGCTCGCCATCGAGCTGGTCGAAGCCGAGACGGCCCACGAAGAATTGCAGGTCGCGGCAGTTCCAGCCGGGGCGCGCGCCATAGCTCGCGCGCTGCGCCGCCGACAGGCCGCAACGCCAGGCGACCAGCGACGACTGGTAGTCCTTCATGGTGCGGTCGAAGGCGGTGTAGTTGGCGCCGACGCTGGCATCCATGGTGGTGTCCACCGCAGCCTTGAGCAATTCGATGCCGTCCGGCCCCTGCACCGTGTTGACCCAATTGCCGGACAGGCCGGTCTTGGCGTCCACCACGAGGAACATCGCGCGCCGCAGCTTGACAGCCTGTTGCGGTGTCAACGGGCCATATGGCGTGTCCGACGACTCGCGCGTGATGGTGAAGCCGGCGACGCCGTAATTGTCGACGAGGCCGCCATCCATCAGCTTGATATAGGGCACGGCACCTTCGCGATAACGGATGATCGCCTTGGCATAGTTGTTCAGCATCGGCGACGCATTGCGATTGCTCGCGGCGCGCTGCACCCAGGCCGGCAGCGGCGTATTGCACTTGCCGGGGAACGCCTGCACCACGCCCGGCGCAAAGGCGATCGGCACGGCCGCCGACGTGGCCACGGCCTGCGAGACCGGGAATTTGCCGATGTCGCTGCAGATCGCATCGAATGCGGTGGCCCCGAACACGAAGGGCACGCGGTTGTAGATGTCGGATGCATTGATCCACACCCGGGGCGAGCCGGTCTGCCGCGCCTGGCCATAGGTGATGCCGTCGAACAGATGGGCATCGAGCCATTTGGTGAAGGCAGTGGAATCGTTGATGCCGCCGCCGAGCGCACGGCCGATGGTGCCGAGCGAGAGCTGAGTTTGAAGTCCGGCTTCGGCATTCTGTAGCAGGAAGCGTTCGCGGAAATCGGCGAGCGCGGCGCGCTTCTTGATTCCGAAATAGGCTGCCGTGACAGAGCCGCCCGACACGCCCGAGATGAAATCGATGCGATCGACCATCTTGTCGCCGGAGCGCGGCATCGGGATGTTGTCCATCTCCTGCAGCACACCGAAAGAATAGGCCGCGGCCCGCGTGCCGCCGCCCGAAAAGGCAAGACCGATCATCAGATCGTCAAGCGCGGCGGGATCGGCGAAATTCAGCGCGAGATCGTCGGTAGGACCATGCGGGCCGACCGGCACATTGACCGGCTCGTTATAAACCGAGGCGCACCCCAGCAGCAGCGCACTGGCCGCCACAACCGCCCCCAACGAACGCAACTTCCGCATCGACATCGCACTCACGAACGTCCCTCGCGCATCCCAGGCGATGCGGCCGTCCCCACGGCAGACGGGAATGATTGCGGGCAAACTAACGCAAAGCTTGTCAATTTGATGCAAACCGAAAGCCACAGGTGCCCGCGCACCGCCGATGTGGTTAGCGAATGGATAAGACGCGGAGCCGTAGGGCGGATGAGCCGAAGGCGTCATCCGCCGGCAGGGTCGATAGCTGAAACTCCGCGACGGATAACGCTGCGCTCATCCACCCTACGGCTACGAACCTACCACCACTTCTTCGGCGTAAAACGTCCCGACGCCTGCTCGATCACTTCGCCCAACGAGAACAGCGTCTCTTCATCGAACGGGCGGCCGATGAGCTGCAGGCCGAGCGGCAGGCCCTGCGCGTCCTTGCCGGCTGGCACGGCAATGCCCGGCAGGCCCGCCATGTTCACGGTGACCGTGAAGATGTCGTTCAAATACATCTCGATCGGATCGGCACCGCCCTTCTCGCCGATGCCGAAAGCGGCGGACGGTGTCGCGGGCGTCAGGATGGCGTGGATGCCTTTGGCAAAACAGTCCTCAAAATCCTGCTTGATCAGCGTGCGGACCTTTTGCGCGCGCAGGTAATAGGCGTCGTAATAGCCGGCGGAGAGCACATAGGTGCCGATCATCACGCGGCGACGCACCTCGGCGCCAAAACCTTCGGCGCGGGTGTTTTCATACATGTCGACGAGGTTGCGGCCGGGCACGCGCAGGCCATAGCGCACGCCGTCATAGCGCGCGAGATTCGACGAGGCTTCCGCGGGCGCCACGATGTAGTAAGCGGGCAGCGCATACTTCGTGTGCGGCAGTGAGACTTCGACGAGCTCGGCGCCGGCGGCCTCGAGCTGCTTCGCGCCATCCTGCCAGAGCTTCTCGATCTCGGCCGGCATGCCGTCGATGCGATACTCCTTGGGAATACCGATCTTCATGCCTTTCACGGACTTGCCGATGGCGGCCTCGTAATCCGGCACGTCGCGATCCACCGAGGTGGAATCCTTCGGATCGTAGCCGGCCATCGAGCGTGTCAGGATCGCGGTGTCGCGCACCGTGCGCGCGACCGGGCCGGCCTGATCGAGCGACGACGCAAAGGCCACCGTGCCCCAGCGCGAGCAGCGGCCATAGGTCGGCTTCAGCCCGACAATGCCGGTGAAGGCCGCGGGCTGGCGGATCGAGCCGCCGGTGTCGGTGGCGGTGGCGCCGAGGCAGAGACCCGCAGCGACGGCCGACGCCGAACCGCCGGACGAACCGCCGGGCACGAGGTTGACGTCCGAGCCGTCGCGGCGCCACGGATTGATCACGGGGCCGAAAGCCGAGGTCTCGTTGGCCGAGCCCATGGCGAATTCGTCATTGTTGAGCTTGCCGAGCATCACGGCGCCATCGCGCCACAGCTGCGCGGTCACGGTGGACTCATAGGGCGGCACAAAGTTGCCGAGAATCTTTGAGCACGCGGTGGTGCGCACATCCTTGGTGGCAAACAGGTCCTTGATGCCGAGAGGGATGCCTTCCAGCGAACCGCCCTCGCCCTTCGCGATCTTCGCATCCGCCGCCTGCGCCATCTCGCGGGCCTTGTCCGGCGTCTCCAGCACATAGGCATTGAGCACGCGCGCAGCTTCCATCGCCTTCAGATGCGCATCGGTCAGTTCGACCGACGTAAAGGACTTGTCCGCAAGGCCGGTGCGGGCCTCGGCGAGCGTGAGCGACGTCAGATCTGTCATCTATTTATTGACCGGGCTGCAAAAGAACGGAGAGAGCGTCTTGTCGTTTTCGGGGGCGTCGCCGTTGAACATGGCGCGGCGCTTTTTATCGTCGGCGATCTGCTCGGCCTGCACCTTGTCGAGAATGGCGTCCATGGCGGCATCCACATCCTTCATCTCGCCCTGACGTTCCATCTGGTCGAGATAATCCATGTAGAGGCTGTAGGCCTTCTCATCGTCGCAAAGCAGGCACATGGCGGTTTCCTGTCGGTGTTACTCGACGACCTTCGGCACCAGGAAGAAATTGTCGTCGGCTTCCGGTGCATTCTGGGTGACGAGGTCCACGATCTCGCCATCGGTGACGGCATCGATGCGCTTCTTCATCTCCATCGGCATCACCGAAGTCATCGGTTCGACGCCGTCCACATTCACTTCCTGCAGCTGCTCGACAAAAGCCAGCATGGCATTCAGCTCGCCCTGCAGATGGGGAACCTCATCCTCCTTGACCGCGATGCGCGCGAGATGCGCGATACGGCGAACGGTGGCAGCATCGACCGACATTGATATAGGGCCTCTGGGAGAAATCTGCCTGCCCTATAGCAGACAGAGCTTTCGCGCCGCAACCGCGGCCAGGAACCGGGACCGTAGGGCGGATGAGCCGAAGGCGTAATCCGCCGCTCTTCGTCCCATGCGCTCGGCCGGCGGATTACGCTTCGCTCATCCGCCCTGCGGTCGGAGCGCTTCCATCCGCGCCAACCCGTCCTTCGCCAGTTTCCGCGTCAGTTCCGCGGCCGGCAATTCGCCGCCGAGATGCACCGCCTGGCCGGCCCACAGATTGGTGAAATCCGTCTTGCCGCCCTTCTCCGCCGCCGCCTTCAGCGGGCCAAGTGCGGTGGCCGCATGCGGAAATGCCGGCGCATCCGGCGAGACCGGGCCGACTTCGCGCATCACGCGGTTGATCACGCCGCGGGCCGGACGGCCGGTCATGACATTGGTGATGACTGTGGTCTCGTCGGAGGCCACCTTCAATGCTGCGCGATTCGGTGCACCGAGCGTTGATTCCGGCGTGCGCAGATAGGCGGTGCCGATCTGCACCCCCGCCGCGCCGAGCGCGAAAGCTGCGGCGATGCCGCGGCCATCGGCGATACCGCCGGCCGCGATCACCGGCAGTTTCACCGCATCGATCACCTGCGGCAGCAGCGACATGGTGCCCGGCTGGGTGGCGATGTCATCGGTCAGGAACATGCCGCGATGGCCACCGCCATCGGCGCCCTGGGCGATGATCACGTCGGCACCATTCTGCTCGAGCCAGACCGCCTCACGCACGATGGTGGCCGACGCCAGCACCACCGCGCCCGCCGCCTTCACGCGCTTCAGCAACGCGGGCGCCGGCAGGCCGAAATGGAAGCTGACCACTTCGGGCTTCAGCTCTTCCACCAGCGCACACATTGCCTCATCGAATGGCGCGCGGTTGGCCGCATTGATCGGCGCATTGGGATCGATGCCGTGCTCGGCATAATAGGCGCCGAGCCGCGTCTTCCAGCGCGCCTCGCTCGCCGCATCGGCTTCGACGGGCACGTGGCAAAAGTAATTGAGATTGACCGGCGCCGAGACCTGCTGGCGGAACACCTGCACCTGCTCGCGCGCCTTGTCGGCAGAGATCATCGCGCAAGGCAGCGAGCCCAATCCGCCGCCCTGTGCCACAGCGATCGCCAGCGCCTGGTCATGCGCGCCGGCCATCGGCGCCTGCACGATGGGGGCTTCGAGCTTCAGCAAATCGATTAAACGACGGTCCGGCCACATGTCAGAACAACCTGTTTTCGCGAGAAAAGCCGCCCGTTGTTGCGGCATCCTTGCGGCAACTGTGGGACAGACTTGAGACAGGCCCGCGCCTCGTTGCCGGGTCGGAACCAGCCTTAGCATGGCAGTGCAGCAACGGCCATTCACGGCCCGGCGAGCCCGCGGCGACATTTGACCCCATCGCAACCCATGCTATTGGCGGCGCATGCCCGCTCTCATCCTCCCCCTCATCGATGCCGCCGCGCATCTGCCCGCGCGCGGGGCGCTGATCGGCCTCGATCTCGGCACCAAGACCATCGGTGTCGCCGTGTCCGATCCCGACCGCCGTCTGGCCACCGGGGTCGAGACGGTGGAGCGCAAGGCGTTCAAGGCGGATGCGGCGCGGCTGCTGTCCCTCGCCGCCGAGCGGAATATCTGCGGGATCGTGCTGGGACTGCCGATCAACATGGACGGCAGCGAAGGACCGCGGGCGCAATCCACGCGGGCCTTTGCGCGCAACCTGGCGCAGCTCACCGAGATGCCGATCGGGTTCTGGGACGAGCGGCTGTCCACCGCCGCCGTGGAGCGCGAGCTGATCGCCAATGATGTCAGCCGTGCCAAGCGCGCAAAAGTGATCGACCAGCATGCGGCGATCTTCATCCTGCAGGGCGCGCTCGATCGCCTCGCGGCGCTGTCGCGGTCGCCGGATATCCGCTGACCATGTTGACCGTGTTTGCGGCCCTTGTTCCGGTCTTCCTGCTGATCGTGCTCGGCTTCGGGCTGCGGCGGTCGATCATGCAACAGGATCCCATGTGGGTCGGCGTCGAGAACCTTGTTTATTACGTGTTGTTCCCGGCCCTCCTCATCGACACGCTGGCGCGCGCCAATCTGAAATCCGTACCGATCGCGGGTGTCGGCGGTGCGCTGTTGCTGGCGGTGATCGTGATGTCGCTGCTGTGTCTCGCGCTGAAGCCAATATTGGCGCGGACCATCGGGCTGAGCGGGCCGAGCTTTACCTCACTCTTCCAGGGCGCGACGCGCTGGCAGACTTTTGTGGCGCTGTCGGTCGCCGGCAATCTGTGGGGCGAGATCGGCATCACGCTGTCCTCCGTCGCCATGGTGGCGATGATCCCGCTGCTGAACATTCTCGCGGTATGGGTGCTGGCGCATTACGCCTCGCCGCAGAAAATGGCGTGGCCGACACTGCTCAAGACCATCGCCAAGAATCCGCTGATCTGGGCCTGCATCATCGGCCTCGCCATCAATGTCGCGGGATTGCCGATGCCGCGGCCGGCGCATGAATTCCTCGATGCGCTCGGGCGATGCTCGCTGGCGCTGGGCCTGCTCGTCGTCGGCGCCGGGCTGCATCTCGAAGGCCTGCACAAGCCCGGTGCCGCGGCACTCATCACCATCGTGCTGAAGCTTGCGGTGATGCCGGCGATTGCGATCAGTCTCGGTATGGCTTTCGGCCTGTCCGGCACCAGCCTTGCGGTGGTCGCCTGCGCTGCCTCGGTGCCGGCGGCCTCCAATGCATATGTGCTGGCGCGGCAGATGAGCGGCGATGCGCCGATGCTGGCGCAGGTGCTGACGATCCAGACGGCGCTGGCCGTGCTGACCATGCCGGTGTTCATCGCCTTCGCCGAGCAACAGTAGGGCGGATGAGGCGAAGCCGTCATCCGCCGCGGCGTTTCCACCACATAGTCCGCCGGCGGATGACGCTGCGCTCATCCGCCCTACGTTCACGGCGAGATCACACCGTTCGCGATCAACAGCGTCTGCACCGTCGCGGCAAAATTGTTCAGCGCGTGCAGATAGATCGTGAGCCATGTCGAGCCGCTGCGATGGCGGAGATAGCCGAACAGCAAGCCCATGCTAAAGACCTGGCTGAACAGGAACGGATCGTAATATTGCGCATGCATCGCGGTCCAGACCAGCGATGACAGCACGATCGCACCGACGGGCCGCAGGAAAGATTCAGACCAGCCGCGATACAGAAAGCCGCGCGCAAGAATCTCCTCGGTGATCGCGGCGCCTGCCGTGAGCGCAATCACCAGCAGCCACAACGTTCCATCGGCGCGCGATGAGTTCACTACATCGAGCATGAAGCCCGGCGCCGATTTATGGCCGGTGAGTTTGGCCAGCACTTCCCATGCACCGACCAGCACGATCAGCGCCACGGTGCCGAGCAGCCAGTTCTTCCAGGAGGTGCCGCGCAGGCCGAGATAATCGGTGAAGGAATTTCGCGCGATGCGGATGGCCAGCCAGAGCGCGAGACAGACGGCAGGCAATCCCATGATGACGGAGAGTGCCACCGTGGTGCCGCTGCTGACCGATTTGACGATCAGGCCGAGATCGATCGGCTCGCCGCTTTTGATCACCTGGAAGGCGACCACCGTGAGCTGCCCGATGGACATGGCGGCGAAAGCGAGCACGCCCCACAGCGTGGTGCCCCAGAATTTCCAGACGCGTGGCGGCTTCGTCGCAGGCGGCAGATCAGTCGGTGACGGCGTCTCGATGGTACTCACAGCGGCAATGCCCGCTCGAGCAGGCCGCGCGCCTGCGCCTCGCTGATATCCGCTGCGCCATAGAGCATGCTGCGCGGGCTATCGAGCCGCGTGCGGGCAAACAGCTCCGCATGCGGCGGATGAATCACGTTGAGCGCTGCAGTCGCCGCCAGCATGGCCAACGCCTCCACCGCCTGCCGGGCGGCGCGCTCGCTATCGGGACGCAACAAGGTGCGGATCACGAAGGACGCGACATCCGATGCGCCGGGCAAACCGTGCGTGTCCTGCATCAGATCCTGCAGCACGCCGGTCGCCGCATCGCCTTCGCGCGCCAGCGCACGCAGCACATCGAGGCACATCACATTGCCAGAGCCTTCCCAGATCGCATTGACCGGCGCTTCGCGATAATGCCGTGCGAGGATCCCCTCCTCGACATAGCCATTGCCGCCGAGGCACTCCATCGCCTCATAGAGGAAACCCGGCGCGGATTTGCAGACCCAGTATTTTACGACAGGCGTGAGGAACCGCATGTAAGCGGCTTCCATCGGATCTTCCGGCGCCTGATCGAAGGCGCGACACAGGCGCATCACCAGCGCGGTGGTCGCCTCCACATGCAGCGCCATATCGGCGAGCACGCTCTGCATCATCGGCTGATCGGCGAGATGTTTCTGGAACACGCTGCGATGGCGGGTGTGATGCAGCGCATGCGCGAGACCCGAGCGCATCAGGCCGGCGGATGCAATGGCGCAATCCTGCCGCGTCAGTTGCACCATCTGGATGATGGTGCGGATGCCCTTGCCCTCGTCGCCGATGCGCAGCGCGTAGGCCTCGTTGAATTCGACTTCCGACGACGCATTGGAGCGATTGCCGAGCTTGTCCTTGAGGCGCTGGAAATTCAGCGCGTTGAGCGAGCCATCGGGCCGGAAGCGCGGCATGAAGAAACAGCTCAGCCCGCTCTCCTCCTGCGCCAGCACGAGGAAGGCGTCGCACATGGGCGCCGACATGAACCATTTGTGGCCCGTGATCTGGAATGCATCGCCATCGCGCTTGGCGATGGTCATGTTGGTGCGGACATTCGTGCCACCCTGCCGCTCGGTCATGCCCATGCCGAGCGTCATGCCCGATTTCTCGGACCACGGCTTGAAGCTTGGGTCATACGTCCTGCTGCCGATGACCGGCATCGCCTGCGCCAGCACGTCCGGCTGCGATGAAAGCGCGCCGACGGCGGCGCGCGTCATCGTGATCGGACAAAGATGCCCGGTCTCGACTTGCGCAGCCATGTAGAACTTTGCGGCGCGCATGACTTCGGATGCGCGGCCTTTGGGTTTGCCGTCTGCGGCCCAGGTCGAATTATGGAGGCCGCCAGCGACGCTCGCCGACATCAGCTCATGATAGGCCGGATGAAACTCGACGAAGTCACGGCGATTGCCCCGCGCGTCGAAGGTTCGCAGCTTCGGCGTGTTCTCATTGGCGAGCCGCGCGCGCTCCGCCATGGCGGCAGAGCCCCATGCCTTGCCGAAATCCGCGTGGTCGACATAGGCGCTCGACCCGTCATTGAACGCGACTGCCTCCACCAGCGGACGATCGATCTCGAACAGATTGACGTCTTCGAGCGGCGGCGACTGGTTGAGCACCGCATGTTTTGCTGACGTGGCAGAGGTCATCGAGATGTTCCGGCAGAGGGAGCGTGGTGCGAATCATTTTACGATGGATCGGGCCTCAATACGAGGCGCCGTGGCGTACGATGGGTTGAGCGCAGGCGCGCAGCGCCGGAGCGAAAACCCATCAGCGGAGCCTGCCACATCGTTCGGCCGATGGGTTTTCGCTTCGCTCACCCCATCCTACGGCACCGAGCTTTCATCTTCTGATCGGAAAATCATACGCCTTGCTGCCGACACCGGGCATCGAGAAGTGCCACCACTCCTTCGAATAGTTCGCAAATCCCTGTTTGCGCATCGCCGTCACGAGAAGGTCGCGCCAGCGGCGCTGCGCGGCGCTGATGGCACGCGAGGCCGTCCATGCCTTGGCGTCGGAACAATCATAGCCCGTGCCCATGTCGACGCTCGCTTCCGGCGCGCGCTGCGCTTCCGGAGCGATGCAACTGCCGTAAGTCTTGGCGGGATCGAATGGCGCTGACGCCGGGGCACGGAGATCGACCAGCGTGAGATCGACGGCGGCGCCCGTGGAATGGCCGGAGCGTTCGGCGATATAGCCGAGACGAAACAGATCGGCCTTGTTGAAGGATGGATTGTAGCGCTTCTGCGCCGGCGTCTCAAAGCCGTCCTGTGCCCACGCCACCATGTCGCGCGAGGCGCGTGCCGGGCGGTAGCAGTCGAGCATCTTGAGCGAGAGATTTTGCGCCCTCAGCTCCTGCTGCACCTTTGCGAGTGCCTGCCCGACGGAGCGCTTCACGACGCATTCGGCACTGTCGTAACCGGTGAGCTTGCGGCCAACGAAATTGTTGACGCCGGCATAGCGGATGTCCTGCTGGATGGAGGGATCGAGATCGCGCAGGAAGACGAAATCATCGGGCAGAGCCTGTGCTGGGGCGGGCGCACAGATTGTGATGACGACTGCTAGAGCGTGAGCCACGAAGCTAGAACGAACAGGTCGGGCGCAGACACCTCTGCCCACCGGGGAGAGGTCGACATCGGAGCGCAGCGGAGATTTCGGGTGAGGGGGATCTTGGCGTCGGAGTTTGTGGCCCCCCTCACCCGCTCCGGCTTCGCCGGATCGACCTCTCCCCGGTGGGGAGAGGTGTCCAAGCGTCGCTGCTAGCCTTGTTTTCAATCGATCAGGCTTCGCCCCCCGCCTCATCGGATGCGCTCCGAAGTCACCGTCAGCTTGCTCAGCGCCGTGTCGGTGTAGCGGCTGCCGGGATAGACGTCGTCGATCACGAATTTCAGCCATTGCGCGTCCACCGGCGTCGTCAGGGTCCATGTCTGCACGCCGGAGCGATCGTCAAGTTCGAGCGGAATGCGCGCCCCGTGGGAGGTTTGCAGTATGAGACGCCGCACGCGGCCGTTCTTGCGATAGATGTCGTCGTCTTTCTGATAGCCGTTGCGGAACACAAAGGAGCGGACGCGGCGCGGGCTATCGAATTCGACGGTGATCCATTCGCCGACGCCCTGCCCCGACCGGCCCTCGACCCATGCGACACCCTGCGGGCCGCTGAACAGATTGGCGGGGCCATAGGCATTGTTGAACTGGCCGGGCAGCACCGAAGAGACGCAATAGGTCTCGGCACCATTGCGGGCGCAAACCTCGTTCGGTGCACCTGGCCGCGGCGCAATGGCGGCGCGTTCGGCCTCGGCCTGTTTCGGCGCGATCGCAGCGACATCCGTGCGTGGCGGCGGCGGAGCAGCCGCAACCTTCGGCGCCTCCACCGACGTGCCGGCGAGATAGATGCGGCCACCCAGCGTCTGGTCGTAATAGGCCGGCGTCTGCTCATGCGGCGCGGGATTGCCGGCGCGATCGGTGGCGCGCAGCGCCAATGCGGCGACGCGCTCGCGGGTTTCCACCGCGAGATCGCCGAGATGCAGGTTCGGCTTCACCAGTTCCTCGGCAAAGATGCGGGTGAAGACGGAATTCGGTTCGGGATCGCGGTCGGTCAGGCGATCCAATGCGGTCTGGCCGATGCCGGCGGAGTAGATCGTGAAAATGCCACGTGCGGGTTTCGCATCGGCAAGGCCGCGCGAACTGCCGATGGAGCGACCGGCATTGCGCGGAAACGGATTGTCGCGGCAGGCATCGATGACGAGCAGCGCCACGCTTACCGATTTAGCCTGGATTTCCGCGATGATGTCCGGCTCCGCCAGCGAAGCGCCGCGGACACGGGCTTCGGCCCCCTCATTCACCGGTGGCACGTCGCTGGGGACCAGATAGTTGACGCCACCGATGGCGACGCCGTGGCCGGCGAAGAACAGCGCTGCCGTGTCGCCCGGCGCGAGCTTGGCGGTGAAGTCGGAGAGCCTGTCCACCATGGCCTGGCGGCCGAGATTGGTGCCGATGGTGACGTCGAAGCCGAGGGAGGTCAGCGCCCGGCCGATGGTGCGGGCGTCATTGACGGCCTTCTGCAACTGCTGGGCGGCGGGCATGTTGGTGTAGACGTCATTGCCGATGACCAGCGCCACGCGCTTGGCGTGGGCGGCGGTGGAGACCAGCAGCAGAGCGAGGCTGAAAAGCGCGGACCATCGAGACATTTGCGTCATCATGGGATCTCGTTTGGATTCTGGTGGTGAGCCTAGCGCAATCCGGCACGGCGTCGAAGTGGCGGATGACGCCTTCGGCTTATCCGCCCTACGGGCGGCCTCCACTCCGCCCTCATGGTGAGGAGCGGCCGCAGGCCGCGTCTCGAACCATGAATGGCCGGGCTCCGGGAGTTCGCGGCCATCCTTCGAGACGCCGCTGCGCGGCTCCTCAGGATGAGGGACGGAGATGGGAGAAAGGTCAGAATTATTGCAATTCTACCACCACCCCCACACACCGGGGGATAACCCGGAACCCGTGCATCGACGCTTGCCCCACCGGGCAACTCTGCCTATAGCATTTGGCTTTAATGACCAGCGCCCCCAAATCCAGTTTCGTCTTCGCGCACCGGCATCTGCTGGGGATCGAAGGCCTGAAAGCCGCCGAGATCACCGGCCTCCTCGACCTGTCCGAGGAATATGTCGAGCTGAACCGGCAAGTCGATAAAAAGCGCTCCTCGCTGCGCGGGCGCACCCAGATCAACCTGTTCTTCGAGAATTCGACGCGCACGCAGTCGTCGTTCGAACTCGCCGGCAAGCGGCTTGGCGCCGACGTCATGAACATGTCGGTCGCCTCGTCCTCCATCAAGAAGGGCGAGACGCTGATCGACACCGCGATGACGCTGAATGCGATGCATCCCGACATCCTGGTGATGCGCCATCACGCCTCGGGTGCCGTCGAGCTGCTGGCGCGAAAAGTCGATGGCTCCGTGATCAATGCCGGCGACGGCGCCCATGAGCATCCCACGCAGGCGCTGCTCGATGCGCTCACCATCCGCCGCAACAAGGGGCGGATCGAAGGCCTCGTCATCGCCATCTGCGGCGACGTGCTGCATTCGCGCGTGGCGCGCTCCAACATCATTCTGCTGAACACCATGGGCGCGCGCGTCCGCGTGGTCGGCCCCTCCACGCTGCTGCCGCCGGGCATCGAGCGGATGGGCGTCGAGGTGATGCGCGACATGCGCGAAGGGCTCAACGGCGCCGATATCGTGATGATGCTGCGGCTGCAGCGCGAGCGCATGAACGGCTCCTTCGTGCCGTCGTCCGGCGAATATTTCCAGTATTTCGGCCTCGACCAGAAGAAGCTGTCCTATGCCAAGCCTGACGCGCTGGTGATGCATCCCGGCCCGATGAATCGCGGCGTGGAAATTGACAGCCTTGTGGCCGACGGCGCGCAATCGCTGATCCGCGAACAGGTGGAAATGGGTGTCGCCGTGCGCATGGCGGTGCTGGAAGCGCTGGCGCGCAACCTGCCCAATGCGTGACGGCCATGGAGACGCTGCTGTCATTCCTCGTCGGACTGATGCAGCGGAAACTGAGATTTGTCGCGATCCTCGGCACGGTGTTCATCGGCGTGATGCTGTATGTACAGGGCTTTACGACGCAGAACATCATCTTCACGATCATCTTCGTGGTGATCACCGGAGCCTTTGCACTGACGGTCTGGTTCTGGACCACGATCCTGAAATCCATCATCTCGAAACGGCGATGATCTCATGCTGACAAACCGCCGCCCGCTTCTCCTCGCCAATGCGCGCCTGATCGATCCGTCGCAGACGCTCGACAGCACCGGCGACGTCCTCATCGTCGATGGCGTGATCCGCGATGCCAAGCGCGGCATCGGCACCGCCGGCGTCCCCGAAGGCACCGAGGTCATCAACTGCGCCGGCAAGGTGGTCGCTCCCGGCCTGATCGACATGCGCGCCTTTGTCGGCGAGCCCGGCGCTAGCCATCGCGAGAGTTTTGCATCCGCCAGCCATGCGGCGGCGGCGGGTGGCATCACGACCATCATCTGCCAGCCGGATACGTCGCCGGCGATCGACAATTCCGCGACCGTGGATTTCGTCCTGCGTCGCGCGCGCGATACGGCCATCGTCAACATCCATCCGATGGCGGCGCTGACCAAGGGCCTCGAAGGCAAGGAGATGACCGAATTCGGTCTCCTCCGCGCCGCCGGCGCCGTGGCCTTCACCGACGGCGACAAGAGCATCACCAATGCGCAGGTGATGCGCCGCGCACTGACTTACGCGCGCGATTTCGATGCGCTGATCGTGCATTACACCGAAGATCCCGCGCTGGTCGGCGAAGGCGTGATGAATGAAGGCGAGCGCGCCTCGCGGCTCGGCCTGACCGGCATACCCACCGCCGCCGAAGCCATCATGCTGGAGCGCGACATGCGTCTCGTGGCGCTGACCGGCGGGCGCTATCACGCGGCCTCCATCAGTTGCGCCGAGTCCGTCGAGATTTTGAAGCGCGCCCGCGATGCCGGCCTGCGCGTGAGCGCCTCCGCCTCAATCAATCACCTGACGCTGAACGAGAACGATATCGGGCCATATCGCTCCTATCTGAAACTGTCGCCGCCGCTGCGCGTCGAGGACGACCGCCGCGCGCTGGTGGATGCGGTGGCCTCCGGCCTGATCGACGTCATCATGTCCGACCACAATCCGCAGGACGTCGAGACCAAGCGCCTCCCCTTCGCCGAAGCCGAACCCGGCGCCATCGGTCTGGAGACCATGCTCTCCGCCGGCCTGCGCCTGCTGCACAATGGCGAGCTCACCCTCACGCAGCTCATCCGCGCGATGTCCACCCGCCCCGCCGAACTGCTCGGCCTGCCCGGCGGCACGCTGCGCGCGGGCGCGGTCGCCGATGTCATCGTCATCGACACAGATGTGCCCTGGGTGCTCGATCCCGCCGATCTCAAGTCGCAATGCAAGAACACGCCGTTCGACGAGGCGCGTTTCAGCGGCCGCGTCATCCGCACGATCGTTGGCGGGCGCACCGTCTATGAGCACGTCTAAGGGGCGATCATGAACCCGCTTTATATCCTCGCCGCCGCTTTCGGATATCTGCTCGGCTCGATCCCGTTCGGCCTGCTGATCACCAAGATGGCGGGCACCGAAGACATCCGCGGCATCGGCTCCGGCAATATCGGCGCCACCAATGTGCTGCGCACCGGCCGCAAGGGCCTCGCCGCCGGCACGCTGGTCTGCGACGCGCTGAAGGGCACGATCCCCGTCGTCATCATGGGTATTCTGGGCGGCCCGACGCCCGCGATGATCGCGGCCGTGGCGGCGTTTCTCGGCCATCTCTTCCCGGTCTGGCTCGGCTTCAAGGGCGGCAAGGGCGTCGCCACCTATATCGGCGTGATGCTCGGCCTGTTCTGGCCGGCAGCGCTGATCTTCTGCATCGCCTGGCTCGCCACGGCGCTGACCTCGCGCTACTCGTCCTTCGCAGCCCTCACCGCCAGCGCGCTGACGCCGATGTTCCTGTGGTACATGAAGGCCCCGCATCTCGCGATCCTGGGTGCCGCACTGACCGTGCTGCTCTGGTTCATGCACCGCGAGAACATCAAGCGGCTGCTGAACGGCAGCGAAGGCAAGATCGGCAAGAAGTAGGATGGGTTGAGCGCAGGCGCGATAGCGCCGGAGCGATAACCCATCAGCGGAGCCAACCGCGACGACGGACAGCATGGGTTTTCGCTGCGCTCAACCCATCCTACGGCTGAGAAATCCGTCCCCTTCAAAACACCCGCGCGCCCTGTTTCGCGTCCAGATCGAATTCCCAGATCTCCACGCCCGGCCCGACCAGATGGCCGTGACACTTGATGTAATGCGAGATCAGGCTGACGCGGGATTGCGGATGCAGGTGGCGCAGCGCGAACAGGATTTTTCGATAGTCACGCGGTGCTGCGCTGAACTGCAGGATCGCCTCGTTCAGCCCGCGGATCTTGGCGCAAGGCACATTGCCCGACACCGTCCACGTATAGGACTTGCACTCCACGATGATCCGCGGGCTGGCGCTGCCGAGATCGAAGCGCTTCTTGCGGAAGGAGCGATGGCCGACGGGCAGCGAGTAGTTCGGCGCCAGCATGACGCCCTCGGAATGGAAGAACAGCAGCGCGGCTTCCTCGAACTCACGCCCGACGGCCACATTGCTCGACGCGCCCGGTCGCTGGTAGTTGTTCGCGTCCCACAGCATTGCCGACATCACTGAACACAAGCCAGACGGGCTCACCCCTACTCTCGCACCTTAACTGCGAATGTCAATTGAATGCACCCGCAAGTTGATTAAGCTGCACGATGGGGGGCCACAGCTTGATCGATTCACCGCATGCAGCGATCCGCCTGAGCGATGAGCAGCGGCGCGACTGGCTGCGCCTGATCCGCAGCGAGAATGTCGGCCCGCGAACGTTTCGCGCGCTGATCAACCAGTTCGGCAGTGCACGCGCTGCGCTGGAGCGCCTGCCGGACCTTGCCCGCCGTGGCGGCGCCATGCGCTCGGGCCGCATCTGCAGCGAGGAGGACGCGGACCGGGAGATTGCGCGCGGCCGCCGGATCGGCGTCGCGCTGGTCGCCCCCGGCGAGGTCGGCTATCCGCCGCGGCTCGCCACGATCGACGATGCGCCGCCGCTGCTCGGCATGCGCGGCAATCGCGATGCCATGGCGCGGCCGATGATCGCCATCGTCGGCTCGCGCAATGCCTCCGGTGCCGGACTGAAATTCGCCGAGACGCTGGCGCATGAATTGGCCGATGCGGAATTCGTCATCATCTCTGGCCTCGCCCGCGGCATCGATCAGGCCGCGCATCATGCCAGCGCCGCCGGCGGCAGTGTCGCCGTGCTGGCCGGCGGCCATGAGCGGATCTATCCGCCGGAGCATGAAGACCTGCTGCTCGACCTGCTCGCTTTCGGCGGCGCGATTTCGGAAATGCCGCTCGGCCATGTGCCCCGCGCGAAGGATTTTCCGCGGCGTAACCGGCTGATCTCGGGCGCGGCCCTCGGCGTGGTGGTGATCGAAGCGGCGGAGCGCTCGGGCTCGCTGATCACGGCGCGCATGGCGGCAGAGCAAGGTCGTGAGGTGTTCGCCGTCCCCGGCTCACCGCTCGATCCGCGCGCGGCCGGCACCAACCGGCTGATCAAGCAGGGCGCGACGCTGGTGACCGAGGCCGCCGACGTCATCAATGCCGTCGCCCCGATCATGGAGCGGCCGATCGAACTGCCAAGCCGCGAGGCGGAGGATGAGGTGTCATTCGACGAGCCCGACGACAGCGACCGCGCCCGCATCATCGGTCTGCTCGGCCCGAGCCCGATCGGCATCGACGATCTGATCCGTCTGGCCAAGGTGTCGCCGACAACGGTGCGCGTGGTGCTGCTGGAGCTGGAGCTTGCGGGACGGCTGGAGCGGCATGGCGGCGGGCTGGTGTCGATGGTGTAGTGGCACACTCCGTCCTGTCATTGTCGTCACCCGACTTGATCGGGTGACCCAGTACACATTGCGGCTTCCGGGTGTGCTGGATCGCCCGGTCAGGCCGGGCGATGACAGGAGAGTTTACTCGCCCTCGCCGTCGAACTTCTCCCGCGCGCTCGTGATTTCCGGCAGATGCGTCAGCGCCCAGCCGCCGAGGGCCTTCACCGGTTCTGATAGTCCGCGGCCGAGCTCGGTGAGTTCGTAATCCACCCGCGGCGGAATGGTTGGATAGACGGTGCGCGTGACCAGGCCGTCGCGCTCCAGGCCGCGCAAGGTCAGGGTCAGCATCCGCTGCGAGATGCCGCCGATCGTGCGCTTCAGCTCGTTGAAGCGGCGCGGGCCATCCACCAGCATCATGATCACCAGCACGCTCCATTTGTCGCCGACACGCGACAGCACCGATGCGACGCCGCGGCAGTCGCTATGGGCCGGATCGTGGTGATGAGCGGCCGGGGTGGGCACATCTGTGTGCTCGGGTTTCAAAATTGTGCCTTCTTGTGCGGGTTCGGACAGTCACTCATGTAGCGTTGGTTACAAACCAATACCATGGGTGACTGATATGAAACTTCTCCACATCGATTCAAGCGTGCTCGGTCCAAACTCCGTCAGCCGGCAGGTCACGGCTGCCGCCGTGGCCCGCCTCAGCGACGCCAATCCCGGCCTGGCGGTGACCTATCGCGACGTCGCAGCGACGCCATTTGCCCATCTGTCCGGCGCGCATCTCGCCGCAGCGCAAGGCGCCCCGTCAGATCCCGCAACCACCTCGGAAGTGGCGGCGGGTACCGCGGCGCTCGACGAGTTCCTTGCGGCCGACGTCGTGGTGATCGGCGCGCCGATGTATAATTTCAGCATTCCGAGCCAGCTCAAGGCCTGGATCGATCGCATCACCGTGGCTGGCAAAACGTTCAAATATAGCGCTGCCGGCGTTGAAGGCCTGGCGGGCGGCAAACGCGTGATCATCGCGGTGTCGCGCGGCAATTTCTACGGCGCTGGCGCTCCCGCCGCAGCCTATGAACATGTCGAGACCTATCTGCGCAGCCTGTTCGGCTTCATCGGCGTGACCGACCTCGAGATCATCGCCGCCGACGGCATCGGCGCCGGTCCCGAAGATCGCGAAAAAGCAGTGTCAGGCGCCTTGCAGGCGGCGAGTGATCTGCGCGCCGCTTAACCGGACTCAAGTCATCCGGGCGCGCCGCGTGGCGCGTCCGGATGACTGGCGTCTGGGTCGTTGAAGGTGTCAGCCTCGAAATGCCGGCGCGCCGGCAGGCGATGCCGTCGATCCGCCATCGACGAAGATCTCTGTGCCCTGCACGTTCGACGAGTCGTCCGATGCCAGGAACACCACGGTCTTTGCCACTTCCTCGGGCTTGCCCATGCGGCCGAGCGGGATCGTTTGCGATAGCCGCTTCTCGAAGGCGTTGAACGCATCAGGTGTCGGCGCAACGCGATCCCAGATCGGTGTTGCGGTTGCACCGGGCGAGACCACATTGACGCGGATGCCACGTGGCGACAGTTCAGACGCCATCACCCGCGCCATGGCGCGCACGCCCGCCTTGCTCGCTGCATAAGCGGAGTAGCCGGGATTGCCGAGCACGGAGATGACCGAACCGTTGAGGATGATCGAGGCGTTGTCGTTGAGATGCGCGACGGCGGCCTGCACGGTGAAGAACACGGCGGTGATATTGGTCTTGAGCACCGCCTCGAACACATCGAGCGTGGTGCCGCCGACGGGCGTGTTGCCGGCGATACCCGCATTGGCGAACACGATATCGAGCTTGCCGAATGTGGCGACGGCTTCCGCCACAGCCCGCTCGGTCGCGGCGACATCGGTGGCGTCAGCGACAATGCCGATCGCGTTGGCGCCGAGCTCCTGAACCGCCTTGTCCAGCCTGGCTTTGTCGCGCCCGGTGATGGCGACTTTCGCCCCTTCCGCCACGAACAGTTTCGCCGTCGTCAGCCCAATCCCGCTATTGCCGCCGGTGATAAGCGCCGTCTTGCCCGCCAAACGCATGATGATCTCCTGCCAAATCGGTTGCTTTTTGCAACCATATTGCCAAATAGATCGAATGGTTTCATAATGCAACCAGTTAAGGCGCCGATCACGGGAACGTTTGGTGGCTCGAGGAGAAGATCATGGCGAAACGCACAAGCCTGAAAGACGCGGCCTGCCCGATCGCGCGCTCGATGGAGTCGATCGGCGATTGCTGGTCGATGCTCATCATTCGCGACGCCATGCTCGGCAAAAAGCGCTTTGGCGAGTTTCAGAAAAGCCTTGGGGTCGCCAAGAACATCCTGACCGTTCGGCTGCGGGCCTTGGTGGAGGACGGCATCCTCACACTGACTGAAGCCGCCGTTGGCGGCGCCTATCAGGACTATGTCCTGACAGACAAAGGGCGCGCGGTTTTCCCTATCATGATCGCCCTGCGGCAATGGGCTGAGGACTATGCCTTCAGGCCCGGCGAAGAAACCAACATCATGGTCGATCGCGAAACCGGCCAGCGCATTGGCAGGCTCGAACTTCACGCTGCCGATGGTCGCCTGCTCCGCTATGGCG
>NZ_JBIIOT010000186.1:0-3362 GCF_044336785.1 Tardiphaga sp. | reverse complement strand
CGCGATTATGCCTATGGCGTCGATGTGAAGCCGACGCCGAATTTCGATCTGCCGGCGACCTTCATGGGCATCAAGCGCAGCGACGGGCGTGTCGCCACCCGCAACTATATCGGCCTGCTCACCTCGGTGAATTGCAGCGCGCATGTGGCGAGCCTCGTCGCCGATGTGTTCAAGCGAAATCCTTTCAGCGGGCATGATCCGCTCGCCGACTATCCCAATGTCGATGGCGTGGTCGCGCTGACGCACAAGACCGGCTGCGGCATGACGCAGGACGAGCCGCTGACGCTGCTTCGCCGCACGCTCGGCGGCTATGCGCGTCATGTGAATTTCTCCCACGTCGTCGTGCTCGGCCTCGGCTGCGAGATCAACCAGATCGGTGGCTTGATGCAGGAACAGAAGCTGGCCGGTCGTCTCCGCGAAATGCAGATCCAGGACATCGGCGGCACGCGGAAGACAACGGAAGCGGGCATTGCTTTCGTCAAGGAAGCGCTCGCCGACTCCAACAAGGTGACGCGCGAGGAGGTCTCCGCCAGCGAACTCACCGTGGCACTTCAATGCGGCGGCTCCGATGGCTATTCGGGCATCTCGGCCAATCCGGCGCTTGGTGCCGCGAGCGATCTGCTGGTGCGCCATGGCGGCACGGTGGTGCTCTCCGAGACGCCGGAAACCTATGGCGCCGAACATCTGCTCACGCGCCGCGCCGTCTCGCGCGAGGTCGGCGAAAAGCTGGTCGGGTTGATGCGCTGGTGGGAGGCCTATTGCGAGCGGGAAGGCGCCGAGATGAACGCCAATCCCTCGCCCGGCAACAAGGCTGGCGGTCTCACGACGATCCTCGAAAAGTCGCTCGGTGCGATGGCGAAAGCTGGCTCGACCAATCTCGTCGATGTGCTGAACTATGCCGAAACCATCACCAAGAAGGGGTTCGTCTTCATGGACACGCCCGGTTACGATCCCGTGGCAGCGACAGGGCAGGTGGCCGGCGGCGCGAATATGGTGTGCTTCACCACCGGTCGCGGCAGCGTGTTCGGCTGCAAGCCAGCGCCATCCATCAAGCTTGCGACCAACTCGCCGATGTTCAAGCGCATGGAAGACGACATGGACATCAATTGCGGCACCGTGCTCGACGGCGACGAGACCGTGCAGCAATGCGGCCAGCGCATTTTCGAACTGATGCTGGCAACCGCCTCGGGCCAGCGTACCAAGAGCGAGAGTTTCGACGTCGGCAGCGCCGAATTCGCGCCATGGGTGCTGGGCGCCACGATGTAAACCTCCGTCATCAAACGGTCGTCATTGCGAGCGAAGCAATCCAGAACCCCACGAATGAAGGCTGGATTGCTTCGTCGCTGCGCTCCTCGCAATGACGAGAGGATGGACACGGCGATGGTCATGGCCAACAATGGCGGCATGACCTATCGCCACAGCATCGGCAGCACGACTTACAGTTTCGCGGATCTCCGCGATCTGCTCGCCAAGGCGACGCCGCCGCGGTCCGGCGATCGGCTTGCGGGAGTTGCTGCGGAAACCGCCGAGCAGATGATCGCCGCGCGGATGGCGCTGGCTGATCTGCCACTGCGGCAATTCCTGAACGAAGCCGTGATCCCTTATGAAACCGACGAGGTCACGCGCCTCATCGTCGATGGTCACGACGTTGCGGCCTTCGCGCCGATTGCGTCACTCACAGTCGGCGGCTTTCGCGACTGGCTGCTGTCCGACGCTGCGACGTCCGATTCGTTGAAAGCGCTTGCCTCAGGCATCACGCCGGAAATGGCGGCTGCGGTCTCCAAACTGATGCGCAATCAGGATCTGATCCTGGTGGCTAAGAAATGCGAGGTCGTCACCCGCTTTCGCAATACGATCGGCCTGCGCGGCCATATGAGCGTGCGGCTGCAGCCGAATCATCCCTTCGACGACATGCGCGGCATCGCGGCCTCGACGCTCGATGGCCTGATGCTCGGCGCCGGCGATGCCTGTATCGGCATCAATCCGGCCAGCGACGATCCGGCCATGCTCGGCCAGCTGGTGCGGATGCTGGATGACGTTATCGTCAAGCTCGGCATCCCCACGCAAAGCTGCGTGCTGACCCATGTCACCACCTCGATCGACCTGATCGCGCAGGGCGCACCGGTCGATCTCGTCTTCCAGTCCATCGCCGGCACGGAGGCTGCCAACAAAAGCTTCGGCATCGATCTCGCGCTGCTGAAACAAGCGCACGAGGCTGGGCTGTCGCTGAAGCGCGGCACAGTCGGCGACAATGTCATGTATTTCGAGACCGGACAGGGCTCGGCGCTGTCGGCCGATGCCCATCATGGCGTCGATCAGCAGACCCTTGAGGCGCGCGCTTACGCGGTGGCGCGGGCGTTCTCGCCATTGCTGGTTAACAGCGTGGTCGGCTTCATCGGCCCCGAATATCTCTATGACGGCAAGGAGATCATCCGCGCCGGGCTGGAGGATCATTTCTGCGGCAAATTGCTCGGCCTGCCGCTCGGCGTGGATGTGTGTTACACCAACCATGCCGAGGCCGATCAGGACGACATGGACAATCTCCTGACGCTGCTCGCGGCTGCCGGCGTCAATTTCATCATGGGCGTCCCCGGTGCCGACGATGTCATGCTGAATTACCAGTCCACATCCTTCCACGATGCGCTTTATCTCCGCGATCTGTTTGGCCTGAAGCGGGCACCGGAATTCGACGCCTGGCTGGTCCAGGCGGGAATCGCCAATGACGATTTGCGCATTCGCGACCAGGGCGCAGCGCTTCCGGCTTTCGCGGCCAGGCTGATTGCCTGACGCATCACGTCCGCGTCACCGGCCGTCACAATCTTGAAGAAATTCTGGCCCAGATTCATCGCACGTGATTAGATTTAGACAAAGCATGCGAACAGGATTGGAACGGTTTTATCTCGGCGACGTTATTGAAGGTTCAGCGCAGGGACCGCTGATGGATTCGCAGAGGTTATTTTATGAGAGCTGAGGGCAGGCAGACGGTACGGCGCATCTTGTGCGTCTTTCCGCGATACACCTCTTCATTTGGCACGTTTGAATATTCCTATCCCCTGACTGATGGCGTCCAGGCGTTCATGCCGCCGCAGGGGCTGTTGCTGATTGCGGCCTATATGCCCGAGAATTGGGAAGTCCGCTTCATCGACGAGAACATCAAAACGGCCACGCCGAACGATTTCCTCTGGGCTGAAGCCGTCCTCGTCAGCGGCATGCATATCCAGCGCTCGCAGATGAATGACATCTGCCACCGCGCGCATTCCTATGATCTCCCGGTCGCCATTGGTGGTCCGTCGGTGTCGTCCTGCCCGGATTACTATCCGGCCTTCGATTATCTCCATATCGGCGAACTCGGCGATGCCACC
>NZ_JBIIOT010000060.1:0-33111 GCF_044336785.1 Tardiphaga sp. | reverse complement strand
GACAAACTGATCGATATTCTGGAGAAGGACACCAAGCGTCCTGCGCGCCAGGTCGTGCTGAAGACGGCCGACCGGTTGGACATGACGGAGTTTCCGATCCCGGCCTATGAGCTGGCGGATATTCCGCGCTATTTCCTGGGCTCGATCCAGTATTCGTCGGGCTGCCCGTATCAGTGCGAATTCTGCGATATTCCCGGCCTCTATGGCCGCAATCCGCGGCTGAAGACGCCGCAGCAGATCACGGCCGAACTCGACAAGCTGCTCGAATGCGGCATCATGGGGTCGGTCTATTTCGTCGACGACAATTTTATCGGCAACCGCAAGGCTGCGCTCGATCTGCTGCCGCATCTGGTCGAATGGCAGAAGAAGACCGGCTTTGTCCTGCGGCTGTCCTGCGAGGCAACGCTGAACATCGCCAAGCGGCCGGAAATCCTCGCGCTGATGCGCGATGCCTGGTTCGGCACCATCTTCTGCGGCATCGAGACGCCCGATCCCGTCGCATTGAAGGCGATGAAGAAGGACCACAATATGGTCCTGCCGATCATGGAATCCATCGAGGTGCTGAACTCGTTCGGCATGGAAGTGGTGTCCGGCATCATCCTCGGCCTCGATACCGACCGTCCTGAAACCGGCCAGGCGCTGCTCGATTTCGTCGATGCGTCGCAGATCCCGCTGCTCACCATCAATCTGCTGCAGGCCCTGCCGCAAACGCCGTTGTGGGATCGTCTCAAGAAGGAAGGCCGCCTCAACGAGGAAGAAGGCCGCGATTCCAATGTGGATTTCCTGCTGCCCTACGAGGATGTCGTGAAGAGCTGGCGTCGTGCCATGGGCAGTGCCTATGTGCCGGAAAAGCTGCTCGAGCGGTTCGAATACCAGATCACGCACACTTATCCGCATCGTATCAAGCCGCCCGTCGGCGCGATGCTGACGCCGAAAAATATCCGCCTTGGCCTGGTGATGTTGCGCAACATCTTCTGGAAAGTCGGCGTGCTCGGCGACTACAAGCGCGCGTTCTGGAAATTCGCCTTCCGCCGCATCGTCCGCGGCGAGATCGAATATCTGATCTCGGCAATCATGGTCGCGCATCACCTGATCAACTTCGCCCGCGACGCATCGGGTGGTCAGACCAATGCGTCCTACTATTCGATGAAGCTGCAGGACACGGCAGCCGCGGTTCCGGCTGAGTGAAGCTCCGCCCTCATCCTGAGGAGCGATCCACCTGGATCGCGTCTCGAAGGATGGCTGTGCACTCCAGTCCATGGTTCGAGACGGCGCTACGCGCCTCCTCACCATGAGGGTGGTGTTTTGGGTGGCAATCGGCAAAGTGGCCACATGAGCGAACGCAACGACCCAATCGCGCATCCCAGCCCGTCGATCGCCGACCTCCGTCGGCTCACGCCAGCGCGTGTCGGTCTCGGCCGCGCCGGTGCCAGCCTGACGACGCAGGCGCTGCTGGATTTCACCCTTGATCATGCCCGTGCCCGCGATGCCGTGCATGCGCCATTCGAGGCCACAGCGATTGTCGCGGCTCTGGTGGAGCAGGGGCTCGCGGCCGTCGTTGTATCGAGCCTGGTCGCCGATCGCGCCGATTACCTGAAACGTCCCGATCTCGGCCGCAAGCTCGCGCCCGAATCGCAAAACCTGCTCGAAGCGCACGGCAGCGCTGGCTGCGACATCGCGCTCGTCATTGCCGATGGCCTTTCCCCCGCGGCCGTGAATGCCCATGCACTTGGTCTGGTGGCAGCGTTGCTACCAAAGCTCGATGGCCTGTCGGTTGGGCCAGTAACGGTAGCCAGTGGCGCGCGCGTGGCGCTGGGCGACGAGATCGGCACACTGCTCCATGCGCGGATGAGCATCGTGCTGATTGGAGAGCGGCCGGGTCTGTCCGCGCCGCACAGCCTCGGCGCCTATGTCACCGTCGCGCCCAAACCGGGCCGCAGCGATGCCGAGCGGAACTGCGTGTCCAATATCCAGTCGGCAGGGCTGAGTTTCGACGAGGCTGCGGTCAAGATCGCGTGGTTGGCGCGCGAGGGGCTGCGACGCGGTATCACCGGTGTGACCTTGAAGGACGAAAGCGGGCTCCAATTGGCCGCACCGGCCGCAAAGCCTGACTAAGACAGCTATCGCCGCAAATCGTGACCTGAAATCGTGACTTGGTGATTGCGCCCTGCGCCAGCGTCGCCTTGCGAATAGTCATACAGAACTGCTACACCGCCAGCGAATTTACCGCGCAATTTCAAGGGCTAGAGCACAGCATGGACCATATGAGCTCCCACGACGCCGACATCAAGAAATTGGGGCGTGGGCCGTCCAGCATTGCCTTCGGCCTGGAGCGTATCGGCCTGATCGCGGTCAAGGCGCCGATTCTGTCCTGCATCATCCTGCTGGCGCTGGTCGTCGGCGCGATCTTCGGCATCCAGCGCATCAAGATCGACGATTCGCTGAGCCAGCTGTTCCGCTCCGACAGCAAGGAATACAAACAATATGAGGAAGTAACGAAACGCTTCCCGTCCACCGAGTTCGACGTCCTGGTGGTGCTGGAAGGCAAGACGCTGCTCTCCCGCGACAATCTCGAAAAGATGCGCGACCTCGTCACCGACATGCAGCTGGTCGATGGCGTGCGCGGCCTGATCTCGATCTTCTCGGCGCGGCAGACGCCGGCGCCAGGCAAATTGCCGGCAGCTTTGTTCCCGAACGAGCTGCCCGAAGGCGCCGCCTATGACCAGTTCATCGAGACGGTCAAACAGAACGAGCTGATCCGCGGCAAGCTGTTGTCCGATGACGGCACACTGGCGCTTGTTGTGCTGTCACTCGATCCCGCGGTGGTCAGCAACAACAAGCTGAGCACGGTGATCGCCGAGATCCGCAAGACGATGAATGAGGATCTGGCGGATTCCGGGCTCACCAAGGAATTGTCCGGCGTGCCGGTCATGCAGCTCGAAATCCGCAATGCGGTCGAGCGTGACGGCCTGATCTACAATGTTGCCGGCATTCTTGCCGGCTGCATCATCGCCATCATCTTCTTCCGCAAGATCTCCTTCATGATCATCGCGGCGTTCCCGCCGCTGCTGGCGATCCTGTTGTCGCTCGGCGCGCTGGGCTGGGCCGGCTTCAGCCTCAACATGTTCCTCAATGTGATGACGCCGCTGATCATGGTGATCAGTTTTGCCGACTCCATGCAGCTCACTTTCGCGGCGCGCGATCGCCTGATTGCCGGTGAGGACAAATACTCTGCCTTCACCAATGCCGTGCGCGTGGTCGGTCCGGCCTGCGTGTTGACACATGGCACAGCCGGCATTTCGTTCCTGGCGCTGCAGTTCTCGGACTCTGACCTGATCCGTGCTTTCGGTGAAGCGGGGCTGACCGCGACCATCATCGCGCTGGTCGCGGTGCTGTCTCTGGTGCCGGTGTTCGGCGTGCTGCTGGTCCGTAACGAAAAGATCTTTGCAGCCAAGTTCCAGGCGGCCGATTCCGGCGTGCAGGCGCTGCGCGCATTTTGCTACTGGATCGCCGTACGCATGGTCGGTCGTCCCGGCCTGTTCAGCCTGATCTCGCTGCTTGTGGTGCTCGGCCTCGGCACCGTCTATGCGAGCCTGGAGCCGCGCTATCGTCTGGCCGATCAGGTGCCGGACAAGGAGCAGGCGGTCGCGGCTAGCGGACGCCTCGATGCCAAGCTCACCGGTGCCAATCCGATCGATATCCTGATCGAATTCCCCAAGGGCGCCGATCTCTATTCGCAGGACACGCTGGATACCATCGCGCAGGTCCATAGCCTGGTGGAGAAGCAGGCCGGCGTGGGCAATGTCTGGTCGCTGGAGACGCTGCGGCGCTGGCTGGCGGAGAAGGCGGGCTCGACCGACGTCGCAACGCTGAAGGAATATGTCAGTGTCATTCCGGAGCATCTGGTGCGCCGCTTCATCTCGGCGGATCAGACTGCGGTGGTGGTCTCCGGACGCGTGCCGGATAGCGATTCAAGCAAGATCCTCCCGGTGGTCGACAAGCTCGACGCGGCTCTCAACACGGTGCGAAGCGCGCATCCCGGCTACGAGATCGCTGTGACAGGCCTGTCCGCCATCGCCGCGCGAAACAGCGCCGGCATGATCGAGAAGCTCAATCACGGCCTGACCATCGAATTCGGCCTGGTTGCTGTGTTCATCGGCCTCGCATTCCGCTCCTGGGTGGTGATGCTGGCCTGTATCCTGCCGGGTATTTTCCCGGTGGTGTTGTCGGGTTTCGTGTTGTGGCTGCTCGGCGAAGGGCTGCAATTCGCCAGTGTGGTGGCGCTCACGGTCTCGTTCGGCCTCGGCCTGTCCGCGACCATCCACTTCCTCAACCGCCTGCGTCTGGAAGATACGCCGGGCACCGATCCTGCTGTCGCCGTCGAACGCGCGACCGTGCTGGTCGGTCCGGCGCTGATCCTCACCACGGTGGTGCTGGCCTGCGGCCTCGTGGTGACGGTGTTCTCGGACCTGCCCTCGTTGCGCCTGTTCGGCTGGCTCAGTGCCTTCTCGATGGTGGCAGCACTGGTCGCCGACCTCTTCATCCTGCGCCCGACCTCGATGTGGCTGATCCAGCTGCAGCAGAAGCTCACCGGCAAATCGACGCTGGCGAAGGAACGCGACTAGAGCATGATCCCGAAACGTGGATACCGGTTTTCGGATAAGATCATGCTCTAACTTAAGGTCGCTGCCAGTGCGGCGCCGGAAAAGGCGTCGCGCCGGCGGGTCACGAATTTAATCAGAAAGTCGGCGACCGCGCGGGAGCGCGCGGTTCTGCTCTGGGTCGGGTGGGTGATCAGATAGATTCCCTCACGGGGCGTTGCCGGACCCATTTCGATGCGCGTGACACCGGGCGTGGCGTCGCCCACATAGCAGGGAAGCACGCCGACCCCGAGACCCGCGGCGACGGCCGCGCGGCACACCACGGTCGAACTGGCTTCGATGGCCGGCGTCCGTCCTTCGGTCAGGCTGACCATCCACTTTCGCTCCGGCATGTCGCGGCTTGCATCCGACAGCAGGATGAACGGCATCTCCTCCAAAGTTGCGCCCGCGCGCATCTGCAGGGCCAGATCATTGTGGGCGTAGAGCGCGAAGCGGTAGTCGCAAAGCCGTCGGATCCCCAGTTCATTGGGAACGGCGAGGCTGATCCGCAAGGCGACGTCGGCATGGCCGCGCCGGAAATCGTCGAACTGCATGTCGGCGCACAGGGAAATCCGGATCGAGGGGTGCGCGGTGCGGAATTCGCCCAGTGCATCGGTGAGCGCGTGACAGATCAGCGCCTGCGGCGCCGCCACGCGGACGATTCCTTCGAGCCCTGAATTGGGACCGTCGATCAACTGAGGAAGCGCGTCGAAGGCTTCCGCAATGGATCGCGCTTTGGCCATCAGCATCGTTGCAGGCGGGCTGACGACCATGCGGCCGTCGTTGCGTTCGAACAGTCTGGTGTTCAGCGCGCCTTCGAGGGTCGCCAGCCGCCGCAGCACCGTGCTGTGACTGACACCGAGCCGCCTGGCGGCGCCGAGCGCAGTGCCGCTCGCCTCGATGGCCAGGACATATCGCAGGTCGTCCCAAGTGAATGCCGCCATCGGATCTTCCCCTGTCTATCGATGCGAACCGTATTTGCATTTTCAGACAGTTCCAATGCCGATTCCGGCATCCGTGTTGCTTGGAAATGCGGGAGCGCGGCAGCAGCCGGATCGTAATATTTCACGGGGATGTATGATGGGCATAAAGCAATTCCTGCTGGCGACTGCACTGCTCGCTGGCTGTTCTCAGGTCGCGCGCGCCGAAGATAAGGCCCTTTTGCAACTCGACTGGATCGCGAGCGGTGAGCACGCCGCCTATTACGCCGGCATGCAGCGCGGCTTCTTCAAGGATGCCGGAATCGATCTCAGCATCGTCAGAGGTTACGGATCGGGCGACACGGTCAATAAGGTGGCAGCCGGAGCGGCCAAGTTCGGCGTGGCGGATGTGGGCGCGGTGTTGGCGGGGCGTGCGCAACAGCAGGTGCCGGTGAAGTCGATCGTGGCGGTCTACACGCACTCGCCGCATTCGCTCTTCATCCTGAAATCATCCGGTGTGAAGGGTTTCAAGGATCTCGCAGGCAAGAAGATCGCCATCAGCCCCGGCAACAGCCACAAGATCTATTTTCCGGAAGTCGCGCGCCGCGTCGGCGTCGATCCGGAGAGCGTGAACTGGGTGACGACCGATGCGTCGGCCATGGCGGCCATGCTGATCGCCAAGCGTGTTGACGCCGCGCCCTTCTATTCCATCCACCAATACTACCAGAACAAGGCCGCGATGCAGGCGGGCGAAGAGATCGTCTCGCTGCCCTTCGTGTCGGCCGGTTTTGCGATCTACGCATCCTCGCTGGTCGCCACCGACGAGACCATCAAGACCAATCCGGATCTGGTGAAGCGCTTCGTTGGCGCCGCCGTGAAGAGCTATGCCTGGGCGCGCGACAATCCGGTCGAGACCTGCAAGCTGCATGTCCAGAAGAACCCGGAAGTGCTGCAGGACGAGTGCGAGGGCTCGCAGAAGGCCACCATGACCTTCATCTTCAACGATCATCAGAAGGCGACGGGGCAGGGCCATTTCGACAAGGAACGCCTGCAGACGACGTGGAAGGCCGTGGCTGAAAGCCTCAAGCTGGATGCGTCCTGGGATCCTTCGCAGGCGATCGACGACAGCTTCGTGCCATGATCTCGCTTGCCCGGGTCGGCAAGACCTTCAAGACACGTCGCGGCGGTCATGTGCAGGCGCTGGATGACATCTCGGTGTCGATCCAGCCGGGAGAGTTCGTCGCCATTGTCGGCGCGTCCGGCTGCGGCAAGTCAACCTTGCTGCGCATGGTGGCCGGCCTCGTGCAGCCGGACATCGGCCACCTCACATTGGACGGCAAGCTCGTCACCGAGGCGACCGAAGGAACGGCGATGGTCTTCCAGGCACCGACATTGTTGCCGTGGATGACTGTCGAGCGGAACGTCACGTTTCCGCTCAGCCTGTCCGGCCGTGACGGACCGGACGCGCGCGAACGCGCTCGCGCGCTCTTGCGGTCGGCTGGTCTTGCCGGCTTCGAGCAGCGGATGCCGCGCGAACTTTCGGGTGGCATGCAGCAGCGCGTTGCCATCTGCCGCGGCCTTGTGCAACAGCCGCGTATCCTGCTCATGGATGAACCATTCGGCGCGCTCGATGCGTTGACCCGCGAGGAGATGAGCCTCTCTTTGCTGGCCTTGTGGCAGGCCAATCCAATGGCCGTGCTGTTTGTCACCCATTCGATTTCCGAGGCCGTGATGCTGGCGGATCGGGTGATCGTGATGTCGCCGCGGCCGGGGCGTATTGCTGAAATCATCGATGTCGGGTTGCCGCGTCCGCGTTCGTTCGATCAGGAAGGTAGCGCGGAATTCCACCGCTGTTCGAAACTGATCCGGCATCGCATCTACGGTGGAGCGGCCCGTGCTCATTAATGCTGCGCTCTGGGGGCGGCGACACCTGCCGGTGATCGTATCGAGCGTGCTGTTCCTGGCCAGCTGGGAAGTGATCTGTCTGGCGTTCGGGATCAGGCCATTCCTGCTGCCACGTCCCAGCGTCATCTGGACGACCATCGTGCCGATCTGGCCGAACGTCCTCATGCATACGATGACGACCTTGCGGACGGTGCTGCTTGGCCTGCTGGCCTCGATCGTCATCAGCCTTCCGCTTGCAATGCTGATCGCGAGTTCGCGCACCATCTCCAAAGCGATCTACCCGCTGCTGGTGCTGACGCAATCGATCCCGAAGGTCGCGCTCGCGCCGATCCTTTTGGTCGCGCTCGGCGCCAATGAGCTATCGCGTGTGGTCATCACCTTCCTCGTCGCCTTCTTTCCGCTGGTGGTGAGCTCGGTGGCCGGCTTGCTGGCGACGCCGCCCGAACTGGTCGAACTCGGACGATCGTGCCGGGCGACCCGCCTGCAGCAATTGCTGCGCATACGTTTGCCCTATGCGCTTCCATTCGTGTTCGGCGGGCTGCGGGTGGCCGCTGCGCTCTGTGTGGTCGGGGCCGTTGTCGCCGAATTCGTCGGCTCCGATTCCGGGCTCGGCTATCTGATCCAGACCTCGATGGCGTTCTTCCGCACCCCGGTCGCGTTCGGTGCCGTGGCCATTCTTGCGATCATGGGCATCGCGCTGTTTCTTCTGGTCGAAGTCATCGAACGCCTGCTCGTGCCGTGGTCCAGCAATCTGGACAATTCTTCCAACGACGACAACTAGGTCAGATCCAATGGCAAAAAATCACCCGGGATATGTGCTGGTCCGCGATGCCGTCATCGCCGATGCTGGTGTTCGCCGCGGAACGACAGGGGATATTCTGATCAAGGACGGCATCATCGCCGAGATTGGTCCCAACCTAGCCGCGCCGGATGGTGCGGAGATCGTCGATGCGTCCGGCATGCTCGTTCACGCGGGCCTGATCAATGCTCACACCCATGGCCATGGCGGCCTCGGTCGCGGGCAGGGTGACCGCTGGACACTGGAGGTGCTTTTGGCTGCTGCGCCCTGGATCAGCGGCAGCCGGTCGCTTCAGGATAAGAAACTCACAACCCAGATCTGTGCCGCCGAAATGGTGTTGAAGGGCTGCACGGCAGCCTATGACCTGTATTACGAGTATCCGGCGCCGAGCATCGATGGCATGGACGCTGTCGCGGAAGCCTATGCCGAAGTGGGCATGCGCGCCGTGCTTGCGCCGATGGTCGCAGATCACAGCTTCTATGAAGCCATTCCAGGCCTGCGTGACGCCCTTCCGGACGATCTTCAGCAGCAGGTTGATCGACTCCGTCTCGGACCCGGCGATCGCACCATCGCGGCGATCGGATCGATCCTGGAGCGCTGGAAGTGGTCGGCATATGACATTCGTCCGGCGGTGGCACCGACGATTCCAGCCCATTGCAGCGACAGTTTCATGTGCGGCTGCGCCAAGCTGGCCCGCGACTACAACATTCCGATGCAGAGCCATGTCGGAGAAAGCAAGGTGCAGGCCGTGGTCGGCAAGGAACGCTACGGAAAGACGCTCGTGGCGCATCTCGACGCGCTCGGGCTGATCAACGAAAAATTTTCCGCAGCCCACGCGGTCTGGCTGGACGACGACGACTTCCGGCTGATGGCCGATCGCGGGGCGTCGCTGGCGCATAACGCCGGCAGCAATATGCGATTGGGCAATGGCCTGTTCCGGATGCGGCGCGCGCTCGATCTCGGCGTCAATGTCGGGATCGGTACCGACGGGGCGAATTGTTCGGATAACCAGAACATGTATGAGGCGATGCGCTATGCATCGATGGCGTCGAAAGTGCAGGGGCCGGATCCTCGTAAATGGGCGGCCGTCGAAGAAATCTATCATGCAGCGACCGCGGGTTCAGCGCGAACGCTCGGCCTCGAAAAAGCCGGCGCGCTGGCGCCGGGCTACAAGGCAGATATCGTTTTTGTAAGCCTGCACGCCATCAACTGGATCCCGCATAACTGGACCGTCAACCAGCTGGTTCATTCCGAGGACGCGACATCGGTGCGCCATGTCATGATCGGCGGCACCTTGGTGGTGCGCGATGGCCGCTTGCTGACGATGGATCTTGCCAAACTCGCCCGCGAGGCGGAGGCGGCGCGCGAGCGGCTCGAGGCGCTCAACGCCGAATGGCGCGGTCTGTTCGATCGCCTGGAGCCCGTGGTCGCATCGTTCTGCCCGGGGCTGGCAGCGCGTCCCTACCAGATCAATCGTTACCTCTGCGATGAGGTGGAGGGCTGACGAGCCGTTCGGCCGGAAGCCGCTTCCACCGATGTCGTCGCCCGGCTTGACCGGGCGATCAAGTATAGACGGGCATCGCGGGCCGTCTCCGCCGCCTGCGTGTACTGGATCACCCGCTTTCGCGGGTGATGACAGTGTGAGTGCGATCAGCCTTTGGTCATGCTGATATTGACGCCGCGAATCTCGCCCTTGGACGAGATGGAGACGTTCTGCTTATTGCCCTTCGTCGTCAGCGTGATGTTCGCTGCAAAGCCTGCGGCTTCGACGAAGACATCGATCTGGCCGCCGCCGGCCTTGCCGTTCAGGTTGCCATAGACGTTGCGGCTCGCTTCGCTCCAGCTGCCGGAAACGTTGCTGCCGTCGCTCTTCACATTGCTGGCGAGGTCGAATTTGTAGCTGTCGCTGGCGCAGCGCAGGCTCTGTTCGAGCGCATTTCCGCCGCCACCCACTTTGTAGCTGGCGCGGCAGCGAATCTTCTCCGAGGATCCGTCCGACATGGTCACGGTGCCGGTGCCGCTCCAGTTGCCGTCAAAACCGGCAAAAGGGGCAGATTGGGCGTGGCTCGCCGAAACCGACAGCATCAGAATCGCGCCAGCGCCAGCAGCCTTGAGGGCGTGACCGAGCAGCTTGGCAGAAGAAATTGTCATGTTTGGTATCCCCGAAAAGTTTGGCACCGCGCCGGCAATAGGGTGCCGCGACGCTTCGGACGTAAGTGTCGCGGCGGTTGGAACAGGTTCAATTCGGCAATGAGCAGCAATCGTGACATTGACGCTAGCCGAAACGGTTCCGGTTGAACATTGGGTTCCGTTTTGCTCGGCGCAACTGGTCCGGGACTGACCTTTGCGCCATATGACGCATTCGTGTCCGTCCGGTATGGCCCGCGCGGCAGGTGCAACCTTTGGCCGCATTTTACGGGTTAACCGGCTTGCGGCCTGTGTCTCGCATGCATCCCTCGCCATGAATGTGAGGAAATCGCCGTCGATCGGGATCGCTCTTCAGGTGCGATCGTTACTGATTATGCTATGCACCCAGCGGGCTGACTCTCGCTTGCTCAATTGAAGGACGACAATGCGTAAAATTTTCCTGGCTTTGACCGTGATTGCCGTATCTGCCTCGACCGGCGCATTGGCCCAGCAGCAAACCCAAGGCCGCAGCGGCACCGAGGCTGAGCAGAAGGCTTGCTCGCGCGATGTGCAGAAGCTGTGTCGCACCGTGATGGATCAGGGCGATCTGGTGATTCTGTCCTGCTTGAAGGAAAATCGTCCCAAGATCAGCAAGGCCTGCAACGACGTGCTGGTCAGCCACGGCCAGTAAGCGTCCGAGCGCACGACGTCAGGCCTGTGGTCGGTACCGCAGGCCTGTTTCATGAGTAGTCCGGCGCGGCTTTGGCCGCAGCCGAGGTGCCATATTGGCATTGGTTTTGTTGGCCGATTTGGCCTATATGGGGCCGAGAGGCGTCCGCCTGCCGGTATTTTAGGACCGTGACAGCCCCTCCGTTTCACCCCCGTCTTGATTGAACGAAGCCGAGATTGATGACCCCTGCGAGCGAGCTGCGATCTGGCAAGACCGATCGCGACGAGAATTTTCCGGTCGCGTCCTGGATCATCCACAAGCGCCACCGGGCGCTGATTCTGGCGTTCTACAATTTCGTCCGCACCGCCGACGATATCGCCGATCATCCGCTGCTGGATGCCTCGACCAAGCTGACCATGCTCGACGAGCTGGAAACGGGATTGCTCGGCGAACACGATGAGCAGGCTGAAGCCAACACGCTGCGTGAGGCCTTTGCCGAGCGCGGCATGCCGCCGCGCCATGCGCTCGATCTGCTCACCGCGTTCCGGATGGACGTCACCAAGCTGCGCTATGCGGATTGGGACGAGCTGATCCATTACTGTTCATTCTCGGCGATGCCCGTTGGTCGCTTCATGCTGGAAGTGCATGGCGAGGACAAAGCGACATGGCCCGCGTCGGATGCCATCTGCGCGGCGCTGCAGATCAACAATCACCTGCAGGATTGCGCCAAGGATTACCGCGAGCTCGACCGCGTGTATCTGCCGCAGGACATCATGCAGCGACATGGCGTCAGCGTCGAAGCGCTCGACAAGCCAAAATCGTCGCCGGAATTGCTGGCGTGTCTGCGCGATCTCGTGGCGCGTAACGAGGCGCTGCTGCACGAAGGCGACAGCCTGACGGTGCACATGGCGGACACCCGCTTTGCCTGCAATATCGCGGTGATCGAGAAATTCGCCTGGGAAATTTCGAAACTGCTGCGGGTGCGCGATCCGCTGAGCGAGAAGGTGCATCTCTCCAAAGGCAGCATGGCCGGCTATGCGCTCGCCGCCATGGCGGGCTGCCTGTGGCGTCGCGCGACCACGTCCGCGCCGATTTCGCGCCCGGCGGCAGGCAAATGAATCAGATGACCACTCAGACCGAACCCAGCGAAGTCCAGGGCGTCGCCGCCAGCTCGTCGTTCTATTCGGCGATGCGCATCCTGCCGCGCGAGCAGCGCGATGCCATGTTCCAGATCTACAGCTTCTGCCGTCAGGTCGACGACATCGCCGACTCCCACGAGGCACGTGACCTTCGCCTGAGCCAGATGCAGCAGTGGCGCGAGGATATCGAGGCGCTCTATGCCGGCAATCCGCCGCCGCGGGTGCGCGATTATGTCGAGCCGATCAAGCGCTTCGGCATGCTGAAGGAAGACTATCTCGCCGTCATCGATGGCATGGAGATGGATATCCCTGCCGATATCCGTGCGCCCGATGAAGCCACCTTCGATCTCTATTGCGATCGCGTGGCCAGCGCCGTCGGCCGGCTGTCGGTCAAGGTGTTCGGCATGCCCGATGCAGATGGCGTGCTGCTCGCCCATCATCTTGGCCGCGCGCTGCAGATCACAAACATCCTGCGCGACATCGATGAAGACGCTACGCTCGGCCGTCTCTATCTGCCGCGCGAGCTGCTCTTCCATGCCGGTATCACTTCCAGCGATCCGCAGGTGGTGATCAAGGAGAAGGCGCTGCCGAAGGTTGCCGCGCCGCTGGTGCGCCGCGCGCAGGACCACTTCAGGGAGTCCGACAAGATCATGGCCCGCAACAAGCGCCGCAGCGTGCGCGCGCCGCGGATCATGTCGAAATATTACCACGCCATCCTGGAATTGCTGGTGAAACGCGGCTTCGCTTTGCCGCGCGATCCCGTTCGTCTCGGCAAGGCCTCCAAGATAGCGATCCTGCTGCGATACGCGATCATCTGATGTCCAAAACCGCTCATATCATCGGCGCCGGCGTGTCCGGCCTGGCCGCTGCGATCCGGCTGAACAATGCCGGCTATCAGGTCCATGTGCATGAAGCGACCCAGCAGGCCGGTGGCCGCTGCCGCTCCTATTTCGATGCGCAGACCGGCCTCACCATCGACAACGGCAATCACCTTGTCCTGTCCGGCAACAGCCACGTCATCAACTACGCAAAGTCGATCGGCACCGAAGCGGGACTGGTCGGCCCGGCGCGTGCGCAATTCGCTTTTGCCGATGTGAAGACCGGCAAGCACTGGCAGCTCGATCTCGGCGATGGCCGCATTCCGACCTGGCTGTTCGACGCGTCGCGCCGCGTGCCGGATACGTCGGTTGGCGATTACTTCGCGCTGACGCCGCTGATCTGGGCCGGTAACGACAAGCTCGTCGGCGACACCATCAAATGCGAAGGCGTGCTCTATGATCGCCTTGTGCAGCCGCTGCTGCTGGCCGCGCTCAATGTCGATCCACCGGAAGGTTCAGCGGGGCTTGCCGGCGCCATCGTGCGCGAGACGCTGCTGGCGGGCGGGCAGGCATGCCGTCCGCTGATCGCGCGCTCCGGCCTCAGCGACGTGCTGGTCGAGCCGGCGATCGAATTGCTGCGCAAGAAGGGCGCTGGCGTTCATTTCGGCCACGAGCTGCGCAGCTTCACCATGGCCGGCGAGCGCATCAGCGAATTGAAGTTCGGCGAAGGCGATGTGATCGCGCTCGGCGCCGATGACGTCGTCATCATGGCCGTGCCCGCCTGGTCGGCGAAGAACCTGCTGCCCGGCGTGAAGACGCCGACGGAAATGCGTGCCATCGTCAATGCGCATTTCAATTACGTGCCGCCGGCCGGTCACGCACCGATCATCGGCGTCGTCGGTGGTGTCGTGGAATGGCTGTTCGCCTTCCACAATCGCCTGTCGATCACCATCAGCAATGCCGATCGCTTCGTGAACGTGCCGCGCGAGGAGTTCGCGCAGCAGATCTGGGACGAGATCTGCAAGATCTCGAACATCCAGGCGCCGTTGCCGGCCTGGCAGATCGTGCGTGAGCGCCGCGCCACCTTTGCCGCCACACCGGCGCAGAATGCATTGCGTGCCGGCACGCGGACCGATTTCAAGAACCTGTTCCTGGCTGGCGACTGGACCGATACCGGTCTGCCCGCCACCATCGAAGGCTCGATCCGCTCCGGCGATCGCGCCGCCGACATGGCACTCGGAAAGGTCTGAACCAAGGCGCGGTTCAGGCACCCCAAGTGACACGACACGTACGGAGATCAAGCAAACATCATGTCATCGACCACTTCCGAACTCACCATCGACAACGCGAAGCTGGAGAGCAGCATCGCATCGGCCAAGAAGAGCCTGCTGGACTTCCAGCAGAGCGACGGCCACTGGGTGTTCGAGCTCGAAGCCGATGCCACGATTCCGGCCGAATATGTGCTGATGCGGCACTTCCTCGCCGAGCCCGTCGATGCCGAACTCGAAGGCAAGATTGCCAATTATCTGCGCCGCATCCAGGGCGAACACGGCGGCTGGCCGCTGGTGCAGGACGGTCCGTTCGACATGAGCGCGACGGTGAAGGCTTATTTTGCGCTGAAGATGATCGGCGATGACATCGACGCGCCGCATATGAAGCGTGCGCGCGAGGCGGCGCTGGAGCGCGGCGGCGCGATCAACGCCAATGTGTTCACGCGTTTTCTGCTCGCCACGTTCGGCGTGACCAGCTGGCGCAGCGTTCCGATGCTGCCGGTGGAGATCATGCATCTGCCGAAGTGGTTTCCGTTCCACCTCAACAAGATGTCCTATTGGGCGCGCACCACCGTCGTGACCCTGCTCGTCCTGGCGGCCAAGAAGGCGCGCGCCAAGAATCCGAAGGGCGTCGGTATCGACGAGCTGTTCCTGCAGGATCCGCGCTCGATCGGCACGCTGGCACGCGCGCCGCATCAGAACCGCGCATGGTTCGCGTTCTTCACCGGCATCGACAAGCTGCTGCGCTTTGCCGAACCTTACTTTCCGAAAAAGTTTCGCCAGAGCGCCATCGACAAGGCGACCGCTTTCTTCGAGGAGCGCCTGAATGGCGAGGATGGCATCGGCGCCATTTTCCCGCCGATGGCCAATGCTGTCATGATCTACGACGTCCTTGGCTATCCCGAGGACTATCCGAAACGTGCGATCCAGCGTCGTGGCATCGACAAGCTGCTCGTCATCAAGGATCACGAAGCCTATTGCCAGCCTTGCGTCTCGCCGGTGTGGGACACCGCGCTGACCGCGCATGCCATGCTGGAAGCCGGCGGCGAAGATGCGTTTGCGCAAGCCAAGCGCGGCCTCGACTGGCTGGTGCCGCGGCAGGAATTGGAAGTGAAGGGCGACTGGGCGGAGAACCGTCCGGACCTGCGGCCGGGTGGCTGGGCCTTCCAGTACAACAACGCGCATTACCCCGATCTCGACGACACCGCCGTCGTGATGATGGCGATGGACCGCGCGCGCCGGCAGACTGGGTCGAAGGACTATGACCACGCCATCGATCGCGGCAAGGAGTGGATCCTTGGCATGCAGAGCAGCGACGGCGGCTTCGCGGCCTTCGATGTCGATAACAACCACGACTTCCTCAACAACATTCCGTTCTCGGATCATGGTGCGCTGCTCGATCCGCCGACCGAGGACGTGACCGCACGCTGCGTCTCGATGCTGGCGCAACTGGGCGATACCGTTCAGGCCTCGAAGCCGCTGGCCGATGCCGTGGAGTATCTCCGCCGCACCCAGCTCGCCGAGGGATCCTGGTATGGCCGCTGGGGCCTGAATTACATCTATGGAACCTGGTCGGTCCTCTGTGCCCTGAATATGGTCGGCGTGTCCCATCAGGATCCGGCAATGCGCAAGGCGGTGGCCTGGCTGTATTCGATCCAGAATGAGGACGGCGGTTGGGGCGAGGATGCCGTCAGTTACCGTCTCGACTACCAGGGATTCGAGGCTGCTCCGTCCACATCGTCGCAATCGGCATGGGCCTTGCTCGCACTCATGGCAGCAGGCGAGGCCGATAATCCGGCGGTGGAGCGCGGAATGCGATACCTAATGGCCACACAGAACGAAAAAGGACTGTGGGACGAGGCCCGATACACCGCCACCGGCTTCCCGCGCGTGTTTTATCTGCGATATCATGGCTACTCGAAATTCTTCCCGCTCTGGGCGTTGGCGCGGTTCCGGAATTTGCAGAGCACCAACAGCAGGACGGTCGGAGTCGGAATGTGATTTTGGCGACTGGGGGCATTGCGGCAACGGCCACTTCGGTGGACCCGCGACCGGTATTGATCGTGACGGGACTGGTCCAGGAAGCGAAGATCGCTGCCGGGCCGGGGATGACGGTCATCTGTTCCTCCAGCGATCCGGTGCAGCTTCGCAGCCTGCTCGCCGATATCGATCCTCTCAGCATCCGCGGCGTGATTTCCTTCGGCGTCGCCGGCGGCCTCGATCCCGTGCTTAAGACGGGTACCGTCGTTCTGGCCACGGAAGTGGTCGCAGCTGGCCAGGTCTGGGCGGCCTCCGAACAGCTCAGCGCTGAACTGTTGGCAGGCTCGGGCGTCGGCAATCAGACGGTCGTGCGCGGCGGTCTGGTCGGCGTCGAGAAGGTGGTGACGGGGCAGGCTGGCAAGGCTGCGCTGCGCTCGGAATTCGGCGCCTCGGCCGTCGATATGGAAAGCCACATCGCCGCGGAATTCGCAGCGCTGGCCGGGCTTCCTTTTGCAGCACTCCGCGTCGTCAGCGATCCTGCGACCCGTGCGCTGCCGGAAATCGCGACCACCGCGATCAAGCCGAATGGCGATGTCGATCTCGGCAAGGTGCTGCGCGGTATTGCGCGCAACCCGCTGGTAATCCGGGCGCTGGTCTCCACCGGCCGCGACTTCAACCGCGCCCTGCGCAGCCTGAAGGATTGCCGCAGCTTTCTGCTGAGCCGCATCGGGCTGGCACAGGTCGAAGCTTAATCTCCGTCCCGCACGATCTCCGTCCCTCATGGTGAGGAGCGCGCATTTGCGCGCGTCTCGAACCATGAGCTGGCCTGGCTCCGAGCGTGCGGCCGTAGGATGGGTTGAGCGGCGGCCGAAGGCCGGCGCGACAACCCATCGGCGGAGCCTGTCACGATCGACGGACAGCATGGGTTTTCGCTACGCTCAACCCATCCTACGAACGTCACGTTCCAACAAAAAAGGGCGCGATCTGCATCGCGCCCTTTTTGCTATCTGGATGTAATCGCCTTACGCGGCGGTCGAGGCCGATGCGGCGGCTTCCGCCTTGGCTGCCTTCGCTGCGGCCTTCTCTGCTGCTGCGGCGGCTTCTTCCTTGCGGATGTCCGACAGGCGCTTCTGCACTTCCGACGAGAACACATACTGCGCCGGGCGCTGCTTGCTGAGGTCGAGCTCAGGCGCCATCGGGCCCGAGGTCTTCACGCCGCGGATCGCCACCCACATGGCCTTCAGCGGATTGCTGAGCGCTGCATCGGCCGCAGTCGGCTCGTAACCGCAATGGGCCATACAGTCGGCGCACTTCTCGTACTTGCCGGTGCCGTAGGTGTCCCAATCGGTGGTGTCCATCAGCTCCTTGAAGGTCTGCGTATAGCCTTCACCGAGCAGGTAGCAGGGCTTCTGCCAGCCAAAGATGTTGCGGGCGGGCATGCCCCATGGCTTGCACTCGTATTCCTGGTTGCCTGCGAGGAAGTCCAAGAAGAGACCGGAATGCATGATGTTCCACTTCTTGCCCTTGCCGAGCGCAAAGACGTCGCGGAACAGCTTCTTGGTCTTGGTGCGGTTCAGGAAGTGCTCCTGATCCGGAGCGCGCTCATAGGCGTAACCGGGCGACATCGAGACGCCGACGCCGAGCTCCACGGTGTAGTCGAGGAACTTGGCGATGTCCTCGGCCGCATGACCGTCGAAAATGGTCGCATTGACGTTGACCGAGAAGCCGCGGTCCTTGGCAGCCTTGATCGCGGCGACGGCCTTGTCGAACACGCCTTCCTGCGACACAGCCTTGTCATGATGGTCCTTGAGACCATCGAGATGCACCGAGAAGAACAGGTAGGGCGACGGCGTGAAGAGGTCGAGCTTCTTCTCCAGCAGCAGTGCGTTGGTGCAGAGCGAGACAAACTTCTTGCGCTCCACCAGGCCGCGCACGATCTCGCCGATTTCCTTGTGGATCAGCGGTTCGCCGCCCGGGATTGCAACCATCGGCGCGCCGCACTCGTCGGCGGCGTCCCAGCATTCCTGCGCGCTCATGCGGCGATTCAGGATTGCATTGGGATAATCGATCTTGCCGCAGCCGACGCAGGCGAGGTTGCAGCGGAACAGCGGCTCGAGCATCAGCACGAGCGGATAGCGCTTCCGGCCCAGCAGCTTCTGCTTCATCAGATAGCCGCCGATTTTGATTTCTTTGAAGAACGGAATTGCCATTACAATTTTCTCTCTGGGCATCTTCAGTGAAGAAGGTGGATCAAACCGCGGTCAGTTCAGCGGGCAGTCGAAATTCAATCGTCTCTTCGAGTCCCGGCAGTACCGACACCGAGACCGGTCCGATGCGCCGCAAGGTTTCAATCACGTCGTCTACAAGCACTTCCGGCGCGGAAGCACCAGCCGTAATGCCGACAGTCCGCGCGCCCCGAAGCCATTCCGGGTTCAACTCGCTGCCATCGGCGATGAGGTAGCTCGCGACACCAACCTCGGTCCCGATCTCTCGGAGGCGGTTTGAGTTGGAACTGTTGGCCGCCCCCACGACCAGGATCACGTCCACGAGCCGGCTGAGGTCTCTTACCGCAGATTGGCGGTTTTGTGTCGCATAGCAGATATCGCGGGTGTCTGGACCCTGAATATCGCTAAATCTTGCGTGTAACGCGGAAATGATGTCGCGTGTGTCATCTACGCTGAGGGTCGTCTGGGTGATGTAGGCGACCGGTTCATCCATGGGAACCGTGAGCGCCGCGACATCGGCGATGCTTTGGACGATATGGATGGGGCCTGGAACCTGTCCCAGAGTACCATCGACTTCGGGATGGCCGGCGTGGCCGATCAGAATCACGGTCCGGCCCTTGGCGACATAGCGTCGACCCTGGTTATGGACCTTGGCAACGAGCGGGCAGGTGGCGTCCAGCACCGGCAATCCACGCTCTTCGGCTTCTTCCTCAACGCTGCGGGCCACGCCATGGGCGCTGAACACCGTCATGGCGCCGTCAGGCACTTCGGAGAGTTCCTCGACGAAGATGGCGCCCTTGGCCTTCAGGGTCTCGACCACATGCTTGTTGTGCACGATCTCGTGGCGGACATAGACCGGCGCGCCGTAGCGTTCGAGCGCCCGCTCCACGATCTCGATGGCCCGGACCACGCCTGCACAAAATCCGCGAGGCTGGGCCAGGTAGATTTCAAGGGGACGGGGGCGATCAAGCACGGGCTACGAAATCCATTTTCAAGTCTGAGAAGTCAAAGTCTGACAAATCCAGATCTGACAAACGATAAATGTGTACCATAATCAGCGACATATCCAGTCCGGCTAGGTATTTGAGCCGTCCGGTGTGACAAAAATCACTCACTGGGCGATACCGCGGCGGGAACGTGGTTTTCCGCGGCGGGTTAAGGTCTAAACCTTTACGATATCTCGGATTTAGGCCAAAGAATGCTGCGAAATCTCAACAGTTCGTCACTTTACCCGGCGCATGGGCATCGTTAACAGGACGAGCACGGTCTTCTTCAAGTTCCACCTTGCGTTTTGTGCCATCAGGTCACGTTGCCGATAGCGCACTCCCTCGGCTACGAAATCACCGTTTGCGGAACCCACCGAAGCGCGCCGCATTCATTGCGAGCCTCGTCCAGATAGAAAGATAACGCGTGCTGACAAGACTAGTCGTCTCGATCGTGAATTTTTGCACCCGGTTTGCGCTGGCAACCGTCATCGTCGGTGTGCTGCTGTCGATCGGGTCCGCCTACTACACCGCCCAGAATTTCTCGATCAATACCGACATCAACAAGCTGATCTCGCCGAATCTGGACTGGCGCCAGCGTGACATGGCGTTCGACAAGGCGTTCGATCAGGAGCGCCTGATCATAGCGGTGGTCGAGGCGCCGACGCCGGAATTCGCCAACGCTGCCGCGAATGCGCTGGAGAAGAAGCTCGCGCCGAACAAGAAGGATTTCGATTCGGTTCGTCGTCTCGATGGCGGCGCGTTCTTCGAGAAGAATGGCTTGCTGTTCCTGCCGACCAAGGAAGTTCAGGGCATGACCGCCCAGTTCCAGCAGGCGGCACCGCTGCTCGAAATCATGGCGGGCGATCCCAGCATTCGCGGCCTGACCGGTGCGCTCGAAACCGGCCTGACCGGTATCCGCCGCGGCCAGCTGCAGCTCGACAGCGCGGCCGGCACTTTCAACACCGTTGCCGGCACGATTGAAGACGTTCTCAAAAACGGGAAGGGCTCGTTCTCGTGGCGCGGCCTTGTCAGCGACAAGCCGCTGACGGATTCCGACAAGCGCGCATTCATCGAAGCGAAGCCTGTGCTCGACTTCACCGCATTGGAGCCCGGCAAGAACGCCACCGATGCGATCCGCCAGGCTGCGGTGGATCTGAACATCGCAGGCGAATATGGCGCGCGCGTGCGTTTGACCGGCCCGGTACCGATCGCCAATGAAGAATTCTCGACCGTGCAGGACGGCGCGGTGCTGCATGGCGTCGGCACCGTCGTCGCCGTGCTGCTCATCCTCTGGATGGCGCTGCACTCAGCCAAGATCATCGGCGCCGTGTTCATCAACCTCTTCGTCGGTCTTGCCCTCACGACGGCGCTCGGCCTGATGATGGTGGGTTCGCTGAATCTGCTGTCGATCGCTTTCGCCGTTCTCTTCATCGGGCTTGGCGTTGATTTCGGCATCCAGTTCAGCGTGCGATACCGCTCCGAGCGCTACAAGCATGACGACCTCCGCGACGCGCTCGACAGGGCCGCACGATATTGCGCCGTGCCGATTTCGCTCGCGGCCTTCGGCACCGCCGCCGGTTTCCTGTCGTTCCTGCCGACCGACTACAAGGGCGTGTCGGAACTCGGCAAGATCGCTGGCCTCGGCATGGTGATCGCATTCCTCACCAGCATCACGATGCTGCCGGCGCTGCTCGATCTGTTCAATCCCGCGGGCGAGAAGGAGCCGGTCGGTTATGGCTTCCTGGCGCCGCTCGATCGCTTCCTTGAAGAGAAGCGTTTCTGGATCATCGGTGGCACGCTGGCGCTGACCATTGCCGGCCTGCCGCTGCTGTATCACCTGCGTTTCGATTTCAATCCGATCAATCTGCGCAATCCCAATGTCGAGTCGATCGCAACCTTCCTCGATCTGCGCCGCGATCCCAACACGGGCGCCAACGCCGTCAATATCATGGCGCCCAATGAAGCGGGCGCCAAGCTGATCGAAGAGCGCCTGTCGAAGGTGCCGGAAGTTGCGCGCACCATCTCGCTGTCGAGCTTCGTGCCGGAAGATCAGCAGGCCAAGCTTGCTGCGATCCAGGCCGGTGCCAAGGTGCTGGAGCCGGCGCTCAATCCTGAGTCGGTCGACCAGGCGCCGACCGATGCCGAGAATGTCACTGCACTGAAGGATTCCGCTGCCAGCCTGCGCAAGCTGGCGGGTACGCAGACAAGCCCCGGTGCAGTCGCTGCAAAACGGCTTGCCGACGCGCTCGCAAAAACGGCTGATGCAAGCGAGCCGGTCCGCAATCAGGTGCAGGCGACCTTCGTCGTTCCGCTCAAGATCGCGCTGGCGCAGCTCCGCAACCTGATGCAGGCGGCGCCGGTCACGCTCGACAATCTGCCGCCCGAACTGGTGAATTCGTGGAAGACCAAGGATGGCCAGATTCGCGTCGAGGCGCAGCCGAATGGCGATCCCAATGACAACGACACGCTGCGCAAGTTCGCAGATGCTGTCTTGAAGTCGGAGCCGCTTGCGGTCGGTGGTCCGGTCTCGATTTTGAAGTCGGGTGACACCATCGTCACCGCCTTCATTCACGCCGGCTTCTGGGCGCTGATCTCGATCTCGCTGCTGCTATGGCTGGCGTTGCGTCGCTTCACCGACGTCCTGCTGACCATCGTGCCGTTGCTGGTGGCGGGCGCGGTGACGCTGGAAATCTGCGTATTGATCGGGCTGCCGCTGAACTTCGCCAATATCATCGCGCTGCCGCTGCTGCTGGGCGTCGGTGTGGCGTTCAAGATCTACTACGTGGTGGCCTGGCGCGCCGGCCATAAGAACCTGCTGCAGTCATCGCTCACCCGCGCGATCTTCTTCAGCGCACTGGCGACGGCAACAGCCTTCGGCAGCCTGTGGCTGTCCAATCATCCGGGCACCGCGAGCATGGGCAAGCTGCTGGCAATGTCCTTCGTGGTCACGCTGGCGGCCGTGCTGCTGTTCCAGCCGGCGTTGATGGGCAAGCCCCGCGAAGACGGTAAGTGAATAAAAAAGGCGCCCCGCTGGGCGCCTTTTTGCTGATGGGCTACGTCGACGACTAGTGCGTCACCTTGTTGATCTCCGGCAACAGGCAGATATCGCCGATATCGGCGGATGCCTGCGCACCGGCAGCCGGTGCGGCAGCCTTCTGACCGGCAGGTGCCTTGGCGCCCGTGGTTGGAGCAGGGGCAGTCTTGGCCATCGTGTTGCTGCCCGGAGCAGGTGCAGGCGCCATCTTGCCACCGGCTGGCGCACCCTTCGCTCCAGACGCGACGACATTCTTTGCGTTCGCATTGGACGGGCTCGACGGGATCGACGGGCCGACCCGGGTCCAGGTCTGGCCACCGCAGAGGAAGCCGAGCACACAACCTTCGATCTCAAGCTCGTCGGTTGTATCGCCGAGCTTGATGGTCGATTTGTAGAACTTGCCATCCTTGGCGTTGTAGACCTGACCCGACCACTTGTCCTTGGCGGCGTTGGGCTTCATATCGATCAGCGTGGCCATGGTGAGCGTTGGCCGGGCTTTCTTCGATGCATCGGGATTGTTCTTGTCGGTGCCGCCAGGGATCTTCTCCCAGGCGACGGCGCCCCACATGCTGCCACCGCATTCGGCAACACGGATATGGGCGATGCCGTCCTCGACCTTCCAGTCGCCGGTCGGATCAGCTGCAAATGCGGGAGTCAGACCTGCTGAAAACAAGCCTGCCGAAATAACGATTCCACAATATGTAAGATGGCGCGTAGGAATGCGGGGGCGCTGCAACATGTTCAGACCTATGCTTAAGTAGCGTTTCGCGACGACCGGTTTCTCGACCACAGAGAGTGCGTGAGAAGTCAAATCGCCGCATTTACGGTTTTCAGTTGACGAAGCGACCATCAACCGACGTATGTAAATCATGGTATATCCGAATCTAGATGTTTCCGAGATGTTTGTCGAAAGGGAGGCGCAGCGTAGCTCGATGCATACGCGCCACCTTAACGAGCAAATGGTCCGCGTCCTCAAGACCATCGGATATGACGTTGGCTTCCAGAAGGGCACCGGTCAGTATCTGTTCGATCGGGAAGGCGCCCGTTATCTTGATCTACTGAGCGGATTTGGCGTTTTTGCGATTGGCCGCAATCATCCGGTGATGCGGGATGCGCTAAAATCGGTGCTGGATGCGGATCTGCCCAATCTGGTGCAGATGGACGTCTCGACCCTCGCCGGTATTCTCTCCGAGAAGCTGCTCGAACACGTTCCCTATATGGACAAGGTGTTTTACGCCAATTCAGGCGCCGAGACCGTCGAGGCAGCGATCAAGTTCGCGCGTAACGCCACTGGCCGCAACGACATCGTCTATTGCGACCATGCCTATCACGGCCTGACTTATGGCGCATTGTCGCTGACCGACGACACCAATTTCCGCTCCGGCTTCGGCCCGCTGCTGCAGGGCTGCTCGGTCGTTCCGTTCAACGATCTCGAAGCACTCGAAAAGGTGCTGTCGTCGAAGCAGGTCGCCGGTTTCATCATCGAGCCGATCCAGGGCAAGGGCGTCAATCTGCCCTCCGATGAATTCCTGTCCGGCGCGCTGGCGCTGTGCCGTAAATACGGCACGCTGTTCATCGCCGACGAAATCCAGACCGGCCTCGGCCGCACCGGTAAGTTCCTGGCCATCGAGCACTGGAACATCGAACCGGACATGATTCTCCTCGCCAAGGCGCTGTCCGGTGGTCATGTGCCGGTCGGTGCGCTGCTCACACGCAAGGCGATCTTCGACAAGATCTTCAACCGCATGGATCGCTCGCTGGTCCATGGCTCGACCTTCGGCAAGAATGATCTCGCAATGGCGGCCGGTATCGCCACGCTCGAGATCATGAAGCACGAGAAGCTGGTCGAGAACGCCGCCAAGCGCGGTGCCGAGATTCGGCTCGCGCTGCAGAACATGATTCCGGAATTCGAGCTGCTCAAGGAAGTGCGCGGCAAGGGTCTTATGATCGGCGTCGAATTCGGCCCGCCGAAATCGCTGCGCCTGAAGGCCTCGTGGAACATCCTGGAATCGGCGAGCAAGGGCCTGTTCTGCCAGCTGATCACGGTGCCGCTGTTCAAGGATCAGAAGATCCTGACCCAGGTCTCCGGCCACGGCAGCCACACCATCAAGCTGTTGCCGCCGCTGACGGTGAACGAGGACGACACCAGGTGGATCACGGACTCGTTCCGCACGGTGATCGCCGACAGCCACAAGGTGCCCGGCGCGATCTGGTCGCTCGGCAAGACGCTGGTCGATAACGCCGTGCGGAAATCGGCTTAGTTTTTGCTCCCCAAAACTCCGCCCTCATCCTGAGGAGCCGCGCAAAGCGCGGCGTCTCGAAGGATGATTGCCTGGGCGGGCCGCCATCCTTCGAGACGCGCGCGCGTGCGCGGGCCTCAGGATGAGGGCTGAGTGTGGTGAGGGCTACTTCCCGTCCGCGACAATCATCGACGCGCCCTTTTCCGCGATCATCGCCGTCGGCGTATTCGTATTGCCCGAGGTGATCGTCGGCATCACCGATGCATCGACGATGCGCAGGCCGGCGATGCCATGGAAACGCAGGCGCTCGTCGACCACTGCAGTTGGATCCGATGCGGTGCCCATCTTCGCAGTGCCAACCGGATGGAAGATCGTGGTGCCAATGTCGCCCGCCGCTTTCGCCAGCGATTCCGCGTCGTCGCCCACCGATGGGCCGGGCAGATACTCTTCCGGATGATAGGCACTCAAAGCCTTCTGCTTCATCAGCCTGCGCGTTACCCGGATCGCATCTGCTGCAACCTGCCGATCCTCGTCCGTCGAGAGATAATGCGGCGCGATCGACGGCGCCTCATCAGCGTTGCCGGAGCGCAGCTTGATCTCACCACGCGAGGTCGGCCGCAGATTGCAGGCGCTGACGGTGATTGCGGGAAAGCGGTGCAGGGGATCGCCGAATTTGTCGAGCGACAGCGGCTGCACGTGAAACTGGATGTTGGCGCGCTCGCGATGCTCGTCGGAACGCGTGAAGATGCCAAGCTGCGATGGCGCCATGGTGAGCGGGCCGCGGCGGCGCAGCGCGTAGTCGATGCCCATCCAGCCGCGGCGGAACAGGTTGTAGTAGGTCTCATTCAGCGTACGCACGCCGGAGACCTTGTAGATCGCGCGCTGTTGTAGATGGTCCTGCAGGTTGCGGCCGACGCCGGGCTTATCGAGCACGAGATCTACGCCTGCATCAGCGAGCCATTCAGCCGGACCGATGCCCGAGCGCTGCAGCAGATGTGGTGAGCCGACAGCGCCCGCGCAAAGCACGACTTCGCCTTTGCTGCGCGCTTCGATGTCTCGACCGTTCTGCCTGAAACGCACGCCCACGGCGCGGCCGTTCTCGACGATCAGGCGATCAACAAGCACACCGGTTTCGAGCCGCAGGTTGGGACGGTTCAGCACCGGCTTGAGAAAGCCGCGCGCGGAAGACCATCGCCGTCCGCGCTTCTGATTAACGTGAAAATATCCGATACCTTCATTGTCGCCGGTGTTGAAATCATCGGTGCGGCGAATGCCCATTTCCGACGCCGCATCGGCGACGGCATCCAGCACGGCCCATGACAGTCGCGGCGCCTCGATGCGCCAGCCGCCGCCGACGCCGTGATGCTCGCTCGCGCCAAGGAAGTGATCTTCCAGCTTGAGGAAGGATTTCAGCACATCGTCATAGCCCCAGCCGGTCAGACCGAGCTGGCGCCAGTGATCGTAGTCGGCCGCCTGGCCGCGCATCGAGATCATCGCATTGATGGCGGATGAGCCGCCGATCACCTTGCCGCGCGGATAGGCCAGCGACCGGCCGTTCAGCCCGGGCTCGGGCTCGGTGCGAAACATCCAGTCGGAGCGGGGATTGCCGATGGCGAAGAGGTATCCGACGGGAATGTGAAACCAGATCCAGTTGTCGCGTCCGCCGGCTTCCAGCAGCAGCACGCGCTTGGTCGAATCGGCCGAGAGACGATTGGCGACGATGCAACCTGCGGTGCCTGCACCCACCACGATGTAGTCAAAGTCACCTTCGAGCCGCGTCATCGTTCCCTGCCATCATCCCGGTTTATTGCCGTATGATGACGCTCTAGCGGGCGAATTCAGCGATGTACAGACGACCATCGCATGACGGGGAGGGCCTGCCGGCTTGGGCAGTTGGCACGTCGCGTGCTAGGCTAAGGCCAGCAGATTTCATTGCCAGCGAGTTGACCTATGTCGATCATTGACCGCATCGCCGAATTGCAGCCCGAGATCAAGGCCTGGCGCCGCGACCTGCATCAGCATCCGGAGCTGCTCTACGATGTGCACCGCACCGCGGCCTTCGTGGCGGAGAAGCTGAAGGCGTTCGGTTGCGATGAAGTGGTCGAGGGCATCGGCCGCACCGGCGTTGTCGGCGTCATCAAGGGCAAGAAGGGCAAGGGCAGTGTCATCGGTCTGCGCGCTGACATGGACGCGCTGCCGATCGAAGAACAGACCAATCTGCCTTACGCGTCAAAAGTGCCGGGCAAGATGCATGCGTGCGGCCATGACGGCCACACCTCGATGCTGCTTGGCGCTGCGCAATATCTCGCCGAGACCCGCGATTTCGCCGGCGATGCGGTCGTCATCTTCCAGCCAGCTGAAGAGGGCGGTGCGGGCGCCGATGCGATGATCAAGGACGGATTGATGGATCGCTTCGGCATCCAGACGGTCTATGGCATGCACAACAATCCGGGTGCGCCGATCGGCTCCTTCTCCATGCGGACCGGCCCGATCATGGCGGCGATGGATCGCATCTCCATCACCATCGAAGGTGTCGGCGGTCACGCCGCTTATCCGCACAAGACCATCGATCCAGTACTGGCCGGCTCGCAGCTCATCGTGGCGTTCCAGTCGATCGTGTCACGCACAGTGAGCCCGCTGGATTCCGCCGTCATCTCGATCTGCGAATTCCATGCCGGCCATGCCAGCAACGTCATTCCGGCAAGCGCTGAACTGCGCGGCACGGTGCGCACGTTGCGGAAGGAAGTTCGTGATCTCGTCGAGAAGCGCATGAACGAGGTTTGCGCCGGCATCGCATTGCAGACAGGGGCGCGAATCGCGCTGAATTACGATCGCGGTTATCCCGTCGTCGTCAATCATCCCGAGGAAACGAAGCTCGCAGCGAAGATCGCTGGAGATGTCGGCGGCGTTGCCAATGTCGCCACCGACATGGAGCCGGTGATGGGCGCCGAGGATTTTGCCTATATGCTGGAAGCGCGCCCTGGCGCCTTCATCTTCATGGGCAACGGCGACAGCGCCGGCCTGCATCACCCTGCTTACAACTTCAACGATGATGCCATCGTCTATGGCTCGTCTTACTGGGTGAAGCTGGTGGAGACGTCGCTGGCGGCGTAGCTCGGTTGTCGTCCCCGCGAAGGCGGGGACCCATACACGCTGTCGTCATAGGGGGTACGCGACGGATGTGGCTCTGCCATAGCGTCGCGACATCGTCGGAGGCTATGGGTCCCCGCTTTCGCGGGGACGACACGGAGTTTTTTACTCCGCCGCCTGCGCGTAGTCTTCCATCGGTGGGCACGAGCACACCAGATTGCGGTCGCCATAGACATTGTCGACGCGGCCGACCGGGCACCAGTATTTGTCGGTGCGCGATGTGCCGGCCGGGAAGCAGCCTTCGGCGCGGGTATAGGCGCGTGTCCAGTCGTCCTCGGCGATGTCATGCACCGTATGCGGCGCATGACGCAGCGGCGAGGCTTCGATCTTGAAGCGGCCGCCTTCCACATCGGCGATTTCCTTGCGGATCGCGATCATCGCATCACAGAAGCGATCAAGCTCCGCCTTCGATTCCGATTCCGTCGGCTCGATCATCAGCGTGCCTGCGACGGGGAAGCTCATGGTCGGTGCGTGGAAGCCGTAATCGATCAGGCGCTTGGCGATGTCATCGACGGTGACGCCACTTGTCGCCTTCAGCGGGCGCGGATCGATGATGCATTCATGCGCCACGCGGCCATTGTGATTGCGATACAGCACCGGGAAATGCGGATCGAGCCGGGCCGCCACATAATTCGCATTGAGGATCGCGACCTCGGTGGCCGTGGTGAGGCCCGCGCCGCCCATCATCAGGATGTAGATATAGGAGATGGTCAGGATCGATGCCGAACCATAGGGCGCAGCCGAGACCGGGCCGACGGGCGCATCGGCATCGGTGGTGGGATGACCGGGCAGATACGGCTTCAGATGCGCCTTGACGCCGATCGGGCCCATGCCCGGTCCGCCGCCGCCATGCGGGATGCAGAAGGTCTTGTGCAGGTTGAGGTGGCTGACATCGGCGCCATATTCGCCGGGGCGCGAGAGGCCAACCTGTGCATTCATGTTGGCGCCGTCGAGATAGACCTGTCCGCCATGCGCATGGACGATGTCGCAGATCTCGCGGATCTCTTCCTCGAACACGCCATGAGTCGACGGATAGGTGATCATGATCGCGGCGAGATTGGCCGCGTGCTTCGCGGCCTTGGCACGGAGATCGGCCACATCGACATTGCCGTCCTTGTCGCAGGCGACGACGACGACGCTCATGCCGACCATCGCGGCGGAGGCCGGATTGGTGCCATGCGCTGACGACGGGATCAGGCAGATGGTGCGCTGATGATCGCCGCGCGCAGCGTGATAGCCGCGGATCGCCAGCAACCCGGCATATTCGCCCTGGGCGCCGGAATTCGGCTGCAGCGACACGGCGTCATAGCCGGTGATGTCGCACAGCCACTTTTCCAGCGTGGCGAACAGCGTGTGGTAGCCCTGCGCCTGATCGGCCGGCACGAACGGGTGCAGCGAGCCCCAGGCGGGCCAGGTCAGCGGCATCATTTCGGTGGTGGCGTTCAGCTTCATGGTGCAGGAGCCGAGCGGGATCATCGCGCGATCGAGCGCGAGATCGCGGTCCGACAGTTTTCGCATATAGCGCAGCAGTTCGGTTTCCGAGCGATGGCTGTGGAAGACCGGATGCGTCAGGAACGGCGACGAGCGCTTGAGCGAAGCGGGCAGGCCATCGCTGATGCCATGTTCGACATCGGCATAACCGAGCTTGCCACCAAAGGCGCGCCAGATCGCTTCGACAGTCTCGGGCGTGGTCGTTTCATCAAGCGCGATGCCGATGGCGCCGTCACCGATATGCAGATTGATCTTCTCCGCCTGCGCGGCGGCGATGATGCCGGCCTGCTTGTCGCCGACCTTGATGGTGATGGTATCGAAGAACGCGTCGCTTTCCGGTGCGAAGCCGAGCTTCGTGAGGCCGGCCGCCAGTGTCAGCGCACGGCGATGCGTGGTGCGGGCGATATATTTGAGGCCTTCGGGGCCGTGATAGACCGCATACATCGATGCGATGACGGCGAGCAGCACCTGTGCGGTGCAGATATTCGAGGTCGCCTTTTCGCGGCGGATATGCTGTTCGCGGGTCTGCAGCGCCAGCCGATAGGCCGGCTCGCCGCGCGAATCGATGGACAGGCCGACGAGGCGGCCGGGGATCGAGCGCTTGATGGCATCGCGCACCGACATGTAGCCGGCATGCGGCCCGCCATAGCCCATCGGCACGCCAAAACGCTGTGCCGAACCGATGGCGATATCGGCGCCGAGATCGCCGGGCGATGCGATCAGCGTCAGCGCGAGAAGATCGGCCGCCATCACAGCGAGCGCGCCCTTGGCCTTCAGCGCCGCAATCGCCGGCTTGAAGTCACGCACCACACCACTCGTGCCGGGATATTGCAGCAGGGCGCCGAACACATCGGCGCCATCGAGCTCGGTGAGCGGGTTGCCCACCTGCAGCGACCAGCCGAGCGGCTCGGCGCGGGTGCGCAGCACGGCCAGCGTCTGCGGATGCACCTCGTGATCGACAAAGAAGGTCTTGGTCTGCACGGAAGATGCGCGCTCGGCCAGCGCCATCGCTTCGGCGGCGGCGGTGCCTTCGTCCAGCAGCGATGCGTTGGCGACATCGAGGCCGGTGAGGTCGCAGATCATGGTCTGGAAGTTGAACAGCGCCTCTAGGCGGCCCTGGCTGATTTCAGGCTGATACGGCGTATAGGCCGTGTACCAGGCTGGATTTTCCAGGATATTGCGCTGGATCACGGTGGGCAGCACGGTGCCGTGATAGCCTTGGCCGATCAGCGAGGTGAAGACCTTGTTGCCCGTCGCCAGCTCCGTCATATGCGCCAGCGCTTCGGTCTCGCTCAGCGCACGGCCGGTATCGAGCGGCGCCTTTTGCCGGATCGAGCCTGGCAGCGTCTCGCTCATCAGGCCGGACAGGCTCTTGGCACTCACCGTCTCCAGCATCGCCTGGATGTCGGACGGCGATGGGCCGAGGTGGCGGCGGACGAAATCAGTGGCGACGTCGGCGGAGGTCGAGGGCATCGGCTGTTCCTTTGTAGAAACCATCAAGTCGTCATTGCGAGGAGCGAAGCGACGAAGCAATCCAGAAGCCACGCAAAGAAAGACTGGATTGCTTCGCTTCGCTCGCAATGACGAGGAAAAATCAGGCGCTGTGCGCTTTGTAGGCCTCGGCATCCATCAGGCCGTCGAGCTCGCTCTTGTCGGCAAGCTTCAGCTTGAAGAACCAGGCCTTGCTCTCGGCATCGGAATTCACCAGCGCCGGCTCGGCGGCGAGGCCGTCATTGATCTCCACCACTTCGCCGGTGATCGGCGCATAGACGTCGGAGGCGGCCTTGACCGATTCCACCACGGCGGCGGCTTCGGCCTTTTTCAGCGCACGGCCGACCTTGGGCAGTTCGACGAACACGACATCGCCGAGCTGAGATTGCGCGAAATCGGTGATCCCGACGGTAACGATGTCGCCGTCGATCTGCAGCCATTCGTGGTCTTCGGTGTAGAGGGTGGTCATGGGTCAGTTCCTCAACGCTTGTAGTTGTTCGGGACGAAAGGCATGGGGGCGACGGTCATCGGCAAACGTTGCCCGCGCAATTCGGCAAATAGCGTAGTGCCGTCCTTGGCGTGGGACGTCGGCACATAGCCCATGGCAATCGGCGCCGAGATGCTGGGGCCGAAGCCGCCCGAGGTGACTTTGCCGATCGATTCGGTGGAGGTGGCATCGGCAAACAGCAGCACGCCTTCGCGCACGGGCGCGCGGCCTTCCGGCTTCAACCCGACGCGCTGACGTGATGCGCCGCCATCGAGCTGGGCTAGAATCGCCTCGCTGCCGAAGAAGCCACCGGCCCGCGCGCCGCCCGTGCGGCGGCTCTTCTGGATCGACCAGGTCAGATTGCCTTCGATGGGCGTGGTCGTCGTATCGATGTCATGGCCGTAAAGGCACATGCCGGCTTCCAGCCGCAGGCTGTCGCGGGCGCCGAGGCCGATCGGCAGTACGTCGGGATGATCGAGCAGGGCGGCGGCGAGCGCTTCGGCCTGATCGTTCGGGATCGAGATTTCGTAGCCGTCCTCGCCGGTGTAGCCGGAGCGGGACACGAAGCAGGCAATGCCGTTCACCTGATGCGGGCCGGCATCCATGAACTTCATGCCAGGCGCCGCCTCGCAGAATTTTGCCAGCACATCCGCTGCCTTCGGTCCCTGCAGCGCGATCAGCGCGCGGTCGGGCAGGGCCTCGATGATGCAGGTGTCGGAGAGATGCGTACGCAGATGCGCTTCGTCTTCGGCCTTGCAGGCCGCGTTGACCACCAGAAACAGATGGTCACCGAAATTCGCCACCATCAGGTCGTCGAGAATGCCGCCGGTTTCATTGGTGAATTGCGCGTAACGCTGGCGGCCGGGTGCGAGCGCCAGGATGTCCATCGGCACCAGCTTTTCTAGCGCCAGTGCTGCATCCTCGACCTTGCCGGATTTCGCGCGCAGCACGATCTGTCCCATATGGGACACATCGAACAGGCCGGCCGCCGCGCGGGTGTGCAGATGTTCCTTCAGCACGCCGGTGGCATATTGCACGGGCATGTCATAGCCGGCGAAGGGCACCATCTTGCCGCCGCGCGCCACATGCAGCGCGTGGAGCGGCGTTTCCTTCAGAGCTGAGGTTGTGTCGGTCGCAAGCATCGATGGGCCCTCGCGGTTCCCCCGGGCAGATTCCCGGCGGGTGTCGCAGAAGCCCCATCTGTCGCTGTGCCTGAGAGTATTATCCCGTCGGCGGACGCTCACGGGGATGCCGCAGCGCCTCTTTCCAGATGCTTAGTCCGTCACGCGGTCCTTTTGCCTGAGAGTTTCCGGGGCGGTTGCTCCTTCGGCGCCAACCCGAGCATAGGCTGGTCTCTCCCGACGTGACGTCGTTCAACGCCGGCAAAAGACCACACGTTCCCCGAGCCTGTCAACGCACATGCAGCAACCATCCACGGCCCTGAGCTATTGCGGCAACCCCATGATTAAGCTGCACAGTTTCTGGACAGCGGCGTCCCCCCCGGTCTAAAAGCACCCGGTTGTGGTTTGAGGCCGCGGGAACTGCCGCGGCCGCACTCAGGCGTGATTGGACGGTTATGAGCGGCGTTAACGAGATCAGGTCGGCATTTCTGAATTACTTCGCCAAGAACGGCCACGACATCGTGTCGTCGTCGCCGCTGGTGCCGCGCAACGACCCCACGCTGATGTTCACCAATGCCGGTATGGTGCAGTTCAAGAACGTTTTTACCGGCATCGAG
>NZ_JBIIOT010000133.1:0-10917 GCF_044336785.1 Tardiphaga sp. | reverse complement strand
CCTCACCCGCCTTCACATGCTTCGCATGTTACAGGCGACCTCTCCCCGCAAGCGGGGAGAGGTTAAAAACTACAGCCCGGCATTATGCTTCTTCAGCGAGGCCTTCAGCTCCGCATCGATGGCATCCGCGTCGCCGCCGGCTTTCTTTACCGCCGCCGCCCACGCGGCATGCAGCGGCTCGACGCCCTTCTTCCAGGTGGCGAGCTGCTCCGGCGTCAGCGGATAGACCTCATGATCCGGCAGTGCCTTCATCTTGGCGATGCCCGCGAATTCATAGTCCACCCACGGATCTGTCACCTTGGCCGCCCATTCCGGCGAGCAGTGATCGTCGATGATCTTCTTCTGCCCAGGCGACATGGAATTATATTTGGCGAGATTGATGTTGTAGGTGAACACCGTCGAATAGAGCGGCGCGTCGATGTGATACTTCACCACCTTGTCGATGCCGAACAGGAAGATCGACCCCCACGGGAAGAAGATCGCATCGGCCACGCCGCGCTCGATCGCATCGCGCGATTCTGGCGCGGACGCCTGCACATTGGTGCCGCCGAATAGCTTGACCATTTCGCCGATCGTGCTCTGCGCCGGGCGCACCTTCACGCCCTTGAGATCGTCGGGCACCACGATCTTCTTCTTGCTGTGAACAGAACCGGGCGCGTGAATGAAGGCGAAGCACAGCTTGGTGTCCTTCATCTCCGTCTTGGCGTATTTCTGGTACCACTCGTTGAACGCCTGCGTGCCCTTCTTGCCCTCGTTGAACACGAAGGGAAGCTGGCCGGCGGCGGCGATCGGGAAGCGGCCCGGCTGGTAGCCGGGATTGACGTAAGTGACATCCGCGATGCCATCGCGCGCCATGTCGTAATGATCGAACGCCTTGCCGAGCTGCTCCGAGGGGAACACCGACAGCTTGATGCTGCCGCCCGACGCCTTCTCGATATCGGCAGCCCAGGCCTGCGTCGCGGGCACCAGCGGATGCGCCGGGGGCACCCACAGCGATACTTTCAGATTGACGGTCTTGTCCTGTGCCTGCGCGGCGATCGGCAACATGCAGCCGGCCGCGAGCAACGCCATCAGCGTCTTCCTCATCGACGTCTCTCCCTCTGTGCGTTCGTGGATTTTTCCACTGAACCCTGTCCTCTCGGACTATTCACCGGACCTTGAATGGCCCTTGGCGGATATTGTTATATCTTATAACGATCATTGCAAGCTTGACGGATGTCAGTCTCGCCACGGCGCTTGACTTGTCAACTGAGCCTTGAGACTGAGTCAATATCAATGACGGGAGTAAGTCGTGCGCACGAAAGTTGCGATCATCGGTGCCGGTCCGGCGGGCATGCTGCTCGGGCAGCTGTTGCACTCCTATGGCATCGACAACGTCATCCTGGAACGCAAGGATCGCGACTATGTGCTGGCGCGGATCCGCGCAGGCGTGCTCGAACAGGGCACCGTCGGCCTGCTGGAGACGCTGGGGATCACCGAGCGCCTGCACCACGAAGGCCTGATCCATGACGGCATCGAACTGTTGTTCGGCGGCACCCGCCATCGCATCGACCTCAAGGCAGCCTCCGGCGGCAAGACCGTCACCGTCTATGGCCAGACCGAAGTCACGCGCGACCTGATGGATGCGCGCGCCAGAGCCGGCCTCAAGACCATTTACGACGCCGATAATGTCCGCCTGCATGATTTCGACAGCGACAGGCCGCGCGTCCGCTACGAAAAAGACGGCGTCACCTATGAATTGCTGTGTGATTTTATCGCCGGCTGCGACGGTTTTCACGGCGCCAGCCGGCAGGCAATCCCCGCCTCCGCGGTGCATGCCTATGAGCGCGTCTATCCGTTCGGCTGGCTGGGCTTGCTCTCGGATACGCCGCCGGTGTCGCCGGAGCTGATCTACACTAATCACGCCCGCGGCTTTGCTTTGTGCTCGATGCGCTCCCCGACCCGCAGCCGCTATTATGTGCAGTGCTCCCTCGACGAGAAGGTCGAGACCTGGACCGACGACATGTTCTGGGACGAGCTGCGCCGCCGTCTCGATCCGGAAGCTGCCGAAAGCCTGATCACCGGCCCGTCGCTGGAAAAGAGCATCGCGCCGCTGCGTAGTTTTGTCGCGGAGCCGATGCGCTTCGGCAAGTTGTTTCTCGCCGGCGACGCTGCCCATATCGTGCCACCTACCGGCGCCAAGGGTCTCAATCTCGCGGCCTCGGACGTGCATTATCTGTCGATGGCGCTGCGCGAATATTATGACGAGAAGTCATCCGCGGGCCTCGACAACTATTCGGTCACCGCGCTCAAGCGCGTGTGGAAAGCCGTGCGCTTCTCGTGGTGGATGACATCCATGATGCATCGTTTCCCCGATACGGACGGCTTCGGCACCAAGCTGCAGCAGGCCGAGCTGGATTACGTCGTGCATTCGGATGTGGCGCGGGCGTCGCTGGCGGAGAATTACGTCGGGCTGCCGTATTGAGCGTCTCACTCTTTTGTCGTCACCCGGCCTGACCGGGTGACCCAGTAAACTCCGCCGACGTCGTGAAACGATTGGTCCGTGTTGACTGGATCACCCGCTTTCGCGGGTGATGACAGACGGGGGGCTATTCCGCCCTCATCCCGCCAGTTTTAAACGCCGCTCGCGCTCCGTTTGAAACTTTGTTGGCCTGTCACTCGCTCCGCTTTTCGTTTCAAATGCGCGCATGACCGAAATCCCCGAAGGCTTCGCGCCCCATTTCCGCAAGAGCCCGCTCACCTCACCGTGGGAGCCGATCTATTCGAAGACCACCGACACCGCCGTCATCCTTGGCCTGCGCATCGCCGAGCCGCACACCAATTCGCGTGGCATGGCGCATGGCGGCCTCATCACGGCGCTCGCCGACAACGCCATGGGCCTGAGCTGCGGCCATGTCGCCGGCGGCGGCACGCGGCTGGTCACGGTGAACCTCTCCGCTGATTTTCTTGGCCCCGCAAAAATTGGCCAATGGCTGGAGATCGTGACCGATGTGGTGAAAACCGGCAGCCGTCTGTGTTTCGCGCAGGCGCTGATCACAGCCGACGGCGTGCCATGCGCACGGGCGAATGGGACATTCAGCGTTGTGACGAAAAAGGAATGACTCGCTGCCGTAGGATGGGTTGAGCGCAGCGAAAACCCATCATTCCAACCACGCGGCAGGCTCCGCCGATGGGTTATCGCTCCGGCGCTTCGCGCCTTCGCTCAACCCATCCTACGCTTCTCACCAAACCGCCAATCCGTCGTCTCCACCGCCAGATCGATGAACGCCCGCACCTTTGTCGATAGCAGGCGCGAGGTGGGATAGACGACATGAATCGGAATTGCTGGCTGCTCGAATGCCGCCAGCACCACTTTCAGCTTCCCCGCCGCCAGCGCCTCCGCTGCCTGATAGGCCAGCACCCGCGTCAGCCCGCCGCCTTGCGCCGCATGCCAGATGGCAGCATCCGCGACATTGCAGATGAAGCGCGGCGTGTACGGGATGCGCAGATCCTGCCCGTCCCGCGCGAATTTCCATTCCGGCGAGACAACGGCCGCACCGAACTGGATCGTATCATGCTCGGCAACCGCCTCCGGTGTCTTCGGCTCGCCGCGGCGCTTGAGATAGTCCGGCGAGGCCACAACAATGCGCCGCATATCGCCGACCTGCCGCGCCACCAGGCTGGAATCGGCGAGATCGCCGACCCGAACAGCGACATCGACACCCTCTTCCACCAGATTGACCATGCGATCATTGAGCCGGAGCTCGCCCGACACGTCGGGATAGCGCTGCAGATAGGCCGACATCAGCGGCGTCACATGCAGCCGCCCGAAGCCCACGGGAGCGGCGACCACCAGCCGCCCGCTGGGCTGCGCCTGCTCGGCCTGGGCCGCGCCATCGGCTTCCTCGAGGTCGGCCAGGATGCGCCGCGCCCGTTCGAGATAACGCGCACCGACATCGGTCAGCGTCACCGACCGCGTGGTCCGTTGCAGCAGCCGGGCGCCCAGCCGCTCTTCCAGCGATGCGACCAGCCGCGTGACGGCGGATGCGGAAATGCCGAGGCGGCGCGCTGCGGGCGCAAAGCCCTGCAGGTCGGCCACCGTGACAAAGGCCGTCATGGCTTCGATGCGGTCCACTACAAGCTCTCCCCTCATCCTGAGGAGCCGCGCAGCGGCGTCTCGAAGGATGGCCACACACTCGGAGCCACGCCAGCTCATGGTTCGAGACGGCGCTTCGCGCCTCCTCACCATGAGGGGCTGAGTGGATCGGCTACCACTATTTCAATATCCGCAACAATGAAGTGTCAATCGCGATAATTGTTGCTGGCATGGCCGAAGGCCATATTGGGCAGGAAACAGAAAGGTGGCTCAGATGTCCGACACCCATGTTTATTCCAGCGACATCGCCTTCTCGCCTGCCGTCAAGGCGATCCAGGCCCGCAAGGGCTCGCGCAAATCCTACGCACATGTGGAAGAGAGCGGCGGCTGGCAGACCGAGATCGACGACAATCTCGCGGAATTCCTCGCCCACACCAACAGCTTCTATCTGGCGACGGCGAGCGCCGACGGCCAGCCCTATATGCAGCATCGTGGCGGCCCGAAGGGTTTTATCAAGGTGCTCGACAAGAACACGATCGCCTTCGCCGATTTCAGCGGCAACCGGCAATATATTACGCAGGGAAATCTGACGGAGAATCCCAAGGCCAATATCTTCATCATGGACTATGTCCATCGTCGCCGTGTGAAGATCTGGGGCACCGCAAAGGTGATCGAGGACGACAAGGCGCTGATCGACTCGATGATGCCGAAAGGCTATCGCGCGCGGCCTGAACAAGTGATCCTGTTCACTGTGTCTGCTTGGGACACCAATTGCCCGCAGCACATTCCGCAGAAATTCGATGCGGCGGATGTGGCGCAGGCGGTCGCCCAGCGCGATGCAAGGATCGCGGAGTTGGAGGCTGAATTGGCTAGCCTCAAACAAACTTTGTCGTCACCCGGCTTGACCGGGTGACCCAGTAAACTCGCAAGCAGCAGCGTGTACTGGATCGCCCCGTCAAGCGGGGCGATGACAGTTGGAGGTGATCACGCCGCCTCGGCGTGGCGCTGCCAATCATGCTCTGGATAGAAACGCGCCATCATGCGATCCACATAGGCCGTGAGATTGCCGAACTGCATCAACCGCTGCCGCAGCGGTGAATCGAAATACGGCGTCATGATGCCGGCCAATACCGCGAAGGCTGTTGCATCGGCGCCGCATGGACGTTCGCCCATCAGATAGGGCTTGTCCGCCAGCAGCAGCGACAGCGCCATCAGCGAGCGGCCGGCGAGTTCGAGCGCCTCATCCGGCGAATGCCGGCCGAGACCGCTGACCAGATAATTATGCCTCACCTGCTCGCGGACGGCCGCGCGTACACCATCGCGCTGCGCTGCTGGAAGATCGTCGAAGAATTGCGCCGGGCCTTTCGCAAAATTCTCGTCATTCAGCCAGCGGGCGCCGACCAGTGCGAAATAAACATGATGTTCGATCATCCGCTCCATGGCCCAGGCCTGCGCGCGTTGAGAGAGATCGAGCCCTTCATCAAAATCGATTCCGTGCTGGCTCTCGATATGCGCACGGATGAAACTTGAATCGGCAATGGTCTCGGCACCGTCCTCGATAAAGGGCATTTGTCCCTTCGGTGACGCCATCGGCTTTGACGGCTGCTTGCGATAGGCGAGCCCGGCCATTTTGAGCTGGACCTCGGTCTTGGTGACGAAGGGGCTGACTTCCGGCAGGCCGAAGCCTGCGCCGCCGCCGTGAAGCGTAATCATGTCGTTCTCCCGATGATGATGATGACGTTGTAGAGGGACGCTGCTGCCACCGTGGTGTCAGCAGCGCATGGTGGACACGAGCCACAGGCGCGCATGCGCCAGCCCGGCGGACATCATCCGGCAGGCGAGTCCGAACAGTGCCCAGCGCCAGTCGCCGGCCATGAGGATAATCGCGCGCTCCAGCAGCCAGGCGCGCAGATGCCAGAGCCGGTCGTCTTGGGGACAGCCCAGGCTTTCGAATGCGTTCATCGCAGGAATCCTTCCGTGTTCAGGGTTGGCTCCTGTATGACGGACCCCTGCTGACAACATGCTGTCAGCATCATGCGACGAGGATGCAATGAGACGTGCGGATCGCCTGTTCCAAATCATCCAGGTGCTACGGCGGACGCGAAAGCCACTGACGGCGGACGCGATTGCCACCGAACTGGAGACGTCCAAACGCACCATCTATCGCGATATCGCGACCCTGATGGGCCAGCGCGTGCCGATTCGAGGCGAGGCCGGCATGGGCTACATTCTCGAGAGTGGGTTCGACATGCCGCCTCTGATGCTGACACCTGACGAGATCGAAGCCGCCGTGCTCGGCGCGCAATGGGTGATGGGCCATGCCGATCCGGCGCTCGCCACAGCGGCGAAGGACCTGATCGCCAAGATTGCCGACACCGTTCCGGAAAAACTTCGGCCCTTTGTACTGGAGCCGGCCAGCCGTGCCCGACCGAATTTCATCGGCATCCCGGATGCGCTCGATATGGTGCAGATGCGCGCGCATATTCATGCCGGCAAGAAAGTGCGGCTCTGCTACCGCGACGAATCCGGCCGCGCCAGCGAGCGCATCATCTGGCCGATCGCCGTCGGCTATCTCGAAGCCGTGCGCCTGCTCGCGGCCTGGTGCGAGCTCCGCGGCGATTTCCGCAGTTTTCGCACCGACCGCGCGGTGACAACCGAATATCTCGACGAAAAATACCCGGAAAGGCGCGAAGTGCTGCGCAGCCGCTGGCGCAAGACGCTGGCTTGGGAACCGCCGACGGATGCGTGATCGGCTGGCCACCTGCTGCCGATCGCGCTAAACCGCGCGCCATGACGACCACCGCTCCCATCGCTGAAGACAGCCCGTGTCAGGCCTGCGGCGCCTGCTGCTCCTATTCGAGCAACTGGCCGCGCTTCACCATCGAGGATGATGCGGAGCTCGATCTGATCCCGGAGAAATTCGTGAATGAGCGGCAGTCAGGCATGCGCTGCGATGGCGATCGCTGCAGCGCGCTGACGGGCAAGGTTGGCGAATTCGTCGCCTGCGGGATCTATGAGATCCGGCCCGATGTCTGCCGGACCTGCATGCCCGGCGATCCCGAATGCGCCATGGCACGGCGCCGCCACGGACTACCGATCCTGGCAGCCCCGGACTGGTAACTTAAGCGATGACGCGATCGCGTTCGGTCTCGATCTCGTCGTCGAGATCATCATCCATCGGCGCCAGCGTCGATAGCGGCTTGGTCGAGAGCGTGATCGCCTTGCGGCTGCTATAGGCCGACACCGACACGCTGCGCACCGCAGGCGCTTCGTTGGCCAGCGCATAAAGCGTGGAACCGACGCGGCCGCCATGCTCGATCAGCTCGCGCTCGTTGCAGCTCGATGCGATGGAGATCGCAAGCGCATGCATGTGATTGCGGCGATAGCAGAACAGCGCCAGCATCGCGCGCACTTCCGAAGGCACGCTGGCAACGAGATGGGGCAGGCCATTTTCATTCGCACGATACATCGCACCGAGCAGATCATCACTGACGGGGCAACGATCGTTCTCAAAAGCTTGACGGCTGGACCACATGGGTTGTTCTCCTCGATAGCGAGGATGCGGTTCAATTTGCTAACGTGCGGTTAACCAATAGGCTTAACGGCCGGGTGCGACTCTTGCGCAACAGTGGTAAATATGGCAGCGGCCGCCGCAAGCCTGACACAAGCTCGCCGCAAGACTTTCGACGATTCAGCTGTTTGCAACGACATAAATGGCGAGAAAAAAGCCGGTCAGATGGTGCAAAGCCTGGTCGATTCCGATCAGCCACCAGAACCAGCGCGAGGCCTGCGTGACGCCGTAATGCGCCACCGTCCATCCCTTGGCGCGATCGATCATGATGTGGATCGCGAAATCGACCAGCCCGAGAAACCAGAGCTTTGGCTGAACAGCGGCAATGATGGCGGTCGTGAGCACGCCATGAATCGCGCAATGAATGAGCAGCGGCAGCGCCCAGCCGGTCTTCTGATCCTTGCCCATTGCGAGCCAGGCATTTTGCAGCATGAAGTCCGCGATCACGTGCTTGACCGTGAGCGCGAGCATCCAGCCGACAAGCCCGCCCAGAGCAATCGACGACGACATTGCAGGAAACACGCTGGCCCCTTTTTGCAGTCACAACGGGCGACCTCTCGGCCGACCGTCGCTCGCCCCATTTATGACATCCCGGCGCCGGGAATGCACGCCGCGGAACCGGTAAATTCACTGCATCGTGTTGCGCCTTTTGCCACGCCGTCAATGCGCTCCGCATATCAATGCGCCAGCACATGGCCGCGTAACTCGCCGATCGCCTTCCGCAATTGCTCCCCCTTGGGATCGCGCGGCACCGTGCGGGCGCGCTCGATGGCGCCACTGAGATCAGCGATATCGAGCAGGCCGTCGAAGCTCGGTTTTGCGAGGCCGTCGATGATCTGGTGCCAGGCCGCCATCCCATGGCGATAGCCGGTGCCATAGCCTTCGATCATGGTGGCCGAACGCACCACCGCAATCACCGCATCAGGCCGTTTGGTCAACGCGCGGTCGATCATATGCAGCCAGCGCTCGACCCAGACGCGCTCCTGCTCGTAGCGCGTCGACAGGCGGCGCCAATGCCGCAGCCAAGCCTCGAATTCGAGGCGTTTGATGCCGACAATGCTCGCCTTGCTGAAGCGGATCTGCATCGTGCGATGCGCGCAATAGATGCGCTCCAGCAGCCGCATGGCGGGCTTGCCAACGATATCGGGAAGCGACGACACGAGTTCGTCCAGGCGGAAGCGCCGCTTGTCCACCAAGGACTTGCGGCCCGGCGTCACGGGCTCCTGCAGCTTCAATTGCGCGATGCGGATCGGATCGAGATAGCCCATGCGTGAAACGAGCAATTGCGCGATCTCGACGAACAAATCGTCATCGACACCGCGCTTGCCGATGAATCGGCGGAGGCGATCGCAATAGAGCTGTGCATAGGCTTCGCTCTGATAGTCGATCAAAAGTGCAACAGCATCCTGTGCGATTGGCTGCACCGCTGCCGGAAGCCCGACCGGATACTCTACCGCAGCGACATCGTTGATCCCCGCGATCTCGCGGATGGTCGAGCGGATGACATTGGTGAAGCCGACCACGACGATCCCTGACTGTTAAACGGCCTGCGCTGCCGCCACTGGCACAGGCATCGGCACATCGCGCTGCGACAGCCGTGCTTCCAGCGTGCCGATATTCTCGAACAGCCGCGCACTGGCAAGCCGCAGGAAAAAGAATCCGAATTCGGGATTCTGGACGTAGAGTTCTTCCACTTGCGCATAAGTGACGCTCAGCACCAGGCCGGCCTCGATACATTCCAGCGTCTGCGTGCGCTCGCCGAGCGGCGACAGCATGCCCAGCTCGCCAACGATGGCACCGACCGGCAGTTCGATGCCGGACTCCACGAGGCGATAGCGGCCGGAGACGATGTAGAACATCCGGTCGGCCTTCTCGTCCTTGTAGAACAGGACTTCGCCCGCCTTGCATTTCTGCTTGGTCATGAACGGCTTCAGCCACTCCATCGATAGGTCCGAATTCACGGACTTCTTCACGTCGCGCACCAGCTGCAGCATCTGGCGCAAGCGCCAGATATTCACCGGCAGCAACACTGCATGCAGCACCAGCGTCGGATAATTATGGGTCGGGATCGAGATCGCGATCAGCAGCAGATTGGCCATGATGCCGAACACCCGCAGTGGGATCATCGTCCGCATGGTGGCCGTTGCCACCACGAAGATCGTGGCGGCGGCACTGCCGAAATGATGGAGATAGGACATATCCATGGGCGCGAACCGGTTTCAGAGAGTGCGCCCGCTATGTGTCCCGTCCATATGAAAAATCAATGACCGGAAGCGCGCGAGCCGCAATAGAACCTATGGGGTCATCATAGCCTGCCCTGCAACTTCTGAAAATGCGCCGATCAGGCATGGCGATTGACGCGCCCGGGGCGCACGGGCACCGTCGGCCAGCTGCAAAGGAGAACAACATGTCGGAAACGACAGACACCCCCGATAATTCGGCCCCAATCCTCACCATCGACGGCCCTCGCGCCACCATACGCCTCAACCGCCCTGCCAAGCTGAACCGGCTGTCGCAGGCCGATCTGGACACGCTGATGGCTCATTTCGACCGGGTCGAGACGAATCCGGCCGTCCGGGTGCTGGTACTGACCGGCACCGGCCGTGCTTTCAGCGCCGGCTTCGACCTGACGGCGATTGCGGCCCGGGCGGCGAGCACGCCCGCCGATGGCTCATCCGGCTCAGCCTTCGAGGCCGTCGCCAACCGGCTGGAAGACCTCGGCGTACCGACCATCTGCCGGCTGAACGGCGGCGTCTATGGCGGCTCCACGGACCTGGCGCTGGCCTGCGACTTCCGTATCGGGGTGGACATGGCCGAGATGTTCATGCCGGCAGCAAGGCTCGGGCTGCATTATTACAAAGGCGGCATCAAACGCTATGTGAGCCGGCTCGGCGTGGACAATGCCAAACGTCTGTTCCTGACCGCGGAGAAGATCGATGCGCATGAGATGCTGCGGATTGGCTATCTGACGGCGATCGCGACCACGCGGGCGCTGGATGGCGAGGTAGACAAGCTCGCAACGGTATTGTCCGGCAATGCGCCAAAGGCCATGCGTGGGATGAAACAGGCGATCAACGAATTCGCCCGCGGCGAGCTGGACGAGGACGCTGCGGACAAGCGCGCGCGGGACAGCATGCGCGGGGATGAGATCAAGGAAGGGACAACGGCGTTCAAGGAGAAGCGGGCGCCGAGGTTCTAACTGAGAGTGCGCAGCGACGCTCGGTTACCTCTCCCCGGTGGGGAGAGGTCGGATTGCGAAGCAAGCCGGGAG
>NZ_JBIIOT010000193.1:0-2816 GCF_044336785.1 Tardiphaga sp. | reverse complement strand
GCCGCATATCTTCGTCGCCAACTGGTTCTATCTCGCCTTCATCATCACCATCGCGGTGCTGCATCTCGGCAATAACCCGGCGCTGCCTGTCTCGATCTTCGGCTCCAAGTCCTATGTCGCCTGGGCCGGCGTGCAGGATGCCATGTTCCAGTGGTGGTATGGCCACAATGCGGTGGGCTTCTTCCTCACTGCCGGCTTCCTCGCCATCATGTACTACTTCATCCCGAAGCGCGCCGAGCGGCCGGTCTATTCATATCGCCTCTCCATTGTGCACTTCTGGGCGATCATCTTCCTCTATATCTGGGCCGGCCCGCATCACCTGCATTATACGGCGCTGCCCGACTGGACGCAGACGCTCGGCATGACCTTCTCGATCATGCTGTGGATGCCCTCCTGGGGCGGTATGATCAACGGCCTGATGACGCTGTCGGGTGCGTGGGACAAGCTGCGCACGGATCCTGTGCTGCGCATGCTGGTGGTGTCGGTGGCGTTCTACGGCATGGCGACCTTCGAAGGTCCGCTGATGTCCATCAAGGTCGTCAATTCGCTGAGCCACTACACCGACTGGACCATCGGTCACGTGCATTCCGGTGCGCTCGGCTGGGTCGGCTTCGTCTCCTTCGGCGCGCTGTATTGCCTGGTGCCGTGGCTGTGGAATCGCAAGCAGCTCTACAGCCTGAAGCTGGTGGAGTGGCACTTCTGGATCGCGACGCTCGGCATCGTTCTCTACATCTCGGCGATGTGGGTCTCGGGCATCCTCCAGGGCTTGATGTGGCGTGCCTATACCTCGCTCGGCTTTCTCGAATACTCGTTCATCGAGAGCGTCGAGGCGATGCATCCCTTCTACATCATCCGTGCCGCAGGCGGCGGCCTGTTCCTGATCGGCGCGCTGATCATGGCCTACAATTTGTGGATGACCGTGCGTGTCGGCGAAGAAGAATCCGGCGCCACGCTCGGCAATGCCGCGCTGCAGCCGGCGGAGTGAGGATCACACCATGTCGTTCTGGAGCAGACACCAAATCCTCGAGAAGAACTCGATCATCCTGATCGTGGGCATCATTCTCGTCATTGCCATCGGTGGCATCGTCGAGATTGCGCCGCTGTTCTATCTCAAGAGCACCATCGAGGCGGTGGAGGGCGTTCGTCCCTACACCCCGCTCGAACTCGCGGGCCGCAACGTCTATGTGCGCGAAGGCTGTTATCTCTGCCATTCGCAGATGGTGCGCCCGCTGCGCGACGAAGTGGAGCGTTACGGCCACTACTCGCTCGCTGCGGAGAGCATGTATGACCATCCGTTCCAGTGGGGGTCGAAGCGCACCGGGCCTGATCTCGCCCGTGTCGGCGCCAAGTATTCGGACGAGTGGCATGTTGCTCACTTGACCAAGCCACAGAACGTCGTGCCGCAGTCGGTGATGCCGGGCTACAAGTTCCTGTCCGACACACCCGTCGATCCCGACAGCATCGCCGGTCATCTGCGCACCAATCGTGCAGTCGGCGTGCCCTATACGGACGACATGATCGCCAATGCCGTCGCCGATCTCAAGGCGCAGTCCGATCCCGACAATGGCGATGTCGATGCATTGACCAAGCGTTACCCGAAGGCGGTGGCGCGCAATTTCGATGGCAAGCCTGGCTTGCCGACCGAGATGGATGCGCTGGTCGCCTACTTGCAGATGCTCGGCACGCTCGTCGACTTCAAACTTTACAACGACAAGGCCAACCTGCGCTGAGGACAGATCATGCGTGCCATTCTGACCGTCGAGAATTTCGCCTCGAACCTCGTCCTTACCATGTGGACTCCGCTGTTCGTCGGCATCTTCGTCGCCATCGTTACCTACGCGCTGTGGCCGCGCAACAAGGCCACGTTCGACGCAGCGGCGCAGATGCCGCTGCGAGAGGATTGATGCCATCATGAGCAGTCATCACGAAGAACTCGACCACGCCACCGGCAAGACCACGACAGGTCATTCCTGGGACGGCATCAAGGAGCTCAACACACCGCTGCCGCGCTGGTGGGTGTGGACCTTCTATCTCACCATCATCTGGGCGGTGGGCTATTGGGTCGTCTATCCCTCATGGCCGCTGGTTTCCAGCTACGCCACGGGCGTGATCGGCTATTCGTCGCGTGCGGATATCAGCGTCGAGATGGCCAATCTCGACAAGATCCGCGGCGACAAGATGGCCGCACTCAACAATGCGTCGCTGGAGCAGATCGAAAAGGATCCGGCCCTGCTTGCGCTCGCGCGTGCCAAGGGCAAGACCGTGTTCGGCGACAATTGCGCGCCGTGTCACGGCACGGGTGCGGCCGGCTCCAGGGGGTTTCCGAACCTCAATGACGACGACTGGATCTGGGGTGGCTCGCTGGAGGCGATCGAGAAGACGATCAAGTTCGGCGCACGCTCAGGCAATGGCGAGGCCCATGAAGGCGCCATGCTGGCCTTCGGTCGCGATGGCATCCTGAAGAAGGATGAGATCGTCACGGTGGCGAACTATGTCCGCGCACTGGCGGGTCTGTCGACGGCGAAGGGCTATGACGCCGAATCCGGCAGGAAGCTGTTTGCCGATAACTGCGCCTCCTGTCACGGCGATGCCGGCAAGGGCAATCAGGACATGGGTGCGCCGAACCTGACCGACGGCATTTGGCTCTATGGCTCCGACGAAGCGACCATCATCCAGACCATCACCAACGGCCGCAACGGCGTGATGCCCGCCTGGGTCGATCGCTTGGATCCCGCGACCATCAAGGCACTGACGGTCTATGTGCATACCCTCGGGGGTGGACAGTAGTTGAATGCACAGGCGGGGCCTTGCGCTCC
>NZ_JBIIOT010000131.1:0-11411 GCF_044336785.1 Tardiphaga sp. | reverse complement strand
ACCGTCTCCGACAATGCGTCTTCGACCGTCATCCAGTGGATGAGTGACACCCGGATCCGGTTTTTTCCTTTGGTCCATGATGAGCAGTGGGGGCTTCGACTGCATCAGGCCGACCTCGCGGTGAACAAGATCCTTGCGGCAGCGAGTCGACGGAAGGCGCGCGACTTTGCGGATTTGATCGCAATTGCTACGCAGATGTGTTCGTTAGGTCCGCTGATCATGGCCGCATCCGGCAAACCACCGAACTACTCTCCACAAAAAATTGTCGATCAAATCCGCTGGCATGCCCAAAGCATATCCGATGCGGAATACGCGTCGGTGAAGGGAATTCCATCCGACTGGACAGCTGAATTCATGCGGGCAGAAACAACCAGGCTGGCGGATTTGGCAGAGGCTTATATTTTGAGTGCGCCGATGGAGGTGATCGGCGTACTCGCTGTCGATGCAAGTGAAACTCCGGTCGAAGTCACCAATGAAACGATAGCTGCCGCCATCTTGCGCAAGGCGACTGAAGAGCCTGATGTTATGCCCGCGCTGGAGCGATGAGGTGTATTCGCACGACTGCCGGTGCTAATTCTTCCCGCGCCCCACGCTTTCATACGTGAAGCCGGCCTTCTCCATCTCCTCCGGCCGATACACGTTGCGCAGATCGACCAGCACCGGCTGCTTCATCTTCGCCTTGATCTGCGCGAGATCGAGCGCACGGAATTGCTCCCACTCCGTCACGATCACCAGCGCATCGGCACCCGTGGCGCAGGCATAGGCGTCCTCGCTATAGATCACGGAGGAGGGCAGCTCGCTCTTGGCCTGCTCCATGCCGACGGGGTCATAGGCCTGCACGGTCGCGCCGAGGTCCTGCAGCGCCGTGATCAGCGGGATGGATGGGGCTTCGCGCATGTCGTCCGTATTCGGCTTGAAGGTGAGGCCGAGCACGCCGACCGTCTTGCCGCGCAGGCTGCCGCCCAGCGCATGCTGCACCTTGCGCGCCATCGCGCGCTTGCGATTGTCGTTGACGGTGAGCACGGCTTCGACGATGCGCAGTGGCGCTTCATAATCCTGGCCGGTCTTGACCAGCGCGCGGGTATCCTTGGGGAAGCAGGAGCCGCCGAAGCCGGGGCCGGCATGCAGGAATTTCGCGCCGATGCGGTTGTCGAGACCGATGCCGCGGGCGACGTCCTGCACATCGGCGCCGGTGCGCTCGGCGAGATCGGCGATCTCGTTGATGAAGGTGATCTTGGTCGCGAGAAATGCGTTGGCGGCGTATTTGATCAGTTCGGCGGTGCGGCGGCCGGTATACATGATCGGCGCCTGGTTCAGATAAAGCGGGCGGTAGATCTCGGCGACGACCTTCTGCGCGCGCTCGTCCTCGGTCCCGACCACGATGCGGTCGGGATGCTTGAAGTCACGGATCGCAGCACCTTCGCGCAGGAATTCGGGGTTGGAGGCGACGGCGACATCGGCGGCCGGATTGGCCTCCTTGATGATGCGCTCGACCTCGTCGCCGGTCCCGACCGGGACGGTGGATTTGGTGATGACGACGGTGAAGCCGGTCAGGTTCTGCGCGATCTCGTGCGCGGCGGCATGGACGTAGGACAGGTCCGCATGGCCGTCGCCGCGGCGGGACGGGGTGCCGACGGCGATGAAGATCGCATCGGCCTTGGCGACGGGATCGGCGAGATCGGTGGTGAATTCAAGCCGGCCGGCCTTCACATTGGCGGCGACGAGGGCGTCGAGGCCGGGTTCATAGATCGGGATTTCACCGCGTTTGAGCGCCTCGATCTTGTTCGCCGCTTTGTCCACGCAGGTCACGTGATGGCCGAAATCGGCAAAACAAGCGCCCGATACCAGTCCGACGTAGCCCGTGCCGATCATCGCAATGCGCATCAGTCGCTCCAGCCTCTTTAAATGCCCTAACGATGCTGCATCGCACCGATGGGTATCCATCTATCACGCGGTTCCGACAGGAGCGAGACAGGCCACCCCCCATAGTTGCGGGTCGGCCGGGTGGATGGACCATGTTCTCGCGTTAATCGTGAATCCTGACCACGAAAATGAAGACCATTTCGTCAGTGGGCAGAGTATGCTAGAGAGTGGGCAGGGGGTGTGTCTGCCCACTCCTCGCCGCCAGGCTGCCGCAAGCCTGCCACATGTTCTGCCGCTAGAAAGCCGCAAGAAATTCAATGAAAAACGACCAGATCCTCGGAATCATCTCGGATTTCTGTCGCCAGGCGGAGATGGCGGAATCGACCTTCGGCCGCCGCGCGGTGAATGACGGCAAGCTGGTCGCGCGCCTGCGCGAGGGCAAGCGCATCACCATCGATACGCTGGAGCGGATCCAGGCTTTCATTGCCCAGTCGATGCCGGAAGGCGTGCCGCCGCCGCCAGGTCTGGAGGCGCCGATCGAGCGCCGCGATCCGCGCAGCAATTTTCGATTCTTCGAAAACCGGCAGAAATACCTGCTTTTCGTGCACACCTGCTCGGAAAAGCGGGTGATCGCCGATCGCGTCGCGCTGGAGCTCGCCAACATCCATCCGCGCCCGCCGGCGCTGCGCGTGTTCGATGCCGGCGTCGGCGACGGCACCGTGCTGTCGCGCGTGATGCGCTCGATGCACGGCCGTTTTCCGCATATGCCGTTCTACATCGCGGGCAAGGAACTCAGCCTTGAAGATGCCCGCCTGACCCTCGACAAGATCCCGGATCGCCTGTTCGAGCATCCAGCCACGGTGTTTGTGCTCACCAACATGCACTACGCCGAAGCCCCGAGCCTGACCCCCGCATCGCCGACCGCCGCCGCCGCCATGATCTGGCACGAGGTTCCCTTGCGCGGCGGCTCCTCCGGGGAATTCGCTGACCAGATCGCGGGTCTTGGAGCTTTTCTAGAGGACAATTGGCGCGCCAGCATCAATCCGCGCTCGGGCATGCCGACCTATGAGCGCCCCGTCGCATTGGTGGTCTACCGCGAAGACCACCGTTTTTTGCTCGACAACATCATCCCCCGCGCCGGGCGTACCGAGGCCAATTTCGACCTGATTATCGCGTCCCAGCCCTATCGCGCGAAAAGTTCTGTCCAATTTCGTGCCCGCCGCATCATAGCTCCACTGGCCCGGGCACTGCGGGCAGGTGGGCGGCTGATTGGCATCCATTCGCATGGGCAGGACCCCGGTATGGAGATTGTCCAAGCCGTCTGGCCCAAAGAAAATCCTTTCGCCGTCTCGCGGCATGAGCTATTGCGGGCAGTGAAATACGAGCTGGGCTCCGCCGGCCGCGATCTGAACTTCAATGCCTATTCCGACCAGCGGTCGATCTTTCGCTACGCCATGGAGGCGCTGCCGAATGAGGTCACCGGTTCGATCGGAACCTCGACGGCATTCGCAGCCTGGAACGCGGCGGTCTATGTGGCCCAAATCGAGGATGACCGTTTGACGGAAGTGACGCAGAGCGGCCGTTATCTGGATGCCACGAGAGAGGTTTTGCGCAAGCACAACGGTCTCTGGTTTTACGACGAATCCTACGTCATCTCGCGGCGTCGCGACTGACACATCGAACAAGCCGAAACATCCAACGAACTGCCGTCCCCGGCGCAAACACAGAGGATCAGTTGATGCGCGCGTCTTATCTCTTCACCAGTGAATCCGTTTCCGAAGGCCATCCCGACAAGATCTGCGATCGCATCTCGGACGAGATCGTCGATCTGTTCTTCCGCGAAGGCCCGAAGGCGGGCATCGATCCCTGGGACATCCGCGCCGCCTGCGAAACCCTCGCCACCACCAACAAGGTCGTGATCGCCGGCGAAACCCGCGGTCCCTCGACCGTCACCAATGATCACATCGAAGCCGTCGTTCGCGCCGCCATCAAGGATATCGGCTACGAGCAGGACGGTTTCCACTGGCAGAAGGCCGATGTGCAGATCCTGCTGCATCCGCAGTCGGCAGACATCGCGCAAGGCGTCGATGCCAAGCAGCCGACCAATGCCGAAGAAGGCGCCGGCGATCAGGGCATCATGTTCGGCTACGCGTCGAACGAAACCCCGGAACTGATGCCGGCCCCGATCTTCTACGCGCACAAGATCCTGCGCCTGATCTCGGAAGCCCGTCATGCCGGCACCGAAAAGGTGCTCGGCCCGGACTCCAAGAGCCAGGTCACCGTTCAGTATGAAAACGGCAAGCCGGTCGGCGTGCGCGAGATCGTCGTGTCGCATCAGCATCTCGTCGAGGACATGACCTCGAACCAGGTGCGCGAGCGCGTCGAGCCTTATGTCCGCAAGGCGCTGCCGGACGGCTGGATCACCGACAAGACGATCTGGCACATCAACCCGACGGGCAAGTTCTTCATCGGCGGTCCCGATGGCGACGCAGGTCTGACCGGCCGCAAGATCATCGTCGACACCTACGGTGGCGCAGCCCCGCATGGCGGCGGCGCGTTCTCGGGCAAGGATTCGACCAAGGTCGATCGCTCGGCTGCTTACGCTGCCCGTTATGTCGCGAAGAACATCGTCGCTGCCGGCCTCGCCGACAAGGCGACGCTGCAGCTCGCTTACGCCATCGGCGTGGCGCGTCCGCTGTCGATCTATGTGGACACCCACGGCACCGGCAAGGTCGCTGACGATGTGATCGAGAAGTCGGTCGCCGCGTCGATGGATCTGACGCCGCGCGGTATCCGCAAGCATCTCGACCTCAACAAGCCGATCTACGCCCGCACCGCCGCCTACGGCCATTTCGGCCGCACGCCCGATGCGGATGGTGGCTTCTCCTGGGAGAAGACCGACCTCGTCGATGCGCTGAAGCGCAACGTCTAACAACACCCCCGTCGTTCCGGGGCACATGCGCATCTTCGCGCATGTGAACCCGGAACCTAGCAGTGACTATCACATCGGGATTCCGGGTTCGCTCGCGAAGGCGCGAGCGCCCAGGAATGACGACATCAGCAAGGATTTGAACATGACCGCTCCCGCCGGTTTCTCCGACTACATCGTCAAGGACATTTCGCTGGCACCCTTCGGCCGCAAGGAGCTCTCGATCGCCGAGACCGAAATGCCCGGCCTTATCGCCACCCGTGAAGAATTCGGCCCGAAGCAGGTGCTGAAGGGTGCCCGCATTGCCGGCTCGCTGCACATGACCATCCAGACCGGCGTGCTCATCGAGACGCTGAAGGCGCTCGGCGCAGACATTCGCTGGGTCTCGTGCAACATCTATTCGACCCAGGATCACGCCGCCGCCGCGATCGCCGCTGCCGGCATCCCGGTGTTCGCCGTCAAGGGCGAATCCCTGACGGAGTATTGGGACTACACCGCAAAGCTGTTCGACTGGCATGGCGGTGGTCACCCGAACATGATCCTCGATGACGGCGGCGACGCCACCATGTATGTCCATCTCGGCCTGCGCGCCGAGAACGGCGACACGGCGTTCCTGGACAAGCCGGGTTCGGAAGAAGAGGAAGTGTTCTTCGCGCTGTTGAAGAAGCAGCTCAAGCAAAAGCCGAAGGGTTACTTCAAGGCGAACGCCGAGAGCATCAAGGGCGTTTCGGAAGAAACCACCACGGGCGTGCATCGCCTGTACGACATGCAGAAGGCCGGCACGCTGCTGTGGCCTGCCATCAACGTCAATGACTCCGTCACCAAGTCGAAGTTCGACAACCTCTATGGCTGCCGTGAATCGCTGGTCGATGGCATCCGTCGCGGCACCGACGTCATGATGTCGGGCAAGGTCGCCATGGTTGCCGGCTTCGGCGACGTCGGCAAGGGTTCGGCCGCGTCGCTGCGCCAGGCCGGCTGCCGCGTGCTGGTGTCCGAAATCGATCCGATCTGCGCGCTGCAGGCGGCGATGGAAGGCTATGAAGTCGTGACCATGGAAGACGCGGCACCGCGCGCCGACATCTTCGTGACCGCCACCGGTAACAAGGACATCATCACCATCGAGCACATGCGCGCGATGAAGGATCGTGCGATTGTCTGTAACATCGGTCACTTCGACAACGAGATCCAGATCGCGACGTTGAAGAACCTCAAGTGGGACAACATCAAGCCGCAGGTGGACGAAATCACCTTCCCCGACGGCAAGCGCATGATCCTGCTGTCGGAAGGCCGCCTGGTCAATCTCGGCAATGCGACCGGTCACCCGTCCTTCGTGATGTCGGCGTCCTTCACCAACCAGACGCTGGCGCAGATCGAACTGTTCGCGAACAACAAGGACAGCAAGTACAAGAAGGAAGTGTATGTGCTGCCGAAGTCGCTCGACGAGAAGGTCGCGCGCCTGCATCTGGCGAAGATCGGCGTCAAGCTGAGCACGCTCAGCACCGAGCAGGCCGCTTACATCGGCGTGAAGCAGGAAGGCCCGTTCAAGGCCGAGCACTATCGCTACTGATTTCGGCTTGACCGATTGAATAAGAAAAGCCCCGGAGCGATCCGGGGCTTTTGTTTTTCACTCCAACTGTCGTCACCCGGCTCGACCGGGTGACCCAGTAGACTCAAACGGTAGCGTGTACTGGATCGCCCGGTCAGGCCGGGCGATGACAGTAGGCGTGTTACTTCAGCATCTCCCGCACCATCGGAATGACCTTGGTCCCGTAGAGTTCGATGCAGCTCATCAGCTTCTCATGCGGCAAAGGGCCTGCGCTGTATTTCATGTCGAAGCGCGACAGGCCGAGCGCCTTCGCTGTCTTCGCGATCTTCTTCGCCACGGTCTCCGGCGATCCCACATAGAGCGAGCCGTGATCGACCTCCTGGTCGAATTCGCGCCGTTCCATCGGCGGCCAGCCGCGCTCCTTGCCGATGCGGTCGCGCATCTGCTTGTAGTCGCCCCAGATGTCCTCCCGCGCCTGCTCGTCGCTGGCGGCGACATAGCCGGGTGAATGCACGCCGATCGGCTTCGCGGGACGCTTAATCTCGGCATAGGCGCGGTGATAGAGATCGACATAGGGTTTGAAACGCTCGGGATCGCCTCCGATGATGGCGAGCATCAATGGCATGTCGTAGCGCACGGCGCGCACCACGGATTGCGGGCTGCCCCCGACGCCGATCCAGGTCACGAGGTTGCCGGTCTCTATCGGCGGATAAACGTGCTGATTGGCCAGAGGAGGGCGGGTGGTGCCGCTCCAGGTGACTTCATCGCTATTCACCAGCTCCGCAAACAGATCGAGCTTGTCCTCGAACAGCGTCTCATACTGATCGAGCTTGAAGCCGAACAGCGGGAAGGACTCGGTGAACGAGCCGCGGCCAAGGATCACTTCGGCGCGGCCGTTGGATGCAGCATCGACTGTCGCAAAGCGCTGGAAGACACGGATTGGATCGTCCGAGCTCAGTACCGTTACGGCTGATCCCAAACGTATGCGTTTCGTGCGCGCAGCAATGGCGGCAAGCACGACTTCAGGTGCGGACACGGCGAAGTCGGCGCGGTGATGTTCGCCGACGCCGAAGAAATCGACGCCGAGTTGATCGGCCAATACGGCTTCGTCGATGACGTTGCGGATGACCTGTGCATGCGACAGCATCTGGCCGTCAGCGCCGCGCGTGACGTCGCCAAACGTGTCGAGGCCGAGTTCGAGTCTCATGTGATGTATCCTGGGCTGAAAACGACAAAGGCCGCGCAGGATGCGCGGCCTTTTTGATTTTTCTTGGCTCGTCCAGCTTTGCTGGCGCTTACTTGGGCTCGCTGATCGCGAACTTCAAGGTGCCGATGCCGTCCACGCCGCACTCCACCTTGTCGCCGGGATTGAGCGCAGCGACGCCGGCTGGCGTGCCGGTGAGGATGACGTCGCCGGCGCCGAGTTCGACCTGCAGCGACAGCTTCGAGATGATCTCGGCGATATTCCAGATCATTTCCGACAGGTCGCCCTTCTGGCGCTCGGTGCCGTTCACCGACAGCCAGATCTTGCCCTTGGAGGGATGACCGGACTTCGAGGCTGGGATTAGTGCGCCCGTCGGGGCCGACTGGTCGAACGACTTGCCGATCTCCCAGGGCTGCTCTTTCTTGCGCGAGATCGTCTGCAGGTCGCGGCGGGTGAGATCGACGCTGACGCCGTAGCCCCAGACGTGATCGAGGGCCTGTTCGGGCGAGATGTTGAGACCGCCGCTCTTCAGCGCGACCAGCAGCTCGACTTCGTGCTGCATGTCCTTGGTCAGCGTTGGGTAGGGGATCACGCTGCCGTCGGCCGCGGTCATGTCGGCGTGCTTGGCGAAGAAGAAGGGAGGGTTGCGCTCGTCATTGCCGAGTTCGCGGATGTGCTCGAGATAGTTGCGGCCGACACACCAGACGCGGCGGACCGGAAATTTGGCGGTCTCGCCCTGAACAGCGATGGCGGCCTGCGGCGGCGGAGTGATCACGTAGGAAGCGGTCATGAAAGGTGTCTCAGACTGGTTGCAAGTGACATTGATCCGCTGCGAGGCGGCCGGGGACGTTCTTACGCCGATGCGTCGAGCGGCGCCAGCGGGGAGGCTTCACGATGCTGCAGGCGGAAGAAGGACGCATAGCGGCCATCCCGGCGCAGCAGGTCATCGTGGCGGCCGCGCTCGACGATCTCGCCACCCTCGACCACCAGGATCGCGTCAGCATGCATGATGGTGTGCAGGCGATGCGCGATGACGATGGTGGTGCGGTTCTGGCAGAGATGCTCGATAGCTTCCTGCACCGATTTCTCGGATTCGGAATCCAGCGCTGCGGTGGCCTCGTCGAGCAGGATCAGTGGCGCATTCTTCACCAGCGCGCGGGCGATGGCGATGCGCTGGCGCTGGCCGCCCGACAGTGTGGTGCCATGTTCGCCAACCGGCGTGTCATAGCCCAGCGGGAAGCTGAGGATGAAGTCATGCGCGCAGGCGGCCTTGGCCGCAGCAACGATCTCGTCCTCGGTCGCGCCTGGCTTGCCGAAGGCTATGTTCTCGCGAATGGTGCCACGGAACATATAGACGTCCTGGCCGACATAGGCGGTCTGGCTGCGCAGCGAGTGACGGGAGACATCGGCGATGTTCTGGCCGTCGATCACGACCTGGCCTTCGCTGACCTCATACATGCGCAGCAGCAGTGCCAGCACCGTGGACTTGCCACCGCCGGAGGGGCCGACAAGGGCGGTCATCTTGCCGGGCTCGGCGACAAAACTCATCCGATTCAGCACGATCTCGCTGGGGCGGTAGCGGAAAGTGACGTCGCGCAATTCAACGCGAGCGTCGGTCAGCTTTAGCGGAGGCTTGTGATCGTCATTGGGCTCGGTGGCCGGGCTATCGACGATCTCCAGCAGCGTGTGCGCGCCGATCAACTGACTGTTGAGATCGATGTTCAGCCGCGCGAGGCGCTTGGCCGGCTCATAAGCGAGCAGGAAAGCGGTGATGAAGGAGAAGAACTGGCCGGGCGTCGCGCCCATCGCCACCACGCGGTAGCCGCCATACATCAGCGCGCCGGCAATGGCGAAGCCGCCGAGGCTTTCCATCAGCGGCGAGGAGCGGCTGGAGACACGCGCCATCTTGTTGGCGTTCTGCTCGACGGAGGTGATGCTGGCTTCCATGCGCGCCTGCATCGTCTGTTCGAGCGTGAAGGCCTTGACGGTGCGGATGCCCTGCAGCGACTCCTGCATCACTTCGAGAATTTCGGCCGTGCCGGTGAACTGGTTGCGCGCCAGGCCCTTGATGCGGCGAACCAGCTTGCGCAGCACCAGGATCGCCGGTGGCGCCACAAGGAAGCCGGTGATCGCCATATAGGGGTCCTGCATCACCATTACGCCGACCAGCGCGATGAGCGACAGCAGATCGCGGCCGACGGCATTGATCAGCAGGTTCAGCACCTGCGTCACCGAATTAGCGCCGGCGGTTAGGCGCTGCAGGAATTCGGAGGAGTGGCGCTCGGAGAAGAAGCCGATGCTCTCGCTCATCAGCTTGGCGAACAGCCGGCGCTGATTATTGGCGACGATGGCATTGGAAATCTTGGACAGGATAACGGTGTGGCCGTAGGTCGCCGCACCCTTGACCAGGAAGATGATGACCACGAAGCCGGAGAATAGCGCGATGCGCTCGATGCTGCGGTCCACATAGGCCTGGTTGATGACCTCGCCGAGCATATAGGCGGAGGAGGCGGTAGCGCCGGCGGAGAGGGCCATCAGCAGGAAGGCGGCGAGGTAGCGGCGCCAATAGGTGGCGGCCTGTTCAGTGACCAGGCGGCGGATCAGCGCCCAGGCGCCCGAGGGATCGTCGGTAATTTTGCGTGTAACTTTGGCCATCCGCGGTCCAGAGGCGCTGAACGGAACCGCCCGCGGCAGTGTGCCGGGCGCCCGGTCGGCGTTGCGAAACAGCCGCCTGATTGCCTGTTAAACCAAGGATTTTCAAGCCAAAATAGGGCTTGTCAGGACTTTGTTAACCCGTCCGTCGAACCGTGGCTCGGGCCTGAATTAGGCCGATTGTGCCATCAGTTCGACCCCGAAGCGCTCCCGGGCGAGTTTCTCCTCCCATGCGAGCGCGTGGCGGGCGATGGTTTCGAGGTCGTCGTAAACAGGTGTCCAGTTAAGGGTGGCCTGGATGCGGGACGTATTGGCGATCATGGTCATGATGTCGCCGTCACGGCGCGGGGCGTATTGAACCGCGAAGTTCCGGCCGGATGCACGGCGCACGGCCTCGATCGTCTCCAGCACCGAATAGCCGCGGCCATAGCCGCAATTCAGTGTTGTCGAGGTGCCGCCTTCGCGCAGATAACCGAGGGCGGCGCGATGCGCCTGGACGAGATCACTGACATGGATGAAATCGCGGATGCAGCTGCCGTCCGGGGTCGGATAATCGGTGCCATAGACGTCGATCTTGCTGCGCTGGCCGGTGGCGGCCTCGACGGCGATCTTGAGCAGGTGTGTTGCGCCCATGGTGGCGAGGCCGGTGCGTCCTTGCGGATCGGCGCCGGCGACATTGAAGTAGCGCAGCACGACGAATTCCATGCCATAGGCCGGCGCGATGTCGTGCAGCATGATTTCGGTCATCAGCTTCGAGGAGCCGTAGGGCGAGAGCGGGCGCGTCGGCGCATCTTCAGCAACCGGTGTGAAGTCAGGATTGCCATAGACCGCGGCCGTCGATGAGAAGATGAACCGCTTGACGCCGCACTTTACCGCTGCGTTGAGCAGGTTGCGTGAGGTCGCGGTGTTGTTGCGATAGTAGGCGAGCGGATCGCGCATGGATTCCGGCACGACGACGGAGCCCGCGAAATGGATGATGGCATCGACGCCGTGGGCATTGATCACGCCCTCGACGAGATTCTCGTCAGCGACATCGCCGATGAACAGCGGCACGCCTTCGGGCAGATAGGTGGAGAAGCCGGTGGACAGATTGTCGATGACAACGACATTCTCGCCGGCTTCCACCAGCGCATGCACCATGTGACTTCCGATGTAACCAGCGCCGCCGGTGACCAGAACCGTCATTTGGATTGTCTCACTCTCCCGTTTGGAGAGAC
>NZ_JBIIOT010000053.1:0-35855 GCF_044336785.1 Tardiphaga sp. | reverse complement strand
GGCAGCAAGGCGCAGCATGATGCGTTTCTGAAGATCGGAGAGCGCCATCACACCGTCTCCATATGCGCGAGTATCCGGCGCCCGAGCGCAAACGCCTGTGCGTCACCCCTTTCCATGATCGCTTTCGCGATGACTTCAGCACGATCGCGGAGAACAGAAAGACGTTCGAGATCGACATTGTCGCGAATGCGTACGCCATAACGCGCCAACGCTTCGTCGCACATCGCCTGCAAATCCTTTTCGCCGCGATGCTTGGCGCGAAGACCTGCCGCCATCCGGATGACTGCGTCCCGTGCTGACAACGGCACGAGAACCTCGACCCTGACCAGATCGGCGGCGCCGCCCGAGGATCGATATTTTTCAATACGCTGGCGAACGGACATGGATTCCCTCCGGTTCGTCAGTGTATGGCGCGTATCCGGGATACGCAACTGTTGTAGTTTTCGAGCTGATCCGCCGTGAGCGCGGTGAAACAGAGACGACGCTTCGCGCCATCCTCCTTCCCCCAGCGTATCGTTCGGTTCATCCGGGCCAGAGCGTGGCGGGCGGGACGGGTCGGGCGTAGCGATCCCCCATCGATGCCGGCCGCTGGTGGTGATGGGTTTTCGCTGCGCTCAACCCATCCTACGGCTCCTAACGCAGCCATAACGCGTATCCCCTAGACGCCACTCCAAACGCGGCCGAACACAGCTTTGACGACCTGTTTACGACCCGGCCGAAGTTCGGCAACCATCGTCATGTGAAGATGGTCGCCGCGCAGGGCAAAGCCGACATAGAGTGGCGTCGATACGGACTTCCCCTCAATGCGCAGGGGCCATTGTCCCTCGCCTGTCGCCCTCACGGGATTGCTGGCTGGCGTGATATGAACATCGGCCGACCAGCCATTGTTGGCTGTCACCTTCAGCCGCTGACCTTGACCCGCAAAAGCGATACGACATTGCGGGCACTGGCCCGCGCTGGACGTAAGCTGCCGCCACTCGCCCGCCAAATCGGCGGACTGCGCATGTGCGCGGCTCACAGGGACAGCAAGCAGCGCAACGAAAACGACAAGCAGGCGGGCCAGCACGCGCACTGGACCCGCCCACATCAGATCACTTCCCCCAAACCTCGTTCGCGACATCGACCGCGAGCCTCAGTTTCGCCCACTGTTCGTCCTCGCTGAGGATGTTGCCTTCTTCGGTCGACGCGAAGCCACACTGAGGCGAGACCGCCAGCTGCTCGAGCGGCGCGAATTTCGCGGCTTCGTGGAGGCGCGCGAGGACGTCTTCCTTCTTTTCCAGCTCGCCGAACTTCGACGTGATGACGCCGACGACGACGACCTTGTTGCCCTTCGGCAGGAAGCGCAACGGTTCGAAACCACCGGCGCGGTCGGAGTCGTATTCGAGGAAGTAGCCGTCATAGTTCGTGCCGGCGAGTAGCGTCTCGGCCACCGGCTCGTAGCCGCCCGAGGAGATCCAGGTGGAGCGGAAATTGCCGCGGCAGACATGGGTGGTGATCACCATGTCGGCGGGACGATCGGCGATCGCGTAATTGATAATGCGCGAATAGATCTGCTGCAGGTTATCCGCATCCTCGCCGCGGGCGCGGACCTTGGCGAGCTCGTCTTCCGAGCAGAGATAGGCCCAGACGGTGTCGTCGAACTGCAGATAGCGGCAGCCGGCGTCATAGAAGGCCTTCACGGCCTTGCGATAGGTTTTTGCCAGATCCTCGAAGAACGCTTCGATATCCGGATAGACTTCCTTGGAGATCGCCTTGCGGCCGCCGCGGAAATGCAGCACGGCCGGCGACGGGATCGTCATCTTCGCCGCAACGCCGGCGATATCTGCATGGCGCTTGAGAAAGCGGAAGTGATCGAGCATCGGATGATCGTCGGGGAAATCCAGCTTGCCGATCACGCGCACCGAGTCATGGCGCGTCTCGACGCCGGTGAACTGGATACCGGTGTCGGGATGATAGAGCTCGGCGCCGGTCAGCTGGGCAAGGAAATCGAAATGCCACCAGGAGCGGCGGAATTCGCCGTCGGTGGCGAGCTTGAGGCCGAGCGAGGCCTGGCGATGCACCACCTTCTCGATCTCGAGATCCTCGACCTTGCGCAGATCGGCGGCGGTGATTTCGCCCTTCTCCAGTTTTGCGCGCGCTTCCTTGATGGACGCCGGACGCAACAGGCTGCCGACTTCATCGGCGCGGAACGGGGCTTTGGTTCTCTGCATGGTCGATACTCCCGAATGATCAGTTGGCAGATGATGTCTTGTTGTTATGGCCGGCGCCGGCAACACCGAGGAAGTGATCCAGCACGGCGGGATCGGATTTCAACGCTGCGCTCGCCGCATCATGAACGATCGTGCCGCGTTCCAATATCACGACGCGGTCGGCAAGGCCCAAGATCTTTCGCGCATTCTGTTCCACGATGATGGAACAGATGCCGCCGGTGCGCGAGATCTTGCCGATCGCCGCCAGCAGTTCCTCGACGATGATGGGCGCGAGGCCCTCGGTCGGCTCGTCCAGCAGCAGCACTTTCGGATTCAGCACCAATGCGCGGCCGACCGCCAGCATCTGCTGCTCGCCGCCCGAGAGCTGGTTGCCAAAGTTGTTCTTGCGCTCTTCGAGGCGCGGAAACATCTCGTAGACCTTTTTCACGGTCCATGGCCCCGGCTGCGCCACGGCGGTCATGTTCTCTTCCACCGTGAGCGAGCGGAAAATATTGCGCTCCTGCGGCACCCAGCCGATACCGGCGCGGGCACGCTGATCGGCGCGGAGCGTGGTGACGTCATTTGCTCCAAGCTTGATCGTGCCACTGAAGCGGCGGGTGACGCCGACGATGGAATTGATCAGCGTGGTCTTTCCCGTGCCGTTGCGGCCGAGCAGCGCCAGCACCTGTCCTTCGCCGAGCGACAAGGTCATTTTCGGAATGACGACGGCTTCGCCGTAGCCGGCGCGCAACTCTTGAATGGCAAGGAGCTCAGACATCGGCGCCCTCGCCCAGATAGACCGCCTTCACCTGCGGATCGCGCGCGACGTCATCGGGCGCGCCTTCCACCAGCATGGCGCCGTTGACCAGCACCGAGATGCGATCGGCAAAGGAGAACACCAGATCCATGTCATGCTCGATCAGCAGCACCGTGACATCGCGCGGCAGGCTGGCCACCGCGGCGAGAATGTCGTGCCGCTCGCTTTCCGGCACGCCGGCCGCGGGTTCGTCGAGCAGCAGCACGCGCGGCTTCGCGGCAATGGCAACCGCGATTTCGAGCAAGCGCTGCTTGCCATATGGGAGCGTCGCCGTGCGTTCGTTCATCACGTCGAGCAGACGGAAACGCGCGAGGTTCTCTGCGATCTCGTCATTGACGTCGCGGCGGGTGCCCATCAGGCGCCACCAGTCGCCGCCATGGCCGAGACGCTCCGAGACTGCCAGGCCCACGGTCTCGCGCGGGGTCAGGTCGGGATAGAGCTGGTTGATCTGGAAGGTGCGCGACAGGCCGCGCAGCACGCGCTTGTGCACGGGCAAATCGGTGATGTCGGTGCGTTGAAGGATGATGCGGCCGCTATTCGGCTTCAGCACGCCGGTGAGCAGATTGATCACCGTGGTCTTGCCGGCGCCGTTGGGGCCGATCAGCGCATGACGCGCGCCGGCGGCGACCTTCAGCGAAAGATCGCGGGTGACGCGGAGGCCACCAAAGGACTTTTCGAGGTTGACGGTTTCCAGCGCTATGGTCATGGCGCCTTGCTCCGCGCGAATTTGCTGGCGATCAGCAGCGGCACAAACATCGCCCAGCGATGCAGCCGATCGCGCCCGATCAGCACGATCACCACCAGCACGGCGCCGATCCAGAACATCCAGAATTGCGGCGTGATGGTGGAGAAGAATTCCTGCATCAGCTTGAACACGACGGCACCGATCAGGCCGCCATAGAGATAGCCGGTGCCGCCGATGATCAGCACAAGCAGCAGATCTGCGGAGCGATCGAAGGCGAAGCCATCGAGCGAGGCCAAGGCCGTGGTCTGTGTCGAGAGCGCGCCAGCGACGCCGGCGTAGAAAGCGGCGAGCGTGTAGATCGCGATCAGGCGGCGGTTGACGGGAATGCCGATGGCGGAGGCGCGCAGCGGGTTGTTGCGGATCGCCCGCACCGACAGGCCGAAAGGCGAATTCACGATCCGGCGTGCCACCACGAACAGAATGAACAGCACGACCAGGCAATAGATGAAGCCGACCTTGCCAAAAATGTCGAAAGCGAACAGGCCGAGGATCGGCTGCATCTCGATGCCCTGCAGGCCGTCGGAGCCGCCGGTGATGTTGGAAAACTTGTTGGCGAGTTCACGCAGCAGCAGCGCGATGCCGAGCGTCACCATCAGGCGCGTGAGATCGGACCCGCGCATGACGAGGAAGCTGGTGACGAAGCCAAGCAGCATCGCGGCGAGACCTGAGACGATGAGCGCCAGCACGGGCTCCTTCACGAGGCCGTGCAGCGCGAGAAGGCCCGCGCAATAACCGCCGAAGCCGAAGAAGGCGGCATGGCCGAGCGAGACGATGCCGGCATAGCCGAGAATGAGATCGAGCGAGAGCGCGAACAGCGCGAGCCAGGCGATTTCGGTGAGGATCAGGTAGCGGTTCGGGAACAGCAGGATGCAGCCTGCGGCACACAGCCAGAAAACAACCTCGGGCCAGCGCCACCGGGCGCGCGCCATGGGGATGGTGCCGACTTCGGGATGGGTGGTGGAATCCGCGCTCATGCCCTCACCTCGCCGCCGTGCGGCCGAACAGGCCATGGGGACGCCAGAGCAGGATCACAATCATCAACGTGTAGATGACGAAGGCGCCGAGCGTCGGCACGTAATATTTGCCGGCGACATCGCCGACCCCGAGCAGCAGCGAGGCCAGAAACGGGCCCGTGATGCTGGAGGAGCCGCCGACGGTGACGACGATCAGGAAGTAGATCATGAACTTCAGCGGGAAATGCGGATCGAGGCCGAGGATCTCCGCGCCGAGGGCGCCGCCCATGCCGGCGAGACCGCAACCGAAGGCAAAGGTGAAGGCGAAAACCTGCGGCACATTGATGCCGAGGCCGGAGGCCGCGCGCGGATCATCCACCGCAGCGCGCAGTCGGCTGCCGAAGCGGGTCTTCGACAGGATCATCTGCAGCGCGATGGTCAGCAGGCCGCAAATGACGATGATCATCAGCCGGTAGCGGCCGACATGCAGGCCGAACAGGTCGATCTGCCCCTGCAGATAATCCGGCAGCTTGATGAAGGTCTGGGACGAGCCCATGACATAGTCGGTCGCCGTCACGGCCATGAAGACGAGGCCGATGGAGAACAGCACCTGGTCGAGATGGCTGCGATTGTAGAGATGGCGATACAGCGAGCGCTCGAGCACAGCACCAATCAGCGCGCTGGCGACGAAGGCCATGGGAAGGGCTGCGAAGAACGGCCAGCCGATGCGATTGACGAGAATGGCGCAGATATAGCCGCCGGCCATGGCAAAGGCGCCATGGGCGAGATTGACGAAATTCATCAGGCCCAGCGTCACCGCCAATCCGCATGCGAGCACGAACAGCAACATGCCGTAGGCGACGCCGTCGAACAGGATGGTGAGGAGGGTCATGAGGACATCTGCTTCGCTGGACATGGAATGCCCTCATGCTGAGGAGGCCCGCAGGGCCGTCTCGAAGCACAAGGGCATCGATCGCTATACCATCCTTCGAGACGCCCGCTGACGCGGGCTCCTCAGGATGAGGGCCGAGTTTACTTCTTCGTCTTGCCCGGATCCTTCACCGCCTCGAAGGTCGCGAACTCGATGTTGTACAGTTCACCATCCACCTTCTTCACTTCGCGGATATAGATGTTCTGCACGATGTCACGGGTCTCGGGATCGATGGAGATCGGGCCGCGCGGGCTTTCCCAGGCCATGCCCTTCATCGCCGCAATCAGGCTGTCACCATCGGCCTTGCCGCCGGTCTTCTTCAGCGCCTCGTAGATGAGATGGATGCCATCCCAGCCGCCGACCGCCATGAAGCCCGGACGGGTGTTGTAGGCCTTCTTGTAGTCGGCCACGAAAGCCTTGTTCATCGCCGACGGATGCGCCGCCGAATAAAGATGCGCGGTGACGGCGCCAAGCGCCGAGTCGCCCATATTGTTGAGCAGGTCGTCATCCATGACGTCGCCGGGTCCGATCACCTTGATGCCGGACTTGTCGAGGCCGCGCTCCGCATATTGCTTCATGAAATTGCCGCCCTGCCCGGCCGGCACGAACACGAACACCGCATCGGGCTTGGCATCCTTCATGCGCTGCAGGAACGGCGCGAAATCCGGATTGGCGAGCGGGACTTTGACTTCCTCGACGATGGCACCGCCACCGGCCGTAAAATGCTCCTTGAAGGCGGCGAGCGCGTCATTGCCCGGCGCGTAGTCGGAGGTCAGCGTCACCACCTTCTTGATGCCGTTCTTGGCGGCCCAGTCGCCAATGATGGTGGAAGACTGCGCCAGCGTGAACGAGGTGCGCGCGATATAGGGCGAACGCTCGGTGATGATCGAGGTGCCGGCAGCCATCACGATCAGCGGCACTTTGGCCTGCGTCGCGAGCGGTGCTGCGGCGAGCGCAGCCGGCGTCACGCCGAAACCGGCGATGATGTTGACCTTGTCGTTGACGATCAGTTCCTGCGCCAGGCGCTTGGTGTTGTCCGGCAACGCGGCGTCATCCTTGAGGATGACCTCGACCTTCTTGCCGGCGACGGTGTCGCCGTTCTTCTGCTGATACAGCTTGATCGCGTTGTTGATCTGCTGGCCGGTGGAGGCCTGGCCACCCGTCATCGGCACGATCAGGCCGATCTTCACGGTCTCCTGCGCCTGCGCCACGGCACCCAGCGCAAACACGCCGGCGGCAGCCACCGCTCCGGAAATAAACGTCCTCAGCATCGTTTCCTCCTCTGTGCGTGATGTCGGCTCTTGAAGGCCGAAAAGATCGAAGTCCCCATACGCGTCGGTCCGCGATATCGAAGCCATGTTGACGTGTCAACGGTTGCCTTGACAATGCGCCGCGGAGGCGTGAACTGCGTCATTCCGCAGCATCGTGACATACTGCTAAAGTCTAGCAGGAGACCATGACGCGCCTGTTTTGGGACGTTTCAGAGCAATTCATTTCGCATGACAAAACCGGTCATCAACCACACGCGCTACGTCCCTGCCTTGATCAACTTCCTGGCCAACAAGCTGGCCGGCGGGGCGTCGAGCGCCTATCGCCGGGAATTCGGCGTCGGCGTCACCGAATGGCGGATCCTGTCCAAGCTCGCCAGCGAGGACGCGTGCACCGCACAGCAGATCTGCCAGTATTTCGACCTCGACAAGGGATTGGTCAGCCGGACGCTGAAATCGCTGGCCGATGCCGGCAGTGTCACGGTGGTCGATCAGGGCGATGGCAAGCGCATCATCGTGATGACCAAGGCCGGCCGCGCCCTGCATGATCGGATCATCGAACTGGCACTGGACCGCGAAGGCGTGCTGCTGGATTGCCTGAAGCCGGACGAGGTGGAAGTGCTGATCGACCTGCTGCGGCGGCTATTGGCACAGACGCCGGCGGTGAATGCGGTGCAGGTGCGGAAAAACAAAGGCCGTAGGGCGGATTAGCGAAGCGTAATCCGCCGTTCTTCGCCACATGGACTCGGCCGGCGGATTACGCCTTCGGCTAATCCGCCCTACGATCACCATGCGTAACGCACCACGCCCTTGCCGGCATAACTCCGCGTCACCTCGGAGAACTCGCCCTCGAATGTCGCGCCGACGTTGATGCCGCTGGCGAAGCGCCATTCGGCTTCGGCCGTGGTGAGCGCGGCATTCGCCGCAGGGCGCGCGCCGTTGACCACAAAGCTCGCGCCGGGCAACGACTGGAACGTGGCCGAGACGGAACGCTCGGTGTTGTAGTCGTGCGCCCAGGCGGCGCGGCCGCGCAGGATCAGCACTGCATCGTTGATCGCGAACGACTTGTCGCTGCGCAGGCCGAGTTCGGTCCGCGGTGCAGCGATGCCCTTGGCGGCATAGGCCAGCGCAAACGTGCCGCCACCGGAGGCGGCGCTTTCCGCATAAGCGGGCAGATCGAGATAGGTTACCTGGGCCGCCGCATAAGGCGTGAGGCCGATGCCGCCGAGCCATGGCATCGCAAAGCGATGGCCACCTTCCAGCCGCGCCGTATAGCTGTTGGTATCGAATTTGGCGCGGAGTTGCTCGGCACCGACGGCGCGATCCGTGCTGACGCCCTGCCAGCCATAGGCTGCGCTCGCCGTAATGTAGGTTGCCCCGATCTCGTGGCGGACGAAGCCGCCGAGCTGGAACAGATCGCTGTGACCACTGCCGCTGCCCGCAACACTGTAATTGGTTGCGCCACCGGCGAGCGCGAAGCCCGCCACCGTCTGCGGCTACAGCCAGTAGTCTGCGCCGACTGCAGCACCGGCGATGCGGCTGGTCGATGTGCTGGTTCCACCGGCTGAATTGCCATCGGTGGTCTGCGTCCCGCCGAAGCCGGACACCCACAAGCTCCAATGCGGCACGAAATTCTGCGCAAGCGGCACGGCCTTGGTGATGGCCGCATAGGCATCGCGCTCGCTGCCCGAACGCTTGCGCCCGTTGGTAGCATAGGCATAGGCGTTCATCGGATCGCCCTCCTCCGCAAAGCCCATCGCCGACGGCGCGTTGGCACCGCGGCCGGCCATGGTGGGATCCGACAGCGCACCGACGAATTGCGTTGCCGCAGTGAAGCCCGGCTGCTGCGTGCCGACATTCGTCTCGCCGGAGACCTGCGTCAGCCCCGTCGGCGTCAACGCGCCGAAGGCCAGCGGGATGCCGCCATTGCTGTTGAAGGAGTTGATCAGCGCATTGCCGACGGCGTTCTGGTTCGACGACAGGCCATTGCCGAAGGATGGTGTCGGTGGCGCCGGTGTTGGCGTCGGCACGAAATTGAGCGTGAGATTGAGATAGGCGTTGTTGGTGTCGTAGCTCAGATTGGACGTGAAGTTCGTCGGCAGATTGGTGTTCACCTGCGATCCGAACGTGCCGCTGACGCCGCCGGCGGCGTTCAGGATGGTGTATTGTTTATTGATATAGCTTCCATTGGCAAAGCTCGCATTCACCGTCGCACGACCGAGCGCTGCAGTGCCCGAGACATTCACACGGTCCGCATTCGACGGCGATAGCTCGACCGCATAGATCGACCCCGACGTGAAAGCGAGATTGCCGGCGACGTTGAGCGTCCCGATCGAATTGCCGGGAGCCAGCCGACCGCCATCGATCAGCGTATTGCCCACCGTGCCGATGCCGCCGAGCGTACCGCCTGCACTCACCGTGGTAAGCGACGATGTCGCGATCGATCCGTTCACCGCGAGCGTGCCGCCCTCGATCACGGTTGCGCCGGTGTAGAGATTGGTGCCCGCCAGCGTCAGCGTGCCGGTACCAGTCTTCAACAATGCGCCGCCCGAGACACCCTGATTGCTGCAAGACTGGCCGGAGGGCCCGCAATCACTGATTACTCCCGTGAAGCTGGAGCTCAGATTGTTGCCGCCAATTCCGAGCCGGCCGCTGCCGACATAGACCACACCCATGCCGGCAAGCGACCCGATCGTGTATTTGTTGTCGCCGAGCGCGCCGGTGCTGTAGGTGAAATCGATGACACTGTTGGCCGCGTTGTTGATGAGCTGCGCCGTGCCCCCGTCACCGAAACTGGAGAAGACCACATTGCGGTTGTTGGTGATCGTGGAATTTCCGGCCGTGCTATTACCGCTGAAGTAGACATAAGAATTGTTGACGATCGAGGCATTGCCGGCCGTGCTATTGCCCTCGAAGTTGATCTGGTTCGAACTGGTGATGCTGGCATTGCCCGCACTGCTGGTCCCGAAGAAGAAAAACTGGTTGTAAGTGCCGACATTGGTGATGACCGCGCTGCCGGCAGTGCTTGCACCGTAGAAGAAGAGCGTGTTGCGGTTGTTGATCGTGGCGGCGCCAGCGCTGGCGCTGTTTTGAAACACCAGCATGAAATTATTGGTGATGCCGACGCTGCCCCCATTCACGGTGATGCCCGCACCGCTGAAATTGAGCGATTCACTGGTGGTGAACGTGTAGGCGGCGGCATCTGCATTGAAGGTCCAGGCGCCGATATTGAACGCCGCTCCTGCCACCGTCAGCGCCGTTATGCTCGATGCACCGAAATAACCGATACCGGTCGGCACCGTGCCGGTGCTCCAGTTCGCGCCGGTCACGAGGCTGTTGGAGCCCGGCGTTGCCAGCCAGGTGGCGTCCTGCGCCGCGGCCGGTGAGGACAGCATGATGCATGCCAACGAGGTACCCGCGAGAAAGCGCGAGGGTCGAAACAATGATTTGGTCAAAATGCCTGCGTCCAAAACAGGCCGCACCGAATCGGTGCGGCCATACCGGGACGCTAGGTGTCAGAAAGCGTACTCACAAACATCGAGAGGTAGATATATACGCAACCGGAACGCGACGTTGTCGGCTGGATGTCACGTGGACGCGAGCCTCTCAAGAGCGACGGGCAAGCAAATTTAATTTTCTCCCCCCGCTACCTTCAATTTTCCGGAAACTGCGCCATATTGGTGAGTGTTCACCCACCCAACCTCGCCGTGTTGCCGCAATGCCCATCAATCGCCGCTTCGTCACCGCCGTCAGCCTGGTCCTGCTGTCCTGCAGCCTGTCTGGCTGCGGATCGATCAGTTCGTTCGTGGCCGGGGGAATGGCCGATCTCATTCCCGCATGGGCGGGCGGCCTGCCGGCCGATGCACCGCCGCGGCCGGGGACGCCGGAATATGACGCTTATCTGAAGAAGAGCCAGCAGCCGCAAGGCGATGCTGCCCATGGTCCCGATCCGGCCACATCGCCGTCGGCCAGCGCCATCCACTGATGGCGCCGACCTCTCATATCAATTGGTGAACACCACCGTCTTCTTGCCATTGAGGATCACGCGATCCTCGAGGTGGTAGCGCACGGCGCGGGCCAGCACGCGACGCTCGATATCGCGGCCCTTGCGCACGAGATCGTCCGGCGAGTCGCGATGGCTGATACGCTCGACATCCTGCTCGATGATCGGACCTTCATCGAGATCGCTGGTGACGTAATGCGCGGTCGCGCCGATCAGCTTGACGCCGCGCGCATGGGCCTGGTGATAGGGCCGCGCGCCCTTGAAGCCCGGCAGGAACGAGTGATGGATGTTGATGCACATGCCGGACAGCTTTGCCGACATGTCGTCCGACAGGATCTGCATGTAGCGCGCGAGCACGACAAGCTCGGATTTCGTCTCGTTCACCAGAGCCCAGATCGCGGCTTCCTGCTCGCTCTTGGTCTCCTTGGTGATCGGCAGATGATGGAACGGGATATCGCCGAAATCGATGCCGCTATAGGTCTCGCGCGGATGGTTGGAGACGATCGCCGTCGGGATCATTTCGAGTTCGCCGGTGCGCCAGCGATAGAGCAGATCGACGAGGCAGTGATCCGACTTCGAAGCGAGGATCATGACGCGGCGCCTGGTCGCCTGATCGCGCATCTGCCAGGCCATCTTGAAGCGCTCGGCGATGGCGCCGAAGCCGGTCTGCAGCGAGGCAAGATCGACATTCACATCGGCCGCATTGAACACCACGCGCATGAAGAACACGCCGGTCTCGTTTTCGTTGAACTGCTGGGCATCGACGATGTTCTGGCCGTTATGGGCGAGAAAGGTCGAGACGGCGGAGACGATGCCGGGGCGATCCGGGCAGGACAAAGTGAGGACGAAGTGGTGCGACATCTGGGGCTACTGGCTTGAGATTCAGGGAGAAATTTTGCCCTGCTCTATCATCTGGCATAGGTTTGCGCCAATCCGATTGCGCACTGCAGTAAATGAAAGATGCCACCATGGCTGAGCGACTGGACGGCACCCGCATCCTGATCCTGGAAACCCGCGAAGAGGCGCAATTCTCCAGACTTCTCAAGGAGAAAGGCGCGGATGTGCTGCAATGCCCGATGTTCACCATCGAGGACGCGCCGGACCCGAAACCGGTGCTGGACTGGATCGCTCGGTTTGTCGCAAGCCCCTTCGACGACCTGGTCCTGATGACCGGCGAAGGCCTGCGCCGCATTCTCAAAGTGGTGCGGCAGCATGGAGGCGAAACGGCGTTTGTCGAGGCCGTCAGCAAATCGCGAAAATTCACGCGCGGGCCGAAGCCCGGTAAGGCGCTGCGCGAGATCGGCCTCGCCCCGGATGTCACGACCGAGAAGCCGACCTCGGAGGGGATCGCCGAGATGCTGGCGACATATGACCTCAAAGGCCGCCGCGTGGGACTGCAGCTCTATCCGGAGAAGGACCACACGGTGCTGATCGGCGCTATCGCGGCGCTGGGCGCCAGCATCGATACCGTGCTGCCCTACATCTACGACTCCAAGGCCGCCGACACCAACATCCTTGCTGCCATCGACGAGATGGAGAGTGGCCGCATCGATTCCATCGCCTTGACCAGTTCGGGTCAGGTGCGACGGCTGGTCGATGCCGCGCGTGCGCATGGGCGTGAAGAGCAATTGCGCAGCGCACTTGCGAAGACTCCGATTGCGTCCGTTGGCCCTGTCGTCTCAGACGAGTTGCAGGCTTACGGTTTTCGCGCATCGATCACGCCGGCCGAGGATGCATTCTTCATGCGCCCGCTGATTTCCGCCATGTCCGTGGCGCTTGGCCAATCTGCAACGCGAAACGCGACTGCGTGACTTGACCCACGCACACATCCCGACATGATGCCCGCCCAACAAGAATGAACGGGCGGGAATGGAATGTCGAAATTGCCACTGGCCGATTTGCGTGTGGTGGAAATTGGATCCGGCGACCAGCTGGGTTATTGCGGCAAGCTGTTTTCCGATTTCGGCGCTGAGGTCATCAAGATCGAACCTGATGGCGGCGATCCGATGCGGCAGCATGCGCCGGTTGTCGATGCCGGCAACGGCACGCGTGAGGGCGGCGTGTTCGCCTGGCTGAACACCAACAAGCACAGCGTGGTTGCAGATCTCGACGATGCCGCGGATGTCGCCGCCATCAAGGAGCTGCTGCAAAGCTGCGATCTGCTGCTGGATGCGCGAGCCCCTGCGAGCATTCCGACATCATTGCTCACTCACGACGATCTGCGCCGCGACAATCCCGGCCTCGCCATCACGGCGATCTCGTGGTTCGGCGAGAACGGGCTCTATTCAGATTTCCGCGCCACCGATGCCATCTGCCGTGCGCTGTCCGGCAATGTGAAACTCGTCGGTGCCAAGGAAGGCCCACCGGTGCTGCCGCGCGACGGCCAGATCTCGGTGATGACGGCGCTGACCGCGTTCATCCCGACACTGGCCGGGCTCTATGATCGCAAGCGCGGCGCGCGGCGATTTGCGGTCAGCGCCCATGCCGCGATGCTGCATATCAGCGAATTCGACACCGGGCTGGCTTTGGAGGTCGGCTTCACGCGGCCACGCACAGCGCTCAATCGTTTCGGGCGCGGTTATCCCGTCGGCAATTTTCCGACCAAGGATGGCTGGCTCGGCGTCACGGTGGTGACCCCGGCGCAATGGGCGGCATTCTGCGTGATGCTGGGCCTGCCAGAGCTGGAGAAGGAAACCAAATTCACTGACGGCCTCGCGCGCGCCAACAACTCCGCCGAGCTTGCCGCCATCTTCCAGCCGATCCTGCTGCAGCAGAGCGCTGACTACTGGTTCGAAAAAGGCATCGAGCTGCGCATCCCGCTGGCGGTGGTGCCGAGCATGGAAGAACTGCTGCGCCAGCCCTATTACCGCACGCGCGGCGCTTTCGCGAAAGTGACCATCGGCAGCGGCTCGTTCGAGGCGCCGGTGCTGCCGCAGCACCTCACCGGCTCGCCGCCGATCGCCAATGGCAAAGCGCCGCTCGCGGGCAGCGATGAAATTGCTGACTTCAAGCCCCGCGATCGCATTGCGACACGACAGGCGACGCTCGATGATCCGCTGCCCTTGAAGGGCCTGCGCATCGTCGATCTCACCATGGGCTGGGCCGGCCCGACCGCAACACGGCAGATGGGCGATCTCGGCGCCGATGTCATCAAGGTGGAGTCGTGCCAGTATCCCGACTGGTTTCGCGGCACCGATCCGCGCGGGCCGTATCATCCCGAGCGGACTTACGAGAAGGTCTACTGGTTTCAGCAGATGAACCGCAACAAGCGCGGCATCACGCTGGACCTTACGCAGCCGAAAGGCCTCGCGCTGCTCAAGCGCCTGATCGCCGATGCGGATGCCGTGATCGACAACTATGCCGCCGATGTCATGCCGCGGCTCGGCCTCGATCCGGACTCTCTGCGAAAGCTCAATCCAAAACTCATCGTGGTCACCATGCCGGCCTTCGGCATGACCGGCGCGTGGAGCGGCGTGCGTGCCTATGGCTCGACGCTGGAGCAGGCTTCGGGCCTGCCCTCGATCACCGGCCGCGAAGGTGATCCGCCGACCATGGTGCATACGGCGCTTGGTGATCCCTATGGTGGCGTCAGCGCGGCGGCGGCGCTGCTGATCGGCTTCATGCATCAGAAGCAAACGGGCAAAGGCCAGCATATCGATCTCAGTGCCACCGAAGCCCTGCTGCCGATGGTGGCGCCGTCGGTGATCGAGCAATCCATCAACGGCACGACAGGCCCGCGGCTCGGCAATCGCCATCCGCGCTTCGTGCCGCATGGCTGCTTCCCCTGTATCGGCGAAGACCAGTGGCTCACCATCGCCGTCCGCGATGACGACGAATGGCAGGCGCTCTGCAAGGTCATCCACCGGCCAGACCTCGCCGAGGACGCCGCCCTCGCCACCGCCGACGGCCGGCGTGCCGACGAGGACCGCATCGAGGTGGCGATCCGGCACTGGACCATGACGGTGCGGCCGGAGCTTGCCATGAATGCGCTGCAGGATGCCGGCGTGCCGGCCGGCACCGCGCGGCTGCCGCTGGACATGGCCGGGGATCCGCATCTGCTCTCCACGGGCCACTGGCAGCCGAAGACGCGCCGTTTCATGGGCCCGCATCTGCTGCCCTCGGTTGCCTATCGCGAAGGCAGTTCCCGTGCGCCCTATGCCATCACCCAACTGGCGCCGACGCTTGGCCAGCACAATGAGGAGGTGCTGCGCGAGGTGCTCGGGCTTGATGCGAGCGAGATCGCCGAATTGCGCGGTGCGGAAATCATCGGCGATACGGCGATATCTAAAAAGGCCAAGGCCACCGTTACCGCGAAGTAATGTGCCTACGACGAAGGGATGCTTGCGGCCTCTGCTGCATTCGCTCACACTCGCCGCCAAGAACCGCCGATGAACGGATCAGCAAAGATTCGGCGCCGGAGCCACGGTCAATCCAATCCATAAATCAGGGAGAAAACACATGCATAAACGGCATCTCATCAAATTGGCTATTGGCGCGAGCCTCGCATTGCCGTTCTTCGGCACCGCAGCAATGGCCCAGGAAACCGTCAAGATCGGCTATATCGATCCGCTGTCCGGCGGCGGCGCCAGCGTCGGCGAAGGCGGGTTGAAGACCTTCCAGTACCTGGCCGAGGAATTGAATGCCAAGGGCGGCATTCTCGGCAAGAAGGTCGAGGTCATCGGGCTCGACAACAAGACCAATCCGCAGGAGAGCCTGATCCAGGCGCAGAAGGCCATCGATAGCGGCGTGCGCTATATCACCCAGGGCAACGGCTCGTCCGTCGGCGGCGCGCTGTCCGACTTCGTCACCAAATACAACGACCGCAATCCCGGCAAGGAAGTCCTGTACTTCAATTATGCCGCTGTCGATCCGATCCTCACCAACGACAAATGCAGCTTCGCGCATTTCCGCTGGGACGCGAATTCCGACATCAAGATGGAAGCGCTCACCAACTACATGAAGACCGCGCCGAACATCAAGAAAGTGTACCTGATCAATCAGGACTACTCGTTCGGCCAGTCGGTGCGCACCCAGGCCCGCGCGATGCTCAAGGCCAAGCGCGCCGATGTCGAGATCGTCGGCGACGAACTGCATCCGCTGCTCAAGATCACCGACTTCGCGCCCTATATCGCCAAGATCAAGGCATCGGGTGCTGACAGCGTCATCACCGGCAATTGGGGCCAGGACATTGCGCTGCTGCTGAAGGCAGCCGCTGACGCGGGCCTCAAGGTGGGCTGGTACACCTATTATGCCGGCGGCGCCGGTGGCCCGACCGCCATCAAGCAGACCGGACTCAACCACCAAGTGTTCCAGATCACCGAAGGTTTTGCCAATATCGACCACAAGGCGTCGGTGGACTTCGAAAAGGCCTTCCGCGCCAAGGTCAATCTCGGCCTGTGGTATCCGCGCGCTGTGAACGAAATGCGGATGTTTGCGGCCGCCGCCGAGAAGGCGAAATCGCTCGAGCCGGTGAAGGTTGCGGCGGCGCTGGAAGACATGAAGTTCGAAGTCTTCAATGGCGGCGAAGGCATCATGCGCAAGGACGACCACCAGTTCTTCCAGCCGATCTACATCTCGTCCTTCGGCGAACGCACCGACAAGGAGCCGTTCGACGAGGAAAACACCGGCTGGGGCTGGAAGCTGGCCGCGAAGGTCGACACCAAGGACACCATGCTGCCAACCACCTGCAAGATGGAACGGCCGTAAGTATCTCCCTTCTCCCCGCTTGCGGGGAGAAGGTGGCCCGGCATAGCGCAGCGAAGCCGGGTCGGATGAGGGGAGCCTCCGCAATCTCGGAGCAAGTGGAGAGCCCCTCACCCGGATTGCTGCGCAATCCGACCTCTCCCCGCAAGCGGGGCGAGGTTAAGGAAAACGACATCCGCAACGATCGTCATTGCGAGCGCAGCGAAGCAATCCAGAACCACGCGAAGGAAGACTGGATTGCTTCGTGGCTTCGCTTCTCGCAATGACGGAGGATTTTCATGCTCGAACTCATCGTCATATCCACGCTGAACGGCATTCTGTTCGGCATGCTGCTGTTCCTGATGGCCTCGGGCCTGACGGTCATTTTCAGCATGCTCGGCGTGCTCAATTTCGCCCATGCCAGCTTCTACATGCTCGGCGCCTTTTTCGGCTTCCAGATCAGCAAATGGTTCGGCTTCTGGCCGGCGCTGATTATCGCGCCCCTGCTCGCCGGCGCGCTCGGCGCCATGGTCGAGCGCTACGGCCTGCGCCAGGTGCACAAATACGGCCATGTGCCGGAACTGCTGTTCACCTTCGGCCTCGCTTTCGCGATTGAAGAAATCGTGCAGATCGTCTGGGGCAAGAGCCCGGTGGATTTCCGCGTCCCGGCGCTGCTGGATTTTCCGGCCTTCACGCTGTTCTCCACCAACTATCCCGCGTTCAAGATCTTCATGCTGGTGATCTCCATCGTGATCTTTGCAGGCCTCCTGATCACGCTGAAGAAGACGCGCGTCGGCCTGATCGTGCAGGCCGCCCTCACCCATCCGCATATGGTTGGCCATCTCGGCCACAATGTCGGACGCATCTTCATGCTGGTGTTCGGCGTCGGCACCGCGCTGGCGGCAGTGGCCGGTGTGATTGCTGGCCCCGCGCTGGTGACGCAATCCAACATGGCCGGGCTGCTCGGCCCGATCCTGTTCGTTGTCGTGGTCGTCGGCGGCCTCGGCTCACTGCCGGGCGCTTTCATCGCGTCGCTGCTCATCGGGCTCGTGCAGACATTTGCGGTCTCGATGAACGGTTCGCTCGCCGGCGCCTTCGGACCGTTGGGCCCTGACCTCGCCGCTACCTGGCTGTCCGATATCTGGAACGTCACCATCGCCCAGATCGCACCGATCATGCCCTATTTGCTGCTGGTGCTGATCCTGATGTTCCGCCCGATGGGCCTGCTCGGGACGCGTGAAACATGAGCGACGCCACTATGAATATCGCGCCGCCCGCGCCCTCGGCCTCCGATTGCCTGAAGTTCTACGGCCTGTGGATCGTGGCTGCCGCCGCGCTCCTCATCCTGCCAAAGATCTTTTCTTCCGGCGGATCGCTGACGACGTTCAGCCTGATCGGCATCTCGATCATCTTCTCGCTGTCCTACAATATCCTGCTCGGCCAGACCGGCATGCTGTCGTTCGGCCACGCGGTCTATTACGGGCTCGGCGGCTTCCTCGCGATCCATGCCATCAACATCATCGCCAAGAACAAATTCGCGATCCCGCTGCCGCTGGTGCCGCTGATCGGCGGCGCAGCCGGCCTCATCTTTGCAATGCTGCTCGGCTGGGTCTCGACCAAACGCTCCGGGACGGCCTTCGCGATGATCTCCCTCGGCCTCGCCGAACTGGTCGCGTCATCCGCGCTGATCCTGCGCACATTCTTCGGCGGCGAAGCCGGTGTGTCCGCCAACCGGACAAAGGTGTTCCGCCTGTTCGACTGGAGCTTTGGCCCGCAGATCCAGATCTATTATCTGGTCGCGGGATGGACGCTGATCGCGGTGATCGCGATGTATGCGCTCACTCGCACGCCGCTCGGGCGGATGTGCAACGCTGTGCGCGACAACCCCGAACGCGTGCAATTCGTCGGCTACGATCCGCATGTGATCCGCTACATCGCCTTCTGCTTTTCCGGCTTCTTCGCCGGCATCGCCGGCGCCCTGGCGGCGATCAATTTCGAGATCGCCAATTCCGCCTATCTCGGCGCCGTGCAGTCCGGCACCGTGCTGTTCGCCACCTATATCGGCGGCGTCGGCTTCTTCATCGGCCCGATCGTCGGCGCCATTTTCGTGACGCTGCTGTCGCTCGGGCTCTCCGACCTCACGCAGGTGTGGCAGCTCTATTTCGGCCTGATCTTCATTGCCGTGGTGATGTTCGCGCCGGGCGGCCTCACGGGCCTGCTGATGATGCATTGGCCATTGATCAAGGCGGGCACGATCGGCCGGGTGCTCCCGGGCTATCTCATCGCCTTCATCCCGACGCTGGCGATGCTGGTCGGCTTCATCCTGTCGGTTGAAGTCATCGTGTTTCACATGGTCCATGCGGGCGGGGATTCGCATATCAAGGCGTTCGGCATCCCGTTTGACGCCGAGAACCGGGCGGTCTGGGCCATTGCGGCCGTGCTGCTGTTCGCGGGCGCCTTGGTTGCACGCAAGACCTGGAAGATGATCGCTGCACGCTGGGACGACGCCCTCACTGAAGCCCGTGCCAAGGGAGTGGCCGCATGAGCAACGCCATCGAGTTGCACGGCGTCGAAAAGACGTTTGGCATCACAAAGGTGATCCAGAACATCGATCTGAAGGTCGCCAAGGGCGAACGCCATGCGCTGATCGGCCCGAACGGTGCCGGCAAGTCCACGACCTTCAACCTGATCTCCGGCTATATGAAACCGACCACCGGCACCATTCTCCTGAACGGCCAGGACATTTCCGGCCTGCCGCCGTTCCAGATCAATCGCCGCGGACTGTCGCGCTCGTTCCAGGTGACGAATGTGTTCGCCAAGATGACCGTGTGGGAGAACCTGCGCTGCGCGGTACTGTGGGCCACCGGGCATCGCTACGCGTTCTGGAAGAACGTGGACTCGCTGCCCGAGGTGCGCGAGCGCACCGCGCAAATCCTGCAGGACATCAGCCTGGTGTCGCGCCGCGACGTCCCGGCGGGGCTCTTGACCTATGCCGAGCAGCGCGCGCTGGAGATCGGCATCACCATTGCCGGCGGCGCCGATGTGATCCTGCTCGACGAGCCGACCGCCGGCATGAGCCATGCCGAAACGGAGCGCGCGGTGGAGCAGATCCGGCGTCTCACCGAAGGGCGAACGCTGCTGATCGTCGAGCACGATATGAGCGTGGTGTTCGGCCTCGCCGATCGCATCTCGGTGCTGGTCTATGGCGAGGTGATCGCCACCGGCACGCCGGACGAGATCCGCGGCAACAAGAAGGTCAAGGAAGCCTATCTCGGCGAGGAGGCTGCCTGATGCTCGAGGTCAAGGATCTGCACGCTTATTACGGCAAGAGCCACATCCTCCAGGGCGTGGACCTGCATATCGATGCCAGCGAAGTGGTGAGCCTGCTCGGCCGCAACGGTGTTGGCCGTTCCACCACCGTGAAGGCGATCATGGGCGAGGTGCCGCCACACGGCAGCATCAAGTTCAAGGGCCAGGACATTGCGGGCCTGCCGAGCTTCAAGATCGCGCATCTCGGCCTCGGCTATGTGCCGGAGCATCGTGACATCTTTCCGGGCCTGACGGTGCGACAGAACCTGATGCTGGGCATCAAGGACACGCGCAAGCCCGGCAAGTGGCGGCTCGACGACATGCTGGAGATGTTCCCAAACCTCGCAAGGCGTGCCGATACGGCCGCCGGCGTGCTGTCCGGCGGAGAGAAGCAGATGCTCACGATCTGCCGCACGCTGATGGGCGATCCGGAACTGGTGATGATCGACGAGCCGACGGAAGGTCTGGCGCCGCTGATCGTGCAGCAGGTCGGTGACCTCATTGCCGAGATCGCACGGCGCGGCGTGGCGATTTTGCTGGTGGAGCAGAAGCTGTCGATCGCGTTGCGCATTTCGCACCGGGTCTATGTGATGGGCCACGGCCGCATCGTGTTCGAGGGCACACCCGCGGAGCTGAAGGCGAATGACGGCGTGCGGAAAGAATGGCTGGAGGTTTAACCTCTCCCCGCTTGCGGCAATGGATGAGGATAGTGCTCGGCCTGCATGGTTCGAGACGCCCGCTTCGCGGGCTCCTCACCATGAGGGTCTTTTATAGCGCTACACTCTTCCCTTATCCTGAGGAGCGGCCTTCTTAGGCCGCGTCTCGAAGGATGGCCGCAAACTGCTTGCGGCAATCAGAGACGCCGCTTCACTCCCCATACGTGCTCAACCGCTCCAGATCGATCACCGTCACGCCACCATATTCCAACCGCAGCAGGCCCTCTTTCTCCAGCGTCTGCAGGCACTGATTGGCCTTCTGCCGCGAGATGCCGGAGATCGCGCCGATCTCTTCCTGCGTGATGTCCAGATGCCGGTTGGCGTCGCGATACAGGATCGGGTTGAACAGCGACGCAATACACCGCGCCAATCGTCCGGTCGCATCCAGCATGCGGCCATATTCGGTCAGCGCGATGAACTGACCGAGCCGTTCGTTCAGCAACGACACCAGAAACCGGTTGAAGCCGACGCTGTTCTCGAACAGCCAGAAGAAGGTCGTCCGGTCCATCAGCGCCACGCGTGAATCGCGCATCGCCACGATGTCGTAGCGGCGCGGCTCGTTCTTCAGCACGCTGCCCTCGCCGAACCACGCCCCCGCCGTGAGCCCGGTGATGCTGACCTCCTTGCCGCTGCGTGAGATGGTCCCGATCTTGACCAGACCCGACACCACGCCGGTCCAGTAATCGAACACGTCGCCGCGCATGGAGACGAACTCGTTCGCCTTGAAGGATCGCTCATTGACGCCGGCACGCGCGACCTCGATCTCGCGCTCGGTAAGATCGCGCGCCCACGCCGCGATGGTCTTCAGATGATCCGCAGCAATCATGCCACCGCCGCTTATCCACTTGTTGCGACGCAACAAACCATGCCACGCGACAAAATGCCTGACAGATTGTCGGGCGCGAGACATTTCCCGGAGCCGGTTTAACGTAGGGAGAATGATCACGGAAGGTTCATTAGTCGAATGGCCGAGATCGACCGGGCGCGATAAGCTCCGGTGGTTACCGTGGACGGGATAAAGAGCGCGCCAAGCGCCGTATCTGGGAGGGCATGCGTGACGGTTGCTTTGGAAGTACGCGGCGTATCATTGCGCTTTGGCGGCGTGCGCGCGCTCACCGATGTGAGCTTCGCCGTCAATCAGGGCGAGCTGTTCTCCATCATCGGCCCCAACGGCGCCGGCAAGACATCCATCGTCAACTGCATCTCCGGCCGCTACAAGCCGACCGAAGGCCAGCTGTTCTACGGCGGCAAGGAGATCACCAATCTCAACACCAATGCGCGGCCGCGCATCGGCATCGGCCGCACCTTCCAGAACCTCGCGCTGTTCCACCACATGAGCGTGCTCGACAACATCATGGTCGGCCGCCATCACCTCCTGAAGAACAACTTTTTCACCGGCTCGCTGTACTGGCTCACCGGCGCCCGCCAGGAAGAGCTCGAGCACCGCCGCAAGGTTGAGGAGATCATCGACTTCCTCGACCTGCAGAGCGTGCGCAAGGCCACCGCCGGCACCCTGCCCTATGGCCTGCGCAAGCGCGTCGAACTGGCGCGCGCCATGGCGCTGGAGCCCAATCTCATCCTCCTCGACGAGCCGATGGCCGGCATGAATTTCGAAGAGAAGGAGGACATGGCCCGCTACATCGTCGACCTCAATGAAGAGTTCGGCATGACCGTGATGATGATCGAGCACGACATGGGCGTGGTGATGGACATCTCCCATCGCGTGATGGTGCTCGATTTCGGTCGCAAGATCGCCGAGGGCGATCCCGCCGCCGTGCTCGACGATCCTCATGTGAAGCGCGCTTATCTCGGCGAGGAAGACGAGCTGCTGGTCGATCCCGATGATGCACCGGTGACCGCGGAGAGCGCCGCATGATGGACTATGCAGGCCGCGTCAAACAGGCAGACACCTATCCCAAAATGCTCCGTTTGAATGCCAAAGAGCATGGCAAAGAGATTGCGCTGCGCGAAAAGGATTTTGGGTTGTGGCGCGAGTTCACCTGGGATGACTACCACAACCGGGTGAAGAACTTTTCACTCGGCATGGTCGCGCTCGGTATCGGCAAGGGCGACGTCATCGGCATCATCGGCGACAACCGGCCGGACTGGGTGTCGGCGGAGATCGCAGCTCACGCCATTGGCGGCATGAGCCTCGGCCTCTATCGCGACGTGCTGGATGAGGAAGCCGCCTATCTCCTGAACTACGGCGAGGCGAAAATCGTCTTCGCCGAGGACGAGGAACAGGTCGACAAGCTGCTCACCCTCGCCGACCGCGTGCCTGCGCTGAAGCACATCGTCTACAGCGATCCGCGCGGCATGCGGAAATATGACGATCCGCGCCTGCTGGAGGCCGACAAGCTCGCCCAGATGGGCCGTGATCGCGCAGCAAAAGAACCGAGCCTGTACGACCAGATGGTGGATGCCACCCGTGGCGAGGATGTCGCGATCCTCTGCACGACATCGGGGACGACGTCGAACCCGAAGCTCGCGATGCTGGCCGCCGGCCGCGTGCTCGGTCATTGCGCGGTCTATCTCTCATTCGATCCCAAGGGACCGGATGACGAATATGTCTCGGTACTGCCGCTGCCCTGGATCATGGAACAGGTCTATGCGCTGGGCAAAGGCCTGCTGTCGCGGATGAAGGTCAACTTCGTCGAACAGGCCGACACCATGATGAACGATTTTCGCGAGATCGCGCCGACCTTCGTGCTGTTCGCACCGCGCGTCTGGGAGGGCATTGCGGCGGATGTCCGCGCGCGGGTGATGGACGCCTCGCCGCTGAAGCAGAGCCTCTATGAGCTGGGCATGAAGACCGGGCTGAATGCGCTGGCGGAGGGCAAGCGCTCGGTCGTCGCCGATGCGCTGCTGTTCCGTGCCTTGCGCGACCGTCTCGGCTTTACCCGCCTGCGTTCGGCCGCCACGGGCGGCGCAGCGCTGGGTCCGGATACTTTCAAGTTCTTCCGCGCCATGGGCGTGCCGCTGCGCACGCTCTATGGTCAGACCGAAACGCTCGGCGCCTTCACGCTGCACGCACCGGATGCCGTCGATCCCGACACCACAGGGATCGCCATGGGCAACGACATCGCCATCGAGGTCCGCGGTCCCGACGTGCAAGGCGTCGGCGAGATCGTGGTGAAGCACCCGAACATGTTCCTTGGCTATTACAAGAACGAGGAAGCCTCGGCCGCCGACATGCGCGACGGCTGGATGTATTCCGGCGATGCCGGCTATTTCAACGAGGCCAAGCAACTCGTCGTCATCGACCGCATCAAGGACCTCGCCGAGACCGCGCGCGGTGAACGCTTCTCGCCGCAATATATCGAGAACAAGCTGAAATTCTCGCCCTATGTGGCCGAGACCGTCGTGCTCGGCGCAGGCCGCGACGCCCTGGCCGCGATGATCTGCATCCGCTACTCGATCATTTCGAAATGGGCGGAGAAGAACCGGCTGTCGTTCACGACCTACACGGATCTCTCCTCGCGGCCCGAGGTCTATGCGCTGCTGCAGAAGGAGGTCGAGACCGTCAATGCGACGCTGCCACCGGCGCAGCGCATCTCGCGGTTCCTGCTGTTGTACAAGGAGCTGGATGCCGACGATGGCGAGTTGACCCGCACGCGAAAAGTCCGCCGCAACGTCATCAACGAGAAATATGCCGACATCATCGACGGCATCTATGGCGGCAAGAGCGAGATTCCCGTGGATACGACGATCCGGTTTCAGGATGGGACATCGCAGCGCATCCGCACGAAGCTGAAGGTGGTGGATATGGGCGCTGCTGCGCGGATGGAGGCAGCGGAATGATGGTTCGGTGCGTCGTTGAGAGCCCCCCTCACCCGCCCGGCTTCGCCGGTCGACCTCTCCCCGCAAGCGGGGAGAGGTTAACGCGCGCCGCCGCCTCGGCTCTAGCTAACCTCTCCCCGCTTGCGGGGAGAGGTCGGATCGCCCTTGCGATCCGGGTGAGGGGGAGCCTCCGCAAGCGCCATCGCAATGACTTCGAGCACCCCGTCGATATTGCTAAGGACATCGTTGTTCCAGAAGCGCAGCACGCGGTAGCGATGATCGACGAGCCATCGATCTCGCACGACATCCGAAGCGCTCTCGGCGTGCTGGCCGCCATCAACCTCGATGATCAACCGTTGCTCACGGCAGACAAAGTCCACCGTGTAGGGCCCGATAGGCTCCTGCCGGACGAATTTATAGCCGTCGATCTGACGCGAGCGCAGCTTGTTCCAGAGCTTTGTCTCGGCGTCCGTGGACGCGTGCCGCAGTCGCCTGGAACGTGCCGTTCGCACCACATCAGCCCCGCGCATGTGGAAGCTCCCCCTCACCCGCCCGGCTTCGCCGGTCGACCTCTCCCCGCAAGCGGGGAGAGGTTAGCACTGCGGCCTCAGCCATGAATACGCAATTTCTCCTCCAGCTTCTCGTCAACGGCCTCGTGGTCGGCACGCTCTATGGCGTGGTCGCGATGTCGTTCGTGCTGATCTACAAGGCGACGCAGGTCGTCAATTTCGCCCAAGGCGAATTGCTGCTGATCGGCGCCTGGGTGTGCTGGACGCTGCTGACCAAATACCAGGTGCCGTTCTGGCTTGGCATGCCGATGACGCTGGTCTTCATGTTCGCCTTCGGCATCCTCATCCAGGTCGTGATCCTGCGGCCACTGATCGGCGAACCCATCATCTCGGTGATCATGGTGACCATCGCGCTCTCGGCGGTATTCCAGGCGGCGCTGAAATGGATCTATGGCGTCAGCCCGCAGCCGTTCCCGCGCGTCTTCACCAGCCAGGCGGTGTCGATCGGCAGCCTGCAGATCCAGACCGTCTATGTGATGAGCCTCGTGGTCTCCGTGCTGATGATGTTCGGCATGGCATGGTTCTTCAAGGTCTCGAAATGGGGCCTCGCGATGCGCGCCACGGCGTTCAACCAGCAGGTGGCGCAATCGCTCGGCATTTCCGTCAAGACCGTGTTCGCCATGGCCTGGGCGATTTCGGCCATGGTCTCCGCCGTTGCCGGTGTCGTCGTCGCTGTCGTGAACGGCGTGTCGTCGGGGCTTTCGATCTACGGGATCAAGGTGTTCCCGGCCGTCATTCTCGGCGGCCTCGATTCCATCGCGGGCGCCGTGGTCGGCGGCATCATCATCGGGCTCTTGGAAAACTTCGCGCAGTTCATCGACAGCGAATATCTGCACTGGGGCAATCTCTACGAGATCGCGCCGTTCTACGTGCTCATCATCATTCTCATGATCAAGCCTTACGGCCTGTTCGGCACCAAAGACATCGAGCGGGTGTAAGCCATGGCCAATTCCACACTCCTCCCCGCCGGTGACTTCCGCTCTTCCTATGCGGTCGACACCACGATCTTTCCGACCAAAACGAGCCGCAATTTTGCGATCCTCGGCATCGCGCTCACCTGTCTCGCGCCCCTAATGTTAAGCGACTACTGGCTCAGCATCCTGATCCAGATCGGCATCTATGGCATCGCCGCGCTCGGACTGAACATTCTCGTCGGCTTCACCGGCCAGATCTCCATCGGCCATGCCGCCTTCTTCCTGCTCGGCGCCTTCACCTCGGCCTATATTTCCAATAAGACGTCGATCCCGGTGTTCTTCGCGATCCCGCTGGCCGGCATCGTCACCGCGATTGTCGGCCTGATCTTCGGACTGCCAGCCGCGCGGCTGAAGGGTCTGTATCTCGTCATCGCCACGCTGGCCGCCCAATATATCCTGATCGACTTCTTTTCCCGCGCCGAATGGTTCTCCGGCGGCTCGGTACCGGCGATGGCCGAACCGTTCTCGATCTTCGGCTATGTGCTCCGCGGCGACCGGCAGTATTTTTACGTAGTGCTGGCCTACGTCGTCGTCAGCTATCTGCTGGTCACCAATCTGATGCGCTCGCGCGATGGCCGCGCGCTGGTGGCGGTGCGCGACCATTATCTCTCCGCCGAGATCATGGGCATCAATCTCACCAAATATCGCACGCTGTCCTTCGGCCTCGCCGCCTTCTTCGCTGGAATCGCCGGCGCGCTCTATGCGCATTACCAGCTCGTCGTCTCAAATGAAGGTTTTGGCATCGAGCGCTCGATCCTGTTCCTGGCCATGGTCATCATCGGCGGCACCGGCTCGATCATGGGCACGCTGATGGGCACCGCCTTCGTGGTGCTGGTGCCGGAAGCGATGGAATGGATCAGCATGGAGCTGAAGGGCGGCGTCATCGACAAGGCGCTGGCGCTCAACAACAACCTCACATTTTTGCGCGAGATCGCCATCGGCGTCATCATCATCGCCTTCCTCGTGTTCGAGCCGGACGGGCTCGCGCATCGATGGCGACAGATCAAGGCCTACTGGAAACTCTACCCGTTCTCGCATTGAGGACGGCGGACTGCTCAAGACCATAAAACATAAAACACCGGGAGAATGCTCATGACGATGAAATCATTTCTGACTTCTGCATCACTCGCTCTTCTCGTTGCAGGCGCTTCCGCATCGGCGCAGGCGCAGATCGCTGTCGGCCATCTCGCCGATTATTCCGGCGGCACCTCCGACGTCGGCACGCCCTATGGCCAGGGCGTGGTCGATACCTTCGCCTGGATCAACAAGAATGGCGGCATCGGCGGCAAGCAGGTCAATCTCGACTCGAACGACTACGGCTATCAGGTGCCGCGCGCGATCGCGCTGTACAAGAAGTGGTCGGGCGGCGAGAAGGTCTCGGCCATCATGGGCTGGGGCACGGCCGACACCGAAGCGCTGACGGGCTTCCTCGCGCAGGACAAGATCCCGGACATCTCCGGCTCCTACTCCGCAGCGCTGACCGACCCGACCGGCGCCGGCGGCAAGGCAAAGCCTGCGCCGTATAATTTCTTCTACGGCCCGAGCTATTCGGACGCGCTGCGCGCCGAACTCACCTGGGCAGCCGAAGACTGGAAGGCCAAGGGCAAGACCGGCAAGCCCAAATATGTCCATATGGGCGCTAATCATCCCTATCCGAACGCGCCGAAGGCTGCGGGTGAAGCGCTCGCCGCCGAACTCGGCTTTGACGTATTGCCGCCACTCGTCTTCGCACTCTCGCCGGGTGACTACAGCGCGCAGTGCCTCAGCCTGAAGAGCGCCGGCGCGAACTATGCCTATCTCGGCAATACTGCTGCTTCGAACATCTCTGTGATGAAGGCCTGCAAGGCGGCCGGCGTCGATGTCCAGTTCATGAGCAATGTGTGGGGCATGGACGAGAATGCCGCGAAAGCTGCCGGTGACGCGGCTGACGGCGTGATCTTCCCGCTGCGTACGGCCGTGGGCTGGGGCGGCAATGCGCCGGGCATGAAGACGGTGCAGGAGATCTCAAAGATCTCCGACCCCTCGGGCAAGATCTATCGTCCGGTGCATTACATCGCCGGCATCTGCACCTCGCTCTACATGAAGGAAGCGATCGAATGGGCCGCGAAAAACGGCGGCACCGGTGGCGAGAACGTGGCCAAGGGCTTCTATCAGAAGAAGGATTGGGTGCCCGCCGGCATGGAGGGCGTCTGCAATCCTTCGACCTGGACTGACAAAGATCATCGCCCAACAACGAAGGTCGATCTCTACCGCTCTAAGGTCTCGGGATCGACCGATGGCGATCTCAACGACCTGATGGCGAAGGGCACGATCAAGCTCGAGAAGGTGAAGACAGTGGATCTGCCGCGCAAGCCGGAATGGCATGGGTGGTAGTTTGAACGCCTGACTGTCGTCCCCCGCGAAAGCGGGGGACCCAGTAGACACCGGCATCGCGGTTGAACACCGCCGCCGCCGGTTACTGGATCACCCGCTTTCGCGGGTGATGACAAAGGGAGAAGCAATGTGCCGCGTTGGATCTGTTGGATAAAGCCACATGACTGAAATCGCTGAGCTGAGCCGAACATCTTCGCCAGCAGCCACCGCCCCCCTCCTCGATGTCCGCAACATCGAGGTCGTCTATGACGACGTCATCCTGGTGCTGCGCGGCCTCAGCATGGAGGTGCCGAAGGGCGCCATCGTCGCGCTGCTCGGCGCCAATGGCGCCGGCAAGTCGACCACGCTGAAGGCGATCTCCGGCCTGCTCAAGACCGAGGACGGCGAGGTCACGCGCGGCGAGATCGTGTTCGATGGCCAGCGCATCGACGGTACCGATCCCGACAAGATCGTCCGCCGCGGCATCTTCCAGGTGATGGAGGGCCGCCGCATCGTTTCCGACATGACGTCGCTGGAAAATCTCCGCCTCGGTGCCTTCACGCGGCGCGACAACGAGGTCTCCAGCGATATCGACATGGTCTATGAGTACTTCCCGCGGCTGAAGGAGCGCACCGGCCTCGCCGGCTATCTTTCCGGCGGCGAGCAGCAGATGCTGGCGATCGGCCGCGCGCTGATGGCGCGGCCCAAGATGATCCTGATGGATGAGCCATCCATGGGCCTGTCACCGCTGCTGGTGAAGGAAGTCTTCGCCATCATCAAGAAGATCAATCGCGATCTCGGCGTGACCATTCTGCTGGTCGAGCAGAACGCCCGCGCTGCGCTTTCGGTCGCAAGCCACGGCTACATCATGGAACAGGGCAAGGTGGTGCTCGACGGCACTGCCGACGAGCTGCGCGACAATGAGGACGTGAAGGAGTTCTATCTCGGCGGCGCCGGCGACCAGCGCAAGAGTTTCAAGAACCTCAAGAGCTTCAAGCGGCGGAAACGGTGGCTCTAGTTTTGCACGACCTGCTCGCCGCAGACGGAGCCAGCGCAGATCACACCGGTCTTTCGCGCCAGGATCGCGCGCACGCGGCGGGACACAAGGAACACGATGGCGACCATGGTCAGCACCGCCACGATGATCATCGCGCGCTTGAGAAACGATCCTTCTTCCAGCAGCAGCGCGCGGCCGGATGCGCCGAGATATGTGTAGAGCACCAGCTGCGGCATGGTGCAGATGGTGGTGATCACCGTGTAGGGCAGCAGGCCAATCTTGGTGAGGCCGAACAGATAGTTCTGCGCCGAATTCGGCATCGGGCCGAAGAAGCGCATCAAGGCCATGATGCGCCAGCCCTCCTCATTCACGGCCTGCGCGATCGCGCGCCACGTGGCTCGCCTTTCCATCTGCCGCTCCACCCAGCCGCGCGCCACATAGCGCGCCAGCATGCAGGCCAGAACCGAGGCCACAGCGGCCACCGGCATGATCACCACCAACGACTTCAAGCCGAATGCAGCACCCGCGCCGATCACCACGAAGGTGCGCGGAAACGGCACGAACGACGACAGCACCACCAGCGCCGCCAATACGCATGCTGCATGGAGATCAAGATGGCCCAAACTCTCGAGCCAATGGACGATACGGTCTGACGACATGATGTCCCCGTAGCACGACAGCCCAGGCCAAGGAACGACCGCGACGTCGCAACCACCAGGACAAGCCAGATGCGCCACTTCGACAGCCTAGAGAATTGCGATCCATCGCACCGCCAAGCCAATCTATTCTCCCGACTGCCCGATGTGCTGCGCCATGCTATGCAGGCGCCGACCTATGCTGAACATCTGAAAGGCATCAATCCGCCCGCCATCGTCAGCCCGGCGACGCTGGCGCAACTGCCGGTGCTGCGGAAATCGGATCTCCCGGCCCTGCAGAAGGCCAAGCCCCCCTTTGGCGGCTTCGTAGCGGCGCATCCGGGCTCGTTCGGCCGGCTGTTCACCTCCCCCGGGCCGATTTTCGAGCCCGAATCGAAACAGGCCGACCCCTGGCACGGCGCCCGCGCGCTCCACGCCGCCGGGTTCCAGCCCGGCGAGATCGTGCTGAACACGTTCAGCTATCACCTCGTCCCCGGCGGCCTGATTTTCGACGGTGCCGCACGCGCACTCGGCTGTGCAGTGATCCCGGCCGGCCCCGGCAATACCGACCAGCAGCTGGAGCTGATCGAGACCTATCGCCCGGCCGCCTATACCGGCACCCCGGACTTCCTCAAGATCCTCCTGGACGCCGCAGGGAAGGCCCAGCGCGACGTTTCCTCCATCAAGAGGGCGCTTGTGTCCGGCGCCGCCTTCCCGCCCTCCCTGCAGGCCGACATCAAGGCCAGGGGCATCGACGCCTATCAGGCCTACGCCACCGCCGATCTCGGCGTCATCGCCTATGAGAGCTCGGCCCGGGACGGACTGATCGTCAACGAGGACCTGATCCTGGAAATCGTCGCCCCCGGCACCGGCGATCCCGTGGCCGCCGGCGATGTCGGCGAGATCGTCGTAACCTCGCTGGACCCGCATCATCCCTGGATCCGGCTCGCTCTGGGAGACCTGACTGCTGCCCTGCCCGGCCCCAGCGGCTGCGGACGGACGAATATGCGGATCAAGGGCTGGATGGGCCGCGCCGACCAGGCGACAAAAGTCAAAGGCATGTTCGTCCGCCCCGAGCAGATCGCGGAGATCGGCAAGCGGCATCCGGAGCTCGGCCGCCTCCGGCTGGTGGTCTCCCGCGCCGGCGAGAGCGACGCCATGGTGCTGAAAGCCGAGGCCAAGGACGACGCAGTCCTGCAGGAAGCTGTCTCCATCACCCTGCGGACGGTCACCAAGCTCGGCGGAACGGTGGAACTGGCGCCCCTGGGCTCGCTGCCCAATGACGGGAAGGTGATCGCCGACGAACGCGGCGGCTAGCGCGGAGTTGCCCTGCTCCCACAAAAAGGCCGGACTTCGCGCGCCGATCCTGCTAAGCAGCGACCGAGTTCCGAAGATCGCGACCCATCTGGATGCTGAAATTGCTGCAAACTGCCGAAACCTGGCTCCGTCATCCGACAGTGGCCAAGATGATCAGCTTCGGCGTCATCGGCGTCGCCAATGCGGTCATCGATTTCGGCGTGTTCAGCATAGCCTATCAGGTGCTGAAAACCTTTCTCACGTCCGCCTTTGCCATCGCGGACGGAGTTTTGGACATCCCCCTGGCGCTGGCCAATGTGATCGCATGGATGGTGGCGGTGTCGTGCTCATATGTCATGAACACGATGATCACATTCCGGGCAGAGTCCGGCCGTGTGCTGCGCTGGAAAGACTATTCCGTCTTCGCAGCGTCAGGCCTGCTCGGCATGATCACCAATACTGCAACGCTACTCTTGCTCTCAAAAGTCATGCCGGTTTACGCGGCGAAGATTTGCGCCATCTTCACGGCCTTTGTCGTGAACTTTGCCATGTCGCATTTCGTTGTGTTTCGGACGAAGCCGCGCGCCTGAAAATTGTCAGGCATCAACACGCGGACATATCTACCGACCGTGCCGACCACTGCAGCGATCTTAACGCTTTCGCCTTGTTGTAGCTGACAGGATGACCGATCCCTGCAATTCCTAGCGGGCATTCGCCTTTTCCGGCAACACAGGAACCATCGCGCTTCTCAAGCTTCGTCGCGAGACACCGTCAATCATGACGCGCAAGAGGATGAAAGCCGGCCATGACATCTCGACTCGTTCGATATCTCAAGCTCGGCCAGCAGCGGCTGAACGTCTTGCACGAAATCCTGCAACACCCGCTCAACGACGGCACGCGAGCGAAGACCTTGTTGCGTTATGTCAGATGGAATCTGACGCGCGCTTTGATCGATCGCAAAGTGGTACTGCCGCTCCCGAATGACCTGCAGATCATCGTGCCTAATCAGAGCAATTTTGCCACCGGCCTGTATCTGCATCAGCTCTATGACTTCAGCAATATGAGCTTCTTCTGCCACTTCTTGCGCCCGAACGATCTTCTGCTTGATGCCGGCGCTAATATCGGCATTTACGGCCTGCTCGCAGCCAGAAGCACGGGATGCCAGGTGATCGCCTGCGAGCCGGCACCCGACACGTTCCACACGCTGTCAGACAATGTGCGCCTCAACCGCCTCGACGACGACATCGAACTGCACAATGCCGCGCTGGGCGACATCGAAGGGACATTGACACTGTCCGTGGGCCAGCACGGGCTCAACCATGTGGTGCAGGCCGGCGGCACCAATGTCCCGCAGCGCCGTCTCGACGACATTGTCGGCGATCGCGAACCGCGTGCGTTGAAGCTCGATGTCGAAGGCTATGAAATGCATGTGTTGCGCGGTGCTCCGCGCATCCTTGCCAACCCCGCCTTCAAGGTCGTGATGGTGGAGATCAATGGCCTGATCGAGCGCTATGGCGAAACCGTCGATGGCATCTGCGCGCACCTGCACGGCCACGGTTTTGCCCCTGTGGCTTACGATCCGGCGACACGCAGCCTTAAGCCCGGCGGCACGCATGACGAGATGTTCGTCCGCGATCTCGATTTCGTCGCCGAGCGCCTCCGCAACGCGCCGCCGTTCTCGCTGTTCGGCAAGACCTATTGAGCCTCTGCCCCAAGCACGCGATCGGCTTCGGCCACCGCGCAGAGGATGTGATAGAAAGACGACGCCGGGATCGTATCCACCAGCGAATTTCCCTCGGCATCGAACTGATCGTACCAGCCACCTTTGACGGGATGCTGGAGATAGTGCTTGTCCAGCCGCGCCAATGCGGCACGCGCCTCATCCGCAGCGCCTTCGACACCGGACTCGGCCTGCGCCAGCCAAGCCTTGATGATCTCGGTCTGCGGCCACAACCGACGCGTCGATTTGACGACGTTTCCGTGCACATCGCCTTCGTCGACCAGACAGCCGGTGGCATCGTGATAGCGCAACGCCGATTCCAGCAGCACCGCACGATATTTCCCGGTCGGACAGCCGGTAATGCGCTCGAACTGCTTCAGCAGCCAGACCCATTCGGCCTGATGCCCCGGCTCGACGCTGACCGGCTCGATGCGCGACCAGTCCTGCTCGAAATATTCACCAAGCATGCCGGTTTTGGCATCGAACAGATTCGAGACGAACAGCCCGAAAATATCACCTGCGCGCTGTTGGAACGCGGGATCGTGGGTGGCATCGAAGGCCGCAATGAAGGCCTCGAACATGTGCATCTGCGGATTCTGGCGTCGCGGCATGGCAGCCGGAATACCCTCGACATAGCCGCCATCGGGCGAGCGCAGCTGGGTGTCGATGAAGTGCATAAGACTGTCGATCTCGGCGCGCACGCGCATGTCGCGATCGAGTTGATATACGGTCGCAAGCGCCAGCAGGGTAAAGGCGTGATCGTAGGTGTCGCGGAGCGGATTGAGGACGGAGCCATCGGGAGCGAGAATGTGGACGAAGCCAGGGCGGCCGTCGGGAGATTTGGCCTTGACCAGAAGGGAGCCGAGGGCTTTACGGGCGATGGCGGCACCGTCGGGATACCAACCCAGATGAGCGGCTTTGGCGAAACAGTAGATTTGGCGCGCCTGAACGCGAACGCGACGGGGAGCAACGCGATCAGCTACTCCGACGGCGGAGAGGCGCTCAACAAAGCTAGTGCCATGGACATCCCACCCCACCCCCGACCAAACAAACAATGCCTCCGTCATCAACGCTTTCGAACTAACGAGCGCAGGGTGCATCGAGGCACGAATACCCTTGCGCTTATATTCACTCATAGATACCTCGCCATTATTGCAGTTCCACAGTGGGAAGAAACAAACCAAGCGATTGGGGCGAACTGGTGACAGCAGCGACCAAGTAAACGACAGTCAATGTGACGTCTGCATGTCCGCACCCACTGATATTACGCTTTTGCAGGCCACCACTGTCAAAAAAACGAAGACTTCAAAGCAAATATTGATTTGGTTCCGCTATCGCATCAACGTTTTATCACCCGATACTAACGTCGTATGACGTTCTGGCGTCCAAAACTGAGCATACAAATTGAACCGACTATGACGGCGACTATGATTTGGCTGGCTTGCATCAACGTCGCGACAAGGACACCGGCGGCAATTGGAAGTTCAAAAATCGAGTAAAGCGATTTTAACGTTATTTGCCCTACCCCAACGCCTGCCGGCGAGATCGGGAACGACGAGACCACTAACGAAGCTGGCGCTAAAAACGCTTGAATCAAAAACTTGGGCGCATCGCCGAGCTGAATGGTCGCGACGCTGCCCACCGACGCTTGACCTGCTACTAAAAGAACTACAGTCAACGTGCTGATTAGAGCAGCCTGGGCCATCATTACCGGAGTCGACAGAAAGCGAGTAAGAACGCGAAGAAATCGAGCAACCCGATTTATTACTAATGCCAATCTTGTATTGGCATAGGCCACTCCTAGCCTTCTCAAAAGAACACGTGCAAAAAGGGCGATCGCGCACCCCAAAAAAAGCAACACGGTCAGCATTCGCACGATCACGACGATGTATTCTGCTGGCCCAGAGTGATCTAAATCGGCCTGGAAGCTGAGCGCGCACGACATCACGATCAGCGCCGCCAAACCGAATATTCGATCAGCCATCACAACAGCAGAAATCTCACCGATTTTCGAAACGTTGCTTCGCCAACGAATTAGGCCAACCTTAAAAACGTCTCCTGTGACAAGACCCGGCAAAATACTAGATACCGCGAAACCAAGGAACGTGACTCTGAGGACATCCCAGCTGGATAAACGACAATCTACAATTGCAAGAAGAATCTTCAATCTATACGCGCACAAAACTTGATTTATAAACCAAACCAAGCACAAGAAACTGATGCATTCAAACTGAGCAAAATCGAATATTAGGGCCACGTCAATTTGGCGGATTGAAAACGCAAACAATACTCCAGCAAGAAGAAGCTTGCAAAAAAGGATTATGTATTTCATCTGCAAAACTGTCGTATCCGCTGTGCTTTTCCGTGACTCGCTTATACAAAGGGTGCAGCGAGCTCCGCAATCATAGTGATGCCAAATTTTAGCTTTCCACCGTGATTCGATGCTAATCCAGGAAGTGAGCCTGCCAACCAAACTAAATAAGATGCGAAAGTGACCGATGAAGCCTATGTTTATTAGCCACCGAGGCTACTGGCGATGCAAGGCAGAACAGAACTCTCGCGATGCGTTTGAAAGATCGTTTGCGGAGGGCTTCGGGGTCGAGACCGACCTACGCGACTTCGGTGGCGATGTCGTTATCGCGCATGATATCCAGTACACTAATCCAATGACTTTTGCTCAGTTCTTGGAACTGTATAGAAAGTACAACTGTGATCTGCCTCTAGCCCTCAATGTGAAAGCCGATGGACTGCAGGAACGCGCAAAATACTATCTTGAGCGGAGCGGTGTCACCAAATTCTTCTTCTTCGACATGTCGGTGCCGGATTTGCTTGGATATCAATCTATGGACCTCACCTTTTACTCTAGACAAAGCGAATACGAGCCACAGCCGGCCGCCTACGAAGCGGCGCGAGGCGTTT
>NZ_JBIIOT010000074.1:0-25618 GCF_044336785.1 Tardiphaga sp. | reverse complement strand
GTCCCTCTCCCCCTAGCGAAGCTTCGCTTCGCACTGGGGGAGAGGGACCCCCGCTGCGCTTGCTGCTCGTTTGCGTTTCACTTCCAACGGAAATTCTTGTGTCCGAACCGATCCTGACGCTAAGCAATGTAACGGTGGCTTTCGATGCGCTCAAAGCGGTCGATGGCGTCAGCCTGACGGTGCCGCACGGCCAGCGCCGGGCCATCATCGGCCCCAACGGTGCCGGCAAGACGACCTTGTTCAATGCCATCGCCGGCGCGCATCCGCCGACCTCCGGCAAGATCATGTTCGATGGCCACGACGTTTCGAAGCTGCCGCCGCACCGGCGTGCGCAACTCGGTATCTCGCGCACCTTCCAGATCACCAATCTGTTTCCCACGCTCAGCGTGCAGGACAATATGATGCTGGCACTGCGCGGATTGCAGCCGAAGAAGTTCTCGCTGTTCGGCTCGCCCGATCCGGATGAGAGTGAATCCGCGCGCATCGCTGCCGCGCTGAAGGCGGCGCGTATCGCCGAACGCGCTGATGTCATCGTCAAGGAAATGTCCTATGGCGAGCAGCGTCAGCTCGAAATCGCCATCGCGCTGGTGACGACGCCGACCATGCTGCTGCTCGACGAGCCCGCGGCCGGCCTGTCACCCTCGGAGCGCTCGATGATTGCGGAAGTTATCCGCTCGCTCGATTCGGCCATCACGGTGATCCTGATCGAGCACGACATGGATCTCGCACTGGGCCTCGTCGATTTCGTCACCTGCATGTTCGAGGGCCGCGTGCTGGTGGAAGAGCCGCCGGACGGCATCCGCCGCAACGCAAAGGTCCAGGAAGTCTATCTCGGGAAGCCGCGTCATGCTTGAGATCCGCGATCTGCATAGCGGCTATGGGGATGCCGTCGTCGTGCGTGGCGTCTCGCTCGATGTGAAGCCCGGTGAAATCGTGGCGCTGCTCGGCCGCAACGGCATGGGAAAGACCACAGTGATCCGTTCCATCATGGGCCTCGTCCCGCCGCAGGTGCGCTCGGGCACGATCACCTGGCGGGGCGATAGTCTGCTCGGCCTGCCAGCGCATGACATTGCCGGCAAGAAAATCGCCATCGTGCCGCAGGGCCGCCGGCTGTTTCCATCCCTGACGGTCACCGAACATCTCACCATGCTGAAAAGCGCGCGGGCCAAGGACGGCTGGACGCTTGATCGCGTGTTCGGGATCTTTCCACGTCTGGCGGAGCGCCGCCATCATCGCGGCGGTCAGCTCTCCGGTGGTGAGCGCGGCATGCTTGCGGTCGGCCGCGCGCTGATGATCGATCCCGAACTGATCCTGATGGACGAACCGTCCGAAGGTCTAGCGCCGGTGATGGTGCAGCATCTCGAAACCATCATCGTCGATCTGAAGAAGGAGGGGCTCTCGATCCTCCTGGTCGAGCAGAATCTCTACAGCGCGCTGGCGGTCGCCGATCGTGTCTATGTGCTCGAGACCGGGCAAGTCGTGCATCACGGCACAGCGGAAGAGCTGAACAACCAGACCGACGTGCTGTTCCAGCGCCTCGGCGTGCAGTGAGGTTGTCATGAGCGAAGACCTTTTGCGGCAGATCGCAGCCGAACTGAATCAGGCACCGGATACGGCGGGCCGGACTGCGCGCATGAGCGCGCAGGTCGGCGACGTCAATACCCGCATCGCTACCGCGGCTCTGCAGATGCTACCGTTCGATTCATCGCCCTACGCCTATCAGGCGTGGCTCGCAGCGGCGGGCCGCCGGTGATGCAGGCGACACAGATTGCGGCGCTCGATCTCGACGCGCTGGCCACGGCCATTGCTCAAGGTAATGTGACGTCGGTGGACGCGACGACTGTGGCGCTCGACAGGCTTGATGGTGTCGGCCGCAAGCTTAATGCGGTGGTGCGGCTCGAGCGAGAGGCCGCCCTCGAAGCCGCGGAGGCTGCCGACAGGCTGCGCGCGTCCGGCGCCGCATTGCCGCCACTGCACGGCGTGCCCCTGGCGCATAAGGATCTGTTCTACCGCGCTGGACATCTCTCCGGTGGCGGCTCGAAAATCCGCTCGGATTTTCGCGCCGAAGTGACATCCACGGCGATTGCGCGACTGGATGCGGCTGGCGCGCTCGATATCGGGCGTCTGCAGCTTGCCGAATTCGCCATGAGCCCGACAGGCTATAACGAGACGCTCGGTCACGCCCGCAATCCCTGGAATCCGGCTCATGTGCCGGGCGGCTCGTCATCGGGCTCCGGCGTCGCCGTGGCGGCGCGTCTCGTCACGGCTTCGCTCGGCACCGACACCGGGGGCTCACTGCGCCATCCCGGTGCCATGTGCGGATTGATCGGCCTGAAGCCGACCTGGGGACTGGTGCCGACCGATGGCGTGATGCCGCTCTCTGCATCGCTCGATTGCTCGGGGCCCCTCGCGCGTACGGCGAAGGATGCAGCACGCATCCTGTCGGTGATCGCCGCGGGTGACTATCTCACCGGCATTGACGCCGGCATTGTCGGCCTGCGCATCGCCGTGCCCGGCGGCTATTATCGCGAACTGCTCGATCCCGAAGTCGCTGCTGCGCTGGGTGAAGCCATTCGGCAATTGTCATCGCTGGGTGCGATCGTGTCGGAGACGGCGCCGCCCGCCATGGCGTTGATCAACGCGCTGATGCAACTGGTCATGAGCGTCGAGGCGGCCACCATCCATCGCCGCTGGCTGATCGAGCGGCCGCAGGATTACGCCGATCAGGTGCGGGCGCGGATCGAGCCGGGGCTCTATTATCCGGCGACGCGCTATGTGGAGGCGCTGTCGATGCGCGCAGCAATCACGGACGAGTGGATCGCGTCGTGCATGGGCAATGCCGATCTCGCATTGCTGCCTGCGATCTCGATTCCGGTGCCGACCATCGCCGCGACCACCGAAGGCGATCCCGCCGATATCGCGCGGGTGATCGGCACGCTGACTCATTGCACGCGCGGCATCAACTATCTCGGTCTGCCCGCGACATCGGTGCCATGCGGTTTCGATCGCGCCGGCCTTCCCATCGCTTTCCAACTCGTCGGCCGGCCCTATAGCGAAGCCACCATGCTGCGCGCAGCACACGCCTATCAAGGCCTCACCGATTGGCATCAACGCATGCCGGCCGCAGCCGAACTCAACTAGAAGAGACGTTTCATGCCCATCATCGACATGCATACCCACGCCCTTAGCAAGCGCGTCGAGCCGCTCGTGGCCGGCAAATACGATCCGATGGACAATCCCTATCGCCGCGACATGTCGCCGGCGAGCCGCGAAACCGATGCCGAGCAGGGCAAGATCCTGCCGGGCTTGATGCTCGATATCGCCAAGCGCCGCGAGATGATGGCGCGCATGGGCGTCGATATCCAGGTCATCGCGCCGGCGCCGGCGCAGCAGAATTACTGGGCCGATGAGGAACTGCTGGTCGCGCTGTCGCGTGTGCAGAATGAGGACATCGCCGCGCTGGTGGCGCAGGACCCCGCGCATTTCGCCGGTATGGGCACGCTGCCGATGCGCTTTCCGCAGCGCGCCATCGAGGAGGCCGTGCATGCGGTCGAAACGCTGGGCCTGCGCGGCTTCCAGATCGATACGCGGGTGGAGAATCTCGAACTCTCCAATGCCGTCTTCGATCCGCTCTATGCGCGTCTGGCAAAATTGCGGGCGCCGCTATTTGTCCATCCGCTCGGCTTTTCCCATGGCCAGCGCCTCGGCGATTTCTTCATGGTCAACAGCGTCGGCCAGCCGGTCGAGGAGACCATGGCGATCGCGCATTTCATCATGGGCGGGATTCTCGATCGCCATCCCGATCTCGACGTCGTGATCGCCCATGGCGGCGGCTATTACCCGTTCTACGCGGCGCGCATGGACCACGCCTGGAAGGTGCGGCCGGAAGTGCGCCGACTCACCGCTGATGCGCCATCGACCTATCTGAAGCGCATGTGGTTCGACACCTGCGTGTTCTCGTCTGACTTGATCGACACGCTTGTGGCCACCGTCGGCGTCGATCGCGTGATGATGGGCTCGGACTATCCGTTCGACATGGGCGATGACGATCCGGTCGGTCTCGTAAAGCAGTCAAAGCTCTCGGAGGCCGATCGCGAGAAGGTCTTGTTCGGCAATGCCAGCCGGCTGTTCCGGATCGCGTAGGGAGAACAGGGTATGATGAATGATGGCAAGCCCTATGGGCTCTATATCGACGGCCGTTTCCAACCTGCATCGACGGGGCGCGTGATCCGGGTCGAGAATCCCAAGGACCGCAGCCATCTCGCTGATGTTGCCGAAGGCGACGAGGCGGATATCGATCGCGCCATCGATGCCGCCGAACGCGCTGCGGCGATCTGGGCCGCGACGCCCGGCGCCGTGCGCGGCGATATCATGCATCGCGCCGGCGAATTGCTGGCGCAAAGGCTCCCGGAACTGGTGACCATCGAGGTCGACCAGATCGGCCGCGCGCGGCGCGAGATGAGCGCGCAGCTCGGCCGCCTGCCCGAATGGTTTCGCTATTTCGGTGCACTCGCCCGCACGCATGAGGACACGGTGCCGCCTTTCGGCGGCAACTTCCTGAACTATACGCGCCGTGTGCCGCTCGGCGTGGTGGGCCATGTCACGCCGTGGAATCATCCATTGCTGATCCTGACCAAGAAGATCGCGCCGTCCATGGCGGCCGGCAATACGATGGTGGTGAAGCCAAGCGAACTGGCGCCGATCACGCCGCTATTGCTTGGCGATATCTTCAAGGAAGCCGGCGTGCCGGACGGCGTCTACAATGTCGTGCCCGGCTATGGCGCGACTGCAGGCAAGGCGCTGACGACCAGCAGGCGCATCAAGAAGATCGATCTCACCGGCGGCACCGAAACCGGCAAGACGGTGGCATCGCTCGCCGGCGCCAATCTGACAAAAGTGTCTGCGGAGCTCGGCGGCAAGGCTGCGGTGATCCTGTTCGACGATACGCCGATCGAGCGCGGCGTTGCGGCGGCCCTGTTCGCGTCCTTCATCGCCACCGGCCAGACCTGCGTGCAGGGCGCGCGTCTTCTTGTGCAGCGGTCGGTACATGATGCTGTCGTGGCCGAGCTGGTGAAGCGCACCAATGCCATCCGCATCGGCGATCCCCAGGACATGGCGACCCAGATGGGCCCGCTGGTGTCCGCGAAGCAGCGCGATCTCACGGAACGTTATGTGACAATCGGTCTGGAGGAGGGCGCGACGCTCGCGGCCGGCGGCAAGCGGCCGGAAGGCGCGGTGTTTGACAAAGGCTATTTCCATCAGCCGACGATATTCACCGATGTGACGCCGAACATGCGCATCGCCCAGGAGGAGATTTTCGGGCCGGTCGTCTGTGTCATCCCGTTCGACACTGAGGAGGAGGCGATTGCGATCGCCAACGGCACCGAATTCGGCCTCGCCACCTCGATTTGGACGCGCGACATCACACGTGCGCACCGCGTCGCACATCAGCTGCAGAGCGGCATCGTCTGGATCAACGATCACCACCGCATCGATCCATGCTCGCCCTGGGGTGGCTTCAAGATGAGCGGCATCGGGCGCGAGAATGGCGTCGTCGCCTATCAGGAATACACCCAGATCCAGAACGTCATCGTCAATCTGTCGGACGAAGCGTTCGACTGGTACGCTGAAGACGGCAAGGAGAAGCGCTACAGCTAGGAGTGCGGCAGGAGCGGGGACGCAACATGCAAGCTCGTGAGGGTGCCCCGTTCTTGGAGATTCGTCGCAAACACAGCGAATGTGAGATCGCATGGCGGTGAATGACATGCCGCCGGTCTGGTCGTGATGCTGAATAAATGGGCGCGTGTTGCCTAATGCATGGAAGCAGCTAATCCAATTTATTGTGCGCTCCCAGACAAGTCTTCCGGTGGTGACCGCCGCTAGCTTCTTCGAGGTTCGAACCGTGGCTTGTGCCGCGACAACGTCGAAGGAGGGATCAAATGGTCACGCTGTCTTTTCCGCGTATTCACAAGCTGATGCATGTCGCAGCAATCGGGGCGTTGCTGGTGGTGGGCGTCGGTGTCTCGACCGGCGCCAGGGCCGCCGCGCCGGCGGCCTGTGCCGCTCTGCAGGCGAAATTCCCGGACTGGAAGGGCAAGACGCTCGTCAACGCCATCAATCCGCATACGCCGGGCTATGAATCCATCGATCCCAAGGATCCCAGCAAATATATCGGCTTCGACATCGATCTCGGCGAGATGATCGGCGAATGCCTCGGCTTCAAGTTGACCTACAAGGCCGTCACCTTCGCGGCGCTGCTGACCACGCTGCAGAGCGGGCAGGCCGATATCGTGATCTCCGACATCTATGCCACCGAGGAGCGCGCCAAGGCGGCCGACTTCATCACCTATTCGAAGGTGTTCGACGGCGTGCTGGTCGCCAAGGGCAATCCGAAAAAGATCACCGGCATCGACACGTCGCTCTGCGGCACGGCGGCAGCGGAAAACACGGGCTATGTGGAAGTGCCCCTGATCCAGGCATTGGGCCCGGAATGCAAGAAGCTCGGCAAGCCGGAGCCGACCATCCAGCTCTATGACAACAATGCCAACTGCATCCAGGCCATCCTCGCCGGTCGCGCCGACACCTATATCAACGACGTCAACACTGTCGACAATGCGGTGAAGGCCTATCCGGACAAGCTGGAAAAGGCGATCGCCGTCACTATCCCGTATCAGGTCGGCATCGGCGTGCCCAAGGACAAGCCGAAATTCCGCGAGGCCGTGCATGCGGCGATGATCGAGATTCACAAGTCGGGCGATCAGCTCACCCTGCTGAAGAAGTGGAATCTGGATCCGAACAATCTGATGGAGCCCGGCCTGTTGATGGTCAAGTAGGACCGGTTCGCGCTCAGCCGTCATTGCGAGGAGCGTAGCGACGAAGCAATCCAGAAGCCACGAGTCAAGACGACTGGATTGCTTCGCTGCGCTCGCAATGACGACTGACGGATAGCCCTTGCTCTATCATTGCCTTGCTAAGGACCACCGGCCTCCATGGAGCTGTTCCTCCACTATCTGACCATGCCGTATATGATCGAGGGCATCGTGGCGACCTTGCAGGTCACCGCCCTCGGTCTGCTCGGTGGTCTCGTCCTCGGTGTGATCCTGGCATGGATGCAGCTCAGTCGCTTCAGGGCACTGGCGTCCTTTGCCCGGGTCTACACCGTGATCTTCCGCGGGACGCCGCTGATCCTGCAGATGGTGTTCGCCTATAACGCCCTCCCGCAGATCGGCATCAAGCTGCCCGCCATTCTCGCCGCCGGTCTGGCGCTCGCGTGCAACGAGGCGCCGTTCATCGCCGAAATGCTGCGCTCCGGCGTGCTCGGCGTCGATCGCGGCCAGAAACTGGCCGGGCAGGCGCTCGGCATGACGCCCGGCGTCTTGATGCGCCGGATCATCGCCCCACAGGCGATCCGCTCGATGATCCCCGCTTTCGGCAACGAGACCGTCAGCGCGCTCAAGAACTCCTCGCTCGCATCCGTCATCGCCGTGCAGGAGCTGACACTGCGTTCGACCCAGCTGGCGTCGGCGACCTTCGATTTCTTCTCGATCTTCTTCGCCTCGGGCCTGATCTATCTGGTGCTCACCGCGGCCATCGCCGGCATCCAGTTGTTTCTCGAATGGCTGTTCGATCTCGATCGCACGTCGAAACAGGTCAAGCGGATGCGGATGATGCCGTGGTCTCTTGCTCCGGGCCCCGACGATCCGTTGACGTCCGCCCAGGCAACGCAACCTGACATTCTGCCCGATGCCGGTGTCGCCGAACTGCCGCCGGCGCGCGCACAGTTCGAACGGGTCGATCGCGCCAAGCGGGCCGAGGTACTGGCCCGGAACAATGTCGCCGTCGAAGTCACGGCCCTGCGCAAGAGCTACGACAGCCAGACGGTGCTCGATGGTGTCGATCTCACGGTGCGGATCGGCGAGGTGAGCGCGCTGCTCGGGCCCTCGGGCTCCGGCAAGAGCACGTTGCTCCGGTGCATCAACAATCTCGAATTGTGGAACGGCGGCGCCATCAAGGTGGGCGGCCGCCAGCTCGGCTTCAACGAGCGCGGCAAGGCGCTGTCGCCGCGCCTGCTGGCCCAGGCCCGGGCCGAGGTCGGCGTCGGCATGGTGTTCCAGCAGTTCAATCTGTTCGGCCACCTCACCGCGAAGGAAAACATCGCCGGTCCGCTGCGCTGGGTGCATGGCATCTCGCGCGCCGACGCGGATCGCCGGGCGTCGGAGCTGCTGGCCCGCGTTGGCCTCAGCCATCGCGCCGATGCGTTGCCACGGCATCTCTCCGGCGGGCAGCAACAGCGCGTCGCCATTGCGCGTGCGATCGCGCCAAATCCGAGCGTGTTGCTGCTGGATGAACCGACATCGGCACTGGATCCCGAACTGGTCAATGAAGTGCTCGAAGTCATTCGCCGTCTCGCGGTGGAAGACGGGCTCACCATGATCATTTCCACGCATCAGCTGCGCTTCGCCAGCGAGGTGGCCGACCGGGTTGTGCTGCTGGCGGGCGGCGCGATCATCGAGGAAGGCCCGGCCGATCAGGTGCTCAATCATCCGCGCAATCCGATCGCGCAGCGCTTCCTCAATGCCATGGAGGCCGAGGTCGCATGAGCAACAGTCCATTCGTTCTATCGTTGTGAGGGCCTTTGCATGAAACACCATCTCCTGCCGGTATCGCCGAAGACCATGCATTGGGGCTATTTCAGCAAGGTCGTGGCGCCCGCGCTGACGCTGAAATCCGGCGACCGTGCCACCATCGAAACGCTGACCCATCATGCCAATGATGACTACGAGCGCATGATCGAGGGCGATCCCGGTGCGGAAAGCGTGTTCAAATGGACGCGCGAGCACAAGGCCATGGCGCGGCGAGGCTCGGGCCCGACCGAAGGCCCGTTCATCCGTGGATCCGGCGAAGGCGTCGGCGTGCATCTGCTCACCGGGCCTGTGGCGATCGAGGGCGCCGAGCCGGGCGACGTGCTGGAGGTGCGTATTCTCGACGTTCGCCCGCGACCGGCCTGCAAGGCCTGCCATGCCGGCAAATGTTTCGGCTCCAATGTCGCCGCGAATTGGGGCTTTCACTATCACGACCTGATCGAGGAGCCGAAGCCGCGCGAGGTGGTGACCATCTTCGAACTCGATACGTCCGGCGAGCCGTTTGCGAAAGCCGTCTACAACTATGTCTGGACGCCGCAGACCGATCCCGACGGCATCCTGCATCCGACCATCGACTATCCCGGCGTCCGCGTCGATCACGCCACCATCGTCAAGCGCGAGAATATCCTCTCCAATGTGCGCGTGCCCGCGCGGCTGCATTTCGGCACCATGGGGCTTGCGCCATCGGAGGAAGATTTCGTGTCGTCGATCCCGCCAAGCTATACGGGCGGAAATATCGACGACTGGCGCATCGGCAAGGGCGCCAAGATGTTCTATCCGGTGGCGGTGCCCGGCGCGTTCTTCTCGGTCGGCGATCCCCACGCCGCGCAAGGTGATAGTGAACTCGGCGGCACCGCCATCGAGACCTCGCTGACCGGCGATTTCGAATTCATCCTGCACAAGCATCGCGATCTCGGGGGCACCCCGCTGGAGGGGCTGACACATCCGATGCTGGAAACGCCGGATGCCTGGTCGGTCTATGGCTTTACCTATCCGAACTATCTCGCCGAGCTCGGCGCCAATGCGCAGACCGAGATCGCCAATCATTCCAGCCTCGACCGCGCCATGCGCGACGCCTTTCGCAAGATGCGCCGTTTCCTGATGACGGTCCACAAGCTCAGCGAGGACGAGGCTATTTCGCTGATGTCGGTCGGCGCGGATTTTGGCGTCACCCAGGTGGTGGACGCCAATTGGGGCGTCCATGGCACCATCCGCAAGAACGTGTTCCGGTGTGACTGATCACGCGGCATTCGCGGGGCAGGGGGTGTCATCCTTCGGGATGGCACGGAGGTTGCTTCGCTTCGGCTATGAAGGTCGAAGCATGACCCTGCGTCCATATACGAGTGAGTCCTATTCCGAAGGCGAGCGCCCGGAGGCGTGGCGCGACGTCCTCGCGTCCATCGGCTTGCAGCCGACGGCGGCCACAACCACTCATGCCAGCCACGCCACCGCGGTGCGTCGCAATTTCCAGGGCGTCACGCTCGCGAAACTCTCGGCAGGACCGCAGGCGGTGTCGGCGGCGACCGATGGTGCAGCAGATCATCTGCTGGTGCTGCTTCCAATTGATGACAATGTCGCGCTGAAGACGGCGGCCGGCCATCAGATCGTCGCTGCCGGTCATCTCATTCTGCTACCGCGTGCAGGCGGCTGGAGCATCTCGTTCCAGCGCGAGATGCGTGCGGTGGTGCTGGCGGTGACATCCGAGCCGCCCCATGGCCGCCGGGGGACGTCGTCGGGCGGCGAGGTCCGCGTGCTTTCGCCTGCGGGTTTTGGCCATGTCTTCGCACAGATGATGGAACTTGCAGCGCGCGATCTCGAAGCATTGTCCGATGTCGAGTGGAACGCGCTGGCGCAAAGCCTTGCCGATCTCCTGCCGACCCTGATGCACCAACACGCCGATATGACCGGCGATGTCGGTGGCGGTACGGCCAACAAGGCGGCCACGCTGCATCGCCTGTGTCAGGCTGCCGAGCGCAGGCTGGACGATCCCGAACTGACGCCTGCCAAGATTGCGGCGGCCGAAGGGATTTCGGAGCGATACCTGCAAAAACTGTTCGAAGGCACCGGTAGCAGCTTCACAAACTATCTGCGCGAGCGGCGCCTGCAGCGCGCCTGGTCGGATCTGTCGAATCCTGCCGAAGCGCATCACTCGATTTCCGAGATCGCATTTCGTGTCGGGTTCAACGACTCCGCGCATTTCAGCCGCACGTTCCGCCAGCGTTTCGGCGTGTCGCCGCGTGAATTCCGTCAGGCCGAGACGGAACGGCAGACGGCCTCGGCGGCAGCCGCCGGGCAGCGCGGCTGGCCCCAGCAGGCGCTGGCCCAGCTTCGCAGCCAGAATACGTTCGTCACGCCAAAGATCGCTGCGCATCTGGATCCGGGCGATGTGCCGATCGCAGATACGCCGCGCCACCATTATCTCGCGGCGCATGCATCGGGGGTGCATTGGGGCTATTTCAGCCGCTCGCTGCCGCCGCAGATCGAGATCGGCTCCGGCGACACCATCACCATCGAGACGCTGACCCAGCATGCCTCCGACGATCCCGAGCGCATGATCAAGGGCGATGCAGGAGCGGAAAGCGTGTTTCACTGGACGCGCGATCAGAAGAATGTCGATCGGCGCGGCGCCGGTCCGCTCGATGCCTCGATCTATGGGCGCGGCGCCGGCGAAGGTTTCGGCGTCCATATCTGCACCGGGCCGGTGGCGGTGAAGGATGCCGAGCCCGGCGACGTGCTGGAAATCCGCATTCTCGACATCGTGCCGCGCGCCAGTCGCAATCCGGACTTTGCCGGTCGCGTATTCGGCAGCAGTGTCGCGGCGTGGTGGGGCTATCACTACAAGGAGTTTCTGGCGGAGCAGAACACGCATGAGGCGGTGACCATCTACGAGATCGTCGATGATGACGCCGAGCCATATGCGCGCGCCCTGTATTCCTATCGCTGGCAGCCGCAGACCGATCCTTTTGGCACGCTGCACACCACCTATGACTATCCGGGCATTCCGATCCCGCCATCATCGGTCCGGCGCCGGCATGACGTGCTTGATGGTATCCGCATTCCATTGCGTCCGCATTTCGGCGTCATCGCACTGGCGCCGCGCGAGGTCGATCTCGTGGATTCCGTGCCGCCGTCCTATTTCGGCGGCAATCTCGACAATTGGCGGCTCGGCAAGGGATCGACGATCTATCTTCCGGTCTCGGTGCCCGGCGCCTTGCTGTCGGTGGGCGATCCCCACGCAGCGCAGGGCGACGGTGAACTTGGAGGTACCGCCATCGAATGTTCGATGACCGGCACCTTCCAGGTGATCCTGCACAAGAAGAGCGACCTCACGAACCAGCCTTTCGCCGATCTCAGCTACCCACTCATCGAGACGACGAGCGACTGGGTGCTGATGGGCTTCAGCCACCCGAACTATCTCGCCGAATTCGGCGCCAAGGGACAGAGCGAGGTCTACGCCACCTCGTCGCTCGATCTCGCGATGAAGGATGCATTCCGCAAGATGCGGCGCTTCCTGATGAGCGTCAAAGGCCTCAGCGAGGACGAGGCGATCGCGCTGATGTCGGTCGCGGTGGATTTTGGTGTGACGCAGGTGGTGGACGGCAATTGGGGCGTCCATGCCATTCTCAGCAAGCGCGTTTTCGATCACGCGCCGGCAAACTAAAAAAGCAAGCGAGGAGACGTCATTGCTGTTTCACATGATATCCGGCGGCCCGCGACCTGTCGCGCCGTTCAGCCACGCCGTCGAGACCGACGGCTTCGTGTTCGTGACCGGCCAGATGCCTGACACGCCGGCGGCGCCGGGCGTATTGCCCGAGGGGATCGAGGCGCAGACCCGCGCGGTGATGGAAAACCTGCGCGTCGTGCTGGCAGGCGTGGGTCTCGGTCTCGAGCATGTCGTGATGTCGCGCATCTATCTGACGCGCTTCAAGGACGACTATGCGGCAATGAACGAAACCTATCGCAGCTATTTTCCCCAGGACCGCCTGCCGGCGCGCACTTGCGTCGGTGTCACCGGTCTTGCCTATGATGCGTTGATCGAGATTGATCTGGTTTGCCGGCGGCCTGCATAGCAACGGGCCCGCGCCTGGAACGAAGCTTGCTAGGTATCGGGATGACATTGCGGCTTGGATGCAAGTCGCTTCCACTGACTCAACAGAAGGAAGCTGAGCATGGATCTTGGACTGAAGGGCATCAATGCATTGGTCACCGGCGGTAGCAAGGGCATCGGTCTCGCGATCGCCGAACTGTTCGCTGACGAAGGCGCCAATGTCGCGATCTGCGCGCGCAATGCAGAGGATGTGGGCAAAGCAACTGACAGACTGACGGCCAAGGGTGTCAAGGCACAGGGCAACGCAGTCGATGTCGGCGATCCCGCCGCGTTGAAGGCGTGGGTCGATGACGCCGCCGCCGCGCTCGGCGGTGTCGATATTCTCGTCTGCAATGTCAGTGCGCTCGCCGTCGGCGATACGCCGGACACATGGGATAAATCGTTTCGCGTCGATATGATGCACACGGTGAATTCAGTGGCGGCGGCAATGCCGTATCTGGAGAAATCCGGGGCTGCGTCGATCGTCATCGTCTCCAGCGTGTCCGGCTTCGAGGTCGATTTCGCTGCCGGTTCCTATGGTGCGATCAAGGCAGCGCTGATCCACTACGCCAAGGGGCTCAGCACGCAACTCGCCACCAAAGGCATCCGTGTGAATGCGGTGTCGCCAGGAAATACTTATTTCGAAGGCGGCATCTGGCACAATATCGAGAACGGCAATCCGGACCTGTTCAAGATGGCGATGGGTCTGAATCCCACGGCCAAGATGGGGACCGCGCAGGAGGTTGCTGCCGGCGTCGTCTTCGTCGCAAGTCCGGTCGCCAGTCGTATCTCGGGCACCAATCTGATCATCGACGGTGCGTTGACGAAAGCTGTCTGACCGATTGCGCACGCATTCAGAGGGAGAATCGACATGTCATGGCTCGAAAATTCCATCATGACCCGCCGCGGCGTCGCCAAGGGAAAGCCCGGGCAATCCTATGCGATCACCGAGGAAAGTCAGGGCAAGTATCACTATGTCTATGGCCCGTTCGTCGAACCGGTGCTGACCGTCGATCCCGGTGCCGTGATCTCGGCCGAGACGCATGATGCCTTCGAGGGCAAGATCAAGCACGAGACCGACAAGCCGAGCGAGATCCTGAATTTCCCCTATCTCAATCCGCAGAACGGCCCGGTCTATGTCAATGGCGCGGAGAAGGGCGATGTGCTTGCGGTCTATATCAAGTCCATCGTGCCGCGTGGTCCGCAGCCGGTCGGCACCACCTGCCTGATCACCGAATTCGGCGGCCTGGTCGCCACCGGCGATACCGCACTGCTCAATCCGCCGCTGCCGGAAAAGGTGAAGAAGCTCGAAGTCACCGTCGAGGGCGGCGTCAAGTGGAGCGACAAGATCACGCTGCCCTATGAGCCGTTCATCGGCACCATCGGCGTGTCGCCGGAGATCGAGGCGATCTCCTCGCTGCAGCCGGATTACTACGGTGGCAACATGGATCTGCCCGATGTCGGGGTCGGCGCGGTGATCTATCTGCCGGTGAATACGCCGGGCGGGCTGCTGTATCTCGGGGACTGTCACGCCTGCCAGGGCGACGGCGAACTGTGCGGCGTCGCGCTCGAACATCCCACGGTCACCACCGTGCAGGTCGATCTGATCAAGAACTGGAAGTTCAAATGGCCGCGGCTGGAAACGGACAAGTTCATCATGACCATCGGCTCGGCGCGGCCGATGGAGGATGCCTCGCGCATCGCCTATCGTGAACTGATCCGCTGGATGGCTGCCGATTACGGTTTCGACGAGACCGAAGCCTATATGCTGCTGACCCAGTGCGGCCGCGTCCGCCTCGGCAACATGGTCGATCCCAAATATACGCTGGGCGCGTCGATCCTGAAGACGTATCTGGGATAATGCTTTTCGTCATTGCGAGGAGCGTAGCGACGAAGCAATCCAGTTCTTTCTTCACTTGACTCCGGATTGCTTCGCTGGCGCTCGCAATGACGGCGATACTCAATTCGCCTTTTCGATCAGGCTCTCGAGCAGACGCTTCAGGTCGGCCGTGGCCTTGTTGCCGTAGTTCTCGGCAATATGGGCTTCCTGGCTCAGCGCCAGCGAATTGAGGCGCTGGGTCAGCACCTTGCCGCGATCGGAGATGAACATCAGCACCTTGCGGCGATCATCAGGGTCCTGCACGCGATAGACGAGCGCATCGGACACCATCCGGTCCACCATCTTGGTCAAGGTTGGATGGTTGAGTAAAACGGCTTCGGCGAGATCGCCCATCGAATGGCCCTGGCCATCCGACAGGATCTTGAGGATGCGCCATTGCTCCACCGGCACGCCTTCTTTCTTGAAGCGCGCGTCGAGCTGACGATTGATCTCGCGATTGGCCTGCGCAAGCAGATAAGCGAGATGGTCGGTGATGGGTGTCGATGGCGACCTGGCCACTGGTCTGTGCTTTGCTGGAACGGGTTGAAGTTTAAGCTTTGCTGCCCGAACTCTATGCATGGGAATCGTTGAAGTTTCAATATTTTCCGATAACATATTTTCCTTGTGCCATTTTACCGCTTTCGACGCCGACAACGATAAAAACTGATCATGCCGAAAGGGGAGCCGCATGCTCTCATCTGTGCAGACCGGATTGACAGGCGCTCCTCCGCCCGCGTGGCTGTTCAGGGGCATGGGAGGCGGCGGCAGCGACGATCTGTATGATCGGGCGGATGGCTTTTTGCGGCGGCGCGATGCCGGAAAACTGCGGGTCGTTAATTTCATCGGGCTGACGGGCCCCGCCGGCATCTGGGGCCTTGCCGGCACCAACAGCATGATGCTGGCTGCCTCCGAGATCAATCGCCGTGGCGGGATTCTGGGGCGCGAGATCGAACCCGTGTTCTACGACGCCGGCGGCGACATCGACGACATCGCGCAAACGGCGCGCGAGATCATCGCGCAGGGTGAAGCCGATATCATCATGGGCTCGCATATCAGCGCCGTCCGCGTGGCGCTGCGCAAGGCGATCGGTGGTCGCGTGCCCTATATCTACACGCCCGTCTATGAAGGCGGCGAGCGCACGCCGGGGGTGATGGCCATCGGCGAAACGCCGCGCGATCAGTCCCGGCCGGCGATCCGGTGGCTCGCCGAGCGCAAGAAGGCAAAGCGCTGGTATCTGATCGGCAGCGACTATGTCTGGCCCTGGCTCGCTCACAAGGCCACCAAGAAATACATCGCCGAGGCCGGCGGGCAGGTGGTCGGCGAGGAATTCGTGGCGATGGGCGAACATGACCACTCCGCCGCCATCGATCGTATCCGGGCTGCAAAGCCGGATGTGGTGGCGATTTCACTCATCGGCACCGACAGTATCGTCTTCAATCGCGCCTTCGCCGAGCATGGGCTCGCGTCAAAGATGTTGCGCCTTGCCGGTGCCATGGACGAGACGCTGCTGCTGGGCATCGGCGCCAGCAACTCCGAGAATCTCTATTGCTCGTCGGGCTATTTCATCGACCGCGGGTCGGCGGCAAATGATGCCTTTCGCGGGCAGTATGAAGCGATGTTCGGGCGATGTTCGCCGCCGCCGGGATCGGTCGCGCAGTCGAATTATGAGGGGCTGCGCTTTCTCGAGGCTGTGGCATCGAAAGCCGGAAGCGTTGGCGTCAGGCCGCTGCTGCATGCGGCATCGCGCAGCCGCTATCACGGCGCGCGGGGCGAGATCGTGATGACGGCGGGCCGTGCCAAAATGCCGATCTATCTGGCCGAAGCCGACGGTCTGGATTTCAAGCTGATCGAGACGTTCTGACGGCACTTCCACGTCATTGCGAGGAGCCCTTGCGACGAAGCAATCCAGTTCTTCCGTCGTGCGGCTCCTGGATTGCTTCGCTACGCTCGCAATGACGACGACAAAAATAATACTTGAAAAAGAAAATATTTCCGTTTCCTATGATGCGCGTGGAGCGACATTGCCGTCGTTCCCACCGATGCGGCCGCTTTCTGGCGGGCGCTTCGCCGGACATCGTTGATATCAGGAGACCTCGTCGTGGCCGTTGCACTTCCCACCCCCGATCAGATTCTCGCCGTCGCCGATCAGTGCGGGCTCGCGCTGTCCGATGATGACGTCACCTCGTTCCGCGCGCTGATGCTGCCGTCGGTGGAGGCCTACAATGTCGTCGCCGCCATGCCGGACGAAGTGCCCGAGGTGAAATATCCGCGCACGCCGGGCTATCAGCCGTCGCCGGAGGAGAACAAGCGCAACGCATGGTACCGCAAATCGCTGGTGAAGGGCGCGGCGAGCGGCAAGCTGAAGGGCAAGACGGTCGCGCTCAAGGACAACATCATGCTGGCCGGCGTGCCGATGATGAACGGCTCGTCCACGCTGGAAGGCTATGTGCCGGATTTCGACGCCACCATCGTCACCCGCATGCTCGATGCCGGCGCGGACATCCTGGGCAAGGTGCATTGCGAGCATTTTTGCATGTCCGGCGGCAGCCACACCAATTCGACGGGGCCCGTCCATAATCCGCACAAGATGGGCTATTCGGCCGGTGGTTCGTCCTCAGGCAGCGCGGTGGTCGTGGCATTGGGCGAAGCCGACATGGCGATCGGTGGCGATCAGGGCGGCTCGATCCGCATGCCGTCCTCCTTCAGCGGCACCTATGGCATGAAGCCGACCTGGGGGCTCGTGCCCTATACCGGCATCATGCCCATCGAGATCTGTGTCGATCACACCGGGCCGATGACGGCGAATGTCGCCGACAATGCGCTGCTGCTGGAAGTACTCGCCGGCGACGATGGGTACGATCCGCGCATCAAGGCCCCTGTCGTGCAGGACTACACCAAGGCGCTGGGCGGCGGCGTCCGCGGCATGAAGATCGCCATCGTCAAGGAAGGTTTCGAGCAGGCCGGTGCGGAAACCGCGGTGAACGAGAGCGTCCGCGAGGCTGCAAAACGTCTCGGCAGTCTCGGCGCCGAGGTCGAGGGGATCTCGATCCCCATGCATCTCGCGGCAGCTGCAGTGTGGATGCCGATCGGCACCGAGGGCATGACCCAGACCATGATGTATGGCGACGGCTACGGCCTCAGCCGTTCCGACCTCTATGCCACCTCGCTGATGGACGCCCATCGCGGCTGGCGCGGGCAGGCGGATTCGCTGTCGGAGACGACAAAGCTGATGCTGTTGTTCGGCACCTATATCAACAACACCTTCGGCTCGCGCTTCTATGGCAAGGCGCTCAACATCTCGCGGCGCGTCACGGCGGCCTACGATGCCGCGCTGGCCAAATACGATCTGCTGCTGATGCCGACCACGCCGATGAAGGCGACAAAACTGCCGGAGCCGGGCGCGCCGCGCGAGGAGATCATCGGACGCGCCTTCGAGATGATCACCAACACGGCCCCCTTCGACATCTCGCATCATCCCGCGATGTCGTTGCCCTGCGGCATGGTCGATGGGCTGCCGGTGGGCCTGATGCTGATCGGCAAGCATTTTGACGAGATGACCATCTATCGCGCGGCCCACGCCTTCGAGCAGGCCGGCGACTGGAAGACCATGTGAGGGGGACTGTGCGAAAGATGGGGCCGGTGATCGCGCATGGATAGTCTGGTGATGGCGATCTTCGAGATCGCCAGTTTCGGAGCGATCGTGGTGCTGGTGGTGCTCGGTCTCGGCATCATCGCCAGCATGATGGGCATCTTCAACTTCGCGCAGGGCGAGTTCGTCCTGCTCGGCGCCTATGTCACCTATATCGTCCACGCCGCCGGCGCGCCGGTCTGGCTCGGCATGCTGGCCGCTCCTTTTGCGGTCGGCGCGCTCGGCTTCGTGCTGGAGCGGCTGATCGTGCGGCGCTTCTATGCGGCGCCGATCGTGGCAATGCTCGGCACCTATGCGCTCGGCCTCATCATCCGCGAGGTCGTGCGCGGCCTGATCGGCGGCCTTTATCTCTCGGTGCCCGAGCCGATCGGCGGATCGGTGACCATCGGCAATATGCACTTCTCCGCCTGGCGCCTGGTGATCATCATCATCACCGCGCTGGTGATGCTCGGCAGCTACCTGCTGCTGGCCAGAACTGCTTTCGGCCTGCGAATCCGCGCGTCGCTCGAAAATCCGTCATTGGCGCGGGCGTCCGGCATTTCGACCAATGCCATCTATGGCGCCACCTTTGCGTTCGGTGCGGCGCTGGCGGGCCTCGCCGGCGCATTGATCGTCCCGGTGTTCACGCTGTTCGCCGATCTCGGCCTTCGCTTCCTGATCCAGGGCTTTGTCGCGGTCATGGTCGGTGGCATCGGATCGTTCGCCGGCCCGGTCGCCGGCGCCGGGGTGATCGGCACGCTGAGCGCAGCGCTGCCCTGGATCATCTCGCCGGTCATCGCCGACGTGGCGGTGTTCGTGCTCGCCATCATCTTCATCAAGTTTCGGCCGCAGGGCCTCGTTTCGGGAAAAGGGGTGTAATCCATGTCGCGCGATCATCATCATCTCACACGCCGCCGCTTCCTCGGCAATTTCGCCTTCGCTTCGACGGCCATCGCCACCGGCGTCGGCAGCTGGGTGATCCCTGCGGATTGGGCCAATGCGGCGGCCGGCCCGATCAAGGTCGGCATCGGCACCGATCTCACCGGCCCCATGGGCTATGCCGGCAATGCCGATGCCAATGTTGCGAAGATGGTGGTGAAGCAGATCAACGACGCTGGCGGCCTGCTCGGCCGTCCGCTCGAGCTCTATATCGAGGACACCGCCTCCAACGAATCCGTCGCCGTCGGCAATGTGCGCAAACTGATCCAGCGCGAAAAGGTCGATCTCGTGCTGGGCGGCATCACCTCCTCCATGCGCAACGCCATCAAGGATGTCATCGTCTCCCGCGGCAAGACGCTCTACATCTATCCGCAGCTCTATGAGGGCAAGGAATGCACGCCCTACCTGTTCTGCACCGGCCCGACGCCGGCGCAGCAATGCGACGAATTCATCCCCTGGCTGATCAAGAACGGCGGCAAGCGCTTCGCACTGCCGAGCGCGAACTATGTCTGGCCGCATACGCTGAACGTCTATGCGCGCAAGGTGATCGAGGCCAATGGCGGCGAGGTCGTGTTCGAGGAATACTACCCGCTCGACCAGATCGATTTCTCATCGACCGTCAATCGCGTCATCTCCAACAAGGTCGATGTGGTGTTCAACACCGTCATCCCGCCGGGTGTCGGCCCCTTCTTTAAGCAGCTCTCGGAAGCAGGCTTCCTCAAGAACGGCGGGCGGCTGGCTTGCGTCTATTACGATGAGAACACGCTGAGCATCAATCAGCCCGCCGAGATCGAGGGGCTGGCAAGTTGCCTCGATTACTTCAAGGCGCTGACGCCGGAACAGCCGTTCAGCGCCAAGCTGCAGGAGACCTATGAAAAGCAGTTTCCCGGCAACTTCCTGTTCGCCGCCGGCAGCGCCGCAACGGGCACCTATCGCGGCCTGAAACTGTGGGAGGCCGCCGTCAAGGAAGCCAACAGTGTGGAGCGCGATGCCGTGGCGAAGGCGCTCGATCACGCCAAGATCGCCGAAGGGCCGGGCGGGCCGGCCGAGATGGTCCCCGGCAAGCGCCATTGCAAGATGAACATGTACACGGCGGTGGCGAAGGGCGGCAAATACGAGATCGTCGCGCGCAGCGCCGGTCTGGTCGATCCGAAAGAATGTTGAAGCGCGTTCGATGACAGAGATCACACATTCGTCAGCGCCCCCGGCGACGCGTCTGCAAGGCGCATCGCGGCGATGGGCCGTATTGCCCATCCTGGAAATCGCGGTGCTTGCGATCTGCCTGGTGCTGCCCTGGCTGTTGCAGGACTATCTCACCGTCTTCGCCACGCGGGTGCTGATCCTCTGCCTGTTTGCATTGTCCTTCGATCTCGTCTGGGGTTATGCCGGCATCATGAGCTTTGGCCAGGCGGCCTTTTTCGGCTCGGCCGGCTATGGCGTCGCATTGCTGGCGCGCGATCTCGGCGTCACATCCATGTTGCTGGTGCTGCCGGCCGGCATCCTGATCGGCTTCGCCTTTGCGCTGCTGCTCGGCGGCTTCCTGCTGCTCGGGCGGCATCCGGCCAGCGTGATCTTCGTCGCGCTCGGCACGCTCACCGGCTCCTATGCCTGCGATCGCCTGGCGCGCGGCTGGTATTATCTCGGCGGCCAGAACGGCATTCCGTCGATCCCGCCGATGACGCTCGGCAGCTACGACCTCACCGAGGGCATGGCCTATTACTATGTCGCGCTCGGCTTTCTCATCGCGGTCTATCTGCTGTGCCGCTTCCTGATGCGCTCGCAATTCGGCCTCGCGCTGGCGGGCCTGCGCGAGAACGAGCAGCGCATCGCTTTCTTCGGCTACAAGGTGCAGCATCTCAAGGCGATCATCTTCTCGCTTGCCGGCGCCATCGCCGGCCTCGCCGGCAGCCTCTATGCCTTTCATGAAGGCTTTGTCTGGCCCAACATGCTGGGCGTGGTGATCTCCACACAGGTGGTGCTCTATGTGCTGTTCGGCGGCTCCGGCACGCTGATCGGCGCGGTCATCGGCACCATCGTCATTGAGGCGATCAGCTTCTGGCTCTCCAACAGCTATCAGGACATCTGGCCGATCATTCTCGGCGTGCTGCTGCTGCTGGTGATCCTGTTCCGCCCGGCCGGTCTCGTCAGCCTCGTGCTGTCGGAACGCGAGCGCGTCGGCAGCTTCGGCCGCCCGCCGGGGAAGGCGTGATCATGGCGCTTCTTGACGCGAAAGGCCTGATCAAGATTTTCGGTAAGCTGACGGCGCTGAACGGGGCCGCGCTCACCGTGGCGGAGAACGAATTCCACGGCCTGATCGGGCCGAACGGCTCCGGCAAGAGCACGCTGATGAAATGCATCGCCGGCGCGGAAGTGCCGACCCAGGGCAGTGTCACCTTTGCCGGCACCGACATCACGCAGGCCTCGCCGGCCGAGCGTGCGCGGGCCGGCATGAGCCTCAAATTCCAGATCACCAGCGTGCTGCCGGCCCTGACGCTCTACGACAACATCCTGCTGGCGCTACAGGCGCAGACATCGCTGTGGCAACTGGCTCTGTCGCGCACGCGCGGCGTGTTGCATGACAAGGCAATGGCGATGCTGGAGCAGTTCCGGCTCGCCGATCTGGCGCAGGAGCCGGCAGCGGCGCTGTCGCATGGCCAGCAGCAATGGCTGGAGATCGCCATGGCGCTGGCGCCCGAACCGAAACTGCTGCTGCTCGATGAACCCACCGGCGGCATGAGCCTGGAAGAGCGCCGCGTCACCGGCGAATTGCTGCAGCCGATCAAGGCGCGTTGCTCGCTGGTCATCGTCGAGCACGACCTCGATTTCATCCGCGACATCTGCGACCGGCTGACGGTGCTCGATCAGGGCCAGATCCTGCAGACGGGATCGGTGCAGCATGTGCAGTCCTGCCCCCGCGTTCAGGAGGTCTATCTCCGCCGTGCCTGACGACAAATTTCTCGACATCCAGAATCTCGATACCGGCTATGGCCGCAGCCAGGTGCTGTTCGGCGTGACGCTCAGCGTGCCGTGGCGCGGCGGTGTCGCCATTCTCGGCCGTAACGGCGCCGGCAAGACCACGCTGATGAAGGCCATCGTCGGCGAGTTGCCGGTGCGTGGTGGCGCCATCCAGTTCGATGGGCGCGATGTCGGCACCTTGCCCACCGAGCAGCGCATCCGCCGTGGTATCGGCTATGTGCCGCAGGAGCACTCCGTCTTCGCGAAACTGTCGGTGCGCGACAATCTCGCCGTCGGCGCGCTGACCAATCGCGACAGCCAGGCGGTCAATCGTGTGCTGGAGATTTTCCCGAAGCTCGGCCAGCGCCTCGACCAGTTTGCCGGCACGCTCTCCGGCGGCGAACGCAAGATGCTCGCGATCGGACGCGCGATGCTGTCGGACCCGAAGATCCTGCTGCTCGACGAGCCCACCGAAGGCGTGTGGATCGGTGTCATTGAGGAGATTACCGAAAGGCTGATCGAACTCGCCAAGGAGATCGCGGTCGTGATCGTGGAGCAGCATCTCGACCTCGCATTACGTGTCGCAAAACAGGCTTATGTGCTGGATCGAGGCACGGTCGCCATGGTCGGCGAAGCCGCCGTCATCCGCGACGATCCGCGGCTGTTCCAGTTCCTCGCGCCTTAATGATTCGCGCCGCAGCGCAAGACGGTGTTTGCGTGGCGCATGGTTAAGCCGATATTGATGGTTCGCGCTTGGTGCCGACAATGGCTCGATGCTGGCGTGTTGTTCTGGGAATACGGCCGGAATCTCTGCCATTTCACGCGTTTGCGTTCTCTCAACCATCGCCGCCATTCACCTGTCGGCAACCACGCCTGTTAGGCCGCGGGGAAGCCGCGGGAGGCGATGGTGGTCGCACGATCGAAAATCAATTTCGACAGGAGGCGACTTTGGCTCTTACCGTTCTTCCCTATATCGCTGCAGCACTCGGCGTGGCCGTGTTTGCACTCACCACCAGCGCGCCGGCCATGGCGCGTGCGGAAAAGCAGGCGCCCGTCAACCCGCGCCGCTAGAGCGTTCTCACTTTGAGAGGACGCGACGAACTCTCCCTCATCCGAGAGTCTGGCTCATAAAGCGATGGGGCATTTTTGGCTGGGCTTGCTCGGGACAGTAATCCCAGCTCGCTTTTCCGTCCCTCATCCTGAGGAGCCGCGCAGCGGCGTCTCGAAGGATGGCCGCAGGCTCTGAACCCGGCCAACTCATGGTTCGAGACGGCGCCGAAGTGGCGCCTCCTCACCATGAGGGTGGTGGTCGTCTCAAGACAAAGAGATCCTAACGCATCAGCATCCGGTCGGTCAGCGCCTTCTGCTCCGGCCGGATGTGCCCGATGCCCCAGTCACTCTGCAGGCCGAACGGCGTATCGTCCGACGGCCCGATCAGCCACCAGCTGCCGCTGATCGGCTGGTTGTCGCCGCGGAATGTTGGCCCGCCCTGCTTGCCATAGGCACCATTCATGTAGTCGAGCAATGTCTCCGCCCAGGCGCGTTGGCCCTGCGTGCGCAGGGACGTGCCCATCTCGCCGATCCACACCGGCGCGATATTGTCGCGCACCAGATATCCCCATGTGCGATTCATGCGGTCGACATAGTCGGGTCCGTTCTCGGCATGGCCGAAGCGCGTGATGTCGGCAATCTCGTCGGGATATTCGTGCACCGTGTAGACGAGCTTGTGCGGCACCGGCAGCTTGACAGGATTGGCGCCTGCCGCCGTCAGATTGCCGGCCGGCGCAGCCCATCGCGGATCCATGCCCGAATCCTTCGGCGGCAGCCGATAGAAGAACGGGCCGGGGCAGATGATCAGCACGTCGGGATTCACATCCTGGATCGCTGCGCCGACACTTTCACACATCGCCTTGATGTCGGTCGGGCCGCCGCCGCCCCAGGTGATCTTGCCGGCATCGCCATTGGGTTCGTTGTGCAGATCGAAACCGATCACTGTCGTATTGCCGGCGAAGGTGCGCGCCATCCGCACCCAGTTCTGCTTGAAGGTCTCTGCCGTGACCTCGCCCTTGACGAGGCCCTCGGTGCCCGGCCCGAGATTGAACCACAGACCGTTGGGCTGCTGTTCGGCACTGCCTTCATTGTTGTGATGATCGAAGATCACCTTCAGCCCGATGCGGCCGGCATGGGTGACGACCTTCTCGAACAGCTGCATCGTCGTGACATAACGATAGCGCCCTTGCGCGTCCGGCGTGGGATCGGCCACCAGATCCTGGTTCAGCGTGGTGTGGATCCAGCCGAGCTTGTCGTTATAGCCATTCAGCGGCGCGTCGAGGCCGGCATCGGTCCAGGGAATGCGTACGGTGTTGAAGCCGGCATCGACGATGGAGTCGAGCACGGTCTTGTAGCTCACGCGCCACAGGCCGGAGAGTGATGCGCCCGGCCGTCCATCCGTTCCGTTCCAGCCGATCGAGGCGATGCGCACCTTGCGGCCGGTGTCGGAGACGATCTGGCTTCCCGATGTGCTGAGGAAGCCCGGTGGCAGGCGCTGCCCCTGAGCCGGGCGCAGCTTGCGATCGCTGATCTCCATGACGATAGCAGGCGGCGGCAGGTGGTGGTCGAGCGCGATCGGCATTGGGTCCTCAGCTCACATGATGCGGCGAGGCATCCTTGCGCCGGAACAATGTCGTCACCACGACAATGAAGATGGCGAAATTGATGAAGCGGCCGGCAAAGGAGCCGAAGGTGTTGCACAACATCATATAGATGACGATCGGATAGATCGCCCGATAGTCCAGTCGCTTCCAGGTGTCATAGAGCATGCACAGGAATCCGGACATGATCAGCGACGCGACGATCACGCCCTGATAGACGCTCATCTGCAGAAACGGATTCTCGACGCCCCATTCGAGGCCGAAGGAATAAATCTGCGCGCGTGCAAAATCGGTGCTGGCGCCCCACAGGAAATCGGCCCAGTTGAACGACATCAGCAGCGGCAGCATCAGCACGCGGCTGCGGGCGCTGCCGCCGTCCTCGGTGAAGCGATCCAGGAATGAATCAAACGCGCCGAGCGAAGCCAGCGTCGCGATCGCCGCGATGCCGATCGGCACGACTGCGAGTGCGACCAGCACCGTGGTGCGCGACAGGCTCTTGCCCGCGGTGAAGCGCAGCACCTGCCACAGCACCGCGAAAGCAAGGATCACCAGCGCCAGCAGCAGCGCGGTTCGTCCGCCGAAGGCCAGCAATGCGACGGTCTGCAGCGCGATCATGGGCACGCGCAGGTTGGCGCGCAGAAGTCGGCCGCCGCCGGCCAGCAAGCCAACGACATAGGCGCAGGTGACCGTGGCCGCGTGCAGCGGATGAGCAAGAAATGCGGTGGCGCGGGGCTCCAGCACTTCCATGCCATCGGGCGAGAAGGTCATCAGCGGAAACGCACTGATCCCGCTCACCAGTTCGAAAATGCCGAGCACGGCGTTGATGGCAAAGAACCA
>NZ_JBIIOT010000006.1:0-102685 GCF_044336785.1 Tardiphaga sp. | reverse complement strand
ATGAAGCGTTCGAGCCGGTCCATCTGGTTCGGTGGCACGAAAGGCAGCAGCATGCCGACAAGAAACAGATGCAGGTCGGTGTCGAAGAACATGCCAAAGCCGTTGCGGCCGCCGAGCACGATATTGGTCACCGCGAACATCGCCGCGCAGAAGAAATAGATCGTGCCGAGTTTGGTGGCGAGATAGTAGCGCAGCAGGTCGTATTTCGCCGGATAAGTCAGCAAGAATGTCGCCGACATGATCAGCAGGAAATAGGTCGCCGGATGGATCTTCGTGACCGGCGATCCCGCGATGGCCGAATAATCATAGCCGACCAGGTCGAGCATGGTTCCCGGCACGAGGAACAGCAGCACGGCATAGATCGCCATCATGGTCTGGATGCGCGGGCCGGCATAAGGCAGGCACAGCCGGATCGTTCCGGCGGACGCGTCGCGCGACGCCGGAACCGCATCGCCGGCGATGCGCCCGTCCATGCTCATGCGGCGACGGCATCCGGGACGGGATCGACCAGCACCGTCCGCGCCTTGATCCGGCGATGCTGCAGCAGATCGGCGACCACCTGCACGTCGTCGGATCGTGTGCCGTGGCTGGTATCCAGCAGGATGACTTCATCCACCATGGCATAGAGGCCGTATTCCGATGACGTGGTGCCGAGCTCGCCGCCATCGATGATCACGCGATCGAACCGGCGCGCATCGCGCAGCGCCGCGGACAGGGCTTCGCGCATCTGGGCATCCGGCGCGCGCAGGCCGACAATGCCTGCCGGCACGATATGGATATTGGTCTTGCCGAGCCGGTGCGCGGCGTCCGTCATCGATGCCACATGCGTCATCAATTCGCGCAGGCCCGCGCGGCCGTCGAAGCGCAGGCGTGAGGTGACGCGATGGCGCTGCAGGTCGGCATCGATGATCAGCGCATTGCGGCCGGCTTCCTCCACCGCGCGCGCCAGTTCCAGCGCGACGAGGCCGAGGGATGGGTCATTCGACGCGCGCACCAGCAGCACGGAATGCCCTTTCGGTGCAGCCAGCAATTCTGCAGTGACACGCGCCAATGGCGCCTGTGGCTTGAGCGGTGCGGGCGCGGGCGGCGGCGCCATCGGCGGTGCCGGTGGAGTCAATTGCGGCGGCGCCTCGGGCTCCGGCGATGTCACCGGCCGTGCGGCCAGGCTCTCGCGTGCGAGTGCAGCGACGATGCCGAGGAACAGGCCACCGAACAGGGCCGCAGCCATGATGATGGCGGTCGGCGGCCAGCTCTTGCGATCCGGCAGCGAGGCGCGCGAGATCAGGCGGATATTGGTGGTGTCGATCACCTGCTGTTCGCTGGCGGTCTTCGCCTTGGCAAGGAACGTCTCGTAGATCGCGCGATCGGAATCCGCTTTCCGCTCCAGCTCGCGCAGCGGCACGATGGCTTTTTCATTGGTCTGCGACAGCTTCTTCAGCGTGTCGAAGCGCGTCTGCAGGTTCTGCAGATTGGTGCGCTCGCTCGCCGCCGCATTGCGCACGGCCTGGGCGATCAGCTTCACCTCGCTCTTGATCGCCGCCTGTGCGTCGCGCACCTGCGCGCGCGCCGCCTGCAGCAGCGGATGGCTCGGCCCGTTGATCTGCGCCAGCTGCGCTTCCTCGCGCGAGGCGGTTGCGGCCTGGGTGCGCAGCTGCACCATGGTCTGCGACTGCACGGCCTCCGGCAGCGAATCCATCGAGGCACCGCCGGCTTCGATCTGCTCGATCAGTTTGACACGCGACTGCGCGTCGGTCAGCCGCGCCCGCGCGGTGGTCAGCTGTGTGTTCGCTTCATCCAGCTCTTGCTCGGTCACCAGGCGGTTGCGTGCGCCGATCAGGTTGTTGGCCGACTTGTACGCCGTCACCGCCTGTTCCGACTGGCTCACCGCATTGCGCATGCGCTCGAGCTGCGCGGTAATTGCCTCGGAGACGCGGCGATTGAAGCCAGCATTCGCATTGGCCTGCTCTTCGAGATAGGCATTGGCCACGGCATTGGTGAGCATGGCTGCGCGCGCCGCCGTATCGGCGGTGACGGAAATGTCGATGACGAAGGAGCGGTCGTTGCGCTTGGCCGTCGTCTTCAGGCGCAGGTTGCGCATGGCGACCTGTGCGGGATCTTCCGATGGGCTGATGCCAAACAGCGCCTTGATATTGGCGCCGAGCCCGCCGGCGCCGTTGAATTCCGGATCCTTGGCGAGATTGGTCTCCGTGACCACGCGCGACAGCACTTCGCCCGACGTGATGATCTTCAACTGGCTCTCGACCAGCAGCAGGCCATCGCCCGGCACGGAATTCTGCATCGCCGCTTCTTCTTTCGGCGTCTGTCGGTCGCGCGGATCGACATAGACCTGCGCGGTGGCAGTGTAAGCGGGGCGTGCGATGAGGATATAGGTGGCTGCGAGCGCGCAGAATGCGGCGGTCGTGCCGATGATCCAGACTTTGCGGCGGCCCAGGATGCCGACCACGTCCTTGAGGTCGATGCCGTCGGAGACTTTGCTGCCGCCGGAGACGCCGCGCGCGGCTGATCCGCTACTCTCCGCACGCTGAACCGACATGTCTCACTCCAACTCGATCGGCAGCTACGCTGAATTTGCCGATCGTCCTCATCGTAAATAAGTAGGGTTAATCGCCGGTTACTCGCATGCCGCAACATCAAAGCATAACGATCGGTTAACGCGGCACCTGCAATTGCGAGTTTCTTTACAGCGGTTAACCAGCGCTTAAGCCTGCGCCAAAGTGCGATCCAGTTTTACTACACATGTAATCATATGCGTATAAGGATACGCGCATGATTGGACAGCACCACGATATCGCTGCACCAGATGCGCGCGATGCAGCCGATGCAGCGGGCGAACGCCGTGAGGCGCTGGACCGGCGCACATCTTCATATACCGATACGCAGGCCAATCTCGCGAAGCTCGGTCTCGAAGAGCGTCGCCTGTCGCCGGATCGTCGCGGCAGCGTGTTTCATCGCTGGCGTCGCCTGTCGCTTGGCGGATTGCCGGTCGTGGCTGCCGACAGCAAAGAGACGGCACGCGTGATGGTCGACGAAGCGCTACGGCGCAGCGCGCTGTGGCGCTTTCCCGCCTATCTCACCTCTACCAATGGTGAAGTGACCTATCGCTGCGCGGTGGACAGCACCGAGCGCGATCTGTTCATGCAGGCCGATGCCATCCATGCCGACGGCATGGCGCATGTGTTCGCCTCGAAGCTGCACGACGCGCAGGGATTGCCGGAGCGCGTCGCCACCTCCGATCTGTTCTATGATGTGGCAGCGGAAGCCACTGCACGCGGCGCCAGCATGTATATGCTGGGCGCCACCGAAGCCGCCAATGCTGCTGCCGTGGCTGCCGTGAAGGCGAAATATCCCGGCATCAAGATGGCCGGGCATCGTCATGGTTTCTTCCGCGACGAGGCCGAGGAGATCGCGGTCTGCGCCGAGATTTGCGCGGCGCAGCCCGACATTCTGTGGATCTCCATGGGCGTGCCGCGCGAGCAGCGCTTCATCGTCCGCCATCGCCATCGTCTCACCGCGGTCGGTGTCATCAAGACATCGGGCGGGTTGTTCGATTTCGTTGCGGGCTTGAAGAGGCGGGCGCCCGCATGGATGCAGGCGGTTGGCCTCGAATGGCTCTGGCGCATGCTGCTGGAGCCGCGCCGGCTCGGCTGGCGCTATCTGAAGACCAATCCGCTCGCCTTCTATCTGCTGCTGAAGAAGCAGGGTTTGAACAAATAAATCCGCCCGCACGCCGAATGCGTGCAGGTGATCGATGAAAGGCCGGGCGCGGCGTGCTAGTCAGGCCCGGATTCCAGTCGCTCCGACATTGCCGCGAAAATGATATTGTCCGCCATTCACAAAGCCAGAAGCCTGCTCGGCTCGCTCGTCGATCGCCATCTCAATCAGGGGGTGGTGCTGACGATCGGCCTGCAATTCGGCGGCGCCATCGTCTCCTTCGCCATGTATTCGCTGGCGGCGCGGATCCTCTCGCCGGAGGATTTCGGCCATCTCGCGATGTGGCTGTGCGTCTGCCAGATGGGCAGCGTCATAGCGATGCTCGGGCAGGAGATGTTCATCCTGCGCTCGCTCAACGAATATGCCGTGTCCAAACAGCCGGAGCTTGCCAAGGGCGCGCTGCTGTTCTCGGTCGGCATCGTCGCTCTGGTGCCGCTGTTGCTGGCCGCCATCATTGGCAGCGTCGGCGTGTTCCTGCTCGGCGAAACGCCGCGTCTGATGATCGCCACCGGCCTGTTCCTGATCGCCTGTTCGTCGATCTCGCTGTCCAGCCATATCGGCCGCTCCACCATCAGCGTGTTGCTGGCCGAAGGCATGCGCGATTTCTTCTGGCGCAGCATCGTGGTCGGGGTGATGATTGCGCTGATCGTCAGCAGCACCATCATCGAGATCCATCAGTTCTTCCTGCTGTGCTCGGTGGGCGTCGCATTGGCGCTCGGCATCCAGGTCACGGCAATCCTGCGACGGCTGCCGCGCGATGTGCTGCGCGCCCGTCCGCATTGGCATTTCCCTCACTGGATCAAGGCGTCGTCCGGCTTCTGGGCGTCGTCCATCCTGGAGACCATCAACCAGTTCTTCGATGTGGTGATCGTCTACTGGTTCCTCGATCCCGTCTCCGCCGGCGCTTACTTCGTCGCCTCGCGCGTCGCCAACATGTTCGCGGTGCCGCTTGGCGCCCTGCACAACATCTCCACGCGCCGCATTCCCCCTCTGTATTTCGCCGGCAAGACCGACGAGCTGAACAAGACGCTGAAGCTGATGGCCGAGATGATGCTGCTTTGCGTCGCCGTCGGCATCGCGCTGCTGCTGCTCGGGGCCGACTATATCCTCGCGCTGTTCGGGCCTGATTTCGTTGCCCAGAAATGGACGCTGATCACGCTGGCGCTCGGCACCGCCTTCTATGCAGCCGGCGGCCCCGCGCCATCGGTGCTGCAGATCGCAGGCCAGGAGCGGCGTTACCCGTTCATCGTCGCCTCCAATATCGTGCTGCGCTTCATCGGCTTTGCGATCTTCATCCCGCTGTTCGGCCTGTGGGGGGCAGCGCTCGCCGCCTCCACCAGCCTCGCCATCGTGACCATCGTGCTCAATGTGCTGTGCCGGCGCTGGCTTGGCCTTGATCCGTCGGTGCTGTTCCTGTTCCGCAAACCGCCGGCGGCACTGCGCGACGCCGCCTCGCGCGCGTCCTGATCCATGTCACCGCGTATCCTCATCATCCAGACCCAGGGCGAGAATGCCGGTGCGCAGGAAATCTCGCGCCTGGTCGGCGCCGGACTTGGGTCTCGCGGCTACGACGTCAGCCACCTTTTCTTTTATCGCAAGTCGCCGAGCTTCGATGCGCCGCCCAATACGCGCTATTGCAGCCTCGATCGCCCGCGCGGTCTCACCGGTGCGCTGGCATTTCCGGCGCAGCTGCTGCGTGAAATCCGCGCGGCAGAGCCGGATGTCATCCTCACCTTCCAGCATTATGGCAATACCGTCGGCGGCCTCGCCGCGCGGCTTGCCTGTTCGGCTCCGATCATTGCCAACCAGGTCTCGGCACGGATGCTGATGAATCCGCTGGTCCGGTCAGCCGATCTGATGCTCGGCCTGCTCGGTGCGTTCGATTCGATCACCGTCAATTCCTCGGACATGCTCGCGGATTATTCGCGCTATCCGAAGCGCTACAGCAGGCGTCTGCGCTACGTTCCGCACGGCTTCGATCTGAAGACAACAACACTCTCCAGGCAGCAGGCCCGTGCTGCTTTCGGGCTCCCGCCAGATGTTCCGCTGCTGGGTTCCGTCGCGCGTTTGAACGCCGGCAAGCGCCTCGATGCGGCGATATGTGCGCTAACCGACTCTCCGGACTGGCATCTCGTGCTGGCCGGGCAGGGGCCGGATGAAATGTCACTGCGTCAACTCGTCGTTGAGAAACATTTAGAAATGCGTGTATATTTTACCGGTGAAATGCCGCCCGAACGGATCGGCGATTTTCTGGCGGCGCTCGATGTTTTCGTCTTCCCATCGCAAGCAGAGACTTTCGGCCTCGCGGCCGTGGAGGCCGCGGCGGCGGGCGTGCCTGTCGTCGCCAATGATCTGCCCGTGCTGCGCGAAGTGCTCGCCTCCGATGGCAGGCCTGCTGCCCTGTTCGTCGATGCGGCGGATCATCGCGCGTTCACCGACGCGATTTCCCGTGCGCTCCATGATGACGCGCTCCGTACCGATCTCATCTCGGCCGGGCGTGGCTTGCATGCGCGCTACTCCGTCGCGCGCATGGTCGATGACTATGAACAGCTGCTTCGCAGCGTCCTCGCGCCAGCTCACCAACTTGCGCCGCAGCCATGATCATTGAACTGCGCTGCGATCCGAAGCGCCCGCGGGCCTGGATCGCAGATGCGGTTCGGTCGCTGCAGGGGGCTGGTCACAGCGTGGGCCTGCGATGGGTCGAGGCAGCCACATCCACGCCACGCAGCATCGATTGGCTGTTCGCGCTGGAAAAGCGAGCGCTCCATGGCGGACAGGCCAGCGCCGTGGATTCCGTCGAACGCTCGGCGCTTGCGGCTGCACCCGCCAATGCGGCGGAGATCGTCATCGATTTCACCGATGCACCGGCCCGCGACGCTGCGGCGCCGTCCTATCTCCGCCCGCTCTATAATGGCCAGGCCGGCGAATTGGGGGCCCTCACGGCGTTGCTCGCCGGCGACATGCCCGTCATCGAGCTGCGCAACGAGATCAGCGGCGAGATCGTTGATCGCGGGCATCCGTCGTCAGAAGTCGCCAGCGGGCTGAGCGGCGGGCTGGCGTCGCTGATGGCCCGCACGATCACGTTGATCAAGGCCAATCTGAACGGTGCTCCGCGGCCGCCCATCCACATCCAGCCCCAGACAGCGCACCGCGACATCGATGCAGCAGCGTGCGTCGTGCTGGGCGGCATTGCCCGTCACCTGTTGCGCAAGGTCTATCGTTTCCTGTGCTACGCGCCGCAATGGCATGTCGGCTGGCGCTTCACGGATGACGCCGATGTATGGCAGACGCATGACCTCACCGGCGCGCCCTGGAAACGCCTGAAGGAACGTCCGCATCGCTTCGCGGCTGATCCCTTTCCCGTGTCTTGGCAGGGCCGCACGGCGGTGTTCTTCGAGGAGCTTGATCACCGCGTCGGCAAGGGCATCATCTCGGCGATCGAATTCAATGAGCAGGGACCGGTCGGAGATATCTTCACCGTACTCGACGAGCCGTGGCATCTCTCTTATCCGTTCCTGATCGAGGACGGCGGCGAGCTCTGGATGATTCCCGAATGCTCCGCCACCAATGAGGTCATCCTCTATCGCTGCAAGCGCTTCCCGGACCAATGGGAGCGGCACGCCACCTTGTTGTCCGGCGTTGAACTCAGCGATGCGACCGTCACGCAGCATGACGGCCGCTATTATCTGTTCGGCGTCACCCGCGAAGGCTCCGGCGGCTATTCCGACACGCTGTCGATCTATCACGCGGACAGCCTGACGGGGCCGTGGCTGCCGCATGCGCAGAATCCCGTGCTGCTCGACCGCGCCAATGCGCGGCCGGCCGGCCATTTTGTCATGCGCGATGGTCGTCTCTGGCGGCCGGTTCAGGATTGCACCCACGGCTATGGTGCGGCAATGGCGCTGGTGGAGATCATCGAATTGTCGCCGACCCGCTTCGAACAGATCAGGCGCCACCACGTGACGCCGTCATCGCATTGGCCCGGTCGCAAGCTGCATACGCTCAATCGCCTCGGTCGATTGGAGCTCATTGATGGCACGCGGATCCAGCCGAAGATCTTTTCGTACTTGTTCAAATCGTAACGATCGCGGTCAGGTGTTGCTATCCAAAACGCCGGCGATGCGATGAGATCGGCTTAACCTTGATATCGCTTGTTATATTTGCGCGGTGTCGTGCGCAACGCAATCCCGTTACAAGGATACTCAATAACGCTGAGACTTGTAGATAGCAGCCGCCGAGCGACGTTTGCGCGGTGTCGACGCCGGATTTGCGGCCGCTTCAATCGTTTCACGGATTGTACCGCCATGAATATGATGATCACCAAGACCCCGGGGCTCGCGCGTGATGGCGTCGTCGCCGTCGAGCCGGATTTCGATTTCCAATCGTCCGAATATTGCGCGTTGTTCGCGCGGTCGGATCTGACGCCGTTTCAATCACCACTCTGGCTCGCATCGATCCATCGTGACCTTGCGCCTGCGCTGGGTGCCCGCCAGCACACGGTGACGGTGCGCGATCGCGCCAGCCGGGAGCTGCTCGCAGTATTGCCACTGGTGATCCAGAGGCTCGGTCTTCTCAAAGTGATCCAGCCGGCCGATTTCGGCGTTTGCGACGCCAATGCGGTCGTCGGTGAAACCGTTGTTCTCGAGGCGCTCGCGCGCGATCCGCGCTTGCGTCAGGAATTGAGAGCGAGTCTCAAAGGAGCAGGCGCTCTGTTGTTCCGCAAGGTTCGCCGGGACGGGTTCGACGTCCGCCGGCTGTTCGATGGCGTGGCCACGAGCGTTGGGGAGAATGCCGGATATCACAGCGATACCGGGGACGATTTCGAACACTGGGAGCGCAAGAAGCTGAACAGCCAGTTCACGAAAAAACTGGGCCAGCTGAGGCGGCAAATCGAACGCGATTTCGGCGGGTACGACATACGGCTCGCGCGGACCGAGGGCGAAATCAAAGACGCTTTCGCACTGCTGCAGCGGGTCAATACTGGGCGTTTCGAGTCCAGCCTGCTCGACGATCCCGTCTTCGCCGATTTCTACCGCAACTACGCCATCGCGGGCGCCGCGAGCGGGCAGGCGCAGACCAATGTCTTCTATGTCAAGGACGAGCCGATGGCGGTGCTGTTCGGCATCGCCCATGGCGATCAATGTCACATGATGCTGATCGGTTCGGATATGGATCGCATGGGTAAATTCTCGCTCGGCTTGCAGATCTACCATGCGGTGATCAAGCAGCGTTTCGAAGCAGGCCTTCAGCGGCTCGATTTCGGGCTGGGTAACAGCGGCTACAAGTCGCGCTTCCGTGTCGAGGAAACGTTGCTCGACAATTTCAGCGTATCGCGCTCGCCGGCAGGTCTGCTGATGACGACCGTGTATCATCGCAGCAAGCCGCTGAAGAACAGGTTGCGTCGGTTTGCCGAGCGGCTGCGGTAAGCATCTCGATGCCGACGCCATCTACTCGACCCTCATCCTGAGGAGCCGCGCTGTTGCGCGGCGTCTCGAAGGATGGCCGCGCACGCGGTGCACGGCTTCTTCATGGTCCGAGACGGCGCTCCGCGCCTCCTCACCATGAGGGCGGAGTAAGCCGTGATTACTCCGCCGCCTGCGCCACCTGCCCGAGCCGGTCGAACACCACCTCGCCACCAAGAATGGTGAGATCGCAGCGTGCATCCATCTCCACCACCTCCGGCGTCACGCTGAACACGTCATGGCTCAGCACCGCGATATCCGCGAGCTGGCCCGGCACCAGCCGGCCGACATTATTCTCCGCAAACTGCGTATAGGCGCCGTAATAGGTGTAGGCGTGGATCGCCTCTGCCATCGACAGCTTCTGTCCTTCGCCCAGCACCGTGTGCCGGTTCGACATCCGCGTCGTCATCGTGAACAGGTTCTTGAACGGATCGGTCGTCGACACCGGTGCGTCCGAGCTTGCGGCCGGATGCAGCCCGGCCTCGATCCACTTGCGCATGGGATAGGCGACATCGGTGCGCGCCTGGCCGACATTGGTGATGTAGAGATCACCGAATTCATACATGAAGACCGGCTGCGGCACCGGATCGATACCAGCAGCCGCCATGCGCGCGATCTGGCTGTCCGAGAGGAAGCCGCAATGCTCGATGCGGTGACGGCGGCCGAGGATCGGCTTCTCCGCGGTGCCGGCCTTCTCGATGCCCGACAGCACCTGCTCGATGGCGGCATCGCCGATGGCGTGGATGGCGAGCTGGTAGCCGCGATTGTGATAATGCGCGAGATAGTCGTGCATTTCCTTGTCGGTGTAGCAGAAGATGCCGCGATTTTCGGGATCGCCGACCAGATAAGGCTCGCTCATCGCCGCGGTGAGGCCGCCGGCCGAGCCGTCGCCGAACACTTTCATGGCGCCGTAACGTAGCCGACCGACCTCGCGGCCGAAGCGATAGCCCGCGTCATAAGCCTGGTCGCCGATGCCGTCGGTGTTGCCGTAGATGCAGACCCAGGTGCGGATCGGCAACGTGTTGGCCTTGGCGAGATCCTCATAGGCCTCGATCTCGTCCATGCCTGCCGCCATGCCGACAGCGGCATCCATGACAGCGGTAAAGCCCTGCGACAGCATGAATTTGCTTGCGCGGTCGATGGCGTCGCGCAGGCGCTCGGGGCTCGGCTTTGGCGCGGCATCGACGATCAGGCGCAACGCGCGTTCCGCCAGCAGGCCGGTCAGCTTGTTGTCGCGCCGCTCGATCAGGCCGCCATCGGGTTGTGGCGTGTTGTGGCCGATTCCGGCCTCGCGCATCGCGGCGGTATTGATCACGGCCACATGGCCGCAGGTCCGCTTCAGATAGACCGGATTGTTCGGTGCAACCGAGTCGATTTCCTCGGCGGTGGGATGTCGGCCCTCGGCCAGCTCGTTGTGGTCGTAGCCGCGGCCATTGATCCATTCGCCGGGCTTCGCGGTCTTCGCCCTCTCGGCGACGCGGCGCAGGATTTCGCCGATCGAATTGGCGCCGGTCTCCGGTCGCAGATTGATCTCGGTCATCGTCAGGCCGAGCGGCAGCAGATGCATATGCGCGTCGTTGAGGCCGGGGATCGCCGTGCGGCCGGCCAGTTCGATGATACGGGTGTCCGGACCAGCCATCTCGGCGATCTCTTCGGCGCTGCCGGTGGCGAGCACGCGGTCGCCGGCAAGCGCGATCGCTTCGGCAAAACCTTCATTCAGGCCGCAAAAGATGCGACCGCCGGTGAGGATCAGGCTGGGCTTGGACATGGGTAACCTTTTGTCGTCATTGACGCCGGTCGAATGACGGAATTCCGCCGCCGCTGCAAGATTGTAGAGTGGGCAGCGCGCCTGCAGTTTCGGCAGGGCGTCGCATGTTGCCTGCGCGGCGCATCTGTGGTGGATTCCGGAATTGAAAAGGAGATCAGCGCCATGAGCGGGCACGATCACGATGACCACGGCCATCATCACGACCATGACCACTCGGAGTTGTCCGAGACCGAGCTGCGCGTGCGCGCGCTGGAAAGCATTCTGGTCGAGAAAGGCTATGTCGATCCCGCAGCGCTGGATGAATTGATCCAGACCTACGAGACCAAGGTCGGCCCGCGCAACGGTGCCCGCGTCATCGCCAAAGCCTGGAGCGATCCAGCTTACTACGACCGCCTGCTGAAGGACGCGACCCCGGCCATCGCCGAGCTCGGCTATGAAGGCCGCCAGGGCGAGCACATCGTCGCCGTGGTGAACACGCCCGACACCCACAACATGGTCGTGTGCACCTTGTGCTCCTGCTATCCGTGGTCGGTGCTCGGCCTGCCGCCGGTCTGGTACAAGGCGGCGCCCTATCGCTCCAAGGCGGTGCGCGATCCGCGCGGCGTGCTGGACGACTTTGGCGTGGCACTGCCGAAGGAAACAAAGATCAAGGTGTGGGATTCCACCGCCGAGATCCGCTATCTCGTCGTCCCCATGCGTCCCAAGGGCACCGAAGGCTGGAGCGAGGAACAGCTCGCTGATCTCGTCAGCCGTGACAGCATGATCGGCACCGGCGTGGCGCGACAGCCGGTGGAGGTCGCCTGATGGACGGCGCGCATGACATGGGCGGCCATCAGGGCTTTGGCAAAGTCGAGCCCGAGGTGAACGAGCCGATCTTCCACGGCGAATGGGAGCGCCGCATGATGGCGATCACGCTGGCGACGGCAAAGCCGGGCCAGTGGAATATCGACATGTCGCGATATGCCCGCGAGAACCGCTCGCCGCGCGATTATCTCAACCGCACTTATTACGAAGTCTGGCTCGGCGGCGTCGAGAAACTGCTCGAGGAGAGGGGCCTCGTTTCGCGCGAGGAACTCGACAGTGGCAAGGTGTTGCTGCCGCATAAAGATGTGCCGGTGCTCAAGCCCGACGAAGTCGATGCCATGCTCCGCCGCGGCGGCCCCACCGAGCGCCCCACCAACACGCCTGCGCGCTTTGCCGTCGGCGACCGCGTGCGCGCCAAGGTGATGGCGCCCGTGACCCATACGCGGTTGCCACGCTATGTGCGCGGCCATGTCGGCACCATCGAGCTGCTGCACGGCGCGCATGTGTTCCCCGACAGCAATGCCATGGGCCAGGGCGAAGCGCCGCAATGGCTCTATACCGTGCGCTTCGACGGCAGCGAGCTGTGGGGCGCCGACGGCGATCCCGATGTGACGGTGTCCGTGGACGCCTGGGATTCCTATCTGGAGCCCGCATAATGGCCGACGATCGCGCAGCGGCCATTGTGGCCGTTGCATCTATCCCGACAATCCCGCGCGATATCGATGGGCCCGTGTTTCGCGCGCCGTGGGAAGCGCAGGCCTTTGCCATGACGGTGACGCTGCATGAGCGCGGCGTCTTTACCTGGGCGGAATGGGCCGCAGCTTTGTCCGCGCAGATCAAGCGCGCGCAGGCGGACGGCGATCCCGATACGGGCGAGACCTATTACCAGCACTGGCTGGCCACGCTGGAGAATTTGATCGCGGACAAGGGCGTCACGACGCGCGACGATCTGCATCGCTACCGCGATGCCTGGGATCATGCGGCGGACCGGACGCCGCATGGCCAGCCGATTGAGCTTGAGCCGAAGGATTTCGCGTAAGGCGACGACATCCTCTCTGTCATCGCCCGGCTTGACCGGGCGATCCAGTACACACGGCTACTTCGGAGAATACTGGGTCACCCGGTCAAGCCGGGTGACGACAGAAAGTGGCTAAGCAACCGCCCCCACCAGCGCATTGAAGAATGCATTATCCGACACCGCCGGATTGACCATGGTCGGTGGCTTCGCGCGCGACCCCAGCACCACGCAAATGACGCGCTGCTTCGGATTGATATACATCAGCTGCCCGAAGATGCCGCGCGCGGTGAAGGCACCGTCGTCGAGCGAGCCATCCGCGCCGGGCACAATCCACCACATGTAGCCGTAATCGACGCGCTTGCCGCTGATCATGCGCGCGGAGCCGGCCTCGCGCATCCAGCCTTCCGGCAGCACACGCTCGCTGTCGATCACGCCGTCATCGAGAATGAAGCGCCCGAACCGCGCATAGTCGCGCAATGTCGCAAAGAACCCGCTGCCGGCCACTTCGAGCCCGTTCGGTGCTTCCAGCCACCACGCGCCGTCCTGCTCCATGCCGAGCCTGGACCAGATCTTTTCCGACAGATAATCGCTCAGCCACTTGCCGGTGGCGGCCTTCACCAGCGCGCCGACCACATGGGTGTCGCCGGTGGAGTAGCAGAACTGCGTGCCGGGCTCCGCGACGCGCGGACGCTCGGCCATGTAGCGCATCACGGCGCCGGGCTGCTGGGCGATCTGGATCTCCAGCATGTGCCTGCGTTCTGACTGAGCGTCGGTCTGGTCATCGCTCCATTTCACGCCCGATGTCATCTGCATCAGCGTCTTCACCGTCACGCCGTCGAAAGCGGTGCCGTTGAATTCCGGCAGATAGGTCGTCAGCGGCTCGTCGACGCTCTTGATAAAACCATCCTGGATCGCAGCGCCGATCAGCGTGGTGCTGAAGGATTTCGCCATCGACATCGACAGCCAGCGGGTCTGTTCGGTGATGCCGAGATCGTAGTGCTCCAGCAGCACCTCGTCATTCTTCATCACCAGCAGCCCGGCCACGCGGTTGCGCGAGACATAGTCGTAGATGTCGTAGGTCGCGCCGTTCCATGGGATCGGGAAATCCGGCAGCGAGCGGTTACTGTAGGCCAGCGGCCGCACCGGCGCGCCCGCCTTGACGGTGCGGGTGGCGAAATTCATGTCGGGGGTGACGAAAGTGCGCTGATGCTCGCTTGGCATGGATTTGCCGGCATAGGAGCGGACGATGGCGTCGCTGTCGGCGCGAAGTTTTGTGTCGGTCAAGGCTCTACCTGCTGATGACAGGCGCATCGTTGCGCCTGTCATGGGATAGGGCAGGGGTGATGGGGTGTCGAGATTGTCTGTGCGATGGCTGTGATGCTGTGCCGTAGGGCGGAGGAGCGAAGCGTCATCCGTCGGCCGAATCCAAAGCTGAAACTCCGCGGCGGATGACGGCTTCGCGTCATCCGCCCTACGGTTGAGCTCAGCGCACGGCCGACGTATTCGAACTGGTAAACGCCGTCGGCTGTCCGGCCTTCATGACGCGTGCCGTCTGCACGTCGCCTCCGCCGCGCGAAAATATGCCGAGGCTCATGACCGCGATGCCGGCAATGAGCGCGACGACGACGATCTTCAGATGCGTGCTGCGGTCTGCGCTGTGGATCGAGTGGTTGTTCATAACGGCCTCCTGCCGTCTTACGCGGCAACCTGTTGAGGTCGCGTTGTAGGCCTGGCAAGTTTCCAACCGATGGCGTCCGTGTAGAAATGTGTTTCTTCCCGGCAGAGTTTTGTTTCGTCGCGTGACGGCCTTTGTCGTTGCCCGGCTTGACCGGGCAATCCAGTAAACTCTGACGGCCGGGATCAACTCGAAACGCCGGTATCCACTGGAGCCCCGCTTTCGCGGGGATGACAGGCAGGGCAATGCGCGAGAATGTTCCTATTTTGTTCTTGACGAAATCCGTATGAGGATTATTGTCCCTGTCGTCCGGCCCCGGTGAGAGGGGCGAGCGCGATCGTCACGTTCGCGGGGCTGGATGCGGTGGATGCCGGAGTTGCGGCGTCACGCGAAAGAAGGGTGACCTCCGCCATCCGCGGGAGGGACGGCTCGGCGCCAGACCTGCCACTGGCAATGAGACGGCTCGACCAAGGACGGCAGGGCGATCTCGTCGATCGCATGACGGACGACCGTGGCCGAGGCGTCTGGGATTCTTACTGCTGCGTCCCCCGGCCCTTCGCCTTGGGCCAAATAACGGGATTTGACCGCTCCCTGGGCAGGCAGCAGCCCCCGAACACCGCGTGCGGAACGCTGGGCACTTGCTCTGCATTCCGGAAAGTCCTGATGCATATCCTTGCGGAGTACCGCATCGGCATCAGGCACCAACGGGTGCATGAGCACCCGGCGTTCCGCGCGCCCTCTTTCGGGAGGGCGAAGGGAATGCGCAAAACTCGGACGCGCAAGCGTCGCGAGAACGGGATCGCGTGGGTGAAGGAATGACGGGGCTGTTTGACATTCGTATATCAACGACGCGCCGAACGTCGTGCTCCCTCCCTCAGTCGGCGCAGCCGCGCAGCGGGGAGGGAAAAGATCAGCGCTTGGCCGGGAAAAGTTACACCCTCACCATCCTCTTCCCCCTGTTCTCTCCCGCGAGCAATCCGATCAGCGCCTGCGGCGTGTTCTCGATCCCGTCGATCACATCCTCCAGCACCTTGATCTTGCCCGACGACACCCAGCCCTGCAGATCGCTCAGCGCCTGGTCGCGCTGCTTCATGTAGTCCATCACGATGAAGCCTTGCATGGTGAGACGCTTCACCACGATCAGTCCCGGCACGCCGCGCGGCCCGGTCGCGGAAGGCGCGCCGTCATATTGCGAGATGGCGCCGCAGCAGGCGATGCGGCCGTTGAGATTCATCTGCGGCAAACAGGCTTCGAGAATGTCGCCACCGACATTGTCGAAATAGACATCGATGCCATTCGGAGCCGCCGCTTTCAGGGCCTTGAACACCGCACCATCCTTGTAGTCGACCGCCGCATCGAAGCCGAGTTCGGAGGTCAGCCAGTGGCACTTGTCGGCGCCGCCGGCGATGCCGATCACGCGGCAGCCTTTCAGTTTGGCGATCTGGCCGACGATGGAGCCGACCGAGCCGGCGGCAGCAGACACCACCACCGTCTCGCCCTCCTGCGGCTTGCCCACATGCAGCAGGCCGAAATAAGCGGTGAGGCCGGCAATGCCATAGATCGACAGCAGATGCGTCAGCGGCTCCATGCGCGGCATCTTCGTCAGGTGCTTTGCAGCCACGGCGGCATAGTTCTGCCAGCCGGTATCGCCGAACACGATATCACCCGGCTTCAGCGTATCCGATTTCGACGACACAACTTCGGCAATGCCGCCGCCGGCCATCACGCTGTTCGCTTCCACGGCCGAGCGATAGGTCGCCCCATGCATCCAGGCGCGGTTGGCGGCATCGAGCGAGATGTAGCGCACGCGCAGCAATGCCTCGCCATCCTTCGGCTCCGGCATGCGGCCGTCGATCAGCCTGAAATGCTCGGCACCGAGCTTGCCCGCCGGCTTCTCCACCAGAAGAACCTGTCGATTGATGCTGTCATTCATGGTCATCGCTCCCGTGACTGTCGTTGTTTGTTGCAGTCGCTGCGCAAAGCGCAATCACTCTGCACAGTTTTTGTAGTTCGACGCTAAGCCGTGACGTGGCATCGCACAATGGCCAATACCCGCCGATGATACCAATTCGGTTCCGTCGCAACGAAGCTGTTGCGCGCGGTGATCAATATGACAGACTGTCGCAGTCGGGATGTGTGTGACGGGGGACAGAATGTCGAACAGGTTTACGCAATACATTCTTATCGCGATGGCTCTGGGCATCGTGATGGGATCGCTGGTCTTCAACTATCTGCCCGACAGCCGCGGCGAGATCGCCGCCGACGTCAATCTGATCGCCATGCTGTTCCTGCGCCTGATCAAGATGATCATCGCGCCTCTCGTCTTCGCCACGCTGGTCGGCGGCATCGCCCATATGGGGTCCGGCTCCAAGCTCGGCCGCATCTTCGCAAAAACCATGGGCTGGTTCGTCACCGCCTCGTTCGTCTCGCTGCTGCTCGGCCTGGTGATGGTCAACCTGCTGCAGCCTGGCGCCAATTTTCCCGGCACGCTGCCGGCTGCGGGACAATCGACGGGCCTGCAGACCTCGGCCTTCTCGATCGAGAAGTTCCTCACCCATCTCATTCCCGTCTCCATCGCGGATGCGATGGCGCAGAACGAGATTCTGCAGATCGTGATCTTCGCTATCTTCTTCGCGGTGGCGATGGGGGCTATGCCCGAACGCTCCAAGCCGATGCTGGCGCTGATCGACGATCTCGGCCACATCATGCTGAAGGTGACAGGCTATGTGATGCTGTTCGCGCCGCTGGCGGTGTGGGCGGCGATCATGGCCACGGTATCGAAGAACGGTCTCGGCGTCTTGTGGAAGCTGATCGTCTTCATGGGCGGCTTCTATCTGTCGCTGGCGATCCTGTGGGCGATCCTGATCACGGTGGGCTTCATCGTCATCGGGCCGCGCTACAGCCATCTGCTGCGGCTGATCCGCGAGCCGCTGATGATCGCCTTCTCCACCGCGAGTTCGGAGGCCGCCTATCCGAAGACGCTGGAAGGGCTCAACCGCTTCGGCGCGTCGTCGCGGATTTCCAGCTTCGTGCTGCCGCTCGGCTATTCATTCAATCTCGACGGCACGATGATGTATTGCACCTTTGCAGCCATCTTCATCGCGCAGACCTATCATATCGAGATGTCGCTCGGCACCCAGCTCGCCATGCTCGCGACATTGATGATCACGTCGAAGGGCGTTGCCGGCGTGCCGCGTGCGTCACTGGTGGTGATCGCCTCGACGCTCAGCCAGTTCAACATTCCCGAAGCCGGACTGTTGATGATCATGGGCATCGACACCTTCCTCGATATGGGCCGCAGCGCCACCAATGTGATCGGCAATTCGCTGGCCACGGCCGTGGTGGCGAAATGGGAGGGCGAGCTGGCGCCGGAACATGAGCTCGGGCCTGACGATGTGGTGGCGAGCGGCGAGATCCCTGCGCTCGGACATGGGTGAGGCTGGCCATGCTGCGCGCGCTCTTTCTCGTCGCGAGCGTCGGCTGGTGGGCCGCCTGGTTGCTGTCCCCCGGTGCGTTTGCGCAGACGGCGGGCGAGGGGCTCAGCCCCACGCTGTCGGCCATCAAGGCGGCCAAGGTCGTGAAGCTCGGCTACCGTGAAAGCTCGCCGCCGTTCTCGTTCCTGGATCAGGCCGGGCGGCCGATCGGCTACAGCCTCGAACTGTGCCAGGCCGTGGTGGAGGATATCGGCGTCGAGGTCGATGTACCTGATCTGCGCATCGACTATGTGAAGGTGACCTCGGACGATCGCTTCCAGGCCATTACCGACGGCAAGATCGACCTCGAATGCGGATCGACCACGGCCAATGTGGAACGCCGCAAGCAGGTGGCCTTCTCGCCCCTGATCTTCGTCGCCGGCACCAAGCTGATGGTGCCGAAGACCAGCACCGGCACCGCGCCCGCGGATTTCAAGGGCAAGACCATCGTCGTCACCAAGGGCACCACCAATGAGCAGGCGATGCATGTGGTGGATGCGAAATTCGGCCTCGGCCTGAATTTCGTCGTCTCGCCCGATCACGAGCAGAGCTACCAGATCCTGGCCGACGGCAAGGCCGATGCGTTTGCCACCGATGACGTGCTGCTGTCCGGCCTGATCGCGCGCCACAAGTCGCAGGACCGGTTTCGCGTGGTCGGCGATTTCCTGTCCTACGATCCCTACGGCATCATGTTTCGCAAGGGCGATCCGCAGCTCACCGCCGTGGTCGAACGCGCCTTCCGCCGGCTTGGCTCGAACCGCGATCTGATCCCGCTGTACAACAAGTGGTTCGTCGCCCGCCTGCCGACCGGCGAGCGCATGGGCATCTCCATCTCGCCGCAACTGGAAGAGAGTTTCAAGGCGCTGGATGATTCCGCGGGTGGGACGAATTAGGCCGTAGGATGGGTTGAGCGCAGGCGCGACAGCCCCGAAGCGATACCCATCACCACCAGCGCATGGCGTGATGGGTATCGCTTCGCTCCACCCATCCTGCGGCTCCGAGCTAGAAAAACTGCAATTCCTCAGCCTTGCCGCCCCTCAACACCGTCGCATATTCGATCGCGACAAAAAGCCCGCCGGCGACATAGACCTTGCGCGGCACGCTGCGCGCCAGTTGCTGGCTCAGCTTCACCGCATCCTCCATCGCGTTGGCGACATGGATGCGCGCCGTCGGATGCGCCTTGCGCGCGGCCCCGCCGACCAGGCGCGCATCGGCGCCCTTGTGATGCGCGCGGGTACAGACGATGACGCCGAAATGCGGCACCAGATGTTGCGCGATCTCCTCCACATTCTTGTCGGCGGACACGCCAAGCACCAGCAGCCAGTCATCCTTGCCATGCACCGCATGCAGCCCGCGCAGCGCCTGCATCACGCCGTCCGGCGTATGCCCGACATCGATCACCGTCAGCGGATCACGCTGGATCACTTCGAGGCGGCCGGGCCACCGGGTCTCGCGCAAGCCGGTGCGAATGGCGTGATCGACTTGCGTGACTTCAGCATCCGGATGCATGCGGCGCATCCACAACAGGAACAGCGCCGCCGCAATGGCCGCGTTGTTGAGCTGGAATTCACCGTGCAGCGTGATCTCCAGCCCGCGCAAAATCGTCTCGCCGACACGGCAGTTGAAGTTCTGCGCTTTGGCCGAGGTCACCACATTGCTGATGACAATGCCGTCGCCCACATGCAGGCCGCTGACATGCCGGCTGCGGTTATACTCCGCGAGATGCGCGCGCAACGGCAGGCAGTTCTCGCCATAGATCACGGTGCCATGGCTGGCGCAGGCATCGCTCTTGTCGGAGGCGATCAGCGCCAGTGAATTGCCGAGCAGTGCTGTGTGTTCGAGATCCACCGAGGTGACGCAAGTAAGCGTGGCGCCGATCAGGCGGACGGGGTCGTAGCGACCGCCGATGCCGGCTTCGAACACCGCGAGGTCGCAGCCGGTCTCCTGGAAATACAGGCAGGCCAGCGCAAACTGCGCCTCGAACGCACCGAACGTCTCAAGCACGCCATGATGCCCGAGGTCGGTGATGGCGGTGGCGACGCGCAGCACCAGGGCTTCGAGCAGTTCGTCATCGACCGGCTCGCCATCGATCTGGAAGCGCTCGTTAAAGCGATACAGATGCGGCGAGGTGAACAGCCCGGTGCGCAGGCCGAAGGCACGGCCGATGGAGGCGCAGAAAGCGGCGGTCGATCCCTTGCCGTTGGAGCCGGTGATGACGATGGAGTGTTGCTGCAGGCGCGTGCGATCGATGCTCAGCGCATCGAGCAGCAGTGCCAGCCGCGCCAGGCCGATGCCGCCGGTGCCGTATTTGGGCAGGTTAAACATCGATCAGGCCCAGCGAGCTGAAGGTGTGGCGCCAGATGCGCAGGATGAGGTCCGCGCGGCCGGAGTCTTCGAGAAAGCGGATCGAGGGATTGGCATTGACCTCGATCACGCGCAATGCCGATGCGTCGCCATCCACATCGGTGAACAGATCGACCGCGCCAGCGCGCAAACCCAGCGCCTTGAGCGCGTTGCGTGCCGTGGCAAATACAGCGTCGGTATTGTCGGGTTCCGCGAATTCCATCCCGCCGCCGGCGCTGCGATTCATACGCCCGGCCAGCTCGATGCGCGCGCCGGCGGGCGGCACCGAGTCGAGCGCCGTGTCCGCCTGTTTCGCTGTTGCGGACGAAATGCCGTGGTGGCTCAGCGTCATCTCCTGCGCCGACAGCAAGGCGCGCAGCGAGCGCGCGCCGTCGCCGGTGAGGGAGGGCGGCAGTTTGCGGGCGCTGTAGACGATCTCGTCGTCGAGCACGAAGACGCGATATTCCTGCCCGGTGATCACGCGCTGCATGAGGATGGCATCGTAGTGATGCGCGACCTGATCGAGATAGTCGGCAAGAGCGCTGTCGCCGGCAACCAGTTGCGCAAAGTCACCGCGCGAGCCGTTCAGCGGCTTCACAAAAGCCGAACCGCCAAGCTTGCGAAACAGCGCGACGGCATCCTCGCGTTCATGCCCGGGCGGCCGATGCTTGCGATGCCGGTCATGCAGGAAGAAATAGTCGCCGCCCAATGTGGCGCTGCCGATGCGGGCCATCAGCACATTGGCCATGTGCTTGTCATTGGCGAGGGTCGCTGCGGTCGCCGTGTTCTGCGGAAAAAAGGAGCCACGCCCGGCGCCGAAGACGGCGCTCCGGCCGGCGCCAGCGATCTCGAAAATGAGCCCGGTGCCGCCGTCGAGTTCGGCAAAGCCCAGCCCCAGCTCGCTTGCGGCATATTCCGCATAGATCGTCTGGTCGGGGTAACAGGCCGGCTTGCCGGCTCGAAGGGCGCGAAACGGGGTCATCGGGGCCTTGCGCCGGTGATTGAACGTGGAAGCCGCCCGTGGCGACTCCCAGAAAGCCGGAAATTACCGGAACCGGGTTGCGCAATCCAGCACCGGCCATTCGCAAGCATCGGTCCGAGAAAGACAATTTGGAGAAATTAAATGTCCCAGATCAAATTTGGCCCTTGCCGGCCGGTAACCTGATTTGCAATTTTGTGACCCGCCGCGGTCAATCCGCAATTGCACTTTCTGGCGTCTTTGAATAGATGTCATTCGCATCTGCGAAAACCCGATTTAGCTAATTGCCGCAAGGGTTTCTCAGCGTCTGAAGCGGCCCGGAATGTAATCGTTCTAAGCTAAGCCCGCACCGGAAAATCATATCCCATGAGCGCCTTTCACCGCGAAACCGTGACCCACGTCCAGCATTGGACCGACACGCTGTTCTCCTTCCGCGCCACGCGCGACACCTCGTTCCGCTTCCAGAACGGCCAGTTCGCCATGATCGGCCTCGAAGTCGATGGCAAGCCGCTGCTGCGCGCCTATTCGATGGCCAGCGCCAATCACGAGGAAGAGCTGGAATTCTTCAGCATCAAGGTGCCGGATGGCCCGCTGACCTCCCGCCTGCAGAAGATCAAGGAAGGCGACACCATTCTGGTCGCTCGCAAGGCCGTCGGCACGCTGGTCACCGACAGCCTGCTGCCGGGCAAGCGCCTGCTGATGCTGTCCACGGGCACCGGTCTCGCGCCCTTCGCCAGCCTGATCAAGGATCCCGCAGTTTATGAGCAGTATGAGCAGGTCGTGCTGGTGCATGGCTGCCGCCAGGTCTCCGAGCTGGCCTATGGCGAGCGCCTGGTCGAGCGCCTGCAGCAAGACGAGCTGTTCGGCGAGCTGATGAAGGACAAGTTCACCTATTATCCGACCGTGACCCGCGAGCCGTTCCGCAATCGCGGCCGCATCACCGACCTGATCGAGTCCGGCCAGATCTTCAAGGACATGGGCCAGGGTCCGCTCGACATCGCCACCGACCGCGTCATGCTGTGCGGCAGCCCGGCGATGCTCGAGGATCTCAAGCACATGTTCGAAAAGCGCGATTTCATCGAAGGCGCCGGCAACAAGCCCGGTCATTTCGTGATCGAAAAGGCGTTCGTGGAGCGCTAAGCGCCGGCGCATGCGGTCCCTCATCCTGAGGAGCCGCGTAGCGGCGTCTCGAAGGATGGCCGCAAGCTCCAGAGCCAGGCCATTCATGGTTCGAGATCGTGCTCCGCGCCTCCTCACCATGAGGGCGGAGTGGAAATCCACCGCATTGCAAAACCCGCGCCTGGCGCGGGTTTTGTCGTTTCAGGCATCGCGCAAGACTTGAGAGAGCTTGATGCGCTAGGCTGGCGGTCCATCTGTGATCTCTGCGTCATCCGAACTTCGTAAGGCTGAACGCCCACCACTTGCGAGCAGGTCCATGCAAACCCTGATGCTACCGTTCACGCCGCGCTACATCGTGTTGACGATCTGCAGCGTGGCCACCCTGTTTCTGATCGGGATGGGTTTCTGGGACACACGGCTGATCCATCTGGTGATCATCCCCGCCACGGTGTTCGGTTGTCTTGCCGCGCTCGGCTTCCACGACCTGTTTCAGAAAGATCATGCGGTCCTGCGCAATTACCCGATCTCGGCGCATATCCGCTTCCTGCTCGAAGAGATCCGCCCGGAGATGCGGCAATATTTCTTCGAGAGCGAGAAGGACGGCATGCCGTTCAGTCGCGATACGCGTGCTGTCGTGTATCAGCGCGCCAAGATGGTGCTCGACAAGCGTCCCTTCGGCACCCAGAAGAATGTCTATGAAGAGGGCTATGAGTGGATGAATCACTCGGTTGCCCCGAAGCCGCATGCGACCGAGCAGTTTCGCATCACCATCGGTGGCCCAGATTGCCTGCGGCCTTATTCATCTTCCGTGCTGAACATCTCTGCGATGAGCTTCGGCGCACTCAGCCAGAATGCGATCCGTGCGCTGAATGCCGGCGCGAAGAGGGGCAACTTCGCCCATGACACCGGCGAGGGCGGCGTCAGCCCCTATCACGAGCAGGAAGGCGGCGACCTGATCTGGGAGATCGGCTCCGGCTATTTCGGCTGCAGAACCCGCGACGGCAATTTCGATCCCGACAAATTCGCCGCCCGCGCTGCGCTCGACCAGATCAAGATGGTCGAGCTCAAGGTCAGCCAGGGCGCTAAACCCGGCCACGGCGGCGTGCTGCCGGCCGCCAAGGTGTCGGAAGAAATCTCACGCATTCGCGGCGTCGCGATGGGCGAGGACTGCATCTCGCCGCCCTATCACAAGGCGTTCTCCACGCCGATCGAGATGATGCAATTCATCGCGACGATGCGCCGGCTGTCCGGCGGCAAGCCGACCGGATTCAAGCTGTGCATCGGCCATCCCTGGGAATTCCTCGCCATTTGCAAGGCCATGCTGCAAACCGGCATCTATCCGGATTTCATCGTGGTCGATGGCAATGAAGGCGGTACGGGTGCGGCGCCGCTGGAATTCATGGACCATCTCGGCATGCCGATGCGTGAGGGTGTGAACTTCGTGCACAACGCGCTGATCGGCATCGGTGCGCGCGATCGCATCAAGCTCGGTGCTTCGGGCAAGATCGCGACAGCGTTCGACATTGCGCGTGCGATGGCGCTCGGCGCCGACTGGGTCAATTCGGCGCGCGGTTTCATGTTCGCGCTCGGCTGCATCCAGTCGCTGAGCTGCCACACCGATCGCTGCCCCACCGGCGTGGCGACGCAGGATCCGACCCGTGCACGTGCGCTTGCAGTGCCGCAGAAGACCGACCGCGTGCTGAACTTTCACGAAGCGACGCTGCATGCGCTGGCGGAGCTGATCGCCGCGGCCGGCCTCGATCATCCGCAGGATATCCGCGCGATGCATTTCTCGCACCGGTCGGCAGATAATGACGTGATGTCGTTCACCAAACTCTATCCGCAGCTGCAGGTGAACGAGCTGATCCACGGGACGAACGACAAGCGCTTTCGCGCTGCCTGGGCGATGGCGCAGGCGGACACATTCCAGCCGGCAGAGGTGCGGGGCGCGGCGTAGTTTGTCGGAGCGTTACTGATGTTTCGGAGTGTGGGGACCCCCATCCCCGGCCCTTCCCCGCAAGGGGGAAGGGGGGACGACATGCGGTGCTTTTGGTTAAGTACTGATACTCAAATTTGAGTTCGTAGCATTTGCTCGAGCTCGCAGCCTCTTCTACCTTCCCCCTTGCGGGGAAGGGCCGGGGATGGGGGGGCCGCGGGCGACATAGACCCAGCGGCACATAACAGTCTCAGAATTCCCCGTGCAGCCGCCCCGAGAAGATCGACACCGGCCCGCGATCCGCATTGTAGGCGGGGTTCACGATCAGCTGGTAGTCCGCCGTGAACGTGAAGTTCTTGTCGATCGCATAGGCGTAAAACGTCTCGAGGATCCGCTCGGTCCCGTAGTTGAGCCGCCCGTCGCCGATCAGCAAGCCATTGCCGCCTGCGGCGAGGAAATCGCGATGCGCGGCCGACAGGCCGTTGATGGCGCCGCCGATGCCGATGGTGTCGCTCGCGCGGCCCCAGCGCCCACCCTTGATGGACAGGCCGCCAGAGACGCTGCGGTCGATATCCGTGAATGACAAAATCTCGTTCTGGCCGTCATTCCAGCTATAGCGCCCGAACAGGCCGATCTCGTCGGCAATCTCTTGCTCGCCATTGAGATAGAAACCGTATTTGTCGCGCGGCCTGCGGATCGAGGCCATCACGTCATTGATCTCAAGCAGCGGATCGGTGGCTGCGATCGCCAGCGCGCCGCGATAGCTGCCGGTGTTGCCACGGTTCATGAAGGCGCCGACGCGCACTTTGCCGGGTCGATCGAAGATCTGATGCCGTTCCTCGAATTCGATGACGGCGCCGCCGGACTTGAAAGTGAGGATGTCGCTGTTCGGCTGCGACGGCACCTGGAAGACGCCGGCGCGCACCGCCCAGTCCTTGCGGTTCAATTCCAGCACGCCGCCACGGGTAAAACCGGGCAGGTCGGCCGGAAAGTCATAGGCGGCCGAGGCCCACATCGCCCAGTTCATGAAATCGGCGCGCGGGTCTTTCGCGTAACTGTTGCCATCGAAGAAATCGCCCACCGAGAAACGGCCGACGGTCAGCGTCACGCGATCGATGTCGCGCTTGCCGGCGAGTTGGTTGGCCGCGTCCGGCACCTCTTCCTGCTCGCCGCCGAGACCGAAAGTCTGGCGGAACATGTAGCGCTGCGGACGGATTTTCGGATAGGCGCCGCCGGCCTTCTGCGCTTCGCCATTGGGGAAGCCTGCCACGCCGAGCGTTCCGTTGAAGCCGAAGCCTTGGGCGATCTCTGGATTGAAATACAACTCGCCGCCATCCCACAAACGCCAGCCAAGGAAGGCTGTGGTGGTAAAGGTTTCGCGGAACTGGTTGCTGCCGGACAGGCTGTTGGCGCCTTCATAAGGCGAGCGGAAGCTCGGATAGCCGGAGCCGATCAGCGTCGTCTGGGCGTGGATATTCCAGTCGTTGGATTGCGGCAGCGACCAACGGGTGGCGACCGGCGTTGCCGGCGACCATGCCGGTGTATCGCCGAGCCGATAATTCATGCCGAGCTTGATCGCGTGAATCTTGGGATCGACTTCGACGGGGGGCAGGCCAAAGCCGGCGAGCCCATAAGTCTGCCGGGACAGGTCGATATAATTGTATTCGAGCTTGGCAGTCCAATTGCCGCCGACTGCGGTCTCGACACCTAGGCCTGCGGTCCAGCCGATATGGTCCTTCTGGTCGGTCGAGAAGATATTACCGTCGGCATCCATCACATTGAGCTTGGTCTTGCCCCAGGCAAAACCGGCAGTGGCATAAGGCAGCCAGGTGCCCATGGCGTAGCCGACGCGACCGCGCGCAGTGGCAAAGTAATCGAAGGTGGTGTGATACGGATCGTTGCCGAGCCGTGCGGTATCGGTCGGGCTGATGAAGGTCGCATCCACTTCGACGCCGAGTACGAGTTTGTTGCTGAACTGCCTGTTGTAGCCGGCCTGATAGCCGCCGAGGATACCGGTCGGCGACGGCGGCAGAAACACGCCTTGCGCCGGCAGCGGATTGGCATTGGGGCCGATCTGCGCATCGCCATAGCCCACATGGGCGCCCAGATAGAAGCCGCTCCAGTCATAGGCCGGAGCAAGTCGCGCTTTCACGGGCAGGTCGGCAGCTACGGCGATACCGTCGAGCGCGAGGATGCCAAGCGCGGCGCCGGCTAGCGCCCGCGTCGTGGCAAAATCTCGCAAAAAATACCGGCTCGTCACTCAGCGTCACCCTTACTCATCGCCGATAACGGCCAGTCGATATTCCATGAAAGCGGCCGATTCGTCCGGACGGGACGGCCACAGTCGCAATGTTGTTGTTCGCAATAGGAGCGGCCTCGTCGCCAGGCTCCGCTGTTATCTGACACCGCTTTATGACGGCTCGATTACACAAAAAGAAGACCCGCCCGGGGGGACAGCCGGGCGGGTCGATGGTCAGACACGGGGTGGATGAGGCGCCCGTGCCGGACGCAACTCCACTTAGCCGATCAGAGCCGGATCAATAGTTGCAGACGCGGACGCGGCCCACATAGTTGCCGTAGATATCGTATTGGCGGGTGTAGCCGCAGCGATAACCGTAGCCATATCCGTAGCCATAATTGTTGGCAGCGATGGCGCTGCCGACAACAGCGGCGCCAACCACACCGGCCGCGATGCCGAAGCCGATGCCTGGGCCCTTCGCCTGAGCCTGCTGGGTGGTGGACGCCATGGCGCCAGCGGCGGTCATGGCAACGAGGGCGACGGCGGCAATCTTGGACTTGATCGACATGAGAAACTCCATCCTGTTTGGGTGCAGCCATCATTGGCTTGCATGTCCATCAGTCGGAGGATGTCGGAGGCGGGTTCGAGGCCGGTTTGAACTATTTGGTTTCAGGAATGTGTCGTGGACGAAACAGAAGGGAGTAAGCAGCACAACGCTGCTACACCCGCACGCTCTTCATGGCGTCCCAGAACAGGTCCTGGCCATTGGCGACATTCGCCGTCCAGTGTTCATGCGCGAAGTCGTTCGCATCGTCGGTGATGAATTTGAATGCGCGCCACGGGATGGTGTTGCGCAGCGCCACCTGCGCGATGGCGAACAACTCCATATCGACGACATCGACCTTGTTTGCGACGAGCCATGGATCGGTGGCGGTGACAAAGCTATCGCCGGTGCCGCAGATGAAGCCCGATTGACCTGACGTCAACCGATCGAGCTCTGGCGAATAGGGCGTGGTGCCGCGCGGTGCCAGGGGCTCGGCATTCATGTCGCGCTGGATCACGTCGCTGATCTCGACAAGGCCGTTGAGCGTCGTGTTGAGCTTGCCGGCGGTGCCGTAATTCACGATCAGCTTCGGCTTATCGGCGGCGATCGCCTGTAGCGTCGCTATGGTGGTGTTGATCTTGCCGACGCCAGTGAAGACGACGCGAAAACCCTGCGGTGCGCGGGCGACGTCGAGCTCGCTGTCGAGGGCGGTGAGAACCAGAATGCCGTCACTCATGCGAAATACCGATCCAGGACGCCGCGATAGATTTTGGTGAGTTGCTCGAGATCGGCGACCTTCGTGTGCTCGTCGATCTGATGCATGGTCTGGCCGACGAGACCGAATTCGATCACCGGACAATAGTTCTTGATGAAGCGCGCATCGGATGTGCCACCGCCGGTGTTGAGATCAGGCACGCGGCCGGTGATCTCCGTGATGGCGGCCACGACTGTATCGGTGAAGGCGCCAGGCCTGGTGACGAAGCTATCCGAATTGCTTGGCTCCCAGATCACATGCGCCTTGATGCGATTGCCCGCGGCTGCAGCCACGCGCGTATCGATCAGTGCGCGCAGGCTCTCCTGCGTGTGGTGATCGTTGAAGCGGATATTGAACTTTGCCTTCGCCTGCGCGGGGATGACATTGGTGGCCGTGTTGCCGACATCCACCGACGTGAATTCGAGATTGGACGGCTGAAACTGCGCATTGCCCTGATCCAGCGGATCGCCGCTCAGCGCTACGATCAGCGCGGCGATATCCGGCACCGGATTCGATGCACGATGCGGATAGGCGACATGGCCCTGCACGCCGTCCACCACCAGCGTGCCCGACTGCGAGCCGCGGCGGCCGATCTTGATGGTGTCGCCCATCGTCTCGACATTGGAGGGCTCGCCGACGATGCAGTGGTCGAACTTTTCGCCGCGTTCGGCAGCCCAGGCCAGCAGCTTGATGGTGCCGTTGACGGCTACGCTCTCTTCATCGCCGGTGATGAGGAAGGAGATCGAGCCCTTTGGCTTGCCGTCATTCGCCGCGAGATATTCGAGGGTGGCAGCGACAGACGCCGCGATGCCACCCTTCATGTCTACCGCGCCGCGGCCATAGAGCAGGCCGTCCTTCACTTCGCCGGCGAAGGCGCCGTGCGACCAAGCGGCTTCATCGCCGGGCGGCACCACATCGGTGTGGCCGGCAAAGCAGATATGGGGGGCTTCCGTGCCGATGCGGGCATAGAGGTTCTCGATATCGGCGTGGCCTTCCTCGCTGAAGGTGACGCGATGCACGGTGAAGCCGGCATCGCCAAGCAAGCGCTCCAGCACGCCGAGTGCGCCGGCATCGAGCGGGGTGACGGAAGGGCAGCGAATGAGATCGCGGGCGATCGAGACAACGTCGGCGGACATCGGATCCTTACGAGACGGCAGGGGCGATAGTGGGGGCCCCAAGCGGGTCAGGGCCATATTCATTTGGCCCCTGCGTGCCGCGCAGGCAACCCACTTCGACGAACCCCCAGATGCTCAGCAAGACGCTGGCAGCGTTCAGCACGAAGGAGCCGATGCCGGATATGGAATCGGCGGCGATGCCAATGATGCTTGGCAGCACCCAGAATAGCAGCATCCACCAGCCGCTCTTGTTGCGGTCATGCAGGCGCTTGATGGCGGTGGCGAAGCTTGACCACACCATGATGAGGAAAACGACGCCGCCGATGGCGATGAACAGCAGGCTGGTGCCGACCATCTCGCCGATCCGGTCCTTGTCGAACTCGCCGATGGACACGATGAAGGCGGCCACCAGCGCGATCATGATGGTGGTGTAGACCAGCGAGGCCAGCCAGAATTTTGCGCGATTGATGCGGCCGTTGAAGCGGAAAAAGAGTGTTGTCCAATCCATCGCCGCCCCCGACGTTGTCGCCAGCTGTTTGCCGGATCATCCTACCGGATCATCCCTGCAAACAGCCGGAAACGCAACTTAGTCGCGCAGCAACTCGTTGATGCTGGTCTTGGAGCGGGTGCGCTCGTCGACGCGCTTCACGATCACGGCGCAGGCGGTGGAGGGGCCAATCTCGCCATTGTTCATCGGCTTGCCCGGCAGGTTGCCGGGGACCAGCACGGCATATTCCGGCACTTCGCCGATGAAGACCTCGCCGGTGGCGCGATCCACGATCTTGGTCGATGCGCCCAGGAACACGCCCATGGCCAGCACCGCGCCCTTGCGGACGATGACGCCTTCGGCGACTTCGGAGCGGGCGCCGATGAAGCAGTCGTCCTCGATGATGACGGGACCTGCCTGCAGCGGCTCCAGCACGCCACCGATGCCGACCCCGCCCGAGATGTGCACGCGCTTGCCGATCTGGGCGCAGGAGCCGACAGTGGCCCAGGTGTCCACCATGGAGCTCTCATCGACATAGGCGCCGAGATTGACGAAAGACGGCATCAGCACGACGTTCTTGGCGATGAAGGCCGACTTGCGGACAATGGCGCCGGGGACGGCACGGAAGCCGGCGTCGCGGAAGGCACTGTCGCCCCAGCCTTCGAACTTCGAGGGCACCTTGTCCCACCACGGCGCGCCGCCGGGGCCGCCGGCAATGGTGGTCATGTCGTTGAGGCGGAACGACAGCAGCACGGCCTTCTTCAGCCACTGGTTCACGGTCCAGGTGCCATCATCGCCGCGGGTGGCGACGCGAACCTTGCCCTGATCGAGCAGGTCGAGCGCAGTCTCGACGGATTCGCGGACTTCGCCTTTGGTCGATGCATTGACGGTGTCGCGCGCTTCGAAGGCGGCATTGATGATGGATTCGAGGGCGGAATGCGACATCGCGGGATCCTTGGGTCGGCAGGTGAAAAGTTGGAGCTTTTGTCGGGATTTGGGGGCGGGGAGTCAAGAACAGAGCCTGAAACTCCACCTGTCATCATCCGCGAAAGCGGGTGATGCAGAATGCGGCGGCGGTCCGATTCTGGCTCTGCTGGTGGTGTTTACTGGGTCACCCGGTCGAGCCGGGTGACGACAAGGAGAAGCGTCACCGCGTCCCGTTCATCTTCACCAGAAACCCAGTCAGATCATCCGTGACGTGATCCACATGGACGTCCTCGCGGCCTGCCAGTTCCCAGTCCTCGCGGACCACCTCTTTGGCGCCGTCCGGCACCACCAGCACCGTCGTCATGCCGAGGCTGTGCGGCACCACCAGATTGCGGGACAGGTCCTCGAACATCGCGGCCTTGGCCGGGTTCACGTCGTGGTCGCGCAAAAACTTGTCATAGGTGCGCTGCGCCGGCTTCGGCTCCAGTTCGGCGGCGACGATGTCGAAGATGGCTTCAAACTGATCGGCAAAGCCGAGCCGTTTCAGCACGGCGCCGGCATGGGCGACGGAGCCATTGGTGAGGATCAGCTTGCGGCCGGGCAGCTCCGCGATGGCGGCGCCCATGACCGGGTTCGGCTCCAGCGGCGAGTGATCGATCTCGTGCACGTAAGCGAGAAAGTCATCGGCGCTGATCTTGTGCTCGGTCATCATGCCGCGCATCGTGGTGCCGTAGCGCTTGTAATAGTCCTTCTGGATGCGGAAGGCTTCGTCGGGCGTGATGTTGAGATAATTCGCCACGAAATCGCGGATGCGGACATCGACCTGCTGCCACAGATTGACGTGATGCGGATACAGCGTGTTGTCGAGATCGAACACCCAGGTCTCGACATGATCGAAGGCGCGCGGCGATTTGGTCATTGAGTTCTCGGCTCGAGGTAATGGCTATTGGCTCTTCTCCCTCTCCCGCTTGCGGGGGAGGGCCGGGGTGGGGGCCACCACACACTCTGACGTCACATGGGGAGCCCTCTCCCTGTCCCCTCTCCCGCAAGCGGGAGAGGGGACACTTCTGTTGGGATCACGGCACAGCAAAGCGCAGCGTCTTGCCGCCGCCGGTCATGTCGATGGTGGCGTAGCCCGATGCGGTGAGGCCGCGGGCGGCGCAGTCGCTGTGTTCGCGGATTTCGAATTTGCTCTCGCGCGTACACAGCGTGCGCGGGCCGCCCCAGTTCAGCGGCTTGTCGGCAATGCGGATGGCGCGGCCGGTGTCATCTACGGCTTCGGCGAACGACATGATCTGCTTCGGCTGGCCGGTGACATCCGGGCGCAGGCATTTGCCGGGCTCGATGCGATACCAGCCGCGGGCGATGACACCCTTGCCGTCATCGGTCGCGACCGAGGCCATCACCTTGTAGGAGGTGTCGTTGCACCAGGTCAGGCCCGTGGCCGAAGGCGCCTGTACGCCAGCGACCATGGCTTCGAAGAAATTCGGCGCATTGACGGTGTCATTGGTCAGGCCGCGGCTCTTCAGGAATGCGGAGAGGCCGTTCTGCGTCTTCGGGCCATCGACACCATCGATAGGCGAGGTGTCATAGCCGGCGATCAGCAGCAAGCGCTGGATCGCCGCGAGTTTGGCTTGCTCGTCGTCATATTCGCTGTCTTCCGCGAGATAGGCGACCATGTTGCCGTCTTCGGTCTGCGACGGCTGGATGGTGCTGAAAGGGGCGAGCGTCTGTCCGGGGCGGCACTGGCGCGCGGCGGCAATAACGAAGTTATCTGAAGCGATGCAGAGATTATCGGTGCCCGTCTGCGCGGGCGCGGCGCCGTAAAGGGGCAGCACGCGGGCATGCAGCAGCAGGCGGTCGGCGGCGATGGTGCCTTGCGCCACGACCTTGCATTGTGCGGGGTCGATGCGGAACCAGCCGCGGGTGGCGGTGGCTGCCTTGTCGTCGATGCCGATGGCGACATCGACGACATAGCTCATGCGATTGCAGAGCTTGAGGTCGGCAGATGCGGGCGATGCGAGGAATAGGAGGCCGAGGAAAACTCCGGCCCTCATGGTGAGGAGGCGCGCAAAGCGCGCCGTCTCGAACCATGAGCGGGTGGAGCTCCGGACCATCCTTCGAGACGCCGCTGCGCGGCTCCTCAGGATGAGGGCGGAGGAAAGTGCCTCTGCCTGTTGGCCCATCACTTGTGGATCAGCGTGCCCGTGCCCTGATTGGTGAACAGCTCGAGCAGCACCGCATGCGGAGTCTTGCCGTCGATGATCACCACGCCTTCGACGCCCTGTTCGAGCGAATAGATGCAGGTCTCGACCTTCGGGATCATGCCGCCGGAAATGGTGCCGTCGGCGATCAGCCGGCGGGCATCCTTGATCGACAGTTCCGGGATCAGCTTCTTCGACTTGTCGAGTACGCCCGGCACGTCGGTGAGCAGCAGCAGGCGCTTGGCCTTCAGTGCACCGGCAACGGCGCCGGCGAAGGTGTCGGCATTGACGTTGTAGGTCTTGCCTTCCTTCGATGCGGCCAGCGGCGCCAGCACCGGAATCAGCTCATAGCCGATCAGCTGGTTGAGCAGCGTCAGATCGACCTTCTCGGGCTCGCCGACGAAGCCGAGATCGACCACCTTCTCGATATTCGAGCCGGGATCGATCATGGTGCGCGTCGCCTTCGACGCGGTGACCATGTTGCCGTCCTTGCCGCAGAGGCCGACGGCCTTGCCGCCGGCTTCGTTGATGTAGCTGACGATCGATTTGTTGATGGAGCCGGCCAGCACCATCTCGACGATCTCGATGGTGGCGGCATCGGTGATGCGCAGTCCGGCGGCGAATTCCGACTTGATCCCGAGACGCGTCAGCATCTGCGCGATCTGCGGGCCGCCGCCATGCACGACCACCGGATTGATGGCGGTCTGCTCGAGCAGCACGATGTCGCGGGCAAAGGCGCGGGCGGTATCCTCGGCGCCCATGGCGTGGCCGCCATATTTGATGACGATGGTTTCTTCGTCATATTGCTGCATGTGCGGCAGCGCCTCGGAGAGGATGCGGGCCTGGTCGAGAGCACTGATGGCGTCGGTCATGAAGCGGATCTCACGGTGAGCAATCTGCGCCGCGTTCTAGCTGATTGGTGGTGCCTGCGCAAAGAGCGTTACGCGCGCCTCGGCCATGCCGCAGATACCGCCAGCGCGACCCAGCTGACGATCAGCAGCGTGCCGCCGGTCGGGGCAGCCATGGGAAACAGGCCGTGGCCGACATATTGGCGCATGGTCAGGTCGCCGGCGAACAATGACGCTGCGATGACAAAGCCGAATGCGGCTGTAAGGCCGATCTGCAGATGCACTGTGCCGCGCTCGATCAGTGCCACGGCGCCGAGAATGGCCGCGGCATGAAACAGCAGCATCGAGGATGCGGAAGCGAGGCGCGTGGCGTCGGGCTGATGCGCGGAGGCGGCGGCGAGGATGACGCCAACGGCGCCCATGATGCCGGCGCAGATGATCGCGATGCGGAACAGCGCGGTGCGGGTCATTATTGACGCTCGTTGAACAGCCGCATCATGGCGGCGCGCAATTCGACCATGCCCTCGCCATCGCGCGACGAGGTCACCAGGATTTCCGGGAACGCGGCGGGGTGCTTGCGCAATGTCGCCTGGGTTTCTTCCATCACCTTCTCAAGCTCGGACTTCTTCACCTGATCGGCCTTGGTGAGCACGATCTGGTAGCTGACGGCGGAGCGGTCGAGGGATTTCAGCACGTCGAGATCGACATCCTTGATGCCGTGGCGACTGTCGATCAGCACATAGACGCGGGCCAGCGTCGCCCGGCCTTGCAGGAACGAATAGATCAGCTTGGTCCAGGACGCGATCTTGACCTTGGGCGCCGAGGCATAGCCGTAGCCCGGCATGTCCACGAGGCGAAACTCGCTGCCCTTCGGGCTTTCGAAGAAGATCAGCTCCTGGGTGCGGCCCGGCGTGTGCGAAGTGCGCGCCAGCGCATTGCGGCCGGTGAGGGCGTTGATGAGGCTGGATTTGCCCACATTGGAGCGACCGGCAAAGGCGACTTCCATGCCGGCCATCGGCGGCAGGGTCTCGATCGAGGGGGAAGCCCAGATGAACTTCCACTCGCCTGCAAACATCAGGCGACCCTGTTCGATCAGCTCCGCATCGGGTTCGGTCGTCATGCGAAGGTGCTTTCTGTTGAACTCGGTCCCTTTATGATGAGAAGGCGCGTGAGCGTCGTCTCGAACCATGAGAGCCCGGAGTGCCTGCCTCATCCTTCGAGACGCAGCCCAAGAGGGCTGCTCCTCAGGATGAGGGCGTCGTTGGTTTAGGTCTTTTGCGCCGGCTTCTTGCCGAAGGTCGCCTTGACGTTGTCGAACAGCTCAACCTTCACGCCGTTCTTGTTCATGATGTAGGCCTGCTGCAGCACCGAGAGGGTGTTATTCCAGGCCCAGTAGATCACAAGACCGGCCGGGAAGCCCGCGAGCATGAAGGTGAAGATCAGCGGCATCCAGTCGAAGATCATCTTCTGGGTCGGATCCGGCGGAGTCGGGTTCAGCTTCATCTGGAACCACATCGTGATGCCCATGATGATCGGCCAGATGCCGAGCGCGAGGTAATGACCGAGAACCGGAATTGCTGTCGGATCGAAGGGCAGCAGGCCAAACAGGTTGAACAGGTTGGTCGGATCGTGCGCCGACAGATCCTTGATCCAGCCGAAGAACGGCGCGTGGCGCATTTCGATGGTGACGAACAGGACCTTGTAGAGCGAGAAGAACACCGGGATCTGCAGCAGGACGGGAAGACAGCCGGCAACCGGATTGATCTTCTCCTTCTTGTAGATCTCCATCATCTCCTGCTGCTGCTTCATCCGGTCATCCGGATAGCGCTCCTTGAGCAGCGCGAGCTGCGGCTGGATCGCCTTCATCTTCGCCATCGAGGCGTAGGATTTGCTGGCCAGCGGGAAGAAGATGATCTTGACCAGCACCGTCACCAGCAGAATGGCGACGCCGAAATTGCCGAACAGGTGGAAGAACCAGTCGAGCGCCAGGAACATCGGCTTGGTGATGAAGTAGAACCAGCCCCAGTCGATCAGCAGATCGAAGTGGTTGAGGCCGAGCGACTGGTTGTAGCCGCCGAGGCCGACCGCGAGCGGGAAGTTGATGCCGACGGTGGCGGCTTCCTTGGCGCCGGCAAACAGGCGGGCGTTGGCCGATGTGGACGCGCCCGGTGCCACGGTCTGCGCATCCTGCAGATAGTCGGTCTGATAGGTGCGAACGGTGCCGGCGAGGTTCGACGAGAAGCGTGCCTGGAGCTTGGCCGTGGTGTCGGGCAGCAGGGCCGAGGCCCAGTATTTGTCGGTGATACCGAGCCAGCCATTGGTGACGTTGAAGTTCACCGACTTGGACTCTTCGATCTTCTTGTAACCGTATTCCTGCAGGCCCTGATCGCCGAGATAGCCGACAAGGCCTTCATGCAGGATGTAGTAGCCTTCCACATGCGGGGTGCCGTGGCGCGAGATCAGCGCGAACGGATACAGCGTGACAGGATTGCTGCCGGAATTGGCGACATCATCCTTGATCGAGAACAGGTAGCGGTCGTCGATCGCAATGGTGCGGGTGAAGGTGAGGCCTTCGCCGTTGTTATACTTCAACACGACCGGCGACGACGGGGTGAGGGCATTGCTGCCTTCTTGCGTCCATTCGGTGTTGGCATCCGGCAGCTTCGCATTGGTGCCGGCGGCGCCGACCCAGCCAAACTCGGCGTAGTAAGGCGCCGCGGTGCCCGAGGGCGAGAACAGCGTGATCGGCGGCGAGGTCGGGTCCACCGTCATGCGGAATTTTGTGAGCGCGATATCGTCGAGGCGCGCGCCCTTCAGCGAGATCGAGCCGGCCAGGCGCGGCGTGTCGATCTTCACGCGCTTGGAGGACGAGATGGCGGTTTCACGGCTGATCGGCGCATTGGAGGGCGCGGCATTGACCGGAGCGCCACCTGGCGTCGGAGTTGCCGAGCCCGGCTGCGGCGCGTTGCTGCCTGCAGCGGGCTGCGCCGGATTGGCGAGCTGGGCTTGCGTGGCCTGCTGCGCCTTCTGTTTTTCCATCTGCGGGATGTTGTAGAAATATTGCCAGCCAAGAAGCACCAGGCCGGACAGAACGACGGCTATGATGGTGTTGCGATTGTCGGTCATCGTTCAGGTCTCGTCATCCGAATGCATGTGCGGCGGCAAATGGCCGGCTGCGCGCTGCTTGTGGCAGGCTGGAGGCGTCAGGTCACGTCGTTTTTGATGCAGTTTTCGATGGTGCCCGTTCGAGGCGGTGGAGCGCCGAGCGGAGGTCGTCGAGCATGGTATTGAAATCGCGCGTCAGCGCAGTGCGACGGCCGACTAGCACATAATCGCTGTGGGCGCGCATAGACAATGGATCGACGCGCTTCACCAGTTCGCGAAGCCGGCGCTTGATCCGGTTCCGCTCGGGCGCGGTTCCGTTCTTCTTGGTCACTGTAAAACCGACGCGAACCGGGCCGGTGTCATCACGGTGTCGCCGCTGCAGGACAAAAGCGGGGGCGTTCACGCGCGTTGAAGCGGCGGCAGCGAGGAAGTCCGCTCGCTGCCTTAGCCGCTCCATGACGATGTCTCGGAAGGAGATCCGATCAGGCGCTGAGGCGCTTGCGGCCGCGGGCGCGGCGCGCAGCGAGAACCTTGCGGCCGCCAACGGTGGCGAGACGGGCACGGAAGCCGTGGCGGCGCTTGCGCACCAGTTTGGACGGTTGATAAGTGCGCTTCACGGGTCGTACTCCGATGACCGGGCAATAGATCGCCGTGCTGGCAATCGATCACCAATTGAATGAGGTGTGCCCTAAGACGTTGACTTCGCGAGCCGTTTCCGGCTGCAAGCGCGTTCGGCCCCTCAAGGCCGATCCAGCATGGGCTGGACCATCGCGGACAGTTGGCGCGGCTTATAAGCGAGCGTCCTGTTTTCGTCAATCTTGCCCGGTAATAACTTGCGGGATCAGCCCACAAATCAGCCGCGATCCTTGGGTAGACGATAATACCGCATTTTCCGACAAGTCAGGCGATGCAGCCTTGTTGTATGTTGATCTGGCGACGTTCGCTGGGCGGACGATGCTGCGGCCGTGTTACTGTGCGTAACGAATCGTCGTTGGACCCGTATCTCCTTATAGTTCAGCGTCCAGTCAGAGAGATCTGAGGCTCATCGCGTGTCATCGGCGGACGAAAAGCCCCTTGCCCCCCTGCTACGGCTCGGCCCGCTGCGTAAGCTCGGCCTGTCCGGCAAACTGCTGCTGCTGACCATTCCGCTGGTCCTGGCGGCGCAGATTCTGATCTATGTGCCCTCCATCGCGAATTTCCGCATCAACCGGCTGAACGACAAGCTGGCCGCCGCCAACACCGCAGCTTTGGTGCTGGATGCAGCGCCGCTCGGCATGGTGCCGGAATCGCTGTCGCGCCAGATTCTCAGCAGCATCGGCGCCCGCGCTGTCGCCATCAAATGGGGCCAGCAGCGCCGCCTGCTCGCCAGCGCCGATCTGCCGGCGCAGATCGATCACGATATCGACATGCGTGAGATGACCGTCTGGTCGGCCATGGTCGATGCGTTCGAGCTGATGTTCGAGCGCGGCAACCAGACCATGCGCATTATCGGCCCATCGCCGGGCGGGGCGCAATTCATCGAAGTGGTGGTGGATGAGTTGCCGCTGCGGCAGGCGATGTATCGCTTCTCGCGCAACCTCCTGTGGGTGTCGCTCGGGCTCGCGATTCTGTCTGCCGGCATCGTCTACATCACGCTGCATTATCTGTTCGTCCGCCCGATGCGGCGGCTGACGGCGAATATGGTCGCGTTCCACGAAAACCCGGAAAGCCCCGCGCGCATCATCGTGCCGAGCGCACGCGCCGACGAGATCGGCGTTGCGGAGCGCGAATTGTCCGACATGCAGCGCGATCTGGTCTCCATGCTGCATCAGAAGAGCCGGCTCGCAGCGCTCGGCCTTGCCGTGTCGAAGATCAATCACGACTTGCGCAATCTGCTCGCCTCGTCGCAATTGTTGTCGGACCAGCTTGCCAGCGTGCCTGATCCGCGGGTGCAGCGCTTTGCGCCGAAATTGATGCGTTCGCTGGAGCGCGCCATCGCCTTCTGCCAATCAACGCTCTCCTACGGCCGCGCGCAGGAAGCGCCGCCCGATCGCCGCATGATCGCCGTGGAACAGGTGGCCAGCGAGGTCCGCGAATCCGCGGGTCTCGGCACCGACGAGGCCATCGGCTGGGTCAGCGCCATCGAGCGCGGCCTGATGATCGATGCCGATCCGGACCACCTTTTCCGTATCCTGCTCAATCTGGTGCGCAATGCGGCCCAGGCGCTGGAAGGCCAGACCGGTGACGACGTCGCGCCGCCGCAGATCCGCATCACCGGACGTCGCGAAGGCGCGGTGGCCATTCTGGAAGTCTCCGATACCGGCCCCGGCGTGCCACAAAGGGCAAAAGACCACTTGTTCGAGGCCTTCCAGGGCTCGTCACGGCCGGGTGGCAGCGGACTTGGCCTCGCTATTGCGGCCGAACTGGTGCGCGCTCATGACGGCGATATCGCGCTGGTGGAGGGCACCATCGGCGCCACGTTCCGGATCACATTGCCGGATCGCCCGGTGGAACTGCTCAGCATCCGCAGCGAGCGGGCGCGCGCCTGACCTGGTTCGGGGGCGGGTGTCACGAGAGTGAAATATCCACCCTCGGGCGCTTGCCAAGCCGCCGCCAACCCGTTAGAGATCGCGCGCTTTCGCAAACAACGTTTCCGAAACGCATCCGATGTCGGCGGTATCACCCTTGCTGGTCATGTCCCACATCGCGGCACGCGCCCGTAGCTCAGCTGGATAGAGCACCAGACTACGAATCTGGGGGTCAGAGGTTCGAATCCTTTCGGGCGCGCCATATTGCTACCTCCGTGAATACTGCCGTGACCCATTGACTGATCGTCAATGGCTGCTCCTGCGCGAAAAGGGCATTCAATCACGACAGTCAGGTTTTCGTGACGGCGCTCCAGAAGCGCTCTGCTGTTGTGGATAGCCGTGCGCGGGCACGGAACAGGCGGATCTCGATCGGGATATCCCATTTTTCGGCGCCCGCCCTGACAAGCTGGCCGTTTGAAAGGGAGGCTCCGATCAGACTTTCCGGCAGCCAGGCCATGCCTCGCCCATCGAGGGCCATGGTCACGAGCAGCTTTGCAAGATGTGAGTTGAATGTCGGCTTCAACCACGCCTTGTCCGCAGAGGTGCTCCTCACAGCCGAAATGATCCTGCCCATACCCGATTCCGGGCGATACGACAGATACGGCACGGGCTCTTCTTCGGATCCGGGGAGGCCCGGGAAAGCGGAGCTTGCATCTGCTCGGGCCTGTTTGGCGACGACTGGTATCAGCACGTCCCTGCCGACCGGATGAGAGACGAAGTGACCAGGCGTGAGCAAGGTCTCCGCCGCCGGATGATAGTGACCAAGAAGAAATTGCGTGCGCCCCTGCAGCATGAATCGCTCGCAGGCGTCCCAGTGATTGGCAACCAGTTGAATATTGGCGACGAAGGGAAGCGCTTCTTCGATCCGCTGTAGCCATTCCGGGAAGAATGTCAGCGCCAACGCGTTGGTGGATGCGAATTGTAGCTCTTCAATGTCTGTATTTGCCCGATCCTTCGCCTCCGAGCGCCCTGCCTCCAGTCGCCTCAAGACCTCTTCTGCGGTGAGCCGGAAAGCCTCGCCGGCAGGCGATAGCGTCACACGATGCGTCGTTCGAAAGAACAGCTGGACCCCGACCCATTCCTCGAGTGCACGGATTCGGCGACTCAATGCGGGCTGTGTGATGTGGCGAGACTCGGCTGCGCGCGAGAAACTGCCGCTGTCCGCGACCTCCAGGAAATCCTTGAGCCAATCGATTTCCACGAACACTCCATCCGATGGGACGCCGTCTCCGGCAGACGCTGCTTATAGCGCGACGGCATAACGATATTCTCATACAGCATTGGATGTCGCGGCGGGAGCCTCCGATGGTGGATCCGCAGTTGCAAAGCATGCTGAGCGGCACGGTTATGTCCCGAACCCTATATGACAAGATCATCGACACCCACACGGTCCGCGATCTCGGCGATCGGCAGGTCCTGCTTTACATCGATCGAACCATCCTCAACGAATACACCAGTCCGCAGGCCTTTACCGCGCTGCGTGAAGCCGGGCGCAAGGTCTGGAATCCAGACGCGGCCTTGATGGTCGTCGATCACGTCAATCCGACGGCGCAGCGGCGTGTCGCCGCAATGTCCGATCCCGGTGGAGCGCAACAGGTCGCCTATTTTGCCGAGAACGCGAAGGATTTCGGCATCGAAATATTCGACGTTCTGGATCCGCGCCAAGGCATTGAGCATGTGGTGGCACCGGAGCAGGGGCTGGTGCTGCCCGGCATGGTCGTCGCCGCCGGCGACAGCCACACGACCTCCTACGCGGCGCTCGGCGCGCTCGGTTTTGGTATCGGCACATCCGATATCGAGCACTACCTGGCGACGCAGACCCTGGTCTATCGTAGGCTGAAGACAATGCGGATCACCCTGACCGGACACTTGGGGCTGGGGGTGACGGCGAAGGATTGCGTGATCGAGGTCATTCGCTGCATCGGCGCTGACGGCGCGGCAGGGCATGCGGTCGAATTCGCCGGCGACGCGGTGGCCGCGATGAGCGTGGAAGCGCGCATGACGATCTCGAACATGATCGTGGAAGCAGGCGCCCGGGGCGCGGTGATCGCTCCCGATGCGAAAGTCTTTGCCTATATCGAGGGGCGTCCGCGGAGCCCCAAAGGCGAAATGTGGTCCGCGATGGTCACCAGGATGTCCGGCCTCCGCAGCGATGCGGATGCCGTGTTTGATTGCGAATTTGCGCTGGACGTCTCGGAGGTCGCTCCCATGGTAACCTGGGGAACAAGCCCGGATCAGGCCGCGAGCGTGACGTCGCTCATTCCTGATCCCTCCACCGAGACCGATCCGAACCGGGAGCGCGCCGCCAGGCGGGCGCTTGACTATATGGGACTGGGCGCCGGCACACCGCTTGATGCCATCCCGATCAGCCATGCCTTTATCGGATCGTGTACGAATTCCCGGATCGAGGATCTGCGCGACGCGGCGCGTATCCTGACCGGCCGTAAAATCGCGCCCGGCGTCAGGGCGATCGTTGTGCCGGGTTCGACCAAGGTGCGCGATCAGGCGGAGGCGGAAGGTGTTGCTGCGATATTCAGTGCGGCGGGTTTCGAATGGCGTCAGTCTGGCTGCTCCATGTGCCTCGCGATGAACGACGATGTCCTCGCTCCGGGTGACCGTTGCGCCTCGTCGACCAACCGCAACTTTGAAGGACGGCAGGGGACTGGAGCCCGAACCCATCTGATGAGTCCCGCCATGGTCGCGGCCGCAGCCATCCGGGGCCATATCGTCGATGTCCGTAACCTTTCAAAGGAGGGCTGATCCATGGAAACGTTCGTCAGGGTCACGGGACCGGCGGCACCCTTCTTGGCGCCGAATATCGATACCGATGTCATCATGCCGAAGGCTTTCCTCAAAGGTATCAATCGCAAGGGCCTCGATGTCGGCGTGTTCAATCTGCTGCGCTTCCGGGACGGGCAGCCGGATCCCGATTTCGTACTCAACCAGCCCGGCTGTACGCATGCCCGTTTCCTCGTCGTTGGACCGAATTTCGGCTGCGGCTCCAGCCGCGAACATGCCGTATGGGGGCTGTTCCAACTGGGAATCCGGGCACTGATCGGCACCTCTTTCGCCGGCATTTTTGACGACAACTGTCGCAACAACGGCGTGCTCACCGTTACACTGGATCGCGACACCATCGCTCACATTGCCGACGTGATCGGGCGACCCGAGACGAACGGCATGACGATCGATCTGGAGTCGGAGCGTTTGACTCTCGATGCGAGCGGCGAGACGATCCGGTTTGCGATCGATCCGTTGCGCAAGGCCGCCTTGTTGCAGGGGCTGGATGCCGTGGGCGTGACGCTCGGTCAGGCCGGCGAGATACGAAAATTCCAGACGCGCCACTGGGAAGATCACCCCTGGCTCTCTCCAAACTGAACTGCGGTAGCACTCCATGGCCCATCCGACTGTCCCCGAACACGACGCCGCCATTGTGGAACGCGGCAGCTCGCCATTTCTGACAGGCTTCCGCTTGATCGATGTCGCATTGCCGAGCGGGATCACGATCCGGGCAGCGGTTGGCGGCGAAGGGCCGCCGCTCCTGTTGTTGCACGGCCACCCACAGACGCACGTCACCTGGCGCAAGATCGCGCCGGGACTGGCAAGGCGTTTCACCGTGGTTGCGACCGACCTGCGCGGCTATGGCGACAGCAGCAAGCCGGATGGTGGACCCGATCACGCCGCCTATTCGAAGCGCAGCATGGCGCTCGATCAGGTCGAGGTGATGCGCGCGCTCGGTCATTCACGGTTTAGCCTCGTCGGGCATGATCGCGGCGGACGCGTTGCGCACCGATTGGTGCGTGATCATCCGGCAGCGGTTTCCAAAGTCGCCGTCATCGATATCGCGCCGACCGCGACCATGTATGCCCGCACCGACAAGGAATTTGCGACCCGTTACTTCTGGTGGTTCTTTCTCATTCAGCCGGCGCCACTGCCGGAACGGATGATCGGCGCCGACCCGGAATTCTTTCTGCGCACCCATATCGATGGCCAGACCAAGACGCCCGGCGCAACTGAGCGGGAGGCGTTCGAGGAATATCTGCGCTGCTATCGCGATCCGGCCACGCGCCATGCCATCTGTGAAGATTATCGGGCGGCGGCGACCATTGATCTGGAGCACGATGCATCTGATGCGGAGCAGCGCATCGACTGTCCGCTATTGGCGATCTGGGGCGGCAAGGGGACGGTTGGCGCGCTGTACGACGTTCTGGAGACGTGGCGCGAAAAGGCGACCAATGTCTCGGGCCGCGCATTCGATTGCGGGCACACGCTTCAAGAAGAAAACCCTGAAGAAACCCTCGCCGAGTTGTCCGCGTTTCTCGGTGACTGAAATCAGGGCTTCATCGCTGTAGCAAATTTTGGAGATAGCAGCTCATGGCGAAAAATCGCCCTTCAAGCTGCTGTCTCAAAGCGCCATTGGATCAGCGCCCTCCTCCGCCTGACGGGCAAGTCTGCCAATAAGGTCCACGCAGGTGCGGACCACGACAGTTCGATTGCGAGATATCGAGCTGTGAAGTTCGGCAAAGAACTCCGGCTGCGGCAAATCGCGTGGCATGGCCCGCGGTGGCCGATCATTCAAAGCCAGTGACTTCCCGACAAGACGCCGCCCTTGGTTTGGGTGCACCTAGCCGCGCGGCTTCGTGGTCTGCGGGCCCGTTGGTCGCCAACGACAATCATTGCCCAGCAGCTCACATCACAGCCACAGCACTGCGAGCGGTCTTGCAGTCGTCACAACCTTCCACGGAGAATTTAACGATGTCGTTCCTAGAGATGCTCACGCCGCAGAACAGTGCCATTGCGTTGATCGACTATCAGCCGGCTATGTTCCAAGGCGTGCAGTCGCACGACCGTCTGGTGACGATGAACAATGTGCAGATCCTGGCCAAGGCTGCAAAACTCTTCAACATTCCGACCGTGCTCACGACTGTCGCGAAGGACTCGTTCTCTGGTCCGTTCATTCCGGAAGTCACCGAGCTGTTTCCGAACCACGACATCATCGATCGTACCTCGATGAATTCGTGGCTCGATCCGAACTTTCGCAAGGCTGTTGCCGCCACTGGCCGCAAGAAGTTCGTGATCGCCGGTCTCTGGACCGAAGCCTGCGTGATCTTCCCGACTCTCGATATGCTGCGCGAAGGCTATGAGATCTATATCGCCGCCGATGCCTGCGGTGATCTTTCGCCCGAGGCGCACGAGCGATCGATGCAGCGTGCGATCCAGGCCGGCGCCGTGCCGATCACGTCGTCGCAATATGCCTATGAGCTGCAGCAGGATTGGGCCCGCAGCGAGACCTATGACGGCATGATGGACATCCAGAAGGCGCATTCGCCTTACGGCATCCAGATCCGCTTCTCGAAGTGGGCACTGGGCGAGCACGCCTCTGAAGGCGGTCCGGCCAAGTAAGCCGCCACGTTATTCAAAACAGGACAATGACATGAAAGCGCACATGATCTCGCTGGGCGCAGGCCTGCTGGTTGGCGTCATCTACAGTCTGATCAATGTGCGCTCTCCGGCGCCACCGGTGGTGGCGCTGGTCGGTCTGCTCGGCATTCTTGTCGGCGAGCAGCTGCCGCCGCTGGTGCGGAGCCTCTGGCAGAAAGAGCCGGTGATTCATTCGTGGATCGATCAGGTCAAGCCGCACATGTTCGGCCATCTGCCGAAAGGCCAGCGCTCCGATGCGCGTATCGCTGCCGATAAGACGCCGCAGCCGCCTGCCGGCGGATAGTACAGCCGCCGTTACGATGACTTCGATATTCCCGCACTCAAGGAGAACTCCATGACCGAGCCGCAGACCCCCGATCTCATTCTTCACCGCGGCTTGTTCACGACGCTCGATCGCTCCAATCCGGTCGCGAATGCAGTCGCCATCAAGGACGGTCGCTTCACCCATGTCGGGCACGACGGCGAGATTCTGCCATTGGCGGGTCCCAAGACGAAGATCGTCGATCTCAAGGGCAAGCGCGTGCTGCCCGGCCTGATCGACAACCATCTGCACATCATCCGTGGCGGTCTGAATTTCAACATGGAGCTGCGCTGGGATGGCGTACGCTCGCTGTCCGACGCCATGAACATGCTGAAGCGTCAGGTCGCCATCACGCCGCCGCCGCAATGGGTGCGCGTGGTCGGTGGCTTCACCGAACATCAATTCGTCGAGAAGCGGCTGCCGACCATCGACGAGCTCAATGCTGTGGCGCCGGATACGCCGGTGTTCCTGCTGCATCTCTATGATCGCGCGCTGCTCAATGGCGCTGCCTTGCGCGCTGTTGGTTACACCAAGGACACGCCGAATCCTCCGGGCGGTGAGATCATCCGCGATGCCAACGGCAATCCGAACGGCATGCTGCTCGCTAAGCCCAATGCCGGCATTCTTTATGCGACGCTGGCCAAGGGGCCGAAACTGCCGTTCGACTATCAGGTCAATTCGACGCGTCACTTCATGCGCGAACTGAATCGTCTTGGCGTCACCGGCGCCATCGATGCCGGTGGTGGCTTCCAGAATTATCCCGACGATTACGCCGTTATTCAGAAGCTGCATGACGAGAACCAACTCACCATCCGTCTGGCCTATAACCTGTTCACGCAAAAGCCGAAGGGCGAAAAGGACGACTTCCTGAACTGGACGAAGACCTCAAAATACAAGCAGGGCGACGATTACTTCCGCCATAACGGCGCCGGCGAGATGCTGGTGTTCTCTGCGGCCGATTTCGAGGATTTTCGCCAGCCGCGCCCGGATATGGAGCCGGAGATGGAAGGCGAACTCGAAGAAGTCGTCCGCATCCTCGTGCAGAACAAATGGCCATGGCGCATGCATGCGACCTATGACGAAACCATCAGTCGCGCGCTGGATGTGTTCGAGCGCGTCAATCAGGACATGCCGCTCGAAGGCCTCAACTGGTTCTTCGATCACGCCGAGACGATCTCCGATCAGTCCATCGATCGCATTGCGGCCCTTGGCGGCGGCATCGCTGTGCAGCATCGCATGGCCTATCAGGGCGAGTATTTCGTCGAGCGGTACGGCCATGGCGCTGCCGAAGCCACGCCGCCGGTTTCGAAGATGCTGGCCAAGGGCGTTAAGGTCTCTGCCGGCACCGACGCGACGCGCGTGGCGTCCTATAATCCCTGGGTGTCACTGTCGTGGCTGGTGACCGGCCGCACCGTCGGTGGCATGCAGCTCTACCCGCAGCGTAACTGTCTCGATCGCGAGACGGCATTGCGCATGTGGACCGAGAACGTGACGTGGTTCTCCAATGACGAGGGCAAAAAGGGGCGCATCCAGGTCGGCCAGCTCGCCGATATCGTCGTGCCCGATCGTGATTTCTTCTCCTGCGCAGAGAATGAAATTGCTGATACCAGCGCCGTGCTGACCATCGTTGGCGGCAAGGTCGTCTATGGCGTCGGCGATTTCGCCAAGCTTGATGACAATGCGCCGCCGCCAGCCATGCCGGACTGGTCGCCGGTGCGCACTTTTGGCGGTTATGGTGCATGGGCGGCGCCGGATGCGAATGGGCAGGTGGTCGCTCAGAAGATGGCGATGAGCTGCGGCTGCACTAACTCCTGCGGCGTGCATGGCCACGATCACGCCACGGCGTGGTCCAGCAGATTGCCGATCGCCGATCTCAAGAGCTTCTGGGGCGCGCTTGGCTGCGCGTGCTGGGCGGTATGATGGTGAATCTTGCCCGTCGCATAATCGGCGCGCCCATCGTGCACTGGCTGGCATTGCTGTGTCTCTGCGCGGCCTATCTGCAGGGCGGACTGGTCAAGGCGTTCGACCTTCCCGCCGCGATTGCCGAGATGAACCATTTCGGATTGCAGCCGGCGGCGCCCTTCGCATTGGCGACGATCGGGCTCGAGCTGGTGGCATCGCTTCTGATTCTCGGTGGCGTGTTGCGCTGGCTCGGCGCACTGTCGCTGGCGGGCTTCACGCTGATGGCGACGTTTCTGGCGAACCGGTTCTGGGAACTGACTCCGCCTGAACGCTTCATGAGCGCCAACTCGTTTTGCGAACATATCGGCCTGTGCGGCGGCTTTCTGCTCGTTGCATGGCATGATCTCAACAAGGCAAGACCATGAGCGACGCCGCCAAGGCAACCAGCGCTTTCGCGCCATTCCGCCAATCCGTCTTCGCGGTGATCTGGGTTGCCACGGTCATGGGCAATACCGGCAGCTTCATGCGCGATGTCGCGAGCTCCTGGCTGGTCACTGACCTGTCAGCTGCACCGGCGGCGGTCACCATGATCCAGGCCGCAGGCACGTTGCCGATCTTTCTGTTTGCGATTCCAGCCGGCGTGCTGTCGGATATTCTCGATCGCCGGAAATTCCTGATCGCGGTCCAGGTATTGCTCGCTTCGGTCAGCGCCACGCTGATGATGCTGTCTTATTACGGGTTGCTGACCGTCAACCTGCTGATCGGTCTGACCTTCATCGGAGGCATCGGCGCTGCGCTCGTCGGGCCGACATGGCAGGCGATCGTGCCCGAACTCGTGCCGCGTCAGGACATCAAGAGCGCGGTGGCGCTGAATTCGCTGGGCATCAATGTCTCGCGCTCGATCGGTCCTGCCGCTGGCGGCATTCTGCTGGCGACGTTCGGCGCAGCCGTGACGTATAGCGCGGACGTGATCAGCTACATGTTCGTCATCGCCGCACTGCTGTGGTGGCCGCGGGCAAAGGCCGAAAACGACGCTTTGTCGGAGAAATTCTTCGGCGCGTTCCGGGCGGGCCTGCGCTACACCCGCTCCAGCCGCGAATTGCATGTCGTGCTGTTGCGCGCCGCGATCTTCTTCGCGTTCTCCAGCTCGATCTGGGCGCTGCTGCCTTTGGTGGCGCGTAATCTGCTCGGCGGCGACGCTGGCTTCTACGGCGTATTGCTGGGTGCCGTCGGCGCAGGTGCCATCGGTGGCGCGCTGATCCTGCCGCGGTTACGCGCCAAACTCGATTCCGATGCGCTGCTGCTGCTTGCTGCGCTGTTGTCGGCCGCCGTGATGGCCGTGCTGTCCTTCGCGCCACCGAAATGGTTGGCTCTGCCGGTTCTGTTGTTGCTGGGTGCGGCCTGGATCACGGCGCTGACGACGTTCAGCGGCGTGGCTCAGGCGGTGCTGCCAAACTGGGTACGCGGACGTGGTCTCGCCGTCTATCTGATGGTGTTCAACGGCGCGATGGCCGCGGGTAGCCTTGGCTGGGGCGCAGTCGCGCAAGCACTAGACCTGCCCGCGACGCTGCTGGTCAGCGCCTGCGGTCTATCGATCGCCGCCCTCATCATGCACCGGGTGAAGCTGCCAACCGGAGAAGCCGATCTGGCGCCGTCCAATTACTGGCCGGAGCCGCTCACCTCCGACGACGTCGAGCATGATCGTGGCCCCGTGCTGATCCTGATCGAATACCGGATCGCGCGCGAAAACCGGGTGCCGTTCTTCACCGGCCTCAAGCGACTCTCCGAAGCGCGGCGCCGCGATGGTGCCTATGGCTGGGGCATCACCGAGGATGCGGCAGATCCTGAAAAGATCGTCGAATGGTTCATGGTGGAATCCTGGGCGGAGCATCTGCGGCAGCATCACCGGGTGTCCAAGGCGGACGCCGATGTGCAGCGTGAGACGACGCAATACCACATCGGTCCCGATGGACCCGTGGTCCGGCATTTCCTTACGCTGGATCTGAAAAATCCGCTGTTGAAGCCCGAGCCGGTGACCCCGCACTAATCTCCACAAGGACTATCGGAATGCGTTCGTTCAATCTCACTGCTGCCGCCATCTACGTCGCGCTTCTATCGGTGACGCCACACGTCGCGTGGTCGCGTGAGGCAACCGCGAAGATCGGCTTTGCCGTTGGCGCGCAATATGACACGACCCATGTCTATGTGGCGCCGGATGAGGTCGATCGTTTCGTCGAAAGCTTCCTTGCCACCTTTGGCGGCAGGAGCACCAAACAGGTGGTCGCGACGGTGACGCCGACGCCGAGCAGTACGACGTCGCAGCTTCTGCTCACGCCGGCGGGCTCGGTCTCGGTGTTCGGCTTCAAGACGCCGATTCCGTATCCGTTCGGGCACGAACGGACCGGCTATCTCGTCACCGATATCGACGCCGCCATGAAAGCAGCGCAGAGCGCGGGCGCCGATGTGCTGGTCAAGACGTTCCCGGATCCCATCGGACGCGACGTCGTGGTGCAATGGCCGGGTGGGATCAACATGCAGCTCTACTGGCACACGGAGGCGCCGTCCTATGCGGAGCTGCAGACGGTCCCGGAGAACCGTGTCTATCTGCCGGCGAGCCGGGCTGATCAATTCGTGAAGAGCTTTGTTGCGTTCTCGAAGGGCAATGTGGTCTCCGACACGGCCAAGGCGCCGGGCGTCGAGATCGGCCGCCCCAATGACAGCTATCGCCGCATTCGCATCGCCTCGAAATTCGGCAAGATCACCGTGCTGGTCACGGATGGTGTGCTGCCTTATCCCTACGGCCACGAGTTGACGGGCTATGAAGTGCCGTCGCTCGACGAGACGTTGGCCAAGGCGAAAACGGCCGGCGCCGCCGTGCTGGTCGAACCCTATGTGGCAGATGCACGTCGTGCGGCGCTGGTGAAATTCCCTGGAGGCTATGTTGCCGAGATTCATTCCGCTCTCGGCAAATAAAGCCGTCGGAGCGGCGATCGCGCTGGGACTCTGCACGATCGCAACAATGCCATCTTCGGCAGCTGCAGACGATGGCGCCACTGCGCCGGCGCGCCCCAAAATTCTCACCAATCGCTGGCAGGAGGACTGGTCCGCGCTCGCTAATCCGGCGGCGCGGACAGAGCCGTTCGACGCGCTGAAATACATCCCGCTCTTTGTCACCGATCCGAAAAGCTATGTTTCGCTGGGGGCCAATTTGCGTGAGCGGTTCGAGTTCAACGATGCGCCGAATTTTGGCATCGGCAATATGCGCGGCGATTCTTATCTGCTGCAGCGGTTGCAGATGCATGTCGATATTCGCCTGAACGAGAACTGGCAGATATTCACCCAACTCGAAGATGTTCGCACCATCGACAAAGCGAGCATTTCGCCGGTCGATCAGAATCAGCTCGATTTGCGGTTGGCGTTCATTGCCTATAGCGGGGCGCTGGGTGATGGCATCTTCAAGGCTCGGGTCGGCCGCCAGGACTTTGCCTTCGATCTGCAGCGCTTCGTGTCGTCGCGCGACGGGCCGAATGTGCGGCAATCCTTCGATGCCGTCTGGGCGAATTACGAAACCGGGCTGTGGCGCTTCATCGGTTTCGTCAGCCAGCCCGTGCAATATCGCTTCGGCGACGTGTTCGACGATTTCTCCGGCCAGAACTTCCGATTCAGCACGGCACGCATCGAACGCAAGGTGTTCGGCGACAATGAGCTGTCGGGCTATTATTCGCTGTTCGAGCGATCGTCCGCCCGCTATCTCGATGCGCTTGGCGACGAGATCCGTCACGTCTTCGACATGCGCTTTGCCGGCAATGCCAACGGATTCGATTGGGATCTCGAGGCCATGGGCCAGACCGGGCATGTCGGCCCGAAGGATATCGATGCCTGGGCCTTGGGCGGCCGCATGGGCTACACGTTTTCAGACGTCGCCTGGACACCCAGGATCGGCCTGCAGCTGGATGCTGCGTCGGGTGACGGTCGTGCGGGCGACAACACCATCGGCACCTTCAATCCGCTATTCCCGAACGGCTACTATTTTTCGCTCGGGGGCTATACGGGCTACGCGAACTTGATCCATCTCAAACCGACACTGACAGTCAAGCCGATCGCCAATCTGACGGTGACCGCCGGCGTCGGCCTACAATGGCGCCAGACAGTTGCCGATGCCGTTTATGTCCAGCCCAACGTTGCTGTCGCCGGCACGGCCGGGTTGGGCAGTCGCTGGACCGGCGTGTATTCGCAATTGCGCGCCGACTACGCCTTCAATGCGAATCTGAGCGGGGCAGTCGAGGCCGTACACTATAAGATCGGCGATACAGTGCGGAATGCCGGTGGCCATGATAGCAACTATCTCGGGCTGGAGCTCAAATATGGGTGGTAACCGGGCGCGCTGCTGGCTGCGCGGGCGCGGTTTCAATTTGCACCGTCACAGAATAGGTTGAGCGCTCGCCCGCGATCAGACCCAGCTTTGGCGTGATGGTTCGGAACGATACCGATAAGTGGCTAATGCATAAGTGGCTGACATGTGGAATGAACGCGATCGAATCGCGGCCTTGCATCGATATGACATTCTCGATTCCTCATCCGATGCGGATTTCGAGGATTTCGTGCAGATCGCCTCGGATATTTGCAATGCGCCGATCGCCGCCATCAATCTGATCGACGGTGGCCGTCACTGGACGCTCACCGGCATCGCGCATGGTGACCCTGAATTGCCGCTCGATCATTCGATCTGCGCGCAGGCGATACGTCAGACCGATCTGTTTGTCGTACCCGATCTGTCATCGGATACGCGCTTCCAGGACAATCCATTGGTCAGCGGCGGCCCCAAGCTGCGCTTCTATGCCGGGGCGTTGCTGGAAACGCAAAATGGTCTGCCCATCGGCACAGTCTGCGTGCTGGATCACGCGCCACGCCCGGATGGCCTCTCCGAGCGCCAGCGGTTCACGCTACAGGCGCTGGCGCGACAGATCATGACCCAGCTCGAACTGCGGCGTGCCATGATGGATATCACCAGCGGAAATGCGGCGCGTGAGCGGCTGGAAGCCTCATTGAGCGAAAAGGAAGCGCTGCTTAAGGAAGTGCATCATCGCGTCAAGAACAACTTGCAACTCATCAGCAGCCTTCTCAACCTGCAGGCTTCGCGGATCACCGATCCCGTCACGTCTGCACTGTTTGCAGATAGTCGCAACCGGGTTCGGTCCATGGCGCTGGTTCACGAAAATCTCTATCGCGCTGGAAACTTCGCCGAGATCGAGATGCAGGCGCATGTGCTGAGTCTGTGCACGCATCTGCGCCGCGCCTATGGCCGAGCCGGTGTCGAGATCACAGCCGCAAGCGATGACGTGACCCTGGATATGGATCGCGCGGTATCATGCGGTCTTATCATCAACGAGCTCGTCTCAAACGCGTTCAAACATGCTTTCCCGGGGGACCGCAGCGGGTCGATCGAGGTCAGATTCAATCGCAGCGACGACGGGACGTGCATTCTGATCGTCGGAGACAATGGCGTTGGCATGCCCGAGCAGTTCGATTTTATCGAGACGCGGTCGCTCGGCCTGCAATTGGTGCGTGATCTCGTCGAGCAGTTGCATGGCAACTTCTCGATCGATCGCAACGGAGGCACGATCTGCACGCTGACATTCCAGTCTGGCCGTAATGTTAGGCAGACGCCATGACGATGCGCGCTCGCGTGATGGTGGTTGAAGACGATCGCATCGTCGCCCGCGATATCAGCGAACAGCTTGGCCGCATTGGTCACTCTGTCATCGGTGTGACCGCACGCGGCGAGGCGGCCGTCGAGCTCGCGATCAGCAACCGTCCCGATCTGGTGCTGATGGATATCCGCCTCGAAGGCGACATTGACGGCATCGATGCCGCCCGGCAGATCCGTGCGACATGCCAGATCCCTGTCGTATTCCTCACTGCCTATGCCGATGACGAGACAGTGCGACGCGCGAGTCAGGCCGAGCCATTCGGTTATTTGTTGAAGCCGTTCGAAGATCTGCAATTGCGCACCGTAATCGAAATGGCCCTGTACAAGGATCGGGCCGATCGCAAGTTGCGCGAAAGCGCTGTAGCCCTTCAGGTGGCGCAGGCGGAACTGGCGCGCATGTCGCGGGTCACCACCATGGGGCAGCTCACGGCGTCGATCGCGCATGAGGTCAATCAGCCGCTGATGGCCGTCGTCATGAATGCCGAAGCGTGCATGCAATGGCTCAAAGATGGCAACATTAATGTCGGTGAAGCCAGGGCTGCTGCGGAGCGGGCCATCGCCGAGGGACATCGCGCTGGCGCGATCATCCAGCGCGTGCGTGCGATCGCCCGCAACGCGCCGGTGGTGTTCGAGCCGCTCGACGTGAATGAGATGATCGAAAGCGTGCTCTTGATCGTGCAGCCGGAACTGTCACGTCAAGGGATTGCGCTCGATGTCTATCTCCAGCCTGATCAGCCATCGATCACTGGTGACCGCGTGCAGTTGCAGCAGGTGCTTTTGAATCTTGTATCGAACGCAGCCGACGCCATCAATACGTCGGAGACGCGGCAACGGCGTGTGACCGTGGTGTCGGCGATGGACACATCGGGAGAAGTTTGCGTCACCGTTGAGGATGCGGGAGCGGGCATCGCCCCCGAACATCGCGATCTGATCTTCAATCCGTTCTTTACGACCAAGCAGGATGGCATCGGCATGGGGCTGGCGATCTGTCGATCCATCATCGACGCCCACGGCGGCAGGCTGTGGTCGGAGCCGCGCATGCCGATGGGAACGCAATTTCGCTTCACCCTGCCTCGAGGCTCCCTGCAGGTGGCACCGTGATCGACAAGATGGAGCAGGTCCCGGCCATTGTCGCGGTCATCGACGACGACAAGGGGATACGCGAAGCACTGGATGGCATGCTGCGCTCGGTCGGCCTCCAGGTGGAATGCTTTGCCTCGGTGCAGGAGTTTCTCGCCAAGGATGATCGGCAGAAGTTTGGCTGCATCGTGCTGGACGTCCATTTGCCCGGTCGTAATGGACTCGATTTTCTTGACGATCTGGCTGGGCTGCATGTCACGACACCGGTGATCGTCATCAGCGGCTTTGCCGACGTCCCCATGTCGGTGCGGGCCATGAAGGCGGGGGCCATCGAATTCCTGACCAAGCCCGTTCGTGCGATGGATCTGTTGGCGGCGGTCGAGATGGCGGTGAAGCGCGACCGCGCCACCAAACATGCGGCGGAGAAGATCGCCGGTCTCAAGGCGGATTACGAGACGCTGACGGTGAGGGAGCGTGAAGTGTTCGCGCATGTTGCTGATGGGCTGATGAACAAGCAGATCGCAGCAGCGCTGGGCCTCAGCGAGGCCACCATCAAGCTTCACCGTGGCACGATGATGCGAAAGATGCGGGCAAATTCGCTGGCGGATATCGTCCGGATGGCCGATCGGCTGGGCCACGAGCCTCCATCGCTGGCCTAGACCAAGGTCTAGTCGCCCTCCACCATGCTCCAATTGTCTGTCCGTATCCAATTCCGCATGTTGGACGCATGGATAGAGCGATTGGGGTGTATGATGACGGCTGCCCGAATTCCCGACCGCGCATCATATGCGGAGCCAGTCCATATGCGTGAGCAGTCGACTGTGTCTCTCAAGCCAAAGGAATCGAAGATCGATGTGTTTGGCTGTCCTGCCAGCAAGCTTCACAAGGATCAGGAGCTGCGCGGCGCCGGAATCACGTTCTTCCGAAAAGGCAGCGACGACCCCAATCTTGGGCAAATCGCGACTGTTGCCGACGATCGCGGCTTCCTGATCGGCATTTCGCAAGGCCGCGGGCATCGACGGCGCATCTTTCAGGAGCATCATGCGACGAGCCACGAGTTCGAAGAGGGCTCGATCTATATCCGCAACCTCGCAGACGATTACCGCGCCGACCTGCGTGGCGCTTTCGATTTTCTGCTGATGGAGGTCTCCCGGCCGTTTCTGATTGAATTGGCGCGAGAACATGGCTGGCGTGGTGCCGTCGATCTTGCATGCCACGCTGGCGACATCGATCCCGTCTTGCTGAGGCTCGTCAGCGTGGTCGAGCCACTGCTGCAAAAGAGTAGCGAAGCGAGTCCGCTGTTCCTGGATCAGCTCGGTACGACGATCGGCATCCATCTGATCGAGCGATACAACAGCGCAACCAATCTTGAAGCTGCATCACACGGCGCATCCTTGTCGCGGTCGCAACTGGCATTGGCCGTCGAGATGCTCAGCGGCAATGGCGCTGGCAACTTGCGCGTTGCGGATGTCGCCCAGGCATGCGGGCTATCGCGTGGCTATTTCATTCGCGGTTTCAAGAAGGCGACGGGCAAAGCGCCGCATCAATGGATGTTGTCGCAGCGTGTCGAACAGGCCCGCGGCCTTCTGATTGCCAATGACATGTCGCTGGCCGATGTCGCTCTGGCCTGTGGCTTCGCCGACCAAAGCCATTTCACGCGGGTGTTTTCAAGCGCGATCGGGATGCCACCGGGAGCCTGGCGCCGCCTGACAAGCGATGATCGCGGCGCGCGCGCTGCAGCTAAAAACGTCGATTGATTCCTGGGGAACAGTCGTCAGTTTGTTTGAAAAACTATCGACCCGCATCCGGCTCGCGATCGAACACCGTCGCATCAAAGCGGTGCATGTCATCCAGCAATTCGCAGAACGCCTTGGCGCCGTGCTTCAATAATTGCCCGCCCTTTTCTGCCGTCGCCTGGGTCGCATCGCCGATCGCGCCTGAGGGATGCAGGTCTTCCGCCTGCCAGGCGAATGGCGCCGGGCGGCCGGCGGAGAGCCAGCGATAGTCCTTTTCCATTGCGATGGTGGATGGCACGAAATTCGCGATTTTGTCCTGGCGCACGTGTTGAGGATAGCGCGCCAGCATGATCGAGGTCTCGACCGCGCCGCCATGGATGCCGTGGCGAACTTCCTCGTCGCTGAACAGCCCCGGGGGCACACCAAACCGCGACCAGCTTGTGGTCGTAACCAGCATGCCGTATTCGGCGCGCAGATCCTGTGCGGCTAGCGTCATTGCCGCGCTGTTGCCGCCATGGCTGGTCACCATCACGAGCTTTTGCACGCCGGCACGCGCGATGCTCTCGCCGATCGCAGTCCAGCCCTGCAAGGCGATCTCGGTCGGCAGCGTTAGCGTGCCGGGGAAGGAGAGGTGCTCTGTCGAGATGCCGATCGGCTGCACCGGCAGGAAGGTGGCCGGGATATCCGCCGGCAATAGCTGCTGGACCTCGGCAAGATAGGCTTCGGCGATCAGGACGTCGGTTGCAAGCGGCAGATGCGGTCCATGCTGTTCCGTCGCGGCCAGCGGCAGCACCGCAATCCATGAAGACGGATCGCCTTTGGCAATGTCGGGCCAATGGATGGCAGTCCAGTCACGATGCGGTGCGGATGAAGTCATGGCAGGCATTTCTTTGCAGGGGAGCGGGGTAGTCAGTCGCGCGAATGCTTTCTATCATGGGGCAGAAATGTCACTGGAGTCCAATATGGGTCGGTTTCCCTTGCTGCGCGCGTTAACCATCGGCTTGGCGATGATGTCAGCGTCGCTGTCGCCCGTGCTGGCGCAAGGAAAATCCGACGGTAGGCTCGACAAGGTCAGCTTCGGCACCAATTGGGTCGCCGAGGCCGAGCATGGCGGCTTCTTCCAGGCCGTGGCTGATGGCACCTACAAGCAATACGGCCTCGACGTTACCATCGTGCCGGGCGGTCCGAACGTTAATAATCGTATCCTGCTCATCTCCGGCAAGCTGGATTTCTTCATGAGTGCCAATACGCTGCAGTCCTTCGACGCGGTGGCCAATAATGTGCCGGTGGTGGCGATCGCCGCGATTTTCCAGAAAGACCCGCAGGTCTTTGTGTCGCATCCCGATCCGAAGGTCACAAAGCTGGAAGACCTCAAATCGAAGACGCTGTTCATCTCGAAGGAAGGCATTGTCGGCTACTTCCAGTGGATGAAGCTGGAATTCGGCTTCAGCGAGTCCAAGGTGAAGCCGTACAACTACAACGCCCAACCTTTCCTCGTGGACAAGAATAGCGCCATGCAGGGTTATGTCACCTCCGAACCTTTCCTGATCGAGAAACAGGCGGGCTTCAAGCCCAATGTCATGCTGCTCGCCGACTACGGCCTCAATGGCTATTCGACACTGATCGAGGCGCGGCGCGAGACCGTCGAAAAATCGCCTGACCTCGTACAGCGCTTCGTCGATGCCTCGATCATCGGCTGGTACAATTATCTCTATGGCGACAACAAAGCTGCCAATGCGCTGATCAAGAAGCTCAATCCGGAAATGACCGATGAGCTGCTGGCCTATTCCACAGCTGCGATGCGCGACAAGGGCATCGTCGATTCCGGCGATACGCTCAAGAACGGTATCGGCGCCATGAGCGACGAGCGTGCGGCGAGTTTCTTCGACAAGATGTCGCGTGCCGGCGTGGTCAAGCGCGACATCGATTATCGCCGTGCTTATACGCTCCAATTCGTCAACAAGGGCGTCGGCATCGATCTGCGGCCGAAGAAATAGCCGGTGTCGTCCGTGGCGCCTCAGGATGAGTTTGCGATACGCCTGCACGGCGTGACGAAAGTCTATGAGGGCGGCACGCGTGCGCTCGGTCCGCTCGATCTCGATATCCGCAAGGGTGAATTCGTCTCGCTGCTCGGGGCCTCCGGCTGCGGCAAGTCGACGGCGCTGCGCTTGATCGCTGGACTGGCCGCCCCATCCTTTGGCTCCATCGAGGTGCCGGCTCGCGCCTCGCGCCAGAGCATAGGCTTTGTATTCCAGGAGCCGACGCTGATGCCGTGGACGACGGTCCGCGAGAATGTGCGGCTGCCGCTCAAGCTCGCCCATGTGGCAGATGCGGAGTCGGCTCCGCGTGTTGCTGACGCTTTGGCGCAAGTGGGTCTCGCTGGCTTCGCCGAAGCCTATCCGCGCGAATTGTCCGGTGGCATGCAGATGCGGGTGTCGCTGGCGCGGGCGCTGGTGACGTCGCCGGATATCCTGCTGCTCGACGAGCCATTCGCCGCGCTCGACGAAATCACGCGCTTCAAGCTCAACAACGATCTGCTGGCGCTATGGCGCAAGCTTGGCAAGACCATCGTCTTCGTGACGCATTCGGTCTATGAGGCGGTCTATCTGTCGCAGCGCGTGGTGATCATGACCTCGCGCCCCGGTCGCGTTCACACCGAACGCCGGATCGATGCGCATGAGCCGCGAGATGACGCGTTTCGCACCTCTGTCGCCTATTCCGGTCATTGCCGCGATGTTTCGCAGGCACTGATGCAGGCGAGCGAGGCGGAGGCGCTGGCATGAAGGGGCTTGAGCCATTGCCGATGGTGGAGCGGGCGTCCGGTGATGGGCTCTGGCAGCGCATCGTCTGGCCGGTGGTCGTGTTGCTCTGTGGCGTCGTTGCGTGGGATCTCGTCGTCCGGCTCGGAGAGATCCAGCCTTACATTCTGCCGGGACCGCTCCTGGTCGGACAGACGCTGATGGCCGACTGGCCGATCCTGTCGGCTTCACTCGGCGTCACATTGCTAACGGCACTGGAAGGCTTTATCGCCGCGGCGATCGGCGGCATCGCGCTGGCGCTGCTGTTCAACCAGTCGAAATGGCTCGAATACTCCCTGCTGCCTTATGCCGTCGTGCTGCAGGTGACGCCGGTGATCGCCATTGCGCCCTTGATGCTGATCTATCTGCCGCAGGAGGCGGCCGTGGTCGCCTGCGCCTGGATCGTCGCCTTCTTCCCGGTGTTGGCTAATACGACGCTGGGGCTGAATTCGGTGGACCGCAATCTCGCCGGCCTGTTCCTGCTCAATGGCGCCTCGCGCTGGCAGACACTGCGTTATCTGCAACTGCCGTCGGCCATGCCCTATATTCTCGGCGGGCTGCGCATTGCAGGCGGTCTGTCCCTGATCGGGGCGGTCGCGGCCGAGATCGCAGCCGGTGCGGCCGGCGCTGGATCTGGGCTGGCCTATCGCATCACCGAATCCAGCTATCGCCTCAATATTCCCCGCATGTTTGCCGCGCTATTGTTACTGTCCGTGGCGGGGATTGTGATTTATATGCTGCTCGCGCTGGCGTCGCATTGGATGCTGCGGCGCTGGCATGAAAGTGCACTGCGAAAGGAAAAATAATGGGGACGGGAATCTCTTCGGACAAGATCGACCTGCTGATCTATGGGCCGTCAAAGCCGCTGATCGAGAATGGTTTTTCAGATCAGTTCGTGTTGCATAAATATGAAACCCAGCCCGATCTGGAGCGGCTGCCCCCCGGCATTGCCGAGAAGCTCCGCGGCATCGCCGTGACGGGCCTGGTGCCCACCAATGGCGCGGTGCTGTCGAAATATCCGAATATCGAGATCATCTCATCTTTCGGTGTTGGCTATGATCACATCGATGCAAAATATGCCGCCGAGCATAATATCATCGTCACCAATACGCCGGACGTGCTGACCGAAGAGGTTGCCGACGTCGCCCTCGGTCTGTTCATCGCCACCGCGCGCGAATTTATCAAGGCTGACAAATATGTCCGATCCGGCCTGTGGCTGACCCAGGGCTATCCGCTCACCGTCGGTTCGCTGCGTGATCGCAAGGTCGGCATGGTCGGCATGGGCCGCATCGGCCAGGCCATCGCGCGCCGTCTCGATGCCTCGCTGGTGCCTGTCGTTTATCACTCGCGCAATCCCGCCGCGGGCATTGCGTATCAGCACTATCCGAACCTCGTCGAGATGGCGAAGGCAGTGGATACGCTGATCGTCATCACCCCTGGCGGGCCATCGACGGCCAATCTCGTCAATGCCGAAGTGATGCAGGCGCTCGGCCCGCGCGGCATCATCGTGAATGTCGCGCGTGGTTCTGTCATCGACGAGTCAGCGCTGATCCAGGCGCTCAAATCGGGCACCATCCTCGCTGCCGGTCTCGACGTGTTCGCGCAGGAGCCGAAGGTGCCGGATGAGTTGAAGGCGCTGCAAAACGTGGTTCTGCTGCCTCATGTCGGCTCGGCCTCGGTGGTGACGCGCAATGCCATGGATCAGATGGTGATCGATAACCTGAAGCTCTGGTTCGGCGGCAAGCCTGTGATGACGCCGATTCCAGAAACTCCGGTCAAGGCCCGCTGAGCATGCGCGTGCCGGTTCGCATGATGCGGTTCGCGCTGGCTGTGGCCGGCGCGGTGGTCATTGGCGCACCGGCGCAGGCGCAGGATGCTGCGGCACTGAAGAAGAACATGATCGGGCAGTGGGAGCTCTCGACCACCGAGCGCAGCAAGACCTGTGTGATCACGCTCAAGCCCGACATTTCGCCGCAGGGCTTGAAGCTCGAACTCGAGCCCGATTGCCCCAAGGCGCTGCCCTTCACCAAGGATATCGTGGCCTGGGGTATCAAGGGCCTCGACATCGTCCGCCTGCAGACATCGGCGGGCGAGTCGGTGATCGATCTCACCGAAGTCGAGAGCGGCATTTTTGAGGGTATCCGTTCCGGCGAGGGTGTCTATATCCTGCAGAACCTTGCGGCCGCGCGGGCGTTGTCGAAGACGATGGATTCGATGATCGGCGACTGGTCCATCGTTCGCGGCAATGGCCGCGCCATTTGCGGCCTGACGCTCACCAACAACGACGCCAGCCCCGACAATTTCCAGCTCTTTCTCAAGCCGCGTTGCGACCCTTTGGTCACAAATTTCAAGCCGAAGGAGTGGCGTTTGGAGCGTGGTGAATTGCTGATGTTTTCCGCGAGTGGCGAGACCTGGCACTTTGAGGCCGACGATAACGCCCAATGGCGGCGGATGCCGGATATGGCGGATCCATTGATCCTGCTGCGGCAGTAAATTTACCGCTTCGACCAGCCGCATTTGGTGAAAACGAACCTGGGCGGGTTCGAACCTATTTCTATTGCGGAAGACCAAGGGACAGTCGGTCAGACCCTTGGAGGGTAAGATGAGATTTTTGGCTCTGTTGTTCTCGTGCTTTCTATTCTTCTCGCTGCCCGCCAAGGCAAACGATACGGCATCCTTCGAAGCCATGGCGGTCTTGGCGAACAAGGGAGACGCCGAGGCGCAGTATCATCTTGGCATGATGTACAACAATGGCATTGGCACTCCGCAGGATCGCAGCCAGGCATTCGTGTGGTTTCAGAAATCGGCTGCCTCTAACCATCCGCTCGGCGCTTATAAGCTCGGCTGTTACTATGACGGCCAGGGCGAGGGCATCGTCGCTTCCGATGCTGATCAAGCCTTGAAATACAAACTCGTTGCTGCGGAGGCCGGCTATGCGCTCGCTCAGCACGATGTGGCCAATCTCTATGATCGGCGCGGACATTCGGAGCAGGCGCTGAAGTGGTGGAAGACGGCGGGCGATCAGGGATACCCCCGCGCTCTGTTCAGCCTTTTCCGCGCCTATTCGGAGGGTAAAGGTGCGCCGCAGGATCTCTCTTTGTCCTACGCGTATTTCAAGCTGTCAGACATGGCACCCCGGAAGAAAGTCGGCGAGATGGCGACCTTTCTATCCGCAGCGGAGCTTAAGGCTGCGGAGAAAATGGTGGCCGAATGGAAGCCGCAAGTCACCGCTCTCACGCTCAAGGCCAAGAAGGGCATCAGCGCCGCGGAAGACCATCTGAAGACCGCCAAGAACTAGAGGTCAGATTACCTTCATTCCCTTCAAGCTCGCATGCCCATTCTTGCCGACGATGATGTGGTCATGAACCGCGATACCGAGCGGTTTGCTCACTTCGATCACCGCCTTGGTCATCTGGATATCCGCCTGCGACGGCGTCGGATCGCCGGAGGGGTGATTATGCACCATGATGATCGCGGTTGCCGATAGCTCCAGCGCGCGCTTCACCACTTCGCGCGGATAGACCGGCGTGTGATCGATCGTACCGATTTGTTGCACCTCGTCGGCGATCAGCTGATTGCGTTTGTCGAGAAACAGGATGCGGAATTGCTCCTTGTCGGCAAATGCCATGGTCGTGCGGCAATAGTCGATCACCGTGGCCCATGACGATAGCATGGTGCGCTGTTTGAGCTGGCCCTTGGCGACACGGCTGGAGGCGGCGGCGATCAGCTTGATTTCGGTGATGGCGGCTTCACCGAGACCGCCGATCTCGCGCAGCCGCGCATCGGGCGCATGCACGGTTTCCGCGAAGGAGCCGAAAGCCTGGATCAAGGCCTTGGCCAGTGGCTTCACATCTCGCCGCGGCAGCGCTCGAAACAGCACCAGCTCCAATAGCTCATAGTCACTGAGTGCTTCGGCACCGGCGCTGCGGAAACGCGCACGGAGCCGGTCGCGATGGCCGTGAAAATGCGGCGCTTCGGAAAGGCCGGGCAGGAGGCTGTTCGATGAGGCAGGCATGCGAACTCGCTGATGCGTGTTCGTGAGCATGCCGCGCTCGGCAGGGTTTGCAACCTAAAAATGCGTGACGGCGTGTCGCAATCGAGAAGCTCAGGCCCCTAGCAGCTTTTCGTTATGGCGCTTGGACAGGGTAAACACCTCGACGCCAGTCTCCGTCACGCCCACCGTGTGCTCGAACTGTGCCGACAGTGAACGATCGCGGGTCACCGCGGTCCAGCCGTCGGACAGCACTTTCACATGCGGCTTGCCGAGATTGATCATCGGTTCAATCGTGAACAACATGCCTGGGCGCAGCGTCACGCCTTCGCCGGGGCGGCCGACATGGATGATGTTCGGTTCGTCATGGAACAGGCGACCAAGACCGTGGCCGCAGAAATCGCGCACCACGCTCATGCCCTGCGGTTCGACAAAGCTCTGGATCGCATGGCCGATATCGCCGGTGGTGTTGCCCGGCTTTACTGCCGCGATGCCGCGCATCATCGATTCATAGGTCACCTCGACCAGCCGCTCCGCCTTGCGCGGCAGTTCGCCGACGCCATACATGCGGCTTGAGTCGCCATACCAGCCATCGACGATGAAGGTGACGTCGATATTGACGATGTCGCCTTCCTTCAGCGCGCGTGCCTCCGGCATGCCGTGGCAGACCACGTGGTTGATCGAGGTGCAGGTGGAGAAGCGATAACCGCGATACATCAGCGTCGCCGGGAAGGCGCCGTGGCTGAAGGCGAATTCGCGGACGAAATCGTCGATCGCCGAGGTCATGAGGCCGGGCTTGACCAGATCGGTGAGCGCATCCAGGCATTCCGACACCAGCGCACCGGCCTTGCGCATGGCCGCAAACGCCGATTCGCCGTGCAGTTTGATCTGCCCGGTCTTGCGCAGGGCGGTGTCGGAGGCGTCGGTGTAGCTCATGGGAAATTCTGGTTCTGTGACAATGGGATGATGCGCCCTAATCTAATGATCGGGGCGCTGAGCGCAAGCCAAAGCTGCCCTGTCGTGCTTCACGGGTGAGCGTGATGCCCCCGCCAAGTCACGGTTCGATCACCACTTTTCGGGCCAAGACGATGCTGCCGTGGTCGATTGCGCAGGTATAGGCCAGGACCTCGACGCCCGCAGCGCGAGCCTTGTCGAAGGCGCGGCCATAGGCGGGATCGATGTCTCGGGCGACGGCGACCCGCTGGCTCGACCCGATCTGCACCACGAACAGCAGCACCGCGCGTGCACCAAGCGCCACCATGGCGGCGAGTTCCTCCAGATGCCGGGCGCCGCGGGCGGTCACCGAATCCGGAAACTCGGCCAATCCCGGCTTGCGCATCATGTGGACATTCTTGACCTCGACATAGCAGGGCGGCCGATCAGAATGCTCAAGCAGGAAGTCGACGCGCGATTTCTCGCCATATTTCACTTCGCGCCGAATCGAGGCGTAGCCCGTCAATTCCGGGATTGCACCTTCCGCCAGCGCCTCGGCGACGATGGCATTGGGATGGATCGTGTTGACGCCGACGAGCTCCGGCCCGTTGCCGAAATCGGCTTCGACCAACTCCCATGAATAAGGCAGCTTTCGCGTCTTGCTCGTCGATAGTGACAGCCACACCCGCGCGCCGGGCGCCTGCAATCCGATCATCGCGCCGGGATTGGCCACATGCGCGGTGATGATGCTGCCGTCGGCCAGTTCGACATCGGCGAGAAAGCGTTTGTAGCGGCGAACGAGTATCGCTGGCACCAGGTCGAGTGGAAGCTTCATCGCCTTATTCCGGCCCGGCGGTTACTTCGGCGATCGTCTCCACCGGTAGCGCGCCGCCGCTAATCTTGATCTCGCGCACTGGGTAGGGCACGCGGATGCCTTCGCGCTTGAAGGCGTCCCACAGCGCCAGCATCACGTCGCTTTTCACGGCGTCCATTCCGTCCGGCGAGTCGATCCAGAAGGTGAGCGAAAAGCGCATCCCGGTTTCGGCGAATTCGCCAAGCAGGCAATTCGGTGGCTTCAAAGCCGAAGCGCGCGGCGAAGCGGCGGCGCAGTCGATGGCGAGCTGGCAGACGAGGCGCGGATCGGCGTCGTAATTGGTGCCGAAATTCACCTTCACCAGCGTGTCCTTGTCCGTATAGGTCCAGTTCACGACCTTCTTGGTGATCAGGTCCTCATTGGGGATCAGGAATTCGCGGCCGTCGCCGGCGGCGACCGAGATGTAGCGCGTGTTCATCGCGCTGATGCGGCCCGAACTGTCGCCGATTGTGACGAGATCGCCAGGCTTCACCGATTTGTCTGCCAGGAGGATCACGCCGCTGATGAAATTGGCGACGATCTTCTGCAGGCCGAAGCCGATGCCCACGCCGACCGCGCCGGAAAACACCGCGAGCGCCGCGAGATTGATGCCGACTGCCCCCATCACGAGCGCCACGGCGAACACCATCATCAGCAATCGCACGAGCTTGGTGAGCAGCACCTGCACCGAGGGCGTCAGGTCATGGGATTGCCGGATGCGGCCTTCGAGGAAATTGCTGATGATATTGGCCACCCACAGCGCCAGTGCGAGCAGGACGGCCAGCTTGATGACCAGCAGCGGCGTCAGCCTGAGGCCGCCGAGATCGATGCCGGGGCCGTCGAGAAAGGTGATGGTCGGGGCCAGCAGATTGAGGATGCTCAGCGCGGCCACAAACCAGGCCGAGATCGACACCAGCCGCACGATCAGCGGGTTGTGAATGATGCTGGTCACCAGCCGGATCACCAGCCAGGCGAGCGCCAGTTTTGCGACGACCGCGAGCAGATAGCTGCGGCTCGGCAAAGTTGCGCTCAGCATGAGTTCTCGGGCGATGATCGTGAGGATCGCGAAAACGGCGGTCGATATACTGTCGATCAGCACGCGGATGAACATCCGCAGCGGCCCCGGCCATCCCATCACCAGCGATGTCAGATCGATTTTCGCGCGCACCAACGAGCCGATGCCTGCCGCGATGCCGGCAGCGGCCAGCATGAGGCCGAATTGGAGATAGAACCAAGGCGACGAAAATTCTGCGCCTAGCGACTTCGCCGTTTCGAGGACGAATGTATGAGCATCGGTCAGATCGAACATTGAAGGGCGCTCGCGGATATATTTGATTCGAATGAGGCAGAGATTCACACAGCCGCCTTGGCGGCGCCATTGCGGCGTTGCCCTCGAGCCACCACATCGCAGTAATTATACCTACAGTCCAACCTCGGGCAGAAATTGTTTGGCGCCGCGTCATCGCGACGATAAGCATGGATTTGCTAGTCTTTCTGCCTTCGGAGACACATGGCCTCGCTCGACTCAGTCAGTATCGCGATCCTGCTCGGCGCCGTGCTCGTCATGGCGGGCATCCTGTCGAGCTTGCTCGCGCTGCGCTTCGGCGCACCATTGCTGCTGTTTTTCTTGTTCATCGGCATGGCGGCGGGCGAGGCCGGCCCCGGCGGCCTGCATTTCGATGACGTGAAAACGGCCTATGTGGTCGGCTCAGTGTCACTGGCGCTGATCCTGTTCGACGGCGGGCTGAAAACACACTTCAAGGCGATCCAGACGGTGCTGGCGCCATCGATGATGCTGGCGACGGTGGGCGTGTTGCTCACGGCGCTGATCACGGCACCGGTCGCCAAATACACGCTGGGCATGAGCTGGACCGAGGGCCTGCTAACCGGGGCCGTCATCGCCTCCACCGATGCTGCAGCCGTGTTCTTGCTGGTGCACGCGCAGGGCCTGCGTCTGCGTCCACGCGTCGGCGCCATGCTGGAAGTGGAATCCGGCACCAATGATCCTTTCGCGGTGTTTCTTACCCTGACGCTGGTGAAACTGCTGTCGCTTGGCGATGCCTCCGCCGGCCACGTGGTGATGGAATTCCTGCAGGAATCCGTGCTTGGCACGCTGATCGGCATGGTCGGTGGCTTGTTGGTGGTGATGGCGATGAACCGCGTGGCGCTCCCGCAGGGCCTGCATGCGCCCTTTGTCTGCACCGCAGCGCTGGTGATCTTTGGCCTCGCCCAGATCGCTCATGCCTCCGGCTTCCTCGCCGTCTATCTTGCCGGCATGGTGATCGGCAACCGGCCGACCCGCGCGCATAATTCGGTGGTCACCTTTCTCGACGCCGCCACCTGGCTGGCGCAGATCGTGATGTTCGTGATGCTGGGCCTGCTGGTGTCGCCCGAGCGGCTGGTGAGCAGCATCCTGCCGGCCATCGCTGTGGCGGTGGTGCTGATGGTGGTGGCTCGGCCGTTGGCGGTCTTTCTCTGTTTGCAGCCATTCCGGTTCAACTGGCGGGAAAAGGCGTTCGTCTCCTGGGTCGGCCTGCGGGGCGCGGTGGCGATCTTCCTGGCCTCGATCCCGATGCTGGTCGGGTTGCCCAATGCGCATTTGTATTTCGACGTCGCGTTCGTCGTGGTTATCATCTCGCTGCTGTTTCAGGGCTGGACGCTGGGTTATGCCGCCCGCCTGCTGCATGTGGCGCTGCCGCGCACCGATCGTGGGCCGCGACGTATCGAGCTGGATCTGCCTGGTCAGCTCGAGCAACAGCTGGTGGGTTATTCGGTCCGGCCGAAGAGCCTGTATCTCAAGCGCGGCCTGATCCCGTCCTGGTCGAAGCCGACGCTTGTGATCCGCGACGAGCAGATCCTGACGCCGGAGGAGGCCGCCCCGGTGGCCGCTGGTGATTATCTCTATCTGCTGGCGCCGCCGGAAAAAGCGGAATCGCTCGACCGATTCTTCGTCGATATGCCGCCGAGCACGGCGCCGGATCCGCATCTGCTCGGCGACTTCATGGTGCCCGGCGAGACTACGCTCGGCGATCTCGCTGCAATCTATGGCATTGCCATCGATCCCGCGCAGGCCTCGCTGACGCTGGCGGATTATTTCGACATTCATCTCGACCGCGCGCCGAAAGTCGGGGCGGCCGTGCCGATTGATACGATCGATCTCGTCGCCCGCAGCCTTGGCGGCGGCCGTGTGAATGTGGTCGGTCTGCGTCTGCCGGAAGACGAGCCGGAGCCATTGCCGCGGTTGAGCCGGGCACAGGTCTTTCGCGTCAAGCTGAAGCGAACCTTGGCGGGATTGTCGGGAGCGTAGAGCTTACGTTGCCGGCTGCCAGCGCGGCAGCACCTCCATGCCGCCATGCCCTGCCACCCGGCCGCCCTTCAGCAACACCACATTCGTTGCCAACTGCCGCATCTCGTCGGCATCGTGGCTGACCAGCACCATCGGCACATCGCCTTCGTCGCGCAGGCGGATCAGATAGGGCATGATCTCGGCCTTGCGTGCTTCGTCCAGAGCCCCGAGCGGTTCGTCCAGCAGCAGTAATCGCGGTTGCGCCAGCAATGCCCGGCCGAGCGCGACACGCTGGCGTTCGCCGCCAGAGAGGCCACCCGGACGGCGCGTCAGCAGATGGCCGATATCCAGCATCGCAGTGATACGATCTTCTTCCGCCGCATCGCGCGTCAGATGGTTCATACGCCGGCCGTAGTCGAGATTCTGCGCCACGCTCAGATGCGGAAACAGGCGGGCGTCCTGAAAGACATAGCCGATACGGCGCCGATGCGCGGGCAGGTCGATATTCTTGCTGCGGTCGTAGAGAACGGCCTTGTCCATGGCGATGATGCCACGGTCAGGCTGCACGAGACCGGCGATCATGCTGATCAGCGATGTTTTGCCGGCGCCGGATGAGCCGAACAGGCCGGTGACACGGCCTTCACTGGTGAAGGCGACGTCCACCGAAAAGTCGCCGAGTTGTTTGAAAACTTCCACTCGCAGCATGTCAGTTGCCATGCAGACGTTGCGTCGCGCGGCGCGCGAACCATTCCGAGAGGATCAGAGCGATGACCGCGATGCTGATCGAGATGATCACAAGACGCGACGCCGCAGCGTCACCGTCTGGCGTCTGGATCAGTGAATAGATTGCCGACGAGATCGTCTGGGTCTCGCCAGGAATATTTGAGACAAAGGTAATAGTCGCGCCAAATTCGCCGATGGCCTTGGCAAAGCCGAGCACCATGCCGGCGAGAACACCAGGCAATGCGAGCGGCAGCGTTACGGTGATGAAAACCTTCCACGGCGATGCGCCAAGCGTGCTCGCCGCCTGTTCGAGTTTGCGATCGACGGCTTCGATGGATAGCCGGATCGGGCGCACCAGCAGCGGAAATGACATCACGCCGCAAGCCAGTGCTGCGCCGGTCCAGCGGAAGGCGAAGACGATGCCGAAATGTTCGGCGAGAAACGAACCGAGCACGCCGCGCTTGCCGAGCATGATCAGCAGCAAATAGCCGGTGACAACGGGCGGCAGCACCAGAGGCAAATAGATAAAGGCATCGATGAAAGCTTTGCCCCAAAAATCACGGCGCGCCAGCAGCCACGCCACGGCGATGCCGAGCGGGGTCGAGATCAGGGTTGCGATCACGGCGACCCTGATCGAAAGCAGGATCGCCGTCCATTCTTCGGGAGTGATATCGAACACGTCAGCTGGTCGGCTTGGCCAGGAAGGTGAAGCCGTATTTCTCCATCACGGTCTTCGACGCCGAGCTTTTCAGGAAAGCCATATAGTCGGCGGCTTCGCTCTTGGCCTTGGCGGTCGCTGCCGCCGGATAGACGATTGCCGGATGCGAGTCCGCCGGGAAGGTGCCGATGACCTTCACGCCCGGATCGATCTTGGCGTCAGTCGCGTAGACGATGCCGAGCGGTGCCTCGCCGCGGGACACCAGCGTCAGCGCAGCGCGCACGCTTTCGGCCATTGCGAATTTCGGTTCTGCCGCGGTCCAGCTGCCAAGCTTTTCCAGTGCGGCCTTGGCATATTTGCCAACGGGCACCGACTTCACGTCGCCGGTGGCGATCTTGCCGTCGCCGGCGAGCTTGGCGAGGTCAAAACCCTGGCCGATGGTGACATTGGCGAGCTTGGAATCCTTGCCGGCGATCAGAACGATGCTGTTGCCGAGCAGGCTCACGCGCGAGGCTTCGTTGATGTCCTTCTTGCCGACCGAATAGTCCATCCATTCCTGGTCGGCGGAGATGAAGATGTCGGCTGGCGCGCCCTGTTCGATCTGCTTGGCGAGCGCAGAGCTTGCGGCGTAGCTGGACGTCACCTTGACGCCTGACTTGGCCGTATAGGCGGCGTTGAGTTCGTCGAGCGCGTTCTTCATCGAGGCGGCGGCGAAGACGGTCAGGCTCTTGTCCTGCGCATGGACAGGCGTGAAACTCGATCCGAGCAGGATCGAGACAGCGGCGAAAAGTCCGGCAATGCGTTTCATATTGGCGCTCCATGCGTGAGCGCAGCCCGAAAGGCGCGCAGCTCAGGCGTTGGTGAGGTGGGATGAGCGACAGGCGGAAGCGCCGTTCCGGCAATCCCGGGGACTTACGGTCCATCCGGGATATCGCGCCGCGACATTACTCAGGCGGCTCTGAGGGGTAAAGGCCCCTTGCGCTATTCTGCGGGCAGCACCGCGACGTTGATGCTTGTTTCTGACGCGCCGGAAATCTGCACGGCGAACGGGCCACCGGAGAGATCGAACTTGACCACCTTGCGAATGCCGGCGCAATCGGTGGCGCCGCTGAATTCCATCGGCTTCAACTGTTCGCCGTCCTGGATCACATCGATCCATGCATTGGAGGACAGGCTGATCGAATAGGCACCGGCTTTTGGGGGAGCTTTGAATTTCACGAAGCCCGCAAACGTGCCGTCTTTCGGTTTGCGTTCGGGTGCGCGCGGCAGCTTCGCATCGGTCGGATTCTTGAGCTCCAGAGCCGCTTTTGCGGGGATTTCGAGCTCATTTCCAGAGGCCGTCTTGAGGCGATCTTGTGACATCAGTGCGGCACGCTCTTTGTCGATCGGCCACTTGAATTTGTCGCAGCCGCTTGGCTCGGCCGCCCATGCGGGCGCCGCGCTCAGCAGAGCAAGCGCGACAATCAGACGCGCGTGCATGATCAATCCACCGCAATCATGACGTCCGAGGCTTTCACGACGACGATCACCTTGCCGCCAACTTTGAGGGCGAGGTCGGCGACGGCTTCATTGGTGATCGACGAGGTGACGACCTGGCCGCCGCCGATATCGACGCGGACATGGGAGGTGGTGGCGCCCTTGGTGACTTCGAGGACGGTGCCCTTGATCTGGTTGCGTGCACTGATGCGCATGGGAATCTCCTTTGATTTGGGACGGACTATGGTGCGTTCAAAACCTGCCGGCAAGCTGCAGGCATGTCGGCCAGCGTCATTGGCGGCTTCGGCTTCGGCGGCACCGGCGGGGGTTTTGGATGCAGCACGGCGTCGCTGAACCAGTAGGCGAGATCGCCGGCCGCGCAGCCTTCGCTTGCGGTCGGCGGTGGCTGGGATTCGCAATCGGCGGCGCCGGCGGGGCACTTGATGCGGATGTGGAAGTGATAGTCGTGGCCGTACATCGGTCGCACCTTGGAGAGCCAGCTGCGATCGCCCTTTGCCTCGCGGCACAGCGCCTTCTTGATCGCGGCATTGACGAAGATGCGCTCGACGCTCGGCTCCTGCGCGGCTGCGCGGATCACCGGCAGATGGCTCGGCGTCCAGGTGGCAGGATCGATGTCGAGGCGATCCTTGCGGACCATCATCACAGCTGACATCTCCTCACGCTCGTTGCGTGAGAGTTGCCGGTTCGGCATCGGCGTCAGCCAGATATCCGCATCGAGGCCGATCTGGTGACTGGCATGACCGGTGAGCATCGGCCCGCCGCGTGGCTGCGACATGTCGCCGACCAGAATGCCCGGCCAGCCCGCGACACGGTTTGCCTTGGCGGAGACGCGCTCGACCAGCTCGACCATCTGCGGATGCGCCCAGTTGCGGTTGCGCGACAGCCGCATCACCTGCCAGGTCGGGCCGTTCAGTGCCAGTGCCTCGGCGCCGGCGATGCAGCCTTTGGCGTAAAAGCCGATGACCTGCGGCGCCGAGCGGGTTGGCAGCGCCTTGCGGCCGAACAGCTCCTTGGCCGGTGTCGCGGGATCGTTGGGATTGGCGAGCGCGGGCAGCGGCCTTGGATCGACCGTGCCTTTGGTCTGCGCCAGCGCGCTGGTGGACGCTGAAGCGAGGGCAAGTGGCAGGATAAGGCTGAGAATCAGGCGGGAGCTCATGCCTGGACTATAGCCGAGCCCGACGACAAGTCAGCGCAGCGCTTCTGGCTCGCAGGATGTTTACCAGGCATTCACCATCCTCCCGTGTGGCGCGATTTTTTGCTGCTGATTCATCGCAGCATTCAATGGCTGCCGTCAGCCCTCGCGAAGAGCAGGAATGGTCGGATGCTCCGCTCTGAGACGCTGCCGAGATTGGAATTAACCAGCTGTTAGTGCATCGCGCACGGGCTTGCCCGTTGTGTGTGCAGATACTGTGGTCATTCGCGCAGTGATTGCGGTAATCCCGTGGGGTTGTTGCGGTTGCTGATACCGTTTCTTCAGAGACTTCGGAACATAATGTCGCACGCAGGATGCGAGTAAAATCTGGATGCCGAAGGACCGGCCCAAAAAGACTGGACTGAAGGCATCGCACAAACCGCGCTTCAACCGCGCGAGGGGTGTTGCCAAGACGCCATTTTCAGCCGCGCCGAGATCCATCGGCGTGATCGGCGAACTTGCGCGTCAGCGCGCCCAGGCCGATGCGGCCATTGTCGATGCCCGCAAGTCGCACGAGCGGCTGCGCGAAGCCATCGATCTGCTGCCGCAGGGCATCGTGTTCCTGGACGCCGAGGGGCGCTACATCCTCTGGAACAAGAAATACGCCGAGATCTATAACCGCAGTTCCGATCAGTTCGCGCCGGGGGCCCGGCTGCAGGACACGATCCGCGTTGGCGTGGAACGTGGTGATTATCCGGAGGCGCTTGGCCGCGAGGATGAGTGGATCGCCGAGCGCGTCGATAAGATGTTTCATCCCGGCGAGCGCCATGAACAGAAGCTCGCCGACGGCCGTGTGATCCTGATCGAAGAACGGCTGACCGAAGACGGTGGCGTGGTCGGTCTGCGCGTCGATATCACCGAACTGAAACAACGCGAGGCGTCGTTCCGCCTGCTGTTCGAAAGCAATCCGGTGCCGATGATCGTCTGCGCGTTGGCAGATGAACGCATCCTCAGCGTCAATGATGCGGCGGCAGAACACTATGGCTATACGCGTGCGGAATTCGAGAAGCTGACGATCCGTCAGTTGCAGGCTTTTGAGGCCACGCCGCCATGGGTTGGCGAGCATGTGGCCGACGAGCAGGCGGCGCGGACGTGGAAGCACGTCAAGGCCGATGGCGAGCTGATCGATCTCGCCATCTATTCCCGCCAGCTCGTCTATAACGAGCAGCCCGCCGTGATGCTGGCGCTGATGGACATTACCGAGCGCAAGCGCGCCGAGATGCGGCTGGCCTTCATGGCGCATCATGACTCGCTGACCGGCCTGCCGAACCGCAATCTGCTGCGCCAGCGGCTCGACGAGACGCTGTCCCATGTCCGCCGCAGCGGCGAGAAGCTCGCGGTGCTGTTTCTCGGCATCGATAACTTCAAGGGTGTCAACGATTCGCTCGGCCACGAGATCGGCGACAAGCTGCTGCGCGGCGTCGCGCGGCGGTTGCGCTCGTCCTTGCGCGAAGAGGATGCGCTGGCACGTCTGAACTCTGACGAATTCGCGATCATCCAGACCGGCATCCATCGTCCCGAAGATGCCGCGCTACTGGCGCGCCGCCTGCTGGATGCGATCGGCGAGACCTTCCTGCTCGATGGAAATTCGGTGGTGATCGGCGCCAGCGTCGGTATCGCCATGGCGCCGGGCGATGGCGATGAATCCGAACGGCTGCTGAAAAATGCCGATATGGCGCTATCGCGCGCCAAGAACGATACGCGCGGCAATTTCAGCTTCTTCGAAACCGGCATGGATGCGAAGGCGCAGGCGCGCCGCAAGATCGAGAACGATCTGCGCGCCGCGATCCAGGACGATCAACTCCGGCCCTATTATCAACCCCTCATCGATCTGAAGACCGGCCGCATCACGGGATGCGAGGCGCTGGTGCGCTGGCCGCATCCTGAACATGGCATGATCTCGCCCGGTGAGTTCATTCCGGTGGCGGAAGACACCGGCCTGATCAATGCGCTGGGCGCGCAGATTTTGCGCCGCGCCTGCAACGACGCGGCACGCTGGCCCGATGAAGTGCGGGTCGCTGTCAATCTGTCGCCGCTGCAGTTCCGGGTCGGCAATCTGCTCTCGGTGGTGATGGATGCGCTGAAGCAATCCGGCCTGCCGCCGCGCCGGCTCGAGCTGGAAATCACCGAAACGCTTCTGCTCGAAAAGAGCAATCAGGTGCTGGCGACGCTGCATGCGCTGCGTGCGCTCGGCGTGCGGATCTCGATGGACGATTTCGGCACCGGTTATTCGTCGCTGAGCTATCTCCGCAGCTTCCCGTTCGACAAGATCAAGATCGACCAGTCCTTTGTGCGCGATCTCGGCGCCAATCGCGATGCGCAGGCGATCGTGTCGTCGATCATCAATCTCGGTATGGGCCTCGGCGTCACGATCACCGCCGAAGGCGTTGAGACCGAGGAAGAGCTTGCCTGCCTCCGGAATGAGGGCTGCCACGAAGGGCAGGGGTTTCTGTTCAGCCGCGCGCGACCGAATGATGAAATCATCCAATTGTTGCGCGCGCAGGCGATGACGCTGAATGGCGGCGACCAGCGGGACTGCGCACAAGTCGCGTGATCTGCTTTGCGCTTGACTTGTGGCGGTTCGGCCCGTCGACAGCCCGATCATTTCATCTTGTGCAATAATGAAGTGCGTCGGCCGCGCATTCTCTCCGGGCGGGTCATGAAGCAGTTTGGACTGGCGGAACGGGAATAGACCCGTCCATCAATTCAGGGACTGCTTCCATGAAGTTTTATCACTTTCCATTGTCGGGTCACGCCCATCGCGCGCATCTGTTCGTTTCGCTGCTCGGTTTGCCCCATGAATTGATCGAGGTCGATTTGGCCGCCGGCGCACACAAGACACCTGAATTTCTGGCGCTCAATCCGTTCGGCCAGGTGCCGGTGCTCGATGACGACGGAACGATCATCTCAGATTCCAACGCCATCCTCGTCTATCTCGCGAAAAAATCCGGCCAAAGCCAGTGGCTTCCGGAAGATGCAAAAGGTAGTGCTGCCGTTCAGCGCTGGCTGTCTGTTGCAGCGGGAGAACTCGCTTACGGGCCTGCGGCGGCACGGCTGATCACTGTCTTTGGTGCCCGCTTCAATCCGGATGAAGTGATTGCACGTGCACATATCCTGCTCGCGCGGATCGAGGCACATCTGGCCGGCCGCGACTGGCTCGTCGGTAACGGCCCGACGATCGCCGATGTCGCGCTCTACAGCTATATCGCGAGCGCTCCGGAGGGAAATGTCGATCTGTCCGGCTATCCTGGTGTCAATGCGTTCCTGCGTCGGGTCGAGGCTCTTCCAGGTTTTGTCCCTTTCGCCAAGACACAAGCTGGCCTGTCGGCCGCGGCTTGATGGCGATTGCCGGGCGTATGAAGGCATATGTCCGGTGTCTCTTCGTGAGGATGGACCGATGGCAGAGCTGCAGTCGCTGACGAAACTCGATATCTGGCACGCCGGCGAGAAGGCGATCCAGCAGCAATTGGGCGTCTCTGATCAGATGGACGAGGTCGGCAAGCGCGTGGTGCGTGATTACATGCCGGCCCAGCATCGCGACTTCTATGCGCAGATTCCGTTCATCGCACTGGGCAGCGTGGATGGCGCCGGCGACGCCTGGGCGACATTCGCCATTGGCCAGCCTGGATTCATCTCGTCGCCGACGGCACAGTCACTCACCATCGACGCTCTGCGAGATCCCAGTGATCCCGCCAGCGCAGGTGTTCGCGAGGGCGACGCGATTGGGCTTCTCGGGATCGAGATGCATACCCGGCGACGAAACCGGGTGAATGGGATCGTCGGGCCATCGGTCGATGGTGCGATTCAATTCGACGTGGATCAAAGCTTTGGTAATTGCCCGCGTTACATCCAGCTCCGGGATTACGAGTTCGCCCGCGATCCGCGCGAGGCTTTCACGGGACATGTCGAAGAGAGCGCAATACTCGATGCGCATACGCGTGGCATGATCGAAGCGTCGGATATGTTTTTTGTCGCCTCCTATGTGGAGCGCGAGGATCGGCGGCAGGTCGATGTGTCGAGCCGTGGCGGCAGGCCTGGCTTTGTGCGCATCAATGACGACGGCACGCTCACCATCCCTGATTTTGCCGGCAACCTGTTTTTTGCGACGCTGGGCAATATCCTGCTGAACGGAAAAGCCGGCGTGATGTTCGCCGACTATGGGACCGGCGATGTCCTGCAGATGACGGGTGAGGCGAAGGTGGTGCTCGACTCGCCGGAGATTGCGGCATTTCAAGGGGCCGAACGCCTTTGGACGTTCAAGCCACGCCGCGTCATCGTCCGGCGCGGCGCGTTGGCGCTGCGTTGGTCGTCGCAGGTGACGGGTGCGTCGCCGGCGTCGCTGATGACCGGTGACTGGCAGCAAGCGGCCGATCGCCTGAAGGCAGCAGAGCTTGCGACCAAGTGGCGGCCATTCAAGGTCGCGCAGATTTTCGATGAGAGCGCAACGATACGGTCGTTTCATTTGCAGCCTGCCGACGGTGTCGGCCTCCTTCCACATCGGGCCGGTCAGTATCTTCCGATCAGGCTGTCGGTCGGTGGCGCGGACAAGATGACCATCCGAACCTATACGCTCTCGGTTGCGCCCTCCGATCACGCCTATCGCATCAGCGTGAAGCGCGATGGAGTGGTGTCGCAATGGCTACACGATCACATCAGGCTGGGCGATATCATCGAGGCGAGAGCGCCAGGCGGTGATTTCACCATCGATCCCACGGAGCCGGGGCCGGTGGTGCTCGTCGGTGCCGGCATCGGCATCACGCCGATGCTCGCAATGTTGAAACACGTGGTCTATGAGGGGCTGCGGAAGCGGAACGTGCGGCCCACGATCGTCGTTCAGGCGGCTCGTTCAAAAAAGGACCGCGCCTTCACGCGGGAGCTCGATGAACTAGAGCATGCGGCCGGCGGCGCGGTGCGCATTCTCCGGGTTCTCGGCGACGTCTCCGATGCTGAAGAGGTGGCCGATTATGACGCCGCGGGACGTGTCGATGCGGAGTTGCTGTCCCGCTTCATGCCGATCGAGGATTACGACGTCTATCTTTGCGGACCATCGCCATTCATGCAGGCGATCTATGACGGGCTGCGGGCACGCAACATCCCGGATGCACGTATTCATGCGGAAGCGTTCGGACCGGCGTCGCTGGTGCGCCAGCTGGACGGACAGGGCATGGCGGCGGAGCATTGGCCGCCGTCATCCGTGCCAGTGCATGTGGTGTTTACAGAATCCCTGAAGGAGGCGCGCTGGACGCGGGATTCAGGCACCCTGCTGGATCTGGCGGAGGCGCGAGGGCTGAGTCCCGATTACAGTTGCCGCGCGGGGAACTGCGGCACCTGCAGGGTAAAGCTACTGGCAGGCGCTGTCACCTATACGCAGGAGCCCACAGCCGCGGTCGCCGATGATGAAGTGTTGATCTGCTGTGCCGTTCCGGCGGCTTCTGAATGCGACGAAGCGAACCGCCTTCAGATCGCGCTGTAGTGGCCCGGTGGTCCTCACCTGCTCAGAGGCGGGCGCCAGTTGCATATAGCTCCGTCATGGCCGGGCCTGTCCCGGCCATCCACGTCTTTGCTGGATTGAGAAAGGCGTGGATACGCGGGACAAGCCCGCGCATGACGAAGCTAGACTGTGGACCACAAATCTCAGTCCTTCTTCACATACTGGCAGCCGCCGTCCTTCATCGGGCGGAATACCTGGTCACCGGGGACTTCGGCGAGGACCTTGTAATAGTCCCACGGATATTTCGACTCTTCCGGCTTCTTCACTTCCAGCAGGAACATGCTGTGCACCATGCGGCCGTCCTCGCGCAGCACGCCGTTGTCGGTGAACGCATCGCGGATCGGCGTTTCGCGCATCTTGGTGAGCACCGGCTTGGTGGCGCGGGTGCCGGCGGCCTGCACCGACTTCAGATAATGCAGCACGCCGCTATAGGTCGCGGCCTGGTTCATGGTCGGCATCCGCTTCATCTTGTCATAGAACTTCTTGCCGAAGGCGCGGGTGCGATCATTGAGATCCCAGTAATAGGCCTCGGTGATGATCAGGCCCTGGGCCATCTTGAGGCCGAGGGAGTGGATGTCCGAGATGAACATCACGATGCCCGCGAGCTTCTGGCCGCCGGCGACGATGCCGAATTCCGAGGCCTGCTTGATGGTGTTGATGGTGTCGCCACCGCCATTGGCCATGCCGACAATTTTTGCCTTGGACGACTGCGCCTGCAGCAGGAAGGACGAGAAATCCGCGGTGTTGAGCGGATGCTTGGAGCTGCCGACAATCTTGCCGCCGGCCTTGCGAATCACGTCGCCGGTGTCGCGTTCGATGGAATGGCCGAACAGATAGTCGGCCGTGATGAAGTACCAGCTATCGCCGCCCTGCTTGACGATGGCGCTGCCGACGGTCTGGGCATTGCCATAGGTGTCATAGGTCCAGTGCGCGGTATAGGGCGAACAGGATTTGCCGGTGATGTCCGATGACGCCGCATCGGTGACGATCATGATCTTCTCGAACTGCTTCGACATCTCCATTGCGGCAAGTGCCGTGGCGGAGGTCGGCAGGTCGATGATCATGTCGACGCCCTCGGCCTCGTACCATCGGCGCGCGATGGTCGCCGCCGCGTCGGCCTTGTTCAACGGATCGGCGGTGACGAGTTCGATCGGCTTGTCGAACATCTTGCCACCGAATTCCTCGATCGCGATCTTGGCCGCCTCGACATTCCCCTGGCCGCCGATATCGGCATAAACCGACGCGAAATCGGCAATGAGGCCGATCTTGAGCGGGGCGTTACTGGGTGTTGCGGGCTGCTGGGCGTGAGCGGTGCCGAAAAGCAGTGAGACGGCAAACGTCGCCGCCAGCGCACGATGCGCGGTCATGAAGTCCTCCCCGATTTTTCAAACGCGCCGTTTTCGGCGTCGTGGGGAGAGAATGCGGGGGAGCGGGCGGGGAGGCAAGGGGGAAATTGGGTGGCGACGTTTGGCTTCTTTTAGCGAGACAGCCCGAGGACCATCAGCAGAGCGCCGTTCAACTGATCGGATGTATTCTGGTCGATAACTCCGATCACTTGCCGGACACGCGAACGTGGGATCGCACTCAGCTTGTCCGTCATGATCTGTGACGGAAAATGCAGGCCATTAAATTGATCAGGTTGGACTACTGGACGGGTGAGTTTGAAGTCGGCGATGTCGGATGACATCGGGCAGACGAGCACCGCGCCGGTCTCGCCACCGAGCTCGTCGGCTTGAACGATGACAGCGGGACGTGGTTTGCCTATGTCGCCTTGCGCGACAATGAGCACCACATCCCCACGCTTCACCTCCAGCCATCCAGATCGCGCACCTCGTCGAGCCAAGCGTCGATCACGTCGTTCCCGGGATGTTGAGACAGCCGGGCGCCTTCGTCGCGGAGTTGGGCAAGAATTTGGGGATCGCGGAGGTCTGGTACCCAGTGTTGAACCGGACGTAGCCCTTGTGCCCGCAGCCGCGCGCGTTCCTCAGACGTGCGGGGAGACCTAAATCCTGGCTTGTTTAAGATCTTGGACATGCAGTGAATGTAGCACCTGGCATGAAAAATTCAACCGATGCGGGTAAATTCGCGCCGTCGCCTCAGCTATCCACCTTCAGCGCGGCAATGAACGCTTCTTGCGGGATGTCGACCTTGCCGAACTGCCGCATCTTCTTCTTGCCTTCCTTCTGCTTCTCCAGAAGTTTGCGCTTGCGGCTGATGTCGCCGCCATAGCACTTCGCGGTCACGTCCTTGCGCAGCGCGCGGACGGTTTCGCGGGCAATCACCTTGCCGCCGATCGCCGCCTGGATCGGGATGACGAACATGTGCGGCGGGATCAACTCCTTCATCTTCTCGACCATGGAGCGGCCGCGGCCTTCGGCGCGGGTGCGATGGACGAGCATCGAGAGCGCATCGACCGGCTCGGCGTTGACGAGGATCTGCATCTTGACGAGATCCGCGGCGCGGTAGTCGGTGAGGTGATAGTCGAACGAGGCGTAGCCCTTCGAGATCGACTTCAGGCGATCGTAGAAATCGAACACCACTTCATTGAGCGGCAGCTCATATTTCACCATCGCGCGGCTGCCGACGTAAGTGAGTTCTTTCTGATTGCCGCGGCGCTCCTGGCACAGCTTAAGCACAGAGCCGAGATATTCGTCGGGCGTGAGGATCGTCGCCTCGATCCACGGTTCGTGGATCTCCGCGATCTTCACCACATCCGGCATGTCGATCGGATTGTGGATCTCGATCTCGGTGCCGTCGGTCAGATACATGTGATAGATCACCGACGGTGCGGTGGCGATCAGGTTGAGATCGAATTCGCGGCTGAGTCGCTCCTGGATGATTTCCAGATGCAGCAGGCCCAGGAAGCCGCAGCGGAAACCGAAGCCGAGCGCGGCGGAGGTTTCCATTTCGAACGAGAACGATGCGTCGTTCAGGCGCAGCTTGCCCATGGCGCCGCGCAGCGTCTCGAAGTCGTCGGCATCCACCGGAAAGAGACCGCAGAACACGACGGGGACCGCGGGCTTGAAGCCCGGCAGCATCTCGGTGATCGGCTTCTTGTCATCGGTGATGGTGTCGCCGACGCGGGTGTCGGCGACTTCCTTGATGGCGGCGGTGATGAAGCCGATCTCGCCCGGGCCGAGTTCGTCCACATTGACCATCTTGGGCGTGAAGTAACCGACGCGCTCGATGTCATAGGCCGCGTTGGTGCCCATCATGCGGACGCGTGAGCCCCTCTTGAGCACGCCGTCGACGACGCGGACGAGCACGACGACGCCGAGATAGACGTCGTACCAGCTATCAACGAGCAGCGCCTTCAGGGTGGCATCGCGGTCGCCCTGCGGCGGCGGCAGGCGGTGGACGATGGCTTCCAGCACATCGGGCACGCCGAGACCCGTTTTCGCCGAGATCATCACCGCATCCGAGGCATCGATGCCGATGACGTCCTCGATCTGCTTCTTGACCTGGTCGGGCTCGGCGGCGGGCAGGTCGACCTTGTTCAATACCGGGACGATTTCGAGATTGGCATCGAGGGCGTGATAGACATTGGCCAGCGTCTGCGCTTCCACGCCCTGGGAGGCGTCGACCACCAGCAGCGCGCCTTCGCAGGCGGCCAGCGAGCGGGAAACCTCATAGGCGAAGTCGACGTGGCCGGGCGTATCCATCAGGTTGAAGATGTAATCCTTGCCGTCCTTGGCCTTGTAATGCAGGCGGACGGTCTGGGCCTTGATGGTGATGCCGCGCTCGCGCTCGATGTCCATCGAGTCCAGCACCTGCTCCTTCATCTCGCGCGCCTGCAAGCCGCCGGTGATCTGGATCAGGCGGTCGGCCAGGGTCGACTTGCCATGGTCGATATGGGCGACGATGGAGAAGTTGCGGACGTTCGAAATCGGGGAGGTTGTCATCCGCGCGGGATAGCATCCGGGCCCTGATGCGGCAACCGAAATGGGGCTTTTCCGGAGGTTTCACAAGGCCGTTCCCGGTTACAATTTCCTCAAGGCATTCTGATTTCACTCGCTGGGAAAACAGGCTAGGCAGAGCCTCATGAAAAGGCCCAAGTCTCCTCGCGCATCTTCCCCCATCGCTGCCCCCGTGAAACGCCGCAGCCTCGTTGCGAGGCTCCGCCGGGGTGCCGCGCGCGTGGTCGCCTGGGCGATCGATCCGCAGCTGGCGCCGGTGCTGGTGGTCGGCTTCACCATCGCGCATGCGGTGCTCTGGACCGCCATCCTGACCCAGGTGAAGGCGGCGCAGGACGTGCATTTCGACGTCTCGGAAGCCTATGCCTGGGGCCAGAAGTTCCTGCTCGGCTATGGCAAGCATCCACCGCTGTCGGGCTGGATCGCAGGCGTCTGGTTCAGCGTCTTCCCGACCACCGATTGGGCCTCCTATGCGCTGGCCATGGCCACGGTCGGTATCGGCATGATCGCCTGCTGGGCCATCGCGCTGCGCGTGGTCGATCATCGCCGGGCCTTTTTCGTGCTGGTGATGGTCGCGCTCTATCCGATCTTCAATTTCAAGGGTTTCAAGTTCAATGCCGATCTCGTGCAGCTGATCACCTTGCCGCTGCTGGTGCTGGCCTATCTGCATGCGTTCGAGAAGCGCACGATCCGCTCCGGCGTGCTGCTGGGCATTGCCGGTGCAGCGGCCCTGATGTGCAAATATTGGGTGGTGACAATGATCGGCGCCGTCGGCCTTGCCGCGCTGATCCATCCGCAGCGGATGCTGTTCCTGCGCTCACCGGCACCGTGGTTGGCCATCGTCACCATGGTGGCGGCGCTGCTGCCGCATATCGACTGGGTGCGTAGCGTCGAATATGCGCCCTTCCTTTATGCGAGCGGCCATTATGTGATTGCCTCGAAGTGGCAGAGTCTGCAGCTGGTCTGGGGCTATGTCGGACACAATGTCGCGCTGCTGCTTCTGCCGCTGGCGATTGCCGCAGCGGTGCTCGCCTGGGCGCCACGCTGGTGGTCACGGGCGGCGCGCGATCCACATGGCTTCGTGGTGCGCCCTTGGTCGATCCAGAACAATCCGTCCGTCAATCGCGATCAGGCGCTGAATATCTGGCTGCTCCAGGCCATCGTCGCCATTGGGCCGCCGATCGGGGCGCTCTTCTTCGATATCTACATCAAGACCGACTGGGGCATCTCGCTGTTCTTCCTGGTGCCGCTCGCTTTCATTGCGATCCCGTCACTGCGGATGCCGCGCGTGGCATTGCCTAGGATTGCGGCAGTATGGCTGCTGTTGTCGCTGATCACGCTGGGCCTTGCACCACAGATCGCGATTGCAAGCATGCCGCGCGACGCGAATGGCAATTTCGAACATGTGTCCTATTCGCAGCTCGCCAAACAGCTGACGGAGATGTGGCACACCCGTGCGCATGCGCGCTGGAGCGCGGTGGTCGGTTATGTCGAGGTGGCGGACCAGATGACGTTCTACAGCGTCGATCATCCGTTGCCCTTCGTGCCCAATGAAAAGGTCGGTTCCGGATTGCTGTCGTTCGAAGAGACCAAGCGCGCCGGCTATATCGGGATTTGCGATCCGGCCGATGCCCGGTTCGAGGCCTGCGAGACGTGGATGAAGGAGAATGCCGCGGGCGCGGAGCGCGTGGTGATCTCGACGCGCAGGTTCTTCCAGGGGCAGTCGGGAATTTCGTCGCGTTGGCACGTGTATTTCGTGCCGCCGGCCGGAGAGAAGTGAGGCTTACTCTTCGCCGAACTTGTCGATCACGAGCTGCGAGATGGCGTCCAGCGCTTCCTGAGCTTCCGGGCCTTTGGCTGTGACCACGATGCTGGTGCCGATACCGGCAGCGAGCATCATCAGGCCCATGATCGAGGTGCCGCCGACGGTCTCGCCATTGCGCGTCACGGTAATGTCGGCGCTGAACTTCTCCACCATCTGCACGAATTTGGCGGAGGCGCGGGCGTGGAGGCCACGCTTGTTGGTGATGGGCAGTTCGCGGGAGAGAGTGTCGCTCATTTGCCGGCGAGCACGCGGCTGGCGATGGTGACGTATTTGCGGCCAGCTTCCTGAGCCATGGCGATGGCGTCGGGGAGCGTGCGCTCTTCGCGGACCTTGGCGAGCTTCACCAGCATCGGCAGATTGATACCTGCGAGCACTTCGACCTTCGGCCGGCTCATGCAGGAGATCGCGAGGTTCGACGGCGTGCCGCCAAACATATCAGTGAGGATAGCAACGCCATCGCCGCTATCGACGCGGTTGACGGCTTCAATGATGTCGCTGCGACACAGATCGGAGTCATCTTCCGCTCCGATCGTCACGGCTTCGATTTGTTGTTGAGGACCCATTACGTGTTCGAGCGCCGCCTTAAACTCGTCGGCAAGGCGCCCATGGGTCACAAGTACCAGACCAATCATCGGAAACTCCTCGTGGACGCGTATGGTGCGCCGCACGAAAGCGCCACTTTGACCATCCAGAGCCCCCTTGCAAGGGGAGTCTTCGCGAAACTCCCTTAAAATACGACCTTTGTCGGGGGGAGCCTCAGGCGGGTCTCGTCGGTGGCGAGTGTGGGACTAATATGGTTACCAATTCCCTTCGGGCAATCGCGCTATGGTCGCAGCGACGATGTGCCCTCGGTTGTTGTCAGATGCGCCACCACTAATGGTAGCGGAGAGAAGCCGGATCCAACCGGGATTCGGGGAAGTTCAACGTTTTGAAGCCTGATTTGCAGCGCTTCCGGCTCCGGGAGCCGTGCCGCATCGGTCGCGTCTAGATCGACCACCAGCCCCACGATGGCGGCGGTGGCACAGTCGAGGCGCCTGATACCCAACCCGCGGATTTCCAGCAAGCCAACTAATTCAGGGGCCGGGCGAACCCGGAGCCGTCCGTCGTCGGTTGCTTCCAGAAAAGCACGGTCATCGGCTACCAGCATGGCTTCCGGGATCTGGCCGGACTGGGAAGCCAGGATCAGGTCGAACACCAGCCGCGATTTGCCGGAGCCGGATGGGCCCCGGATCAGCACCGCCCGGTCGCCCACGAGGACGGCCGACGCGTGGACGCTGATATGGGGGGCGGTCATGTGGCTGGCAACCGCACCACGAAGCGGGCGCCGAGCACCGGCACCTCGCCATCGGAACTGGCGGCGCCGATGCGGTTCTCGGCCCAGATGGTGCCGCCATGGGCTTCGACGATCTGTTTGGAGATCGACAGGCCGAGGCCGGAATTCTGGCCAAAGCCCTGATGCGGCCGGTCGGTGTAAAAGCGCTCGAAGATGCGCTCCAGCGCATCCGGGCCGATGCCGGGACCGTCGTCGTCTACCACGATCTCGATCTTCGCCTTCAGGCGGCGGCAGGCAATCCGCACCTTGCCACCGGGTTCGGAGAAGGATTGTGCGTTGGTGACGAGATTGGTGATGACCTGGCCGAGCCGCGAGTCATGGCCGGGCACGGAGAACGTATCGCTGGCCGCGCCTTCGAAACGGACCTCGACGCCGACATCGTGGCCGAGCTTGGTCTCGTTGGCGATGGCGGTCAGCGTATTCAACAGCGTGCGAATATTGACGGGGGCAACGTCGTTGCGCTGCAGCTCGGCATCGAGGCGGCTGGCGTCGGAAATATCCGAGATCAAACGATCGAGGCGGCGAACGTCGTGCTCGATCACTTCGAGCAAGCGGGCACGGCTGTTCTCATTTTTCGCCAGCGGCAGCGTTTCGACCGCGGAGCGCAGCGAGGTCAGCGGGTTCTTCAATTCGTGCGAGACGTCGGCGGCGAACATCTCGATCGCCTCGATGCGGTTATAAAGCGCACCGGTCATGTCGCGCAGCGCGCCTGAGAGATGGCCGATCTCGTCGCGGCGATCGGTGAAGTCAGGAATCTCGACGCGCGTGCGAATGCGGCGACGGACGCGCTCGGCACTGTCGGCGAGGCGACGCACCGGGCCGGCGATGGTCGAGGCGAGCAGCAGCGACAGCACGACCATGACCGCCATGGCGACGGCGAATACTTTCAGGATCGCGAGGCGCTCGGCAGTGACCATCTGGTCGATGTCGTCGCCCTGGGTGGAGAGCATCAAGGCGCCGTGCACGGCGCGGAAACGCTGCACGGGCACGGCGACCGAGACGATGACCTCGCCGCGCTCGTTGATGCGCACCATGCTGTTCTTGATGCCGCTCAGCGATTGCTGGACTTCCTGATAGCCATTGCCGTTTTCCGGACCGAGCTCGCGATAGAGCGGCAGGTCGCCGCGATTGAGCCAGGTACGGATGGCGATGGTGGTTTTTTCCAGCAGGCCCGGCTTCTCGGTGGTCGGCGGCGGCAGCTCGAAGCGCAGCACGTCGCCGCGGCCGTAAAGGCTGCGGCTGTCGAGCAGCAGCACGCCGTCGCGATCATAGATGCGCGCGCGGGTCTTGGTCGGCGAGATCAGCCGGCGCAGCACCGGGGCGACGCGCTCGGGATTGATTGGGAAATCGAGATTGTTGAATTCGTCCGGCGCGCCATAGCTCTCGCCCGGCTTGAGATCCAGCAGGCGATCGGGATCGATGGTGATGGTGTTGGTTTCAACCGTCGCGGATGCCGCAATGGCGCCGGCGATGATTTCCGCTTGCGTCAGCAAACTCTGCGCGCGTGCATCGATCAGGCCGGCGCGGAACTGCGAGAGATAGAGCACGCCGGCGACGAGGGCGCACAGGCCGGCAAGATTGAGCGAAACGATGCGGCGCGTCAGGCTCGAAAAGGTGAGCGTAACGAAGAACTGCCGGACACTGCGCAGCCAATCGAGCGGACGGCGCCAGCCGCCGGACGCGGTTTCGTCGGACGTATCGGAGTTGTGCGACGGTGAGCCGCCAGCGTCCCGTCGTCCATCAGGGAGCGTTCGATCCAGCAAAGTCTACACTGCCTGCTTGTTGTCGATGGCCATCATATACACCCGTCATTGCGAGGAGCGTAGCGACGAAGCAATCCAGTCTCTGGCCAAGATCTGGATTGCTTCGCTGCGCTCGCAATGACGGAGTAGGCGCAATGACGAAAGGCGATCAGGTTTCCTTGAAGCGGTAACCGACGCCGTACAGCGTCTCGATCATCTCGAAGTCGTCATCGACGACCTTGAACTTCTTGCGCAGGCGCTTGATGTGGCTGTCGATGGTGCGGTCGTCCACATAGACCTGATCGTCATAAGCGGCGTCCATCAGGGCGTTGCGGCTCTTCACCACGCCGGGGCGGGTAGCGAGCGCCTGCAGGATCAGGAATTCGGTGACGGTAAGGGTGACCGCCTCGTTCTTCCATGTGCACGTGTGGCGCTCCGGATCCATGCGCAGCAGGCCGCGATCGAGCGCCTTGGCGTCGGTCTCCTTCGGCGCAGCGGCCGGGTCCTTCGGCGCGGCACGGCGCAGCACGGCCTTAACGCGCTCGACCAGCAGGCGCTGGGAGAAAGGTTTGCGGATGAAATCGTCCGCGCCCATTTTCAGGCCGAACAATTCGTCGATCTCCTCGTCCTTCGAGGTGAGGAAAATCACCGGCAGGTCCGACTTCTGGCGCAGGCGGCGCAGCGTCTCCATGCCATCCATGCGAGGCATCTTGATGTCGAGGATCGCGAGATCCGGCTGGCTGGTGCGGAAACCGTCCAGGGCCGACGCGCCATCCGTATAGGTCATGATCCGATAGCCCTCGGCTTCGAGCGCGATCGATACGGATGTAAGAATGTTGCGGTCGTCGTCGACCAAAGCGATTGTGGGCATGAGCCTGCTTTCCGAAGCGGATGGTCTGTACGGCGGGGGATGGGATATTCCGCCGTATGAGGTGGCCTTAAGAACACAGTCAACCAGCAATGCAAGCTGGGCTGAAGTGTGGCCAAGTTCCATTAACGCCTGACATGGGCGCGGGTTCCATGTCTATATACGCCTCCTGCGACCTTGGGCAAAGTCGTTTTCGGCAATGATTATCGGGATTTAATGATGCAGCCGACAGATGATTTCGACCCCTCGCGCGTCACCCGGTCGCTGCTGCGCCGCAGCCGGCAAGGCGCGCTTGCAACCCTGACCGTCGAGGGCGGAGCGCCATATTGCTCCCTGGTGAACACTGCCAGCCATCCCGATGGCTCGCCGATTCTCCTCATTTCGCGACTGGCGCTGCATACGCGCAACCTGCTGGCTGATCCGCGGGTGTCGCTGATGCTGGATCAGAGAGCGCCGGGCGACCCGCTGGAAGGGGCCAGAATCATGCTGGGCGGGGAGGCCGAGGAAGCTGGTGAGGCCGAGCGCTCGTTGTTGCGCCGGCGCTATCTCGCCGTCCATCCCTCGGCGCAAGTATTTGTAGATTTTAAGGATTTTTCGTTCTTCCGGATCAAGCCGACATCGCTACACTTGGTGGCCGGGTTCGGCCGCATCATCGATCTCGCACCTGAGCAATATCTCACCGATCTCACTGACGCCGACAGTATGCTGGAGGCGGAGGCGGGGGCCGTTGAGCATATGAACGCGGATCACCGTGATGCGCTCAATCTCTACGCAACAAAACTGCTTGGCGCGGAAGCGGGCGATTGGCGCTGCACCGGCTGCGATCTGGACGGGCTCGATCTGCAGGACGGAATGTCGGCGGCGCTCCGGCTCGACTTTCCGCGGCGGATCGTCACGCCGATAGATTTGCGAAAGGTTCTCCGGGAACTGGCAGAGCAGGCCCGCACTTTGAACGGTTGAGCCATACCCATGGCCGTGCTTGGAATAAACCACGTCAGGCGACGAGTGCTTGGCTTTTCACATCTTCGTCACTATTAGATCGCCCGATCAAAGCTGGAGTGGCTATAGTGTCGGTTACCGCTGCAATGCGGGGTTGGAGGCAACCTCGCATGTCGAATAGCGGGCTCTAAGGAGGACTATCCGTGCAAGAGACGGGCGTACGTAACGCGGCCTATGGCGCCGATAAATTCGGACTCAAGAACCTTAAAGCGGTGAACTGGAATCTCGGTGCGCCGCAGCTCTATGAGCATTCGCTGCGCAATGGCGAGGCTGAATTGTCGTCCGATGGCGCGCTCTGCGCAGACACCGGCGATTTCACCGGCCGCAGCCCGAAGGACAAGTTCACCGTCAAGGACGCGTCCACCGAACAGATGTGGTGGGCCGGCAATCAGTCGATCACGCCGGAGCAGTTCGAAGCGCTCTACACCGATTTCAAGAAGCACGCCGAAGGCATGACCCTGTTCGCGCAGGATCTTTATGGCGGCGCCGATCCGAGCTTCGCCATCAAGACCCGCGTGTTCACCGAACTCGCCTGGCACTCGCTGTTCATCCGCACTCTGCTGATCCGCCCGGAAGCGGCGGCGTTGGCTGATTTCGTGCCTGAACTCACCATCATTGACCTGCCGAGCTTCAAGGCCGATCCGAAACGTCACGGCTGTCGCTCGGAGAACGTCGTGGCCATCGATTTCGCCCGCAAGATCGTCCTGATCGGCGGGTCTTATTATGCCGGCGAGATGAAGAAGTCGGTCTTCACCACGCTGAACTACTATCTGCCCGCCAAGGGCGTGTTGCCGATGCATTGCTCCGCCAATGTCGGCGAGGGCGGTGATACCGCGATCTTCTTCGGTCTGTCGGGCACCGGCAAGACCACGCTCTCGGCCGATCCGAAGCGCACGCTGATCGGCGATGACGAGCATGGCTGGGGCAAGGACGGCGTCTTCAATTTCGAAGGCGGCTGCTACGCCAAGACCATCAAGCTCTCCGAAGAAGCCGAGCCGGCGATTTACGCTGCGTCGAAGCGTTTCGGTGCGGTGCTCGAGAACGTTGTTCTCGATGCCAATACCAAGGTGCCGGATTTCGACGATGGCTCGAAGACCGAAAACACCCGCTCGGCCTATCCGCTCGACTTCATCCCGAATGCCTCGCGGACCGGCCGCGCGCCGCAGCCCAAGAATGTGGTGATGCTCGCTGCGGACGCCTTCGGCGTGCTGCCACCGATCGCCAAGCTGACCCCGGCGCAGGCGATGTATCACTTCCTGTCCGGCTACACCGCCAAGGTGGCCGGCACCGAGCGCGGTCTCGGCAATGATCCGGAGCCGGAATTCTCCACCTGCTTTGGTTCGCCGTTCCTGCCGCTCGACCCATCGGTCTATGGCAACATGCTGCGTGACCTCATCGCCAAGCACAATGTCGATTGCTGGCTGGTGAACACCGGCTGGACCGGCGGCAAATATGGCGTCGGCTCACGCATGCCGATCAAGGTGACGCGTGCGCTGCTGACGGGTGCGTTGAACGGTTCGCTGCGCAACGCCGAATTCCGCACCGACAAGTATTTTGGTTTCGCTGTGCCCACTGCGCTTGACGGCGTGCCGAGCGAAATCCTCGATCCGGTCAACACCTGGAAGGACGAGGCCGAGTTCGACGCCACGGCGCGAAAACTGGTCGGCATGTTCCAGAAGAATTTTGCCAAGTTCGAGGCACAGGTGGACGCGGAAGTCCGCGCTGCTGCGCCGGATGTGAAACTGGCGGCGGAGTAAGCGCTGCTGACATACGATACGAAAGGGCGGCCGTGAGGTCGCCCTTTTTGCGTCTCGCTATGTCGTGACCCGGCTTGACCGGGTGACCCAGTGAACAACGACGCCAATGATGTGTCGTGCGGATGCATGGATCGGCATTAACGCAATGTCACGGTGCAAACTTTATCTCCCGCGTATACTGGGTCGCCCGGTCAAGCCGGGCGACGACAAGAGAGACAGCAGGCTCCAATGAAGAACCTCACCCTTACCTGGCCGTTCTGGGCCGTCCTCTCCGCTGCCTTCGCGGCACTCACGGCGATCTTCGCCAAGATCGGTATCGAGAACGTCAATTCAGATTTCGCCACCTTTATCCGCACCATCGTCATCCTGTTCGCCGCAGGACTCATGGTGGTCGCCACCGGTCACTGGCAGTCGCCATCGACGATCTCGGGGAAGACATGGGTCTTTCTTGTCCTGTCCGGCTGTGCCACCGGCGCGTCCTGGATCTGCTATTTCCGCGCACTCAAGCTCGGCGATGCAGCGCGGGTGGCGCCGATCGACAAGCTCAGCGTGGTGTTCGTTGCGGTGTTTGCGGTGCTGTTTCTCGGTGAGAAACTATCGTTGCCGAATTGGCTCGGCGTCATCCTGATCGCCTGTGGCGCAGTGCTTGTCGCCTATCGGGCGTAAAACACGAAAGAGGCGGCCACGTGGGCCGCCTCTTGTTTGTTGCGAATACTGCTTACTTGGAAGCTGTCTTGCCGGTCGCGATATTGGTGGCAGCGCCGCTCTTGAGATCGATACGATAGACTTCGCGCAGCACATTGCCGGCGAAGCCGAGCTCGACGATCGAGATCGTGTTCAGCGCAGTCGGAATACCGGCCGGCAGGATCTGGTTGAACTCCGCCGCGGTCTGATCCATCGCAGCCTTGATCTCAGGCGTGAACTTCACATTGCTGTAGACCAGCGTGTTGTGCGGATTGTGCGAGCGCAGCTCCTTGCCGTCCTTCACCACATTGACGCCGCTGACGCCGACGGTCTTGACCAGATCCTTCGCCGCATCGCCCATCACGGCATAGACCGGGCCGGTGACGCGCGGCAGCGGGCCGTCGCGCAGCGGTGCAAGCGCGGCCGTGGCCGTGGTGTTGAACGCCATCATGGCTTCATAGTCGGCGCCTTCCTTGACGACGCCGAGATCGAGCCACCATGGCTGGCCGGCGCCCTTGGCGGCTTCGGTGCTGTAGAAATTCTTCATGGTGACGTTCAGCGGCTTCGGCAGCTTGGGCAGCGCCTTCAGCATCTTGTCCGGGGTGGTCGGATCGGCGCTGTGGATGTGCACCACGGTGATGTGCGGGATGTTGAAGCGCTGGGCTTCGTCCTCGAGCTTCGCATTCAGCAGCTTCTCGCGCAGAATGCCCTTGATGGTGACGTCCATCTTGTCGTTGACGTCCTTCGGCAGCGTGTAGACCAGGCCGAAGGTGCGCGCATGGGCGCGGAATTCCGATGCGGACAGCGCACTGTTGTCGATGGCATCGGCAGCATGAGCTGTGGACATCAGCAGAGAGGCGCCGGCAAGAACAAGTGCCGCGCGACGAGAAAATGTTGGAAGCATTGGAAAGGCCTTTAACGGAGAGGATGTCTGGGGCGCTGTGGTGATCCGACTGGTCAAAGTTTGGACTGTCATTTGATCACGACAAACGCCGCGCGACCATGCGGACGGTTTGTGACAGCTGCGTCTCATCCGTCACGAGAATGCCATGCTGCGGCAATTCGCGCAGCATGGCTGGTCCATTTGCGAATGATGCCGGGTTGGGCGACATCCTGAAATTGCGCGTGTCGCTCAGACTGCCTTCTGCAACACCTCGCTCCATTTCGGATCGAGTCCCTCGACAGGCTTCATCTTACGAATATGCCCGTCCAGCTCGATATGCAGCTCGGCGAGCTCATGGTTGCGCCGCCCCAGCACTTCAAAATGCTTTGGCTTGCGACGCGGCTCGCCAAGCGGTTCGAAGCCGGCGGCGCGGGCAGCCTTCAGGGCATCGCGTGGCTCTCCAGGACCATGATGCTCATGAGGCTTCTTCTTGTGGTCGATCGTGATCGCGGTCTTGCCGGAGACCAGGCGCGACACTTTCAATTCCGACGGCTTCAGCTCTCCTGACAGATCGACAGGATCACCGATGCGGAGCGTATACTGGTCGAGGCCTTTCGGCGTGATGTCGGCGAGGATGGCGCCGCGACTGGTTTCGACCACGAAGCGATGGCCGAAGACATGGGTGATCTTGCCGCTGATTGAGGTGGTGTGGTGATCGGGCATAGCGAGTTCCTTGAATTCCGTTGTGCTGAAGAGAATGCATGAGGGCGCAGGTCGGTTGCCTCGCGTCATCGCGGCGGTGGCGGCGGCGCGTCGTCATCTGGACCGCCCCGGTCGCTTGGCGGCGGCGGACCGCGATCGGCGCGGGCGTCAGGGCCGTCTTTCGATCCCTTGGGACCTTTCGGGCCTTTGGGTCCCTTGGGCCCATCGGGCGGGCCGAAGGCTTCGTTGCGGCCGTCGGCATGAACCACCACGTCGGGGCGTACCACGCCGCGATCGAACCGGCCTTGAACCGTGACCGTTTCGCCCTTGGTCACCACCATGCGATCCTCGCCGCGCGGGCCGGTATCGACCAGCGCGCGGCCACTCGTGTCCTGCACCACGAACTTGTTGCCGTAGATCTCGGCCACGTCGCCCTTGATGGCGACCGGGCTTCGCTCCTGCATCTTGTCGATCGGCGCAGGCTGCAGCAGCATGACGCTGCGCGGCTGCCAGTTCTGGGCGAGCCGGGTGCCGCCAGCGCCGAGAGCTGCGCCGGCGATCAGCAGTGCCGCCACGGTGCCGGTGGCGATGGCGCTACGCGACAGGCGCTGGCGCCGTTGCGGGGGAGGCAGGGCTTTGGGCTCGGAGGTATGATCGGTGTCAGTCATGGCTTGATCTCGCTGTCATCGTTGTCGATGGCCGGACCGTATCGGGCGCTGCCCAATCCACCCTGAACCGAACCGTTCAGGCTGAGTTAAGCTGGGCTGCCTAGAGCGTGGCGCAGATTTGACGAGAGCATCCATGAAAGTATTGCTGGTCGAGGATGACGCGCCATTGGCTGGCGAGATCGCAGCGGCTTTGCGCCGCGAGAACTTTGCCGTCGATATCGCGGCCGATGGCGAGGAAGGCCACTACCTCGGCGATACCGAATCCTACGACGTCGCTGTGCTCGATCTCGGCCTGCCGAAAATGCCCGGTGCAGCCGTGTTGCGCGCGTGGCGCAAGAGCAGCCGGCAATTGCCTGTTCTGATCCTGACGGCCCGCGATGGCTGGACGGAAAAGGTCGATGGCTTCAAGGCCGGCGCCGACGACTATCTGACCAAGCCGTTTCGGGTCGAGGAATTGATCATGCGGCTCCGCGCGCTGGTGCGCCGCTCGGCCGGACATGCCGCGCCGGAAATCACCTGCGGTGCGCTGAGCTTCGATGCGCCGACCGGCGTGTTCGCGCTCAACGGCCTGCCGCTGAAACTGACGGCGCTGGAATGGCGCGTGTTGCAGTCGCTGATCCTGCGCAAGGACGTGGTGTTCGACCGGCTCGAACTCATGGAGAAAGTGTACGAAGGCGATGCCGGCACGGATTCTAACTCTCTCGAGGTGATCGTGGCGCGTCTACGCCGCAAGATCGGTCATGACATGATCGAGACCGTGCGTGGGCGCGGCTATCGTTTGACGGCGGGACCCGCGTAATGTTGCGTGATGCATCGCTGAGCCGCCGGCTGTTGACTGCGGCCTGTGCCTTTATCGCACTGGCGCTGGTGATCTCGACGGTGCTGATCGGCTTTGTCCTGCATCGGTTCGTGCAGGGACAGATCGACCAGCGTCTGGATACCCAGATCGTGTTTCTGTCATCGCTGCTGCGTGCCGATGGCAATGGCCGCATCAGCCTGGCCGGCAGCGCCGATGGGCCACCTTTCGAGCGTTCGCGCCGCGGCTGGTATTGGCAGGTCACGGGCCCGAGGAACGTGCTGCGTTCGGCGTCGCTTGATGGCGCAGATCTCGACGCTGCAATGCCCGTTGCGGGCGACCAACGTCCGCCGCCACCGCCGAAGAAGGACCGCGATCCGCGCGAAGAACGCCCGCGTCCTGCCGATGGCGTCGGGCCGGATGACGAATACCTGCATTATCGCATCAAGCCCGTAAAGGTCGGCGCCCACGATGTAACCATTATCACCTCGGCGCCGCGCGCGGCGGTACTCGGTCCGCTGCGCGAGGCCATGACCACGCTTGCCATTTCGCTGGCGGTGCTGGGGCTGGCGCTCATTCTTGCCATCATGCTGCAGGTGCGGCTGGGATTGCGTCCGCTCGAAAGGCTGCGGCGGGCGGTAGCGGATGTACGTAGCGGCCATCTCGCGCGCGTGCCATCGAAGCAGCCGCAGGAAATCAAGCCGCTGGTGGCGGAGCTCAATGCGTTGCTCGATCAGAATGCGAGCGGTCTCGAACGCGCGCGTCGCCATGTCGCCAATCTCGCACATGGCCTGAAGACGCCGCTGGCCACGCTGGCCGTCGCAGCCTCCGCCGATCGCGACGGACATCCTGCGACGCTGCAGCCGCTGGTCGCGCAAATGGAGCGCCGTATCCGGCATCATCTCGGTCGTGCACGCGCCGCGGCATTGAACGGGCCGGCGCGTGCGCAGACGGCGATTGCACCGCGGCTGCAGGATCTCGGCGATGTCCTGGGCAAGATCAACAGCGAGAAGACCATCGCATTCGTGATGGATGTGCCGGCCGATTGGCTGGTCGCCTGCGAACAACAGGATTTCGACGAGATGGCGGGCAATCTGCTCGACAACGCATTCAAGTGGGCGCGCGGCAAGGTGTCGATCCGCGGCGTGCGGCAGGATGCGTTGATCGCATTGACCATCGAGGATGACGGAAGAGGTCTGTCTGTCGATGAGCGTGCGCGGGTGTTGCGGCCTGGCGAACGACTCGACGAAAGCGCGCCTGGCTTTGGCTTTGGCCTCTCGATCACACGCGAACTGGCCGAGCTCTATGGCGGCGATGTCGCATTGGGGGCGTCGCCGCTGGGAGGTTTGTGCGTGACGCTGCGTCTCCCGGCGGCTAATGCCGCCGAGAGCAGGTAGTGGATCAGGTTGCCTTGCGCACCAGCTGCGCAAATGTCGTCGGCATCTGGCTCGCCACCGGCACGTGCCAGATGTCCTCGGCATATTCGCGGATGGTGCGGTCCGACGAGAACCAGCCCATGCGTGCCGTATTGAGGATCGCCGCACGGCTCCAGGCCGAACCGGCCTGCCAGCGCGCATCGACGCTGCGCTGGGCGTCGTAATAGGAATCGAAATCCGCCGAGACCATGTAGTGGTCGAGATGGCGCAGCGCGTGGCCGATGCCGCCGAAACGGCCGGGATCGTCGGGCGAGAAGAAGCCGGTCTCGATGGCCTGGATGGCGCGGCCGAGATTGGGCGACTTGTTGATGACGTCCGAGGCATCGAGACCGTTGTTACGGCGCGTAACGACCTCTTCTGCGGTCATGCCGAAGATCGCGATATTCTCCGGGCCGACATTGTCGCGGATTTCGATATTGGCGCCGTCCAGCGTGCCGATGGTCAGCGCGCCGTTCAGCGACAGTTTCATGTTGCCGGTGCCGGAGGCTTCCATACCGGCGGTGGAGATCTGCTCGGACAGATCGGCCGCCGGAATGATGATTTCCGCAAGACTCACATTGTAGTCGGGCAGGAAGGCAACCTTGAGCTGACCCTTGATGCTCTCGTCATTGTTCACCATTTGCGCGACATCGTTCGCGAGCTTGATGATCAGCTTGGCATAACGATAGCTCGCCGCTGCCTTGCCCGCAAAAATTTTCACGCGGGGCACCCAGTTCTTGTTGGGCTCGTCCTTCATCGCCTGATACAGCGCGACGGTCTCGACGATATTGAGCAACTGTCGCTTGTATTCGTGGATGCGCTTGATCTGTACGTCGAACAGCGCCGATGGATCGGCTTGCACGCCGAGCTTCTCGCCGATCACGCGGGCGAGGGCGAGCTTGTTGTGATGCTTGACCTTGCGGAATTCCTGCTGGAAAGCGGCGTCGCCCGCATAGGCTTCGAGCTTGATCAGGCGTGTGGGATCATCCAGCACCGCTTCGCCGCAGGTGGCGCGCAAGAGATCGGTGAGTTTCGGATTGGCCAGGGTCAGCCAGCGGCGGAAGGTGATGCCATTGGTCTTGTTGGTGATGCGGCCGGGATAGAGCTGGTTGAGATCGCGGAACACGGTCTCTTTCATCAGCTCCGAATGCATCGCCGACACGCCATTGATCCGATGCGAGCCGATGAAAGCAAGATTGCCCATGCGCACGCGGCGGCCGGCGCTTTCGTCGATGATCGACACCGAGGCGCGATAGCCGGTATCGCCGGGGCGGATGGCGTCGGCACGGTCGAGATGTGCGACATTGATGCGGTAGATGATTTCGAGATGGCGCGGCAGCAGCCGCTCCATCAGTTCCACCGGCCAGGTCTCGAGCGCTTCCGGCAGCAGGGTGTGATTGGTGTAGGACAAAGTCGCATTGGTGATCTGCCAGGCGGCATCCCAGCGCATATTGTGCACGTCGATCAGGATGCGCATCAGCTCGGCAATGGCGAGGCTCGGATGCGTATCGTTCATCTGCACCGCGGCCTTGTTGGCGAGACCGCGCAGATTGCCTTCGGATTCGAGGTGCCGCTTCACCAGATCCTGCAGCGACGCGGAGACGAAGAAATATTCCTGCCGCAGTCGCAGCTCGCGGCCGGCAGCGCTTTCGTCGTTCGGATAGAGGAATTTGCAGATCGCCTCGGCGCGCGATTGCTCGGCGCTGGCGCTGACATAGTCGCCTGAGTTGAACACGTCGAGACGCAGCGGATCCGGCGCACGCGCCGACCACAGGCGCAACGCGTTCACGTGCTGGCCGCGCCAGCCGACAATCGGCGTGTCAAAGGCGACGGCCTCCACGGTTTCGCCGGGATGCCACACGCTGCGCTGATGACCCTTGGCATCATCCACCACTTCGACGCTGCCTCCGAAGTGAATGTGATAGACGACCTCAGGCCGCGGCAGCTCCCACGGATTTCCGAAGCCCAGCCACTCGTCGGGATATTCCTTCTGCCAGCCCTTGGAGATGACCTGCTTGAACAGGCCGAAGTCGTAGCGGATGCCATAGCCGTAAGCGGGGATGGCGAGCGTCGACATGCTCTCCATGAAGCAGGCGGCGAGGCGGCCGAGGCCGCCATTGCCGAGCGCCGCATCCGGCTCGCATTTGCGGAGTTCATCCAGGCCGACGCCGAGATCTTCCAAAGCCGCGCGAAACACCGGCAGCAGGCCCATATTGTTGAGCGCATCGGTGAACAGGCGGCCGATCAGGAATTCGAGCGACAGATAATAGACGCGCTTACGGCCGCCGTCGTAGCTCTCCTTCTCGGACAGCAACCAGCGATGCACGACACGATCGCGCAATGTCAGCGCGGCAGCCTTGTACCAGTCATGCTTGGTGGCGAAGGAAGGCTCTTTGCCGATGCCCAGCGTCAGCTTGACGAGAATGGCACTTTTGATCTCGGCGAGCAGAAGCTCGTCGATCGGTGCGTTCAGGGGCTGAAATTGTGCGGGCGTGGACTGGTCTGACAAACTGGTCATCCTGATTTTTGTCACGGCGTGAAAGCATACGCCCATTCATAGGTGGTCGGAAACCCATCGGGGTGAGGAGGTTTTGCTACTGCGATGCCGATGAATTGAGCAGCAATTATGAAGCTGCGGCTTTGATGGCAGGGCTCAACCGAATTGTCGCTTAAGATTCGGTTATGCATTAGAACAAAATAAGAACAAATTTCAAATCATTGATATATCATTCTGATTCGGCGGACCTGTTCGCCGTCCATGCTCTGCCTAGCCGTGAGGACGATATGTCCAGCATTGCCTATGATCAGTTCGCGCTCACCCGGATCGCCGATTTCGCGCGGTCTCTCACCCGCCTGCATCTTAACGCGCGTCGTTATCCCGTGGATGACGACCAGATCGACCGCGAATTCAATACGGTCTGCCTGTCGGTGTGGGGTTACACAACCGACGATGTCAGCGACGATCTGTTCTCGCTCGACGATCACGCCTGGCTCGATCAGCTCGATGAGGCGCATGCTCGGATGTTCGCCGCTGAACGGGGCTACGATCTCGATGGTGAGGATGGCTTGCTCACGGATTGGTGGGGCTATTGCTGGATGATCCTCGCCGAGAAGCGCGGTCTGCTGACGCCGGAGAACCGCGCCGCCGCGCGCGCCGAGATCGAGCAGAAATATCTGTCGACGGGAAATGTGGTGGGCGTGATCATCGGCCGATGATTGCGCCGCCGATCATGATGGACCTCTCATCGCATGATGGGGCCACATGACTGCACCCCGCATGAAGCCGGCGATCACTGCGCATTTGTCGTTACGACATGCCGCATCATTGCGCGTTGTGTCTTATTTATGAATTTGACGCGGGCGGTTTTTGTATCCAGACTTTGCTGACGCAAGTGCAACAAAAACAATATGCGGGCTGTTTTGGTGCCCGATAATAATTTCAGTGCAAGAAACTGGACATGGTGTTTCCCGGCCCGGAGCTTTTATCCGGCTTGATCGATACGCTTTACGAGTCCGTTTCCGGCCCGTCGAAATGGCAGGTCGCGATCGATCGGCTCCGCGTTCTGTTCAACGGCTCGACGGCCTGCCTGGTGCGGAGTGGGCCCGACCTGCAGCCGAGCGACGCGGTCAGCTCGAATCCCGATCCCGAATTTCAGCTTCGCTATATCGAGGATCATGCGCCTTACCCGAACGTCTATGCAGATGCACTTGGCGTTGCTCCGGTCGGACTGATCTATAGCGATCGCGCACTGATCGGCGACGATGTGTTGCGTCGCAGCCGGTTCTGGAACGACTGGCTGGCGCCGCAGGACATGTATGGCGGTCTCGGCAGCAAGCTGATGACATCCGGCCCGTCGTTCTGGATCTTTGATGTGCAGCGGGGCCGCAATCAGCAGGCTTTCGATGCCAATGAGGTCGCATTGCTGCAATTGATCATGCCGCATCTGCGACGCGCGACCGAACTCGGCTGGCGGTTTCAGGCAGCCCAATTGCTGGCATCGAGCTACGTCAACCTCCCGTTCGGCGTGCTGGTGGTCGATGGTCAGTTGCGCGTGATCCAATCGAATGACGTCGCCGATAATATTTTGCTGCGGCAGGCGAGCATGTTGCGGATCAAGTCCGGCATGCTGACCAGCCGCGATCACAAAACCATGGCGGCGCTCCACAGATTGGTCGCGGATGCCTGTGCATTCGGCTCGGATGCCGCGCCCGGCACCGGCGGCGAATTGCTGCTGCGCGCTGCCGGCGATGATCCCGGCATCGATGTCGCGGTGACGGTCAGCCCGGCGGCACGCACGCAGCAGCACTTCCCGCAGTCGCGGCAGGCGATCATCTATCTGCGCGTCCTGACCCTGGCGCTGCCGGACGGTTTTGAGGATCACGCGCGGCAGCTGTTCGATCTGACGCCGGCTGAAGCGCGGCTCGCTGCGGCCCTGGCGAGCGGCCTTGCATTGAAGGACGCGGCGATCCAGCAGGGCATCCGCTTCACCACGGCGCGGTCCTATCTCGAAAACATCTTTCGCAAGACCGGCACGCGCCAGCAAAGCCAGCTGGTCGCTTTGCTCAAGAGCACGCAGCCGCTGATCGGAAAAGCCTAGCGGCTGACCGGTACTGTCGCAGTCATCGCAACTGCGCATTCCGCCATGTGGCGTCTTTGCCGCAGTGGCCGGCAAAGCCACCTGGCCACCGGCAAATGCCGGGTATTCGACGCAGCCTCGCTCGGAAACAGTCGCGGCAATGGCGCCGCAATGTTGGCGTGCGAAACAGTGGGGCGAGCATGAAGGCAATTCTGATCACGGCTCTGGCGCTCAGCGCCTGCGCAAGTCCGGCGGCTTATGCGGCCTCCAACGATGACGTGATGGCGCGCCTCGCTGCGCTGGAGCAGGAAAATGCCGCGATCCGCAAGGAAAATGCAGCACTGCGCGAGAACAAGGCACTGCGGGCCCAGAATGCGGCGCTGAAGTCGTCACCGGGACCGGTGGCGATCTCGGCTCCCAACGCGAAGCGCGATGCTTACTCCGCCTATGCAGCTGATCTGCCGATGGCCTACAAAGCCTCGCCGGTGGAAACCGCAGGACAACTTCGCCTTTGGGGCGAGGGCGGTGCGATTTGGTCGGGCGGCGATGTCACGACATCGCCGTACAACCTCTCCAATTTGCTCGGCAGCAACACGGCCGGTGCGTTCGATCTGGCACCCAAGCTCGGCTGGCAGGCGGCGGCGGGTTTCGACTATCGCTTCGCCGGATCGCCTTGGCATGTCAGCGCCCAGTTCAGATATGGCGAGAGCGGACGATTCTCGGGCACTGCAGCGGTCGGCGGCGTGCTGGATCCGGCGCTGATACCGCTGCTTGGTGGACCAATCGCCGGCGGTTCTGCGTCCGACACCCTGACTATCGGCTACAAGGAGACGCATTGGCTCGCGGACGGCGCTGTCGGCTACGACGTGCTTGGCAGCGGCCGCAATGCCATGCAGGTGAAGTTGGGGCTCCGCATTGCGGAAGTGGCCGGCAAGACCGATTCGCTCCAAAGCAACGCTTTGAGCGTGAATTTCAATGCGCCGTTCGATATCCTCGGCACGGGCATTCTGGTCAATTCGTTCGGCACGACGACAACGAACGCCATCACGACGCGCAGTTCGTTCTTCGGCGCGGGTCCACGGATCGGCGTCGAGGGATCGGCCCCACTGGGCGGCGGCTGGACGCTGGATTATGCCGGCGACGCGGCGGTCCTGTTCGGCCGGCAGCGGCTGGTCAGCACCACGGTCAACACCATCGTGTCGGACCCCGCAATCATCGCTGCGATCATCGGTGGCGGCGGCAGCACCGTGAATACCTCGACCGATCAGCGCTACGCCACCGTGTTCAATGCCGATCTGCAGGTCGGCGTGTCCTATTGGCTGACCGACCAGGTCAAGCTCAGCGCGAGCTATCGCCTCGACGCCTATTTCAACGTGCTGAACCAGACCTTCAGCACCACCAGCAACCAGACCATCGACCGCTACGTCCATGGCCCGCGCCTAGGTGTCAGCGCAACGTTCTAAGGGTTGTCAGTCGAGCTCGGCGCGTTTTGCGCCAGGCGCCGGCATTCGCTTCGGCGCGACCGTCGTGGCCGGCAGCGGCGCGATCTCGCGAGGTGTTTCCGCCATCGGCGCTTCGTCGGTGATCATCTCGGCGGCAACAGGCGCGACCTTCATCTCGCCGAGCCGGGCGCGGACATCGGATGTCAGGCCGGGATAGGACGAGACCGGCGTGAAGTCGGCCGTCTGGTTGTTGCCGGTGCGCATGCCGTTGAAGGCGACGAGGCCGTTGGTGGTGGCGACCACATCGCCGGGACGCAGCGACGTGTCGAGCGAGAGGTCGATGGGGGCCAGGCCAGCGGGATCGCGGCCATTGCAGGTGCAATCAGCTTTTAGCGCCTTGCGATAGGCAAAGGCATTGGGCAGATCGGCATAGCGTTCGCCCGTCGATGATGACGCATAATCGATGCTGCTGCCGAACATGACTTTGGTGGGCGAAGCCGGACAGAAGGCCTGGCACATTTGTGCCGGACTGGCGCCGCTGCGGCCAAGCGGAAAATACTTGCCATCGCAGGTGCGCACGCAGAAGGCTGGGCCAGAGCCGCCATAACCGGCGCTGCGCTGGGGCTGCGGTGCTTCCGTGGGCGTGTTGAGTCCGAAAGGATCGGAGAAGAAGTCAGTCTGCGGTGGCGGGCCGCCGCGGCGCTGCTGCGGCTTTTGTGGCTGGCCGCCATTGAACAGGAAATCGAAGAAGCCTTGCGCGGCCGTGCTTTGCGGTGCGAGCGCGACGCATGCGGCAAGGCCGATGGCGACAAACGGCCGGCGCAGGCGCGTAATTTTACGAGTGTGACGCAACGCCAGGCTCCGCAACGCATGATCAACAGCCGGAATCGCAGCATTCCAGCCTGGGGGGACGCTAGGCGGTTATGGTAAACGCGAAGTAACCACGAGCGGTGTCAGAGGAAAAACACCCAGGTCGTGAGGAAGAACACCGGCAGCAGCACGGCGCCCGACCACAACATATAGCCGAAGAAGCTGGGCATCTTCACGCCGGCATCCCGCGCGATGGCATAGACCATGAAATTCGGCGCGTTGCCGATATAGGTATTGGCGCCCATGAACACGGCACCGGCGGAAATCGCCGCCAGCGTGGCCGCGCCCGATGTCATCAACGCCTTCGCATCGCCGCCGGCGAGTTCGAAGAAGACGAGATAGGTCGGCGCATTGTCGAGGAATGACGACAGGATGCCGGTGAGCCAGAAATAGGCGGCATTATTCGGCGTGCCGTCGGCATGGGTCACCAGTGCGACGAGCGGTGCGAACGGGCCATTGGTGCCTGCCTGCAGCATCGCCATCACAGGCACGATGCAGATGAAGATGCCTGCGAACAGGATCGCGACTTCCGCGATCGGTCCCCATTTGAAATCATTGGCCCTGCGATGCTCGGCTTTTGTCAGCGCCAGCGAAGCGAAAGTGACGATGACGAGGATCGCGTCGCGCAGCAGGTTCTGCAATTCGACGGGAGTGCCGAGTACGGTGAAGGAGATGCCGGGCTTCCAGCTGCCGCTCATCAGGATCGCGGCGATGATGACGAGAAGCAGCAGGAGATTGGCCTTGCCATGCAGGCGTAGCGGCGTATCCGGTGTCGGGTCCTTCATCTTCGGCAGCCGTTCTTCGCGGCGATGCAGATAGATGTCGAGCGCCATAAAGATCGCCAGCACGATGCCGGCGACGAACAGCGTGTCGCGCCAGAGATGCTGCGTGGTCCAAAAGAAATCGACGCCGCGCAAAAAACCGAGAAATAGCGGTGGATCGCCGAGCGGCGATAGCGAGCCGCCGATATTCGAGACCAGGAAGATGAAGAACACGACCACATGGACATTGTGGCGCCGGTCATCATTGGCGCGCAGCAGAGGCCGGATCAGGATCATCGACGCGCCGGTGGTGCCGACGATGCTGGCCATCAGCGTGCCGAAAGCGAGCAGCACCGTGTTGGTGAACACGCTGTCATGCAGATTGCCTTGCAGATAGATGCCGCCTGACACGGTGAACAGCGCCAGCAGCAGCAGGATGAAGGGCAAATATTCAAGCAGCACAGTATGGGCCAGCGTATGCGTAACCACCGTGGTACCGGTCGTCAGCCACAGTGGCACGATGACCAGCGCCGCCCACAATGCAGCGAGCTTGCCGTAGTGATGCTCCCAGAAGTGTGCATACAGCACCGGCCCGGTGGCGATGCTCAGCAGGATGCCGGCAAAGGGCAATGCCCAGAGCATCGACAGTTTCGCGCCATTCAGTCCTTCGGCCGCACAGGCTGCCTCTGGCACGAAGCTGATAATGGTGATGCAGAGGGCGAGGCTGAGAAAACGAGGCAAGAGCGGGCCTTTCGGA